>NZ_JBTGUH010000002.1:0-780402 GCF_054343325.1 Paenibacillus marinisediminis
CGCGTCGCGCTCGCGCTGAAGGCGCCAAGATACCATATGTGCTGTTCACTTATTATAATCCTGTACTGCAATATGGTATGGATCGGCTGTTCTCAGAGCTGCAGGCTGCTGATATTAGCGGAATCATTATTCCGGACCTGCCGGTTGAAGAGAATGCTGCTGTTCTAGAGGGGGCTGACAGCTTCGGTGTACACCTTATACCTTTGGTAGCTCCGACTTCGAAGGAGCGGATTCGCCGCATCGTCAGCACTGGCAGAGGATTTGTCTATTGTGTGTCATCGCTCGGCGTAACAGGAACTCGCGATTCCTTTGGCGATGAAGTGAATTCGTTCCTCGACGAAGTAAGAGCAGCCACTGATCTGCCGATTGCTGTAGGCTTCGGTATATCTACACGTGCACATGTTGAGCAATTCTCAGATCATTGTGACGGGGTTATCGTGGGCAGCGCGATTGTGAAGCAAGTCGAGGAAGCCCTGCCGCTGCTAGGCGATCCGCAAACTGAGAAAGAAGGGGTCTTGCAAATTTGTAATTTTGTGCGACAATTGAAATCATAAAAATTTGATCATATAAATAGATCCAATTGTGGAAAGGGTGGGGTTTAGGATGCAACCGAAAAGCACTGTCGTACATTTGCCAGTCTATCAACCGGGCAAGTCTGCCGAGGATATTAAGCGGGAATACGGATTAGATTCCGTCGTTAAACTCGCTTCAAATGAGAATCCATACGGATCCTCTGAGAAGGCTAAGCAAGCAATACTTGCGGAAATGAACAACACAAACATCTATCCAGACGGTGCAGCGGTAAGCCTGACCCGCGCTGTGGCGGAGCATTTTAATGTGGATGCCAATCAGGTTATATTCGGCGCCGGTTCGGATGAGATTATATTGATGCTGTGCCGCGCTTATCTCTTACAGGGCGATGAGACGATTATGGCTGATCAGACATTTCCGCAATACAAGCATAATGCGGTGATCGAAGGTGCTGTAATTGTGGAGGTGCCTCTCAAGGATGGCACCCATGATCTTGATGCTATGCTGAAGGCTGTAACCGATCGCACGAAGATTATCTGGATCTGTAATCCTAACAACCCGACAGGTACGATAATTAGTCACGATGAGGTAGCGGCATTTATGGAGCGTGTGCCTGCTAATGTAATTGTCGTATTGGATGAAGCATACTGTGAATACGTAACGGACGAAGCTTTCCCAGATGCATTCTCGTTGTTAAAGCAATACCCGAACTTGATTACGCTGCGAACATTTTCGAAGATACATGGTCTCGCTGCGCTTCGTATCGGCTACGGTATCGG
The DNA here is from genome assembly GCF_054343325.1 of Paenibacillus marinisediminis. Lineage (NCBI taxonomy): Bacteria > Bacillati > Bacillota > Bacilli > Caryophanales > Paenibacillaceae > Paenibacillus > Paenibacillus marinisediminis. The sequence continues at coordinate 1,311 of NZ_JBTGUH010000002.1, forward strand.
TCACTCAGACGTGATTCGCACGATCAATCAGGTTCGCGAACCGTTTAACACGACGCGCTTCGCTCAAGCAGCGGCATTAGCGTCAATTCAAGATACAGCATTTATCGATAGCTGCAAAGTGAAGAATGCGCAAGGTATCCGATATCTGCAAGCGGAGTTCGATCGTTTAGGCTTTACAAGCTTCCCGGCACACGGCAACTTTATCATGGTGGATTGCGGTATGCCATCCGCACAGATGTTTGAACTCTTGTTGCATAAAGGCTTCATTACTCGCGCGGGACATCGTTTGTACCCGAACCATATTCGGATTACAGTTGGACGTCCGGAACAAAATGAAGGTCTGATAGCTGCGTTGAAGCAGATAGTACAAGAGGTTAAGGTGACATCATGATAAAAGTAGCTATTCTGGGCGTGGGGTTGATCGGCGGCTCCCTCGCCCTTTGCTTTCGCGGCAAGCCTGGCATTCATGTAACCGGCTATTCACCTAACTCTGTCTCGACGGCAAAATATGTCGAACTAGGTGTGGTTGATTCAGCGACGACTTCGCTGGTTGAAGCCGTGCATGATGCTGACTTTATATTCATTTGTTCTCCCGTCGGCATACTGAATGAGATGCTTGTCCGTCTCAGTGCTTTACCGCTTAAACGCGGCTGTGTCGTTACAGATGTAGGCAGCACAAAAGCGTCTGTCTCGAAGTGCGCTCAGGAGCTTGATTGGCAAGGGGTACACTTTATTGGTGGACATCCTATGGCAGGTTCAGAGCGTTCTGGAGTGGAAGCGGCGTCTGTACTGCTATTTGAAAATGCTTATTATGTCCTGACACCCGAGCCTGGTACTGATGAGGAGGCTTATCAACGTTTAACGAATCTGCTTCTACATACACGCGCTCATCTTATACGCATGAATCCAGTGGAACATGACCGTGTGGTAGGAGCGATCAGTCATTTGCCGCACATAGTAGCAACGGCATTAGTGAATCAGGTCCGCCATTACAATGAAGACAATGATATGTATGTCTTGCTGGCTGCAGGCGGATTTCGTGATATTACACGAATCGCATCAAGTGACCCGACCATATGGAGCGATATTCTAATCAATAATCGCGGTGTTATGCTGGATCTGCTGACAGATTGGAAGGCGTCAGTTGAGCAGTGGATTGATGTTCTAGAGAATCAGGACTCGCAGTTTATTCGAGATTCCTTTATGAACTCTGGAGAATTCCGCGGCAGAATGCCTGAGCGACGCAAGGGTGTCATTCATTCGCTATATGAACTATATGTTGACGTTCCTGATGAACCAGGGATCATCGGTAGAATAACTACAGAGCTTGGCAATCATAATGTCAACTTGAGCAACGTTCAAATTATTGAGAGTCGTGAAGATGTGCCAGGCGTGCTGAGGTTATCATTCCGCGATCAGAAGGCTTGGGATGCAGCAAAAGGCTTACTTTCTACACTTGGATTTACCGTATATGTATAAAAATAGGTAAATAAAGGGAGTTTTGTCTAATTAATAGGAGAATTTAGAAAATTGATGAAATTAATATTGCAGAATATATTGACAGTTTGAAAACGTATACAATATAATAAAAGTACAGTATGGTTTCTCTCCACTCCTATCCAATTTATGTGCTTACGAATTTAAGCACTCGCCACTATTCATAGTGGCGTTTTTTTTTGTTGCAGCATATATTAATGCTGGACATCCACGATAAAAACAGTCATCATTTGAATGGTTGTTAAATAAATTAGCTTTTGGGGTAATTATTTTTAGATGTTTTCTTGTATTTGGCATAAAAGATTAAAAAAAATTAAGGATTCCTAAAGTTTTCTATGGTAGAATAATAGCGCATCTGAAATAATGACAAAAGATAACATATCATGCTAAATTCATATAGTTTTTTTGGAAAACAGTTTTTATTAACCGCAACTATTAGTTCCCTTATAGGTATATACAAGTAAGTCAGTACATCGGGAGCGCAGTGGAAAGCAAGGAGGACGCAATCCATGACTGATTCCGAAATCATCCGTGGTATTAAAGACGGAGACGTAGATTTATACGCGGAATTGATGAATCGTTATCAACGCAAGGTATTGGCTTTTATTTATCACATGCTTAGGAGCTCTCAACAAGAGCTGTTAGCTGAAGATTTATGTGCAGAAACCTTTTATAAGGCGTTTCGAAGCTTACATACGTTTCGGGAAGCAGAAGCTTCATTCTCAACATGGTTATATACGATTGCTCGCAATACTGTACTAAGTGAGCTTCGCAAGCAACGAAGCATTCAACTGTCTTTGGATGAAGACAACAGTATTGTCCCTGAAGCGCCGAAAGAGATCGTTCCAGAGAATGCTATCCTTCGCAACGAGAAAGTGCATCTCGTTCGAGAAGCGATCAATCGACTGCCTGAGAAGCAGCGATCAGCCATTATACTTCGTGAATATGAACAATTAGAGTACCAAGAGATTGCGCATAAGCTGGGGCAAACAGTCAGTTCTGTCAAATCATTGTTGTTTCGTGCTCGTGCAAGCATCAAGGTGCAGCTGGAAGGCTATGTTTCGGAGCCTGGTTTGAAGGGATGAACAGCTTATGGAATGTGCGGAAGCGCTCGATTGGATATCGGAATATGCCGATATGCCTGCTGACGATCCGCTGAGACAGGAGATTGAACGACATTTACAGGATTGTGAGAGTTGTACGGAACAGTACAATGTCTGGAATGTAAGTGAACAATGGGATGAAGACATGACCGACTGGAGCTTGAGAGCCATCGATTGGGATAACGAGGTGCCAGCTCATCAGTTTAGGCCAGAGGATGTCATGGAACGGATCTATAATGACATTCCGTGGTTTACTCCTGCTCATAGACGCGGCAACAGGATGAGTCCGAGAATGCGGAATATATTTGCCGGCATCGTATCATTCTGTCTTGCTGTGTTTTTATCTGGTTTATTAGCTTTAGCGGTGACTGCGGAGCAACCAATGGCCAAGCCTGCGACTGGCATCGTGCCGACAGTTGTCGTGGGGAGTGTTGAATCTGAAGTAAGTTCAATTGAAATGGAACTGCCTGATTTTGGCGCCAATGACCCAGTTCTGCTGGATGTGGTGCCGACAGTGCCGCAATACTGGATTGCGCTTTCGTTATTCGGTATTTCACTTGCCTTGTTGCTGCTGAACTGGTTGACACGGGCAAAGGAATAGTTTCATAATGAAATGAATTCATTGGAAGCCGAAGGTGAGCGCATGGGTAAGCAATACATTGGATTAGTAAGACATGGGTTGACGGACTGGAATGTGCTTGGCAAGATTCAAGGCCAGACGGACATACCCTTAAACGATACAGGCAGAATGCAAGCTCGTTTATTAGCAAATCGCTTATATAAGGAAGAAGGCAGCTATCCATTCGCCGGCGTCATGTCAAGCGGAATGCAGCGTGCGGAAGAGACCGCTCACATTATTGCAGATAAGCTTAATATTCCTCTGCTTAATCCGGATCACGGGCTTCGAGAACGAGCATATGGTCTCGTTGAAGGCACTACTCCTGAAGTGCGAGAGCAGCGATGGGGATCGGATTGGCGGAAGATGGACCTCGGACAGGAAAGTGATACGGCTCTTCAATCTCGAGCGCTGAATGCGCTGGAAGCCATCGCACAGCGTGAAGAAGGCAAGAGCTTATTGCTTGTTACACATGGCAGCTGGCTTGCTCAATTGTTTGCCGTATTATTAGGAGGGCGGGTACAAGCTAACATCTCGAACTTGTCCTATTCTGTACTTGAGAGAGATGGTTCAAGCTGGAACCCCATCCTATTTAATTGCACGAAACATATGCAGCCATCAGATGCATTTGCGATTCAACGCAACATTTGAATATGTTTTATAGAAGCATAAGCTTTCAGAATCACTGCGACAGTGGTTTTGAAAGCTTATTTTTGTTGCGAGACTATTGAGATGAATTGAATAAAAGTTGGAGATTTTCCAATAATGGATAATGGATAACGAAGATTCGGCATGATGCAAAATAAGATCGGGAGGAGGGAAGGCGTGAATTTAGCGGATATGCTCAGTTATGCGGACATTGCTCAACTGACACTAATAGCGAAGCGATATGACTGTGAATGCAACAAGCATTCCAAGCATGAGCTGATTCAGTCCATCTTATCAGTGCTGGGCAGAAAGGACGTATTCGAACGATACGTCATGGATATGTCGCTAGAGGAGCTGCGCTTTTTGAACTCCATTCTATTTGATCAGCGCACTTCGTTCAGCTTAGAGGATCTTGTCGCTCGCGTCCAGCAGACGCGTTTCGATATGGAGCAGCAGAAGGAGAGCTTGCCGCCGCCTCGTGATATTATCGTGAAATTTAAGCAAAGCGGATGGTTGTTCAATGGATGCAGTCCGAATACGAAGTATTTGTTTCAGATCCCTGAAGATATGAAGCTGCGCTTTAGAGATGTATTGCACCGCAGATTTGAACATGAACTGCAATATGTTCAAGAACCGGAAGCCTACCGAGATGAAGATGGACATCTAGGTGAGGATGTAGTGAAGCTGCTGGATTTCATACATACGGATTCTGTTCTATTAAATGCAGAAGGCGTCATGTATAAGAAGGCGCAGCAGCAGCTATTGGAGACGCTATCGATCTCTGAAGCTATTGTACAGAAAGGGGAGTGGCGCTTTGGGTATGGACGCAGGTTTCATAATTATCCAAACCGTATGTCCCTGCTGTATGACTATGCATTCTATCAAGGATGGATTGAGGAGCAAGAAGCCAAGCTATCATTATCGCAAGCAGGGCTTGAAAGACTGCATAGCGGCTCAAGTTACGAGCCGGTGCAACCTATATATCGTTTCTGGCTAAAGCTGTACAAGAACGCAATTCCTAATCTGCTGTCGATTGTTAACTGGATCTATAAGTGTACAGGGAAGTGGACGACGCTTGATTCTTTGGAATCCGTGCTGCTGCCTTACGTAAAACCATTTTATTACGATAGTCCAGCGAACATTATTAGACAGCGCATCGTTAGGATGATGGTGCATCTAGGATTGCTTCGTTACGGAGATCATCCAGATTATGGGGCGGTCGTTCAGATTACAAGACGAGGACAGACGCTCATTCAAGGAGTGTACGTGCCTCACGAAGATAAGATCAATCTGAAGATTGACAAATAAATGTTCCGTTGATACTATGAGTCCAACTTTTTACATATGAAATTGGGTGTTGGCCCAAGCATTGATAAGTTGGAGGAGGCAGCGGAATATGTTCATTCCATATCAGGGGATCATTCCAAGAGCGCATCAATCTGTTTATATAGCTGATGGTGCAAAAATAATTGGTGATGTTGAGATCGGTTCGGAGTCTACCATTTGGTTCAACGCCGTATTGCGCGGAGATCTGGCTCCAATAAGAATTGGTCAATGTGTCAATATACAAGACGGAGCGATCGGCCACGTAAACACGGATCAACCGCTAATCGTTCAGGATCGAGTCTCGGTCGGTCACGGCGCAATCATTCACGGCTGCCAGATAGGCAAAGGTACATTGATTGGCATGGGGGCGATTGTACTGAACGGGGCGGACATCGGTGAATATGCTTTAGTAGGAGCCGGTTCGGTCGTTACCGAAAATAAAAAAATACCAGCCTATACCCTCTCTCTAGGTTCACCCGCTCGTGTCGTTCGCGAGCTGACTGATGATGACATAGAGCGAATGAAGCGAACAACAGACAGTTATGTGGTGAAAGGAAAGGAATATAGGATCTCTTAATCGTTCTGGTTTGGAGGTGCGTCCTATGGATAAAATGAAAGTAACATATGAAGCGATGCTGAGTTTGACAGCAGAGATGGTTTGGGATGACGCAATAAAAAAATACCGCACCCGCCAAATTTACGAAGCTATTGATCAAGCGCTGGTCGCTGGTGATGAAGCTGCGTTTCAGATGCTGACAACAGAATTGAAGGCGATACAATGAAGAATCCGAATAACGGTTCTTCTTTTTTTTGTGATTATCGGTATAATAAGAAGGAATAATCAGGAAAATATGTGTTGGGAGGAACATCATGAAATTTAGTGAGTTAACATTGGAGCAATGGGAAGAGTGGAAACCTTATCTAGATACATGCCTGCTGCCTGTCACGGGCTTAAGCGGAATCGAATCCCCGGTTGAAGCAGCGCTTAAGCTAGAGGATCTAAGAGACTGGCTAGATCTAGCGGAAGGGCCATTTCACGGACGTATCGTCACATATCCAGCGTACCACTATGCAGAACACTCAGGTTCAACCGACGAACAGTGGAAGGTACTGAATGCTTTTATCCAGCAATTGAAGCAGTCTAACTTCCGATATGTCGTCATCATGTCGTCACAATTGACAATCCCCGACAAGATTCTCTTCGCAGCTGATCTCGTGCTCACTCCTAATGATAATAGACAGAAAGACTACAGCAGCTCTGCTTCATACGTGAATGCGTGCATCCAAGAAATGTGGACAACTGGAGAAAATATGAATTAATTGTGACAATATATCAACATTTCGTTCAATATATTGGTTGATTGTTCCAAATAAATTGGTAAAATATTGACGATGACATAGTGCTGGGATATTATAGGAATGTCCTAGTAAGAATGTGATAATCGTCATTGAAAGCTGTGAGAACGGTTGGGCAAAGGGGGTAGAAACGATGAGCAATTCGCATGAGAATGAGCAGACACCTCACAAACCGCTGGCGCGCAAGGAAATGTCACGTCGACAATTTCTTTCCTATACGTTAGGTGGGGCAAGCGCTTTCATGGTTGGCGGAGCAGCGTTGCCAATGATCCGTTTTGCGGTAGATCCGCTATTGGTGAAGAAGAAAGAAGGTAACTTCATTAAAGTAGTGGAAGTCAGCAAGCTGACTGATACACCGCAAGAGTTCAAATTTGATATTTTACAAGTGGACGGATGGTACGAGAGCACGGTTACGCTGAAAGCATGGATCATGAAGGATGATGTGGGTGTCCTAGCACTGTCTCCAATATGCAAGCACTTAGGTTGCGTGGTCGGTTGGAACAACAATGCTGCATATAAGGATCAGTATTTTTGTCCATGCCATGGCGCGCACTACACCAAAGATGGCAAACAGCTAGCTGTCGCTCGCGCACCGTTGGATGAGTACACGGTTAGGATTGACAATGGCTTCGTCTATCTGGGCGATAAGAAGCCGAATACACGCGTGAAATAAGGAGGCGCAATGACTGATGGCTAAAGGTGTGTACAACTGGATCGATGAACGTCTTGATATTACGCCGATGTGGCGAGACGTAGCCGACCATGAAGTGCCGGAGCACGTCAACCCCGCGCATCATTTTTCCGCATTCGTGTATTGCTTTGGCGGATTGACGTTCTTTATTACTGTAATCCAGATCTTGTCCGGTATGTTCCTTACTATGTATTATGTGCCGGATATTGTGAACGCATACTACAGTGTTGAATATTTGCAAACGAAGGTAGCCTTTGGGAATATCGTTCGCGGCATGCACCACTGGGGAGCTTCACTTGTAATCGTAATGATGTTCTTACATACGCTTCGTGTATTTTTCACTGGATCCTATAAGGCTCCTCGTGAGATGAACTGGGTAGTCGGAATGCTGCTATTCTTCCTCATGCTGGGTCTTGGCTTAACAGGTTACCTGTTGCCTTGGGATAACAAATCCTATTATGCAACCAAGGTTACGATGGAAATCGCAGATACAGTCCCGTATATCGGACCGTATATTAAAGAGTTGATGCAGGGCGGTACTATCGTAGGTACACAGACCTTGACACGATTCTTTGCAATCCATGTATTTTTCCTGCCGGCAGGCCTATTAACCTTGCTGGGTGCTCATTTCTTTATGATTCGCCGACAAGGCATCTCAGGACCGCTATAAGAGAGGAGGAGAAACCACATGGCGCACAAGCCTTCATCAAATGAAAAAATTGTGTATGTCGGTGATTCCCGGGTTAAGAAAAAAAGCGGAACTACACCGCTTCCGGTAGATTACTCCGCTTATCCGGGTAAATCTGAGGCATTCATTCCGAACTTTCTATTAAAGGAATGGATGGTTGGTGTAGTAGCACTCGTCGCTATTTTGGTTCTGACCATCTCGGAGCCAGCTCCGCTTGGTTACCCTGCGGATCCGAACGCTAACTTTATTCCGATACCGGACTGGTACTTCTTGTTCCTGTATCAATTGTTGAAGTTTCCTTACACTTCAGGTGATTACACTGTCCTCGGTACGATGGTTATCCCTGGTTTAGCGTTTGGCGGGCTCGTGTTAGCTCCTTTCCTGGACACAGGTAAAGAAAGACGCTTCTATAAGCGCCCGATTGCTACCTCGCTAATGCTCGTTTCGTTGATTGCGATCATCGCGCTTACGCGAATCGCATGGAGCGGATACCAGGCAGAACTGAAGGAACTCAATATCGTTCCTGAACATATCGAGCGTGAAGAAAAAGCCCGTCAGGCTGCAGAAGAAGGCAAAGAGACAGGCCAGCCTAAGAAGAATAAGGCTGTGGTTGCTCTCGTCGAGCCTGAGGATCCGGCTCTTGAGCTGATGAAGAAGGCGCAATGTCTAGCTTGTCACGCTGATGATCTCAAAGGTACCTCAAATGGACCAAGCCTAAGAGGTGTTGGCGATAGAAAGAGCCAAGATGAAATCTTAGCTTTCCTGCATGAAGGACCGATGAAGCCAATGTACGAGAGTGCTCTGAAGAACGGTGTAACCGAAGAAGAGATCGTGAAGATTACCGAGTGGCTTGCGAAACAAAAGGCTGCGGAGTAAGATATAGTAGGTATACAACCTGATCGTGAACACGATCAGGTTGTATTTATTTGAAGGTAGCATCTTTCGTCTATATTGATTTGGAGGGGTTCTGTTGCAATTGTCTTGGTATGTTAGCCGCTCATTTCTGAAGCAGCGCTGGTTGTTATGGGCGCTGTTTATCTCGAACTTTATCGGCACAATATATGGTTATTATTGGTACAAGCAACAGCTAATCCAGACTTGGGAAACTAAGCCGCATTGGCTGATCACATTCGTACCCGATAGTCCGACAGCAAGCTTGTTCTTTACCTTGGCCTTATTGTTCCTGCTCTTTCCACCGAAGCGGAACTCTGGCATTCTGCACATCGTGCGTGTCATTATTGAAGCACTTGCTGTTGTGACATCGGTTAAATATGGAGTCTGGGCATGTGCGATGATCATCGCAGGCACAGTACAAGGTGAACCGTTGATTTGGCAGGACTGGATGCTGATGGCTTCACATACCGCTATGGCGGTTGAAGCATTACTCTATGTGCGATTATTCCGTTTTGGAGCTGTAAGCCTGATCATAGCGGGCATGTATACTTGGTTGAATGATGTATTGGATTATACATACGACATCTATCCTTGGCTGCCTCGCACGTTATGGGATGATATCACGGCTGTAGCGTGGTTTACGTTCATTTTAACAGGCATTAGCATTCTAGCAGGATTTCTTGCATGGAGACAAAGGGAGAAGCAGAAGCTTCGAGAGGGATATTACAAATGAATCTACATGCCAACACAAATTTAGAAGAGTATGTGAATCCAGAGCAATATGATGTAGAAAATAAAGGGGCAGCCGAGATGCCTATGCTGTTGAAATGGCTTGGGCAATCTGCTCGGCGCGTTGTCGAGCTTGCATGCGGTACGGGTAGAGTCACGATACCTATGGCCGAGGAAGGCTTCGAAATGACAGGTGTTGACATAACGGACTCGATGCTGGCATTAGCTAGAGATAAAGCACAAGCGAAAAGCGTAGAGGCTCAATGGATTCTTGCCAATATGCTGGAATGGAATCCAGAGGAGCTTGTTGACGCTGTGTACATGGCTGGCAATTCATTTCAACATCTATTAACGAATGCGGAGCAGGAGACCTTTGTGAAGAATGTACATCATATGCTGAAGGAGAATGGACTGCTCATATTCGATCTGCGAAATGCGACCAGTGAAGAATTAGCGACCTCAGATGGAACCGAGTTGTCACATTGTATATCCATGCCTAATGGGGAAACGGTGGAGTACTTTTATAACAGTACCTATGATCCGATCAGTCAAATTCAGCATAATGTGACGTACCGCTTCTTCAAAAATGGAGATAGGCTGCTAAGAACGGAGCAAGCTGTCATTGATCTGCGCTATACATATCCGCAAGAGCTTCGCCGTTTGCTGGAATATAACGGGTTTGACATTGAACATGTATATGGAAACTGGCGTGGAGACGAATTGAACGGTTCCAGCGTACAGATAGTAGCGATATGCCGACGACGTAAGTAACGCTGTGGTTACAAGCGGAATTTGCAGTTCTAAATCTGGACATCTCCCCATAGGTTAACACTGGAGGGGGGATGGACATGCAGCGTTATGTGGTCGCTATACTGTTAGCTGTGGTGCTGCTGTTAGTCCATGGGACAGGCGCTATTGCAGCATTGCAGGCTCCAACCGTGCAGTCAATGGATGAAGAAGATGTGAAATCGCGATGGGAACAAGTTGATATGCTGTCAGAGAGCTTATATCAATTATCGGTAGTTGGCGATGTGCTGAAAGGTATCGCGAGGATGGCAGATATTGAAGCGCTGCTAAGCGATCGGGGCATGTTTGATCATATGCGGATTGAGCAAGTGAAAGCCATATCCGATTCTGTCATTCAAGTTAAGAACGAGCTGCATCGCGTTCAGATCCAGCCTCAGAAGCTGATGCATATGACTTCCAGACTGAGACTGGCTGTCGATGCGATAACGCATCCGAAGAAGCCGATGTGGCTTCAATATGACAAGGTACTGCATCAGGAAATGTCGGATATGCTGCAAGCCGAGACGAAGGAGCAATGGATCAAGGTCAGCTCAGCATGGATGGAGCATGTTGATCGCATTCTGCCTGCCGTTACGATGCAGCGTCCAATCCAGACTGTGGAAATGATGAGTTCCTTAGTTGCGCTCGTCAAGAAGACGCATGAGAATCAAGCTGGAATCGACCAAGCGAAGGCTGCGCTTCGAGATGCTGAGGAAGTGTGGATGCGGGCGTTGTTCGGCCATGGCAGGGATCAAACGACATGGGCTCATGCAGGTGAATCTTCTATCCCATGGAAGAGTGTCATGTGGTTAGCGTGTATCGTGTCAGTGACATTGGCATATGTAGGCTACATCAAATATCAACATCGTGATGATGAAATGTGGAACGGTCCGTGGGGTAACATCTCACAATGATACATGCAATGGCAATTATTATAGTTCAAACATTCGAAAACACAGCGGCTTCAGGATATCCTGTAGCCGCTGTGTTTTTTTATATGCAAATTTGAATTAGATCCGATATATAAACGGGCTGACTCATCATGAGACAACCCGTGTTCGAGTAAAGATAATTTATCATATGTGCAATAATCGGAGTGGTTGTTAGTCCTCCTTGAACCCTTCGCCCAGAACGTCGTGTACCTCGCTTACTACAATAAATGCGCGTGGGTCAATTGACTTTACTATGGCACGCAATTGGCGCATCTCTGAACGACTGACTACGCAATAGATCATATGATTGTTCTTACGGGAATAGAAGCCGATCGCGGGAATCAAGGTCACGCCGCGTTCCAATTCGGTCGTTATCATTGCACCGATCTCTTCGGCGTGCTCAGAAATGATGGTATAGGCTTTGGCTGCGTATGCTCCTTCTTGAATGAAATCAATCATCTTAGATGAGATAAAGACAGCAACAAGTGTATATAGGATCTTCTCCTTAGGTATGTAGAATAAAGCAGAGCCGATAATGAAAATATCCATAAGTAAGATGAATTGCCCCATACTGATATTGTACTTTCGATTCGCCATTCGCGCGAGAATATCTACTCCGCCTGTCGTGCCGCCGAAGCGGAACACGATGCCAAGCCCCGTACCCAGCGTCACACCGGCATATAGTGTCGCAAGTATAAAGTCATGCTCCGTCTGAAAAGGAATGATCAACTCCCGCTTGACGGCTTGCTCAAACAACCATAGGAAAAAGGTAAGAGAGAGTACTCCGTATATACTGTACATCATCTGTATCTTTCCTAATGAACGCCAACCGATAATAAAGAGCGGGATGTTAAGCAGAAGTGTGGATAGCGAGGGACTGATATCGGCCGCGTAATTAAGCAACACCGTAATCCCTGTGACCCCGCCTTCCATCAATTGGTTTGGAATGATGAAGTAAATAAGCCCAAATGCATAAATAGCGGTTCCGATCGTAATGGGTAGGAAAGTATGCCACATTTTTCTGAAGATTGGCGTTGTCATAAGTCCTTTATGCCTCCATGTCTATTCCGAATTCTGCAGGTACATTTAAGGTGATCCTTCATTAGTATATCTAATTGATGGTAGTATAAAAAGCATTTGTTTTCCACTTGTCTTTACGATAACATAGGAAACATAGAAACTTACATATCGTATGTTCAAGTCGTATGTGCAAGAAGGGGATGTCATGACAGAGATGAATCGACAAGCATTCTTGGACTCCCTTCGCAGCAAGCCCTTGGCACAAATGCAGGCAGAGGTGGACCAATACATTTCTCAATTTAAAGAGGGATATTTTAGTCCGCTCTCGATGCTGGCCCGCTTGCTAGAAGAAGCCGGAGAATTATCGCGTGAGATTAATCATCAATACGGTGAGAAGCCGAAGAAACCAACTGAGGCGGACAACTCAATTGAAAACGAGCTTGGAGACCTGTTGTTCATTATCTTATGCTTCGCCAATTCGCTCGGAATCGATCTGACGAAGGCGCATGATGATGTCATGCATAAGTTCAATACTCGTGATAAGGACCGTTGGACACGGATTGATGAGCAAGGCTCATAGGAGGAAGGGAGAAACTTCATGACACGAATTAGAGTTGCAGTTGTTGGAGCAAGCGGTCGCATGGGCCGTGAGGTTGTCAAGATGGTTCTGGAGGAGGAAGCATTCGAGCTAGTTGCGGCGATTGCGCGTTCAACAGGACCAGTAGATGCAGCGAGTTTGGTTGGTAAGTCGGCTTGCGGAGTGACTGTGATGGACGACTTAGAAGCAGCGCTAGCTGAATGGAAGCCGGATGTTGTCGTAGACTTCACTTCACCGAAGTTTGTGATGAACAATACTCGAATTGCGATAGAGCATGGAGTGAGACCTATAGTCGGAGCGACTGGTCTTTCACCAGAGGAGATCGAACAGCTGCAGCAGATGTGTGCTGAGAAGCAATTAGGCGGTCTGATCGCGCCGAACTTCTCAATCGGAGCCATTCTAATGATGCGCTTTGCTCAACAAGCTGCTAAATATATGCCTAACGTAGAGATTGTCGAATACCATGGAGATCAGAAGCTGGATGCGCCGTCAGGTACAGCCGTTAAGACCGCTGAACTAATATCACAAGTTCGCTCCGAGTTCCGTCAGGGCAACCCGAATGAGGAAGAAGTGATTGAAGGTTCACGCGGCGGTTATTATAATGGCTTCCGTATCCACAGTGTGCGTCTGCCGGGCGTATTCGCACAGCAGGAAGTTATCTTTGGCGGGCATGGTCAGACGTTGAAGATTCGTCACGATTCGTATGAACGCGCTGGCTACATGCCAGGTGTGAATATGGCTATTAAGAAAGTAATGGGATTGCAGCAGCTCATCTATGGTTTCGAGCATTTGTTGGATGACTAGAACTTATCTTAGAGCTTTAAGTATTAGAAGCTTTCGTTCAAATGTTAATAATATAGATAGATAATGGAGGAGCGACATGCTGAACATTTCATTCATTGCACATGATCGTAAGAAAGATGAAATGGTGAACTTCGTCATCGCGTATGAGCATGTGTTTGAGGGTCACAACCTATTTTCTACAGGTACGACAGGTACGAGAATTATGAATCAGACAGACCTTAAGATTCATCGCTTTCAATCAGGTCCACTGGGCGGCGATCAACAGATTGGCGCATTGGTGGCGGAAAATGAAATGGACTTAATTATATTCCTCCGTGATCCACTTATGGCCCAGCCGCACGAGCCTGACATTAATGCACTGCTTCGTCTGTGCGATGTGCAGGGCATTCCGCTTGCAACGAATATCGCGACTGCGGAAATTCTGGTCAAAGCACTGGAACGCGGCGACTTCGCTTGGCGTGAATTGCAGCACAAATATAAGCCGGGGATTGAGGAATAATGGAACTCAAGCTGGATATATTGGCGTTCGGAGCCCATCCCGATGATGTAGAGATTGGGATGGCGGGAACGCTGGTTAAGCATCAACGCGCTGGCTACAGCGTAGGGATATGCGACCTGACATTTGCAGAAATGTCCTCAAACGGGACAGTGGAGCGGCGGCAGGCGGAAGCGCAAATGGCTAGCGATCACATGAAGCTGGCGATGCGCCACACGATCGGCCTGCCTGATCGCGGTCTGCAGCCTGTTCAGGAGCAGATTGAGGCAATTGTTCGCGTCATTCGCAAGTATCGTCCGCGGATCGTATTTGCTCCGTACTGGGAAGATCGCCATCCTGATCATGTTGCTGCAAGTAAAATGGTACAGGAAGCTGTCTTTAATGCGAAATTGCGGAAGTACATGTCGGAAGTGCCAGCACATTTAGTGGAAAGTACATATTTCTACTTTATTAATGACACGGTTCCTTGCGATTTACTTGTAGATGTAACGGACGTATATGAGGTAAAGCGTCTGTCGCTTGAAGCTTATGAATCTCAATTTACCCCTCCAGGCACTGGTGAAGATGTGGTCATGACGCCGCTTAATCAGGGATATGTAGAGCGCGTAGCTGCTCGAGATGCGCTGCTGGGTCAAGGGCGCGGGATGAGTTATGCTGAAGGATTTATTCAGAAGGGACCTTATGCGGTCCGATCATTTTTAGATTGAGATGGTTCAAGAGTTCATATTGACTCATGCAGCAGTCGATATGCGACGAAATACTTGGATCGAGGGAGGGACACGATGGGAGATAAGCTGAAGATAGGAATCACTTGTTATCCATCGCTAGGCGGCTCTGGAGTTGTGGCTACGGAGCTCGGCAAGCTGCTTGCTGAACGAGGACATCAGGTTCATTTTATAACACATCATTTGCCTTTTCGATTAGGCTCCAGCTTTCAGAAAAATATTTATTATCATGAGGTTCCAGTTAACGATTATTATGTATTTCGTTATCCGCCGTATGACTTATCCCTGGCAAGCAAGATGGCACAGGTCGCGAACTCGCAACAATTGGACCTGCTTCATGTCCATTATGCGATACCGCATGCGGTGTGTGCATACTTGGCTAAACAGATGGCGAATCCTGGACTGAAGGTTGTAACGACATTGCATGGAACAGATATTACGGTTCTGGCTCAGGATGAGTCGCTGAAGGATATGATTCGCTTTGCAATCAATGAAAGTGATGCAGTTACCGCTGTCTCCAAAGATCTTATTCGTGAAACGCGAGAGCTGCTGGATATTGCGCGACCGATCGATTTAACTTATAACTTTATCGACAAGCGTGTTTACTATCCTCGTGATATATCGCATCTTCGTTCAGAATTTGCGTACCCTCACGAGAAAATAATGATGCATATTTCAAATTTCCGACCTGTGAAGCGGGTTGGAGATGTGTTGGATATATTCGCGAAAGTGCAGGAGCAAGTTCCTTCACGACTAGTGTTCGTGGGCGAAGGTCCTGATATGACGAAGGTGCAGTGCAAGATTAAAAGCATGGGCCTGGAGGATCGCGTTCATTTTCTCGGTAAGCAGGATGAGATCGCGCAGGTGATCTCGCTCGCCGATGTGCTGCTGCTTCCTTCAGAGAAGGAGAGCTTTGGTCTCGTAGCGCTGGAAGCGATGGCGTGCGGTGTTCCAACGATCGGGTCGCTGGCGGGCGGAATACCAGAGCTGGTTTCACATGGTGAAACAGGCTTTCTGGCTCCGATTGGCCATACTGAGCAGATGGCTGAATATGCGATACAGCTGCTTCAGGATGAGGAGATGGCGGCACGCATGCGTGAGGCTTGCTTGCATCGGGCTCGCCATGTATTCTGTAATGATCTTATTACTTGGGAATACGAGAAGATCTACTATCGGGTATTGAATCGTGAAGTTCATGCTCCGAAGCCGCAGTGTTAATAGCTCGAGCTATTCTTCAGCGGGTGATTGAGTTGTCAACGCAAAGTTGAAGAGGTGTCAGAAGTGAAGTTATACATGGAAGGTCCGCTGGCTGATGAAGGGCGCAGCATTATAAACCAACTGAATAAACATGGATACGCTGCTTATATGGTTGGGGGCAGTGTGCGGGATACGCTGCTGAAGCGTCCGATTCATGATGTGGATATCGCCACATCTGCTCTTCCGGCAGATGTGGCTTCTTTGTTTGAGCATGTCATCCCGACAGGGGAGAAGCATGGGACGATGACGGTCATGTCGAACGGCATACCCATCGAAGTGACCACGTTTCGCTTGGAATCCGAATATGTGAACTATCGGAAACCGGAGCAAGTGGAGTACATAGATGACATCGTCGAAGATTTGAGGCGGCGCGACTTCACGATGAACGCGCTAGCGCTGTCCGCGGATGGCGAGCTGCTGGACCCATTTGGAGGTCAAGCGGATATGGCGGCAGGACGCATTCGCAGCGTTGGCGATGCGGCGACGCGCTTTCATGAGGACGCGCTGCGCATGCTGCGCGGCATCCGATTCGCGTCGGTGCTCGGCATGCGGCTCGCGAAGGGTGTGTGGCGCGGCATGCTGCAGTCGCGCGAGCTGCTGCAGCATATCGCGATGGAGCGCGTGCAGAGCGAGCTGTGGAAGCTGCTCGAGGGGCCGGCACCGCAGGCCGGCGTGGCGCTGCTCGCGCGCAGCGGGCTCCTCGGCTATGCGAAGGAGCCGCTGGGCTTCCTCGCGCGGCCTGCCGGGCCCGCGTGGCAGCGCTGCTGCTGCGCGCTAGCCGCGTTTCCGGACCCGGTGAGTCCGGAAACACGCTTTGCGCTGCTCGCGCTGGGGCACGGCGCTGACGCGCCTGAGGCGGAGCCCGTTACACGGGCACTCCGCCTCTCCGGGGCGCAGCAGAACGCCATCCTGGGCGTTCTGCGCGCCTACGCGCGGCTCAGCGCGGCGGCCGATGTCGGTGCCGATGTCGGCACAGCCGACACAGCCGACCCCGCCGCGCGAGCCTTGCGCGAAGCGTGCGCGCGCGCCGTGCTCGCCGATGGCGAGCCTGCGCTTCGCGCAGCGCTGGCGTGCCGCCGCGCCCTGCAGGTGGCGGCGCCAGACGAGCCCGTGCCCGCAGCATGGAACATGCTGCTGCGGGACGGGGAAGCGTGGCTCGCGGCCATGCCGGTGCGGAAGCTGACCGACCTGGCCGTGAGCGGCAATGACGTGCTGGCGGTGGTAAACCGCCCCGCCGGCCCGTGGATGCGCGCTTGCCTGGAACAGGCATGGCTCGCCGCTGCAACCTTAACGCTTCCGAACACAGCGGAAGCGCTACTGACCTATATCCGCCGCATGATGGCGGAGGAAGGAAGAGAACTTGATGAATGACCGATTGTTGGCATGGTTCCAGGAACGGCCGAATGAATATATATCCGGTGAAGAAATCAGCCGCGAGCTTCAAATCTCTCGTACCGCAGTATGGAAGCATATAAATCGGCTCCGCGCCAAGGGATTTGACTTTGAAGCGACCCCTAAGCTTGGCTATCGCCTTGTACAGCAGCCGACAAGACTGGACGAGATATCGCTGTTGTCGAAGCTCAAGACAGAGCGCTTCGGCAGACAGGTTCGAGTTCTGAGTCGAACCGATTCTACTCAGAACGAAGCTCTTGCATGGGCGCAAGATGGCACTGAAGAAGGCGCGCTTGTCATTGCGGAAGAGCAGGTCTCTGGACGCGGCCGTCAAGGAAGATCGTGGTTCTCGCCACCTGGCAAGGGCATATGGATGAGTATGGTGATGAAGCCGCGCATTCCGCTGCAATTTACACCGCACTTGACTCTGCTGACCGCGGTAGCAGTATGTAGAGCCATCAAGAGAGTCGTGAATGTCCCGATAGGCATCAAATGGCCCAATGATCTGCTGATCGAGAACCGCAAGGTTTGCGGCATCCTGCTAGAGTCGAGTGCTGAAGATGAGCGATTGGTCAATGTGATAGCCGGAATTGGGATTGACGTAAACATCGATGAACGCGATTACCCAGAGCATCTGCTGGACATCGCAACATCTTTGAAGCGTGAGGCTGGCCATGAGATCGACCGTGCCACATTGCTTGCGGAGATCCTTCTGGAATGGGAGCAATTGTACAAGCTGTACGAAGAACAAGGCTTTGGACCGATCCGCACGATATGGGAAGCCAACAGCGTGATGATTGGAAGGCATGTACAGCTCAAGACTCCATACGGTGAGGCGGCAGGCACTGCACAGGGACTTGATGAATCGGGAGCACTGGTGCTGTTAGGACCTGAGGGCTTGTACCAGAAAGTATTTTCCGGAGATGTACGTTTTACAGATGAAAATTAGACAATATTCTGATATACTACCCACGTAGGCGATATCTTTAACCGGAATCGCACTCGCAAAGCAAGGGAACATGCAGGACAAGATCATATCCTTGTTATGCTGCTACATTTCTGCTCTGAGCCTAAAGGGACCGAGACAGGAAGATGTCGCAAGCGACCTCTTTTTTTGCTCTGGGACCTTTTTAGTGGAAACGCTAAAAGGTTTTTTTGTTTTGCGCACACTAATGTGCAACCCCAAAAAAGAGTGCAATAAGGAGTTGAATGGAGTGAAAGCAACCGTGAAACAACCACTTAGCATCGTCAAAATGAAGAAAATGAAAAATGAGAAGCAGCCTATCGCCATGATTACAGCTTATGATTATCCTTCTGCTGCTATCGCTGAACAAGCGGATGTGGATATGATATTGGTCGGAGATTCGCTTGGCAATGTTGTACTTGGCTACGATTCGACACTACCTGTTACAATCGACGATATGGTATATCATTCACGTGCTGTACGCAGAGGAGCGCCGAATACATTCATCGTGACGGATATGCCGTTTATGACCTATCACAGCTCAGTAAGCGAGACGATGAGAGACGTGCGCCGCATCATGCAAGAGGGGCATGCCAATGCAGTTAAGATGGAAGGCGGAGTAGAGATTACGCTGATGGTCGATGCTTGTGTGAAAGCAGGCGTACCTGTACTCGGTCATATCGGCTTGACGCCGCAATCTGTCCATCAAATTGGCGGTTACCGCGTGCAAGGGAAGACGGCGGAGGATGCGGAACGCTTGCTGCAGGATGCACTGGCATTAGAAAGAGCTGGGGCGTTCGGCGTTGTGTTGGAATTGGTTACGGATCAAGTTGCCGCCTATATTAGCGAGCGCTTGTCGATACCAACGATTGGTATTGGAGCAGGTGCAAGCTGTGACGGACAGGTGCTTGTATATCATGATATATTGCGTTATTCGCCAGATTACCGCGATAAGCGCTTTGTCAAAACATATGCCGACATCGGCTCCGTCATTAAGGAAAGCATCGGCGCTTATGTTCAAGATGTGAAGCAACGAACATTCCCTGCTGCGACCCACACGTTCCAAGCAACGGAGGATGTTGTTGAGAATCTGTACGGACATGGAAAGGTGGAGTAATCTTTGAAAGTCGCTACAACGATTGAACAATTAAAGGCCGCGCTGACAGCAGCGCGGCGTGAACATACATCTTCTACAGTCGGCTTTGTTCCGACTATGGGGTACTTGCATCAAGGACATGCCAGCTTGCTGAAGCGAGCAGTTGCAGAGAATGATGTTGCGGTGCTGAGCATATTTCTCAATCCGATCCAATTCGGTCCTAATGAGGATCTAGATCGATACCCGCGTGATGAACAACGTGACCTAGCTTTAGCTGAAGAATGCGGAGTCGATATTGTATTCCTGCCTACAGTCGAAGTCATGTATCCGCAGCCGACGAAAACGAAGGTAGTTGTTTCCGAGCTGACTGGCTCCTTATGCGGCGCATCGCGTCCTGGACATTTTGACGGGGTAACGACAGTTGTATCCAAACTGTTCCACATGGTAAAGCCAGATCGAGCCTATTTTGGTATGAAGGACGCTCAACAGGTGGCTGTTATTACACAGATGGTACAGGACTTGAATATGGATCTTGAGATTGTGCCTTGTCCTATCGTTCGTGAAGCAGACGGTCTGGCTCTCAGCTCAAGAAACGTGTATTTGTCAGAACAGGAGCGCGCACAAGCCTTGAAGCTGTCAGAATCGCTCTCCATGGTCGAAAATTGGATCGCATCTGATTCAGAACTGACTGTAGGAATGCTTAGAGATCGAATTATGGCCTGGATCCGTACCGCGCCGTTAGCGAATATCGAATATACCGAAATCATCAGCTTTCCTTCGCTTGAGCCTGTATCGATGGATACGCTTGTACAAGAGCGCACAGAGCAATGGCTGATCGCTCTCGCTGTCCGATATGGGAATACACGATTAATTGACAATAAGCTGCTGCTTGATACGAAAGGGGAATGACCGATGATCCGAGAAATGATGAAATCCAAGATCCATCGCGCAACTGTAACGGAAGCAAACTTAAATTATGTGGGCAGCATCACAATCGATGAGCGATTGATGGAGCTGGCTGATATCTGGCCGAATGAGAAGGTTCAGATTGTGAATAATAATAATGGCGCTCGCTTAGAGACTTATGTTATCAAAGGCGCTCGTGATTCCGGCGTGATCTGCCTGAACGGAGCGGCTGCTCGTCTCGTTCAGCCTGGTGACAATGTCATTATTATCTCTTATGCAGGCATGACGAACGAAGAAGCGAAACAGTATGAACCTAAGGTCGTATTTGTAGATGATCAGAATAAAGCTGTTGAGCTTGCCAATCTGGAAGTGCACGCGACGATTCGCTGATCAAGAAGCAATGAATTGCAGTATTGTTGAATGACTGGTTATCCGCATGAAATGAATCGTGATAACACACAATGAACGTGAGCCGCATAACAACGAAGAACATCACATGCGAAGGTGGGATGAACCGTGTTGCAGCACATGTTCGCGACGATGAATGAATTGCTTGATGACATCATACAACAATATCCTTCTGTTCAAGGAACAGCAAAGCAAGAATTAGACCGACAATTGGCCCTTCTTCGTACGATGAGTGATCATATTGTGGAGGAATGGCTGCGGTTTGAAGAAAAGCTTGCCATAATCAGAACAGCTGCTAATTCTGGAACGAAGCTGAATGCTGCTGCCGCCAGCAGTCTTAAAAATCTGATGGATAATGCAGAGAAGGAAATGGTTGAAGCTGCTGAATTCCAAATTCCGGATTACAGTGATCCATTTCAGAGAGGCCAAGGATACTTTACCCTGCGAATGTACAAGCAAGCAGTTAACTATCTAGAGAATGCCGTAGTCCGTCAGCCAGACAAATGTTTAATTCGCATATTATTAGGTCTGTCGTATCTACATCTCGGTCGCAATCAAGAAGCGTGTCGTCATTTACATTTTATTATTCCATTGACCGATGATCCGAAGTTGAAGGCCATTGCCTATAACGCACTTGGCTGTATACAGATGCTTCACAGCAATACCGAGAAAGCTCAGCATTATTTTCATAAGGCGCACTTCACTGATCCAAGCATTCCAGAGCCGATAGCCAACCTAAAGGTATGTACGAACAAATGCGGCAGCCTGCAGTTTGGAGAGAAAAGGGTTGTATCCATCGTTTAACATACAGTGAGCAGAGGGGAACATTCTTTCGGGTGTTTCCCTCTGCTCATTTTCAAAAAGGCGAACATCTGTTATTCTAATAACAGAATTGGTGAGAGGAATTGTGACAATGAGATTTGCCGTATTAGACTTTGAAACGACAGGCAATCAACCGGGAGACGAGATCATACAGATCGGCCTGGTTATCCTTGATGATAAGCTGCAGATCGAGCAGGAGTATCATACGCTCGTTCGGCCAACGATTAAGATCCCCGAATTTATTGCTCAATTGACTGGAATCGATGACAGTATGGTGAAGGATGCTCCTGATCTGGATGAAGCGATGACGGGAATGGTGCCCTTGCTCAACGATGTTGTGCTGGTGGGTCATCATGTGGCATTTGATTATCAATTTTTACGAAACGCTTTGGAGCAGACTGGATACCTGCCGTTTACTGGAAGGATTCTAGATACTATCGAGATGCTGCGAATTTTATTCCCTTCTCTGACTTCGTATCAGCTCGGATCTGTTGCGCAGACATTCCATATTGTGCATGACAGACCGCATCAAGCAGACAGTGATGCTCGCGCAACTGCAGATATTTTTGTAAAGTGCCTAGAAGCCATTAATGATTTACCCTTGCTTACGCTCCAGCGTATCGTCGAACTGCTTGGGGAAGAGGAACGTGACCTTGGTTGGATGCTACAGGTATTGCTTGAGGAACGAGAGCGCGACGTAACGCGAATGGCTGAAGATGCTCGAGCACTTTCATATCGACAATTGGTATTTAATGTGGACGAATGGACAGATAATCAGCCTCCTCGGGAAGGGCTTAGCGAGTCACCGCTGCAAGGTGTCTCGTTCACATCTTTTATGGGTGACATTCACCGTGCATTGAAGGAGAAGCTTGAGCACTATGAACCGCGCGAAGCTCAGGAGCAGATGTTCCGTGAAGTGATGAATTGTATGGAAGATGACCGACATCTTCTCATTGAAGCGGGTACAGGTACGGGAAAATCTTTAGGTTACCTGATTCCTTCTATCTATTATGCGGTTAAGAATGATAAGAAGGTAATTGTCAGCACACATACCATAAATTTGCAAGAACAGCTGAGACAGCGAGATTTACCGCTTCTAGAGCACATTGTGCCTGTTTCATTTAAGGCAACGGTCTTAAAAGGTCGTAGTCACTATTTGTGTTTGAGAAAATTTGAACATAAAATAAACTATAGAGATTTTCTGCATGGACGCGATGATGTATTAACCGCTGCACAGATGATGGTATGGTTAAGCCAGACTGAGCACGGTGACGATGAGGAGCTGTATCTGACGCATAAAGGCCCAGAATTTTGGGATACTGTGGCGAGCGACAGCGATTCTTGTCTTAATCGGGCGTGTCCATGGTTTAAGCGCTGCTTCTACCATCGCGCGAAGAATGATGCCAATCAATCTGATATCATCATCACCAACCACTCCTTATTGTTTACGGATGTCATAGCTGAGCATCGTTTGCTGCCTGGATATGAGCATTTGGTTATTGATGAAGGTCATCATTTTGAAGAAACAGCGAGCAAGCATTTAGGCATACATCTGCAATATTTTTCATTGATTCACCCGCTGACACGTTTGGTGAAAGATAGTAAGAACGGCTTATTGCTGCTGCTGCAGACACGTCTTCGCCTCTCAGGAAGTGAGAAAGCAATGATCTGGGCAGACGGCATTGAGAAGCTGCTCACACAGCTCGTTGACGTAAGAGACGTCTGGGATCGTCTTCATGATGTCCTGTATCAATTGATGCCGCCTCCAGAGCTGGGACAAGCTGAAGCAGGACAATCCGTGCTCCGACTGCAGTCTGGCGCTCGACCGCGGGATTGGCAGGGGATCGCTGAGCTTGAAGAAGACGTATATGTGCGTCTGGGGGAAATTGTCCGTACGGGCGAAAAGCTTGTGTTGGAATGGAAAGATGCGGATGATGAAGAGCTGCAGCCCGTCATAACGGATGTAACAGGGATATTCAAGGAGATCTCAATCATTCGCGAGGATTTTCGCCTCTTTATGAAGGCGACAGATCCAGATTCTGTGTATTGGATGGAAGGCAATGCTCAGTATAAGCATAAGTCGATGCATCTGTACGCAGTGCCAGTTGATGTCAGCGAAGCGCTAAATCGATACTTCTTCGAACCGAAGAAAAGTGTCATTCTGACTTCGGCAACGTTATCTGTTGACAAGTCATTTCAATATTTAGAGGAACAGATCGGTTTGAAGGAGGCTTCCAGCACGGGAAGATTACATACTGTTATTCTTCCGTCTCCGTTCAACTACCGCGAGCAAGCGCTAGTTGTCATTCCGCGAGACTTTCCAACAGTTAAGGGCTCTGTAGATCCGATCTTTACCGACAAATTGCTTCATTCACTTGCAGATGTTGCCATTGTGACAAAGGGTAGAATGCTGGTGCTGTTTACTTCGTACCGCATGTTGAAGGAAGTATATGAACCACTGAAGGAAATGCTTCAGCCGCACGGCGTACAAGTGTTAGGGCAAGGCATGGACAGCGGCAATCGAAGCAAGCTGACTCGCCGTTTTCAGGAGCATCCTGCATCCGTGCTGTTAGGAACTAGCAGCTTCTGGGAAGGTGTGGACATTCCTGGTGAGGCGTTGACTTGTCTAGCGATTGTCAGACTTCCGTTTCAGCCGCCTAATCATCCGCTTGTTGAGGCGAAGTCAGAACGATTGAAGCGTCAGAACCAGAATCCGTTCCGGAAGCTGTCGATTCCGCAAGCCGTTATTCGCTTTAAGCAAGGTTTTGGACGATTAGTTCGAACCTCTAAGGATCGCGGTATCGTAATTATTTATGATACTCGTGTAATTGAGACGAGCTATGGCAAGCATTTCTTATATTCTTTACCTGGTCCTAAGATGGAGCATATGACTACCGAGCACCTAGTGCCGCGGATCCGTGATTGGTTCAGGGAAGAGCAGGAAAGAGCTTTACAAGATTAATTAAAAATAATATGACAATCAGATAGGTAAAAGGGGGATCAGAGGATATGAAAGCGATGAAGATTTCAGAAGCCGTTGTTAGACGTTTGCCGCTCTATTTACGTCACCTCATGGAATTGAAGCAGCGTGAGGTTCTAACAATATCATCTCAAGATTTAGGTCAGAAGCTTGATCTGAATCCTGCCCAAATTCGCAAAGACCTCGCTTATTTTGGAGATTTTGGCCGTAAAGGCATCGGTTATGATGTGTCTTATCTGATCGAGCAGATTAGACATATCCTTAAGCTTGATCTCAAGATTCAAGTCGGATTAGTCGGTGCTGGTAAACTTGGTCAAGCCCTATGCAACTATACCACGTACTTGCAAGATAATATGAAGATTGTTGCTGTATTCGATGCGCATCCGGATAAAGTGGGAACAGCATTGAACAACCTGATCGTGCAGCCAATGGATCAGTTGATCGATACAGTTAAGAGTAAGGGAATTCGAATAGGTATTATTACGGTACCTGCGCTGGAAGCCCAGCATGTTGCGGATCAGTTTGTCGAGGCGGGTGTGGAAGCAATCTTGAACTTTGCACCTGTTATTCTGAAGGTACCGCCGCATATTCGCGTGCATACTGCAGATTTCACGACGGATCTGTTCAGCTTGGCCTATTACTTGCAAGATGAAGAAGGAAAGGAAACGATTGAGAATGCCTAAACGATTCATCGTCCATAACGGGCGCTTTGCACAGATCCATCCGGACGCAGAATCGAGCACCATACATGGATACATGGTTGTCGAGGACGGAAAGATTGTCTATCTCGGTGAAACTCTGCCGGAGAATTATAAGGAAGATGCGGAGTTATTTGATGGCAGCGGTCTGTTCTTCATGCCGGGTTTAGTCAACACGCATGGTCATGCTGCGATGACGTTATTGCGCGGCTATGGCGATGATATGGTGCTCCAGCAATGGCTCCAGCAAAAAATGTGGCCAATGGAGGCTAAATTTACAGACGAAGATGTGTATTGGGGCTCCGCTCTTGCTGTACTGGAAATGCTGAAGAGCGGCACAACTACGTTTGTAGATATGTACGACCATATGGATGAGGTCGGCAAGGTTGCGGAACAAGCAGGTATTCGCGCAGGACTCATGCGCGGCGCCATCGGTCTATGCAGTGAAGAAGAACAGCGGATGAAGCTAGAAGAGGCTGTGCGTTTCGCAAAAGATTGGAACGGACGAGCGGAAGGTCGAATTACGACGATGCTGGCTCCACACGCGCCGTATACTTGTCCTCCTGCTTTCATCGAGAAGTTCGTACAAGCAGCTCATGATCTTGATATGATGCTACATACGCATATGTCCGAGACTAGAGCAGAAGTTGAACAGAATGTGCAGGAATACGGATTGCGCCCTGTTGCGCATCTTGAGAAGCTGGGATTCTTCAGCAGACCGTCGTATATTGCGCATGGCGTTCATCTTACAGACGAAGAAATCGAAATATTGGCTAAACATAAGGTCGGCGTATCTCACAACCCAGCTAGCAACCTGAAGCTGGCAAGCGGCATAGCACGAGTTACAGACCTTCTCCGAGCAGGCGTGAACGTATCCCTTGGAACAGATGGAGCAGCTAGCAATAACAATCTAGATATGTTCCAAGAGATGCGTTTGGCTGCGTTTATTCATAAGGGAATATCAGGTGATCCTACTGCGGTACCTGCTGCAGAAGCAATGCGAATTGCGACGATCAATGGCGCCAAGACGATCCAGCTTCAGGACGTAGGTCTGCTTGCGCCTGGAATGAAGGCGGATTTCATCGCTGTCGATATTGATCAACCGCATCTGCTGCCGCATACGGATCTGGTATCCCACATGGTATACTCTGCTTCTGGCAAGGATGTTAAGCATGTATGGGTAGATGGCAAGCAAGTAGTCAATAATGGAGCATGCTTGACCCTTGATGAAGAACGGGTTCGCCGCGAAGCAGCACGCTGCTTCCAAGGCTTGCTGTCTCGTTAAGTGGAGGATAAGTAAATGTTGACTAGAAGCAGATCAAGGAAGCGTTACAGCCGAGTGCGTATTGTCGTTCTGGCTGCGCTCGTAGTGATGCTCCTGCTGGCTATCTTGAGCGTGTGGTATGTAAATTATATTCGTACAGATGAAAATTCGCTCGAAGCAAAAGCTGTTGCTGAATCTCAAAAAGCAGTTGCTTGGGCTTCTGTAAGCGGAGTAGAGAAGTCGATATGGGATAGTGTATATTACGTTGTCACAGGTGTAGACGAGGCTGGTGTTACTCAGATGGCATGGGTCGACCTTACTTCAGAGCAAGTAACAGTTAAGGCTGCCTCTGATGGTGTCTCCAAAAAGGATATTGAGCAGTATTTGATACAGCAGTATCCGGGAGTCAGCATTAAACACATCGTTCCGGGTATTAAAGATAATGAATATGTGTGGCAGGCACTAGTCAGACGCAAGGACGAGACTGGTGAACTACGATATTATTATCACTTCTTCCGCTTCGCTGACGGGACACCGACCGGGGACATCTATTCGATGCCAAATCAGTGAAAATAAGCGCAAAGGATTGTGATTCCTTTGCGCTTTTACTATGCAATGAGCATCATGGGAATGAACATCTAGTGCTAGGGGGTAGGAGATGAATAAATATCAAACTCAATTCATATTGAACCTAGAACAACAGTTGAATACTTGGTTCAATCGTAAAGATATCATTCGTTCTGATGAGTTGTATCACTTCTTACATACGGTTAAAGGCACATCAGGCACGATTGAAATGAATGAATTGATGCAGATTGCAAGTCGATTGCTCAATCAGATTGAGTTGAACCAATTGAAGGAATGGACTGCTGAGGAAGTACGGCTGTTTCTGCACGACTTACGTCATTATATAGAGACTCAATCGGAGCGGAGCGTCAAAGGTTCTATGAATAATAGGTTAAACGAGAAAAATGTAGAGACAGACCCCTCTGTCCTTATTTTAGATGATGACGTAAACTTATTGATGGTTCTAAAGGAAGAGCTGCAAGCAGCGGGCTGGTCCGTTATAGCGACAACTTCCTCACAGAAAGCCATTGAATATTTCCACGATGTCTCGCCGGATTGTCTCATCATGGACTTGAATATTCCGGATACGGACGGGTTTGAAATTATGGAGCTTCTGGGAGAGAAGCTCAAGAAGCAGTATATTCCGACAACTATTATTACCGAGGATTGCAGTAAACATACACGTTTAAGAGCATATCGAATGGGTGTCGATGACGTGATCTGCAAGCCGGTTGATATTGAAGAACTGTTGGCAAGGCTGCAAAGGCAGATCACTGGGAAGAAGAGATTGGATGGATTGTTGTTTATCGATGAATTAACGGGAGCATACAATCGAAAATTTATGCATGAAGCGTTCAGCAGGCTGAATGCGGAATCTTTAAGAAACAGCGAAAGCTTTAGTATGGCGCTGCTTGATCTGGATCGCTTTAAGCAGATAAATGATACATATGGTCATCTGATCGGTGATCAGGTACTAACGAAGTTTACAGCCTTTATGAAGGAAAATTTGCGAATCGGAGATATTTTTATCCGCTATGGTGGAGAAGAGTTTCTGGTCTTATTGCCTAAGACAGAACTGAAGGAGGCGCAGATCTTATTGTCGGCGTTGATTGAGCAGTTCTCTAAGGTTGATTTTTATACAGCTGATGGTATCTTCACCTGTACGTTTTCCGGAGGCGTTGTATACGTAGACAATAACGACCTGAGCATTCACCGCTGGATAGAAATGGCGGATCAAGCGCTTTATGCTGCAAAGAGCTTGGGAAGACGAAGAGTTGTAACAAAAGAGGACATTGCGCTGACTCCATTAAAACGCAAGCTTCAGCTAGTGATCGTGGATGATGATATCCTGATGCAAACGATGTTATCAGACCATTTTAATATGGAGCTTGATGAACGACTAGACGTAATACTGACCAAATACCGTGATGGAGAGTCGTTCCTGGAACAATTGCCTGCAGAAGTTACAGAGCCTTATCTTGTGTTATTAGATGGTCTTCTGCCTGGAATGGATGGCCTTGAAGTGTTGGAACGTATTCGTAAATTACCGCATGCCGAAATGTTTACTGTCATTATGTTGACGGGTAGAACTGCTGAACAAGATATCGTCAAAGCGCTCCAGCTAGGGGCGGACGATTATGTCACCAAACCGTTTCGAATAAAAGAATTGGAAGCGCGCATTCGTCGATTAATTCGCAAGTGGGTATAAGTCCAATTAATTGAGAGGGAGAGGTGCCAAATGGCGAAAATATTGGTGGCAGAAGATGAAGCTATATTGCGTATGTTGATCACAGATACATTGGAAGACGAAGGCTACCTAGTAACGACAGCGTCAGATGGAGAAGAAGCATTACGAATGATTGAAGCGAATGATTATGACTTGGCTGTACTTGACCACATGATGCCCAAAATGACAGGTCTTGAAGTTATTAGCGCCGTTAGAGCGAGCGCTGAACATAATCAACTTAAAATGATGATGCTCTCTGCGAAGAGTCAGCAATCTGATCGGGAGCATGCACTGGCCAATGGAGCGGATGAGTTTATGTCCAAGCCCTTTAGTCCGATAGAGCTGGTACGCAAAGTTGGTGTGATGCTGAATGGGTAGGCTGCACTCATATCTGAGGAAAAGTTTAACTCGCCGATTTGTTGCGATGATGCTGATATCACAGCTGTTGATAATGGCTGGCGCTGGCATCGTGCTCTGGCGAAGCTATAACTCATTAGTAGAATATCAGACCAAGACGCAGCAGCTTGAGCATAAAGAATCAATCGTTTCTGAAGTTGCGGGTCATACGAATCAGATCTTTTTCCGTTCTCGAGGGTATTATGCTTTTCTGAATAAAGATGAATACGAGCAGATCTTCGTAGAGTATGATCGATTGAAGGATGCGCTGAAAGCCTACAAACAATTACCTCTCACTAAGGAGGAGCAGGAATTAATTCGATCTATTGAGCTGTTTACGACGGATTTCATTCACAATGTGCTGCCTTCTGCCGTCAAGTATGCTCAGAATGAAGACTATGCTTCGCTTCGAAAGCTGTCATCCAGCGGTGTCAATGACGCGGTTAACGAGATGATTGATTATGCTGCAAAGTTTAAAGTAGATACGAAGAATAAGCTGATTGAAGAAAATGATAGACTGCTCAAGGAACTGTATAGAGAAGGAACCTGGTTTATTCTATTTGTATTGTGTTCATTGTTCATCTTCCTATGGATAACGAACAGAGCTGCTAAAGATGTCGGTACGCCGCTGCACAAGCTGTCAGCTGAATCTGAACAATTTGCAACGGGAAAGGCTGTCGAGCTTCACTATACTGAGCGTCAAGATGAGATTGGTCAGCTGTCACGTTCCTTGAAGTCGATGATGGTGCAGATCATGTCTAAGGAAGAAGAACTTGTTGCACAAAATGAAGAGCTGGTTGCTCAGCAGGACGAGCTACAGGCTTCACAGGATGAGCTTCAGGATGCGCTGCGCAAGATGGAGGAGAGCGAACGATATTTGGAGCGTCGGAATCGTTTTATATTGTCGTTAGCTAATTCCAGCGATAAGCAGCATCTGCTGATCAGCATCATTCGCAACATAGTGGAAGTCTTATATATGGACAAAGGGATCATTGTGCTCTTGAATCCAAGTCGACAGCATGCAGCATTTGGTATCTCGGAAAATGGTGCTAACCAGTTGATCGAGCAATTAGAGGATTCCATATTTGTGAGAGTCATGGACACGAAGAAGCCGTATCTTTTACATAGAGACAGCTTACCGTCTGAAAAAGGGTATGAAACGACAACTTCCACTGTTGATGAGCTGTATCTACCTATTCTCGATGCCCATGATACGATCATTGCTTGCATTGTAGTTACGAGGATCGGAAGAACGATCTCGAGCAGAGATGAGCTTGAAGCGATGGGCCTGGCGAAGCAAATATCGCTGTCGCTTGAGAAGGTTGACCTATTCGAAGAAACCGAAAGACAAAGGCAGATGACGCAGGATATGCTGGATACGATCCAGGAAGGCGTGCAATTGCTCAGTCTCGACGGAACCACTTTACAGGTCAACCGCAAGCTATGTGAATTGCTGGATATTCAGAATGAATCACAGTCACTACAAATGGATCTGTCGAGTTATATGCAATTGCTGAGCAGTATTGTGACAGATCCCAAGCCGCTAATCGCATCGATAGAAGATATCGTTGCTAATCGTGAATCAGAGGCTGACAGCTGGACCTATCATTTGAGAGAACCGCTTAATCGGTACATTCGCATGTATTGTGAGCCGCTATATCGCCATCAGAAACGAATCGGAACGCTGCTCGTTCATCGAGATATTACGAAGGAATATGAAATTGACCGGGTGAAGTCAGAGTTTGTGAGCACGGTTAGTCATGAACTGAGAACGCCGCTTGCCAGTGTGCTCGGGTTCACTGAATTGCTCCTGCACAAAGACTTAAAGCCCGAGCGGCAGCACAAATATTTGAGCACGATTCATCAAGAGGCTAAGCGGCTGACTGCGCTGATTAATGATTTCCTGGACCTTCAGCGAATGGAATCCGGCAGGCAGGTATACGAAGTAGAGTCGGTGAATATGGTGTCGCTGCTAAATGATGCCATTACGGTGGGGCAGGCGGCATCTGCTGCTCATAGAATCTTTCTAACGGATGAGACTACGGTGAGTATTGTGCAGGATGATTGCAATAAACTGATGCAGGTATTCTCGAATCTACTGAGTAATGCTGTGAAATATTCTCCACGAGGCGGAGATATTGAAGTCAGATGCTTCAATGATTCGGAGAATATATACATTGACGTTAAGGATGAGGGTTTAGGAATACCTGAGGAATCCATACAATCGTTGTTTACCCGATTCTACAGAGTAGATAATTCGGACCGCAGAGAAATTGGCGGCACCGGTCTCGGACTAGCCATTGTAAAAGAGATATTAAATGTGCACAACGGTCAGATTGAAGTTCAATCTGTTTACGGTCAAGGCAGCACCTTCCGTGTGCAGCTTCCGCTAGCAGAAGTACAGCATCGTGTAGAGAATCATATTGCGATCCATCCACCCGCAGAATCTCAGTCTATTGGTACGGTTGTAGTCGTGGAAAATGATAAAAGCTGGTCGGAGTTGTTGACAGAAACGCTGCAAGATCATAACTACCGCGTAGTCACTTATGTGGATGATCGCTCAGCATTTGACTCGCTTCCTGCGCTAAAGCCTGACGCCGTTGTAATAGACTTGGTGTTGGATCATGGAGCGGATGGATGGCGAATGATTAAGCGAATACGTGATGATTCAACGTTGAACCATCTGCCGATCGTGGTTTGCAGTGCATTTGAGGAGAAGAAAAAAGCGTATGAATATGGGGCGGACGTATATTTAGTAAAGCCGTTTCAACCACTGATGATCGTTGATGCGATTCGAGAAGCGATTAGATTTCGGTCAGTTGCTCTCATAACAGAATAATTATTATTGTATAGCATGTCTAATCTTCCTGTGGGAAGGGAGGCATGCTTTTTTTATTGCTGAAATGTATACGTATGTGCAGGTTATGTTGAAGAAGTTAACAGTTTGCACGTATGCAACAACTCTTCCACTCATTACATTACAGATAATCCATCATATTGTGATATACTCGTTGATGTATTCATAGTATATATCAACAATATTACTGATCTAATATAGATTAGAATTAGAAAAGAAGGAGTGTTGTAGAGTGAAAAAACTGCGATGGATCCCTATGCTTACGGCAACGGCCGTCTCGGTAGCCTTGCTGTTTGGCGGGTGGTTTCTGTTCCGCGATCAGGTTAAGGAAGCGCCGCTTCAATCAACGCTCGCTTCCTTACCGCAGGTGGCGGCTTCTGATGTACAGTGGCAGCCCAAGCAATTAGTTATTACATTGGACTTGGAACCGGACGCAGACCTGCGCGATGTTGTACAGAAAGCTTATACTGAAGCTTTGAAGCAAGCGGAGGAACGTAATATAAGCATCGTCATAAAGGATGACCATACGACTGACAAATTGGAAGATTGGTGGTCAAGAGCGTTGTTCCCTGTAGCGGAGGCAATGGCTCATCAGGAATTCAGTAATATTCCTAATGAGCTGGATCAATTAGCGAAGACCGTTCCAGGCTTGTCTGTGAAGACAGAGATGGATGAACATTTTGTATATATCACACTCAAAGAAGAACAAGGCACCAAGATGATCGTTCTGCCGTTGCAGGGCGAACGTATGGGGGTGTGGCCGAATGCAGAAGAACAAAAAATTGTGGCCTGAGATTAGTATCGGAGCAGGTGCAGCAGTTATCCTGTTCCTTGCTTACATCGGTGTAAACGTAGGACCAGTTCTCTTTGCGGGAGCGGCGCTTGGTATATTGGCATATGCAGCTAAGGTGCGCGGCAATCCCGGCGGGTTAAGCAAAGAGATGCAATCCAGCAGCGAGAATGGGTTAACGAGAGTTCCCAAATTGAGCTTTTCAGATATAGGTGGACAAGATAAAGCTAAGAACGAGCTGATTGAAGCGCTCGATTTTCTTATTAAGCCGGATGAGATCAAGAAATTTGGTATTCGACCATTGAAAGGCGTGCTGTTAACAGGTCCTCCTGGAACAGGTAAGACACTGATGGCTAAGGCATCCGCTCATTATGCCGATGCAGTGTTTATAGGCGTTACAGGCAGTGAGTTCGTGGAAATGTATGTCGGTGTCGGAGCAGGAAGAATGCGCAATCTGTTTAAGGAAGCTCGTCAACTGGCACGCAAAGAGAAGAAGGCGAATGCGGTTATCTTCATAGATGAAATTGACGTCATCGGTGGAAAAAGGCAGGGCGGACAACAGAAGGAATACGATCAGACGCTCAATCAGCTTTTGACTGAAATGGATGGTCTGTATGCGAATGAACAGCCGCGAATTCTCGTCATGGCCGCGACGAACCGTAAGGAAATGCTGGACGGGGCGCTGCTGCGTCCAGGACGGTTCGACCGACACGTGCAGGTTGATCTGCCTGATAAGAAAGGTCGCGAACATATATTGAGCATTCACGCTAAAAATAAACCATTGGCGGAAGATGTTCAATTATCCAAGGTTGCCGATGAGACCTTTGGTTTCTCGGGTGCACAGCTGGAAAGTGTCTTGAATGAGGGCGCGATCTATGCAATGCGTGAGGAAGAACATGAGATTACTGCGCATCATCTCGCAATGGCAATCGATAAGGTAATGATGGGCGAGAAGCTTGATCGAGAAACAAATGAAGAAGAACGCCGCCGCGTTGCCCTTCATGAGCTTGGACATGCGATCGTAGCGGAGGTGGTACGTCCGGGCAGTGTGTCGCACGTCTCGCTATGTCCTCGCGGACAAGCGCTTGGATATGTTCGTCATCAGCCGCAGCAGGAGCGCTATCTATATACGCTGCCGTTTCTTGAAGAGCAGATTATGATTTCTCTTGGCGGCGCGGCTGCGGAAGAGATGTTCTATGGACATCGCAGTACAGGGTCCCAGGGTGACTTTGATCAAGCGTTGAATATTGCTGAGACCATGGTCAATGCAGGTTTAACAAAGCTTGGAATTGTGAAATCATCTCAGCTTCCTGGAGAGACGTTATCCGCAGAGATGAATAACATACTGGAACAGCTGAATATTCGAACTCGTGAGCTGCTTGAAGGGTATAGACATACCTTTGAGACAGCGCTTGAAACCCTTATTTCGGAAGAAGAATTGACCGGCGATTTGTTTAGATGTCTATTACGTGAACAGTAATATTTACCAGCGTGAAATAGCGCTGGTTTTTCTTTTCATTTCCATAAATCATGTTAAGATAAATTAAGGATCCTATGCGTAAAAATCTTTTTTGTTAACCATGCACGATTATCGGGCACACTAACAGAAGAGCATAGTCACATGAAAGGTGGAAGGAATCATGTTTTTCAAAAAGATCGGCGTCATCGGCGGCGGTACAATGGGCCAAGGTATAGCAGAAATGCTTGCTGTGAAAGGCCTGGACGTGCTGCTGGTGGAACAAAATCCGGAGAAATTGGATCATGCTTATGCAATGATCGAACTCAGCCTTGACAAGCAGCTGGAAAAATGGGCAATTACACAAGCTGAAAAGAAGCTCATCTTATCTCGTATTCACAAAGTGTCGCACTTTGCTGAATTAAGCGCTTGCGATATGGTTGTGGAAACAATATCCGAAGATTTGGAAGCTAAAAAAGAAGTATTTGCTGAACTAGATCGTGTTTGTCCAAGTAACATCATTCTAGCGAGCAATACTTCAACATTATCTTTAACTGAACTTGCAAGTTCCACTAAATATCCTAGCCGAGTTATTGGCATGCACTTTATTTATCCTGTAGCTAATATTAATCTTGTTGAAATTATCCGCGGGTTGAAAACGTCGGAAGAGACTTTCCTTGAAACGAAACGCTTTGTCGAAGAGGTTGTTGAGAAGAAGGGCGTTATGGTTTATGAATCGCCAGGCTTCGTGACAACTCGTATTATCTGCATTCTCATCAATGAAGCTTTGCACGTGCTTCAAGAAGGTGTGGCATCAGCAGAAGACATCGACAACGCGATGAAGATCGGATATAATTTCCAGTATGGTCCTTTAGAAATGGCGGACCGTTTTGGTCTGGATTCCGTTATGGCAGCGATGGAGCGTATGTTCCGTGAATTTGGAGATTTGAAATATCGTCCGTCTGTGTTATTGAAAAAGATGGTGCGCGCAGGTCACCTTGGCGTGAAAACAGGCGACGGATTTTTCAAGTATGACAAGGATGGGGATAGAATATGAAAGTTCTCGTAATTAACGCAGGCAGCTCCTCGCTGAAATACCAATTGTATGATATGACGGATGAAAGTGTATTGGCAGCAGGTCGTGTAGAACGTATCGGCATGGACTCTTCGATTCTCGTTCACGAGCCGCACCATACAGAAGAAGTAACAGAAGTAAGTGAAATTCTCGAACATACGACTGCTGTTCGTAAAGTGCTGGACAAGCTCATTGACGCTAATGTCGGTGTAATCAAGTCCATCTCTGAGATTGATGCGGTCGGACATCGAATTGTGCAAGGCGGCGATTTGTTTAAACAATCGGTTATCGTCGATGCTAAAGTTAAGGCTGGAATTACTGAGCTATTCGACTTGGCTCCGCTTCACAATCCTGCGCATATGATGGGTATTCGTGCAGTTGAGTCTAATATGCCGAATGTTCCACAGGTTGTCGTATTCGATACTGCATTCCATCAAACGATGCCAGAGAAAGCGTTTATGTATGCTATTCCTAAGGTGCTGTATAAGAAGCATAAGGTTCGCCGCTATGGCTTCCACGGTACGTCGCATGATTATGTCAGCAAGATGGCAGCAGAAACGATCGGACGCCCAGTTGAGGAGCTTAAGATCATCACTTGCCATATCGGCAACGGCGCAAGCTTGACAGCTGTTGAAGGCGGCAAGTCGATCGATACTTCGATGGGGATGACTCCGCTTGAAGGACTTATGATGGGTACACGCAGCGGTGACTTGGATCCGGCTGTCGTGCCATTTGTCATGATGAAGGAAGACCTGACGGTCAATGAAGTGAACTCCATGCTGAACAAGCACAGCGGCTTGTTGGCAATTTCGGGCTCATCTAGCGATATGCGCGAAATTACAGATGGTATGGCGGAAGGCGAGCCGAATGCAACATTGGCATTCGAAATGTACGTGTATCGTCTTCGCAAATACATCGGATCGTACGTTGCGGCTATGGATGGCGTCGACGTTATCGTGTTCACTGCAGGTGTTGGTGAGAACTCTGTAGTTATCCGTCAGCATACATGCGAGAAACTGAAATTCTTGGGTGTAGAGATTGATCCGGAACTGAACAAGATCCGCTCGAAGCAGCCGCGCCGCATCTCCACTCCTAATTCGAAGGTGGAAGTGCTGGTAGTGCCGACTAATGAAGAGCTGATGATTGCGCGCGACACGTATCGCCTCGTAACAGAAGCTAAATAATTGTTAAGGGAGAGAGCGAAACGATGGCGACAACTTGTGTCATTCGCGAAGTAAACCGTCATGTGGGCGAAGAAGTCCGCATCGGTTGCTGGCTTCACAATAAACGTAAGAGTGGTAAGATTCAATTCTTGCAACTGCGCGACGGAACAGGGTTCATTCAGGGTGTAGCTGTTCGTACAGATCTATCTGAAGAAGCGTGGGAAGCAACGAAGAGCCTTACACAAGAAAGCTCCCTATATGTTACTGGTGTTGTTCGTGAAGAGCCGCGTTCCAAGTCTGGATATGAATTGACGGTTACGAACGTAGAAGTTATTCAGATCACGCAGGATTACCCGATCACACCTAAAGAACACGGCGTAGACTTCTTGATGGATAACCGTCATCTTTGGCTGCGCGCCCCTAAGCAGCGAGCGATTATGGCGATCCGCGGCGAAGTTATTCGCGCGGTGCAGCAGTTCTTTAATGATCGCGGCTTTACGTTGATGGATCCGCCAATTCTGACGCCTTCCTCCTGTGAAGGAACGACAGAATTGTTCCATACTAAGTACTTTGAAGAAGATGCATTCTTGACGCAGAGCGGTCAATTGTACATGGAAGCGGCAGCAATGGCGCTTGGTAAAGTGTACTCCTTCGGACCAACTTTCCGTGCTGAGAAATCCAAGACTCGTCGTCACTTGATCGAGTTCTGGATGATCGAGCCGGAGATGGCGTTCGTTGATCACGAAGAGAATCTGCGTGTGCAAGAGCAATTTGTATCTTATATCGTACAATCGGTACTGACGAATTGCCGTCTTGAGCTTGAAACATTGGAACGCGACACTTCCAAGCTTGAGAAGGTAGTGGGTGAGTTCCCGCGGATTACGTATAATGATGCGATTAAGTTCCTGCAAGAGCAAGGCTTCGACATTCCATGGGGTGAAGACTTCGGAGCGCCGCACGAAACAGCGATTGCTGAGCGTTACGATAAGCCGGTATTCATCACACACTGGCCGACGAACATCAAGGCTTTCTATATGAAGCCAGATCCTTCGAACCCAGATGTAGTGCTCTGTGCTGATATGATTGCGCCTGAAGGCTACGGCGAAATTATTGGCGGCTCACAGCGTATCGATGATCCAGAGCTGATGGAGAAGCGTTTCCAAGAGCATAACTTAGCGGCTGAAGCGTATCAATGGTACCTCGATCTGCGCAAATACGGCACCGTGCCGCATTCCGGCTTCGGTCTTGGCCTAGAACGTACAGTTGCTTGGATCTGCGGTATCGATCATGTGCGCGAAACGATTCCGTTCCCGCGTATGTTGTACCGTCTGTATCCATAATTAATTTATACATTCACATCCCGTATCACGATGCAGTGGTGCGGGATGTTGTTTATACATAGACATGTATGAGGATATGGACTGATTCAAGATAGCACAGATTTATTGTTAAGTTGGAGGAGGCAAGCGAAACATGAGCGGTGAAGCATATCGAGCTTATGCAATTGGAATTGCGCATACGTTACAGTCGGGTCAAGTATCGCTTCCTTACTTGTTGTTGCAGCATTACAAACGTTTAAATCTATCGGATACGGAAGCGATGCTTATAATCCATATGACGGGCTTTAGACAGAATGAAATGAATGACTTTCCTACAATTGATGAGATGGCTCAGCGGATGAGTGCAGGTGGATCAGCCGTCGTTGAGTCGCTGCAGCGACTGATGAAGGAAGGCTTCTTAACGATTGATGAGGATGTTGACCCCGCGACAAATGTACATTATGAACATTATAATTGGAACGGTCTGTGGGATAAGCTAGGCAAGCTGTTGATGGAAGATATGAGGGAAGAACGAAAGCGGAAACGCGCAAAAGCTCCTTCTTCCGATCAGACTGAGATGAGTCTGTTTGAAATATTCGAGAAGGAATTTGGACGGCCGCTATCTCCATTTGAGTATGAAACGATAGCGAGCTGGATTGATGAGGACCGATATCCACATGAGCTTATTTTGCTGGCACTCAAGGAAGCTGTGTTTGCTGGCAAGATTCATTTTAAATACATCGATCGTATCCTTCTAGAGTGGAACCGGAGCAACATCAAGACGGTGGAGGAAGCGCGCGTATATAGCCAGAAATTCCGAGGGGGCAAATAATCGCGAGGTGCTGACAACTTAGATACGGAGGGAGCTTCGATAACTATGAAGACGGAGAAGGAGAAAATGATCGCCGGGGAGCTGTATGACGGGTATACTGCGGAACTTCTTCAAGATCGACGCAATGCCCGTAAGCTGCAACTCGAGTATAATAATTCTGATCCTGAGGATACAGCAGGGCGGTTAGCTATATTAAAGAGACTCTTAGGCGCTTGTGGACCGCATATTGAGATTGAGCCGCCGTTCCGATGCGATTATGGCTATAACATTGAAGTAGGGGATCATTTTTACGCTAACTTCAATTGCGTCATTCTCGACGGTTGCTCGGTTAAGATCGGTAACCATGTGTTCTTTGGTCCTAATGTCCAGCTCTTTACGGCAACACATCCCATCATTCCGGAGAAGCGCAACACGGGATTAGAACAGTCCAAGCCTATTACGATCGGCGATAATGTCTGGCTCGGCGGTGGCGTCATCGTGAACCCGGGAGTAACGATTGGTGAGGGCACGACGATCGGCGCTGGCAGTGTCGTCACAAAGGACATCCCGCCGCGAGTATTTGCTGCAGGCAACCCATGCCGTGTTATAAAGGCAATAGAATAATGGAACGCCCCTCTGGCTTGTAATGGAAGCTCCCTTCCTAATCTGGCGAGAGGGGCGTTTTTTGTATTTACAGTGTGTGAAGGTGTCTGAGACGTCGAAAAACTGCATCTCAGGGTCAAATTTGCCTCATTCGAGAGCTGAGATGCAGAAAAATAACGTCTCAGCCCCACCGCGTCAAGACATCTGCTTCACAATCTCAGCGCCCATCTCCGTCGCACGATCCGTCGCGCTTGCAATAGCCGTGCGAATCGTCTCGCGGAGCTGATTCTGATTCAGCACTTCAAGCGCAGCTTGAGTCGTACCACCTGGAGAAGTTACCTTACGTCTGAGCTCGGACGGCGCTTCACCGGTACGACGAACCATCTCGGCTGCGCCAAGCACAGTCTGCACGACAAGCGCATGCGCCTGTTCGGGCTCAAGACCTTGCGCGACACCTGCATCAATCATCGCTTCCATGAAATAATAAATGTATGCGGGACCGCTGCCGGACACTCCTGTAATCGTGTCCATCAGCTGTTCTTCAACTTCAGCGACTATTCCAGTTGCGGTAAGCATCTGGCGCGCGGTATAGTGCTGCTGCTCGGTAACTTCACTTGAGAAGCAGATCCCAGTAGCGCCAAGACCGAT
This sequence comes from Paenibacillus marinisediminis, assembly GCF_054343325.1. Classification (NCBI taxonomy): domain Bacteria; kingdom Bacillati; phylum Bacillota; class Bacilli; order Caryophanales; family Paenibacillaceae; genus Paenibacillus; species Paenibacillus marinisediminis. The sequence goes on from NZ_JBTGUH010000002.1 coordinate 41,418, forward strand.
CGTGCATGATGTGTTTGGCATCGTGCGAACGACAGAAACATGACCTAGTATGCGCTGTATAGCTGCAATCGACAGTCCAGCGACAGCTGAGACAATCAACGTCTCAGGTCGAAGCAGCGGACGCAGCTCTTTGAGGGCTGCGAAGGCATCCTTAGGCTTCATCAGAAGCACGATTACATCCGCTTCGTGCAGCCATCTAGCCTTCGTCTCATCATCATTACTCGTCTTTACGCCATATTGTCCATTCAAATAAACGAGGCGCTCTTTATTGCTTCGATTAAGCATGTGAATGCAATCCGGAATCGTTACTTCATTTGCAAGCATACCTCTGACGAATGCTTCTGCTAATGAGCCTGCTCCGTAAAAGCAGTAGTTCAAGCTTGTTATGTCGTTCAGTTGGTTCTGGTCAACAGCAGATTTCATCATGAGTTCCTCCCAATCCAGTCCTTCTTCTATCCATCTGTCTATTTATCTGAATGTCAGCTAGTTAATATTTCTCATTCTCTCGCAGCATGCAATTAACTTAACCGCGAACCTGGCCTGTACCGTAAACTCGATATTTGCTCGAAGTAAGAGCAGGCAGCCCCATCGGACCGCGTGCGTGCAGTTTCTGGGTGCTAATACCGATCTCGGCGCCAAATCCGAATTCGAAACCATCCGTGAAGCGGGTAGAAGCATTATGATAAACAGCTGCAGCATCTACATCGCACATGAACTGAGTTGCGTTGTGCTCATCTTCTGTCACGATGCATTCGGAATGCTTCGTTCCGTAACGAAGGATGTGAGCCAGTGCCTCATCCAGACCATCCACGACCTTAATATTCAGCACATAGTCATTATACTCGGTGGCATAGTCGTGCTCGGATGCAGGAAGTATATATGGCGCGAGCTTCACGGCCTGCTCACAACCGCGTAGTTCCACCTGACGCTCGTGGAAACGGTCCATCAGCTTCACGAACTCATCTGTAGGGTACGCTTCATGAACGAGCAGTGTTTCCATCGCGTTGCACACGGAAGGGCGCTGTACTTTAGCGTTCCATGCGATCTCTGCAGCCATCTCCGGACGAGCAGAAGCATCGATGAAAGTGTGGCATATACCTGCGCCCGTTTCAATGACAGGCACAGTCGCATTCTGAACGACATTCTGAATCAGCGACGCGCCGCCGCGCGGGATGACAACGTCGAGCAATCCATTAAGCTTAAGCATCTCATCAACAGAAGCGCGGCTAGGATCTTCGACGAGCTGCAGCGCATCTGTTGGAAGCTGGGACTTGCTTAGGGCATCATGCAGCACCTGAACGATCGCTTTGTTCGTATGAAGTGCAGCTGAACCACCTCGCAAAACGACGGTGTTGCCAGTCTTCAAGCATAATCCGGCAGCATCAACGGTAACGTTAGGACGCGCTTCGTAGATCATGCCGATAACGCCAAGCGGAACACGTATTTGTTCAACAAGCAATCCGTTAGGGCGCTCGAAGGAAGCGAGCGTATCACCAATCGGATCTGGCAGCGTGACGATCTGTCTTAGTCCCTCAGCTATGCCCTTGATCCGGTCGCTGTTCAGCAATAAGCGGTCGAGCAGCGATTCAGAGGTGCCATTATCGCGGCCATGCAAGATGTCCTGACGATTAGCTTCGATGATAAAAGCGTCCTCCTTCTCAAGAGCGTCCGCCATCATCATCAACGCTTCATTCTTCGCCTCAGTAGACATACGGTTCATCGTGATCGCAGCGTTCTTCGCCAACTGCGCTTTTTCACGTACCTCACTCATCATTTGATTCCTCCTTAATGCGATTCATCTTACAATTTCGATCTATTCATATAGTTAAGTATAAGGTGGGTCACCACATGTTTAGCGCAGCGTAACCCACTCATCACGATGAATAACTTCTATTCGGCTGACATCGAAATGCTTCAGCACTTCCATCGTCGAGCTGCCCGCGATCGACTGCAGCTGTTCATTATCGTAGTTAACAATTCCGCGGCCGATTAATTTTCCGTCCAGCCCGATTACTTCAACTACATCACCAGCATGAAATTGGCCTTGAACCTTAGTTACGCCTGCTGGCAGCAAACTGGATCCATTCACAAGCAATGCATGCTCGGCGCCTTGGTCGACGACGATGCACCCGAGCGGGGTGGAGTGGAAGCCTAGCCACTGCTTCTTCACAGGAAGCGAATGAAGCTGGGTATCGAAATACGTTCCTTTACCGGCTCCCTGTACCGCGTTGAGAAGATCTCCAGGCTCATTCACACAGCCGACGAAGGCGCGCACGCCGCCGCGCATGGCAATTCGCGCAGCATCGAGCTTGGAGCGCATTCCGCCTGTGCCGACAGCTGAGCCTGCTCCGCCCGCATACGCGTAGATCTCATCCGTAATATGATTAATATGATCGAAGCGGGTGGCCTTAGGATCCTTGCGCGGATCCGACGTGTAGAGTCCGTCAGTATCCGTAATTATAACGAGCCGCGTGGCGTGCACTAGATTCGCTACTAGGGCAGACAGCGTATCGTTATCGCCGAATTTGAGCTCGTCAATCGACACGGTATCATTTTCGTTTACGATCGGAATTACACCTTGCTTCAGCAATTCTTCGATCGTCATATGGGCATTGTGCCCGCGCTTGCGATTGGCGAAGTCCTGACGTGTCAGCAATATTTGCGCTGCAGCGAGTCCATACGGTTGAAGATGTTCCTGATACGCCTGCATCAGCAGCGCTTGACCGACTGCGGCCGCAGCCTGCTTCTCGTGTAGAATTTTAGGTCGCGTCTCATAGCCGATATGGCTGAATCCTGCCGCCACCGCGCCGGACGTCACAAGTACAATCTGCATGCCGTAAGCTGAGAGAGTTTGCAATTCCGCCGCATAAAATGCAATTCGTTCCTTGCATAATCCGCCATGCTCCGATGTTAGGGAACTGCTGCCAATCTTGACGACGATACGTTCATTCATGGTTCAATCATCACCTTTATTTTACTATGCGCTGCATGAGAAGCTGTAAGGCCCAACACGGAAAATAAAAAAAGACTTTCATCCATAAAGGACGAAAGTCTTAGCTCCCGCGGTACCACCTTCATTGAACATGAGCCGACTTTATTGACGCAGCTCCTGTTCCTGCTTAAAGCCGATAACGAGGCAATCCGTTCGCCGCACTTCATAATCAAGGTGGACGAATGCTCCGGGGTAGGTTTCTGCCTTCATGTTCGGCAAATGCTTGCAGCCTATGGCATCTGCTCTCTGTGCAACATGATTGTGGCGTACTGGCCCCATCATCACATGTAGTTTTATCATCTCACGCATTCACGTTAAAAGTTACCGTCAATTTTACCATGTGATTCTAGCGCTGTAAAGGTTGATCTGCTGAGCAGTTGACTGCTTATTCACGATTGGCACCCGGTCCAGTTGGTTCAAGCATCCGTTGCATAAACGGTCCTACATTTGCTTTAGTCTCGAGAAGATACGTCTTTCGTTCCGCTGAAAATAAGAGCAGCAGAGGGGTCCTGTTCGGGACATAGACCAAGAATACATCACGTGTCTCAAATGAATGATTGTTCAGCTTGACCGTATACGGCGCCATAAGAGGAACACGAACGATATAACCCATATTGCTTCCAATGGTAAGCTGAGGCGACATGCCCGTTACGCCCATTAGCCATTCTTTAGCAGCATTCTGAAAAAAGTCATCGTTCTTAAATGTTTTAATGATCCGCTCCTGCTGCATATCGAACAGCTGTACAGGAGGAATAATTAATTTTTCTGATTCTGGATTATCGAAGGCGAATGCGTGTTGATTCGTCTGCAGCCCAAAGGCGCACATGCTGAACAACATCACGATGACGAACCAAACAGTCATTTTTCGCAGCATACGAGTATTCTCCTTTCATAGCAACACCTAATGCAGCATCACGACTTGAGATTTCCTGAGTGCGGGAATACTTACTTACTTTACCCACCTTGACTGAAATCCATGAAACGTTATGATGAAGGAGATGATCCGAGGAAGGTCGAAGGGGTTGAAAGGGATGAATAGACGACCAGATTGGAATGTGTGTGTCGTACAAATGAATGTGCGAATCGGTGAACCGGAACGCAACCGGGAAGAGGTCATTCAACGGGTAGAAGAAGCAGTTATGAAGGTTCCAAAGCCAGATATCATCGTGCTTCCGGAGATGTGGAATACAGGATACGCGTGGAATCGGATTCATGAACTAGCAGAGCCAGACGGAAAGACAGCTCAGCAACTGTTGAGGGAATTGGCTGCATTGCATCATATACATATAATCGGCGGCTCTGTTGCTATTAAAGAAAACGGCAAGCTCTACAACGTTTGTTACGTCGTCAACAATCAGGGAGAGACTGTCCTAACGTATAAGAAGGCTCATTTGTTCCAGTTAATGAACGAGCATCTGCATCTGACAGCGGGCAGTGAGGCGGGAATATTTGAATTGGACGGCGTTCGCTGCGGTGTCATTATCTGCTACGATCTTCGATTTCCAGAATGGGTGCGGATGTATGCGCTGGAAGGGGTTGAAGTTCTGTTTGTACCTGCACAATGGCCTATACAGCGGCTTGTACATTGGCAGACTTTGCTGAGAGCTCGCTCCATCGAGAATCAAATCGCTGTCGTCGCCTGCAATCGAATGGGTACGAGCATTGATGCTGAGGGGGCAGTTACTACGTTTTGCGGTCATTCCGCGATTATTGACCCGTGGGGAGAAGTTGTAGCTGAAGCAGAATTAGGAGAGTCGCTGATCTGCGGCAGGCTGGATCTGACTCTTATCCCGGATGTCAGAGCCAGAATTCCGATATTCCAAGACCGCAGAGTGAATGTATACCGAATGTAGTGTACTCAAAGCGTTTATGAGAGGAGACCGAATGACACGATCTTCAGATTATCGGAGAAAAAAGAGATCCAATCGAGCTAAAGTGTGGATAAGCATATGTTGTTTGGTCATATTAGCTGTAATCAGCTATGGTCTTATGGAAAATGGAGCTGACAAGTTGAAGCAGGCGCTTGGGATTCCGTCAGCATTCCATACTGTTGGAGCTAATACCACCGATAAACAACCTATACAAGCGGGCGATAAATCAACTGAACATTCTTCTCCGAGTGCGGTGGGTCTATCTGATTCGAATGAGCAGCAGAAGGAAGATGAGCTGGAGCGAGAGAAGTATGAACGGGCTGCTCAGCTGGCGCTGAATAAGCTGGATCTTAAGCAGAAGATTGGACAGATGCTGTATGTAGATATATCTGCTGTCAGCCAAGAGCAGCCACAAGTAGAGCTGCCGGCCGCACTTGAGCAGATTCAACCCGGCGGCGTTATCCTGTTTCGCGAGCAGTTCCAAGCGCCCGACCAAACGGTACGCGTGACATCTTTGCTCCAGCATCTAAACGTAAGCGTGCCCGTTTGGATCGGCACGGACCAGGAGGGCGGCTTGGTGACGCGAGTGTCATATGCATCTGCCATGAACGGGAATATGGCGCTCGCCGCTACAGGCGATCCGGAGCTGACGACGGAAACTGCGCGTCGTACAGGCGAGATGCTGCAGCATCTCGGCCTAAACATGAACTTCGCCCCGGTGGCGGATGTGAACGTGAACCCGGATAATCCGGTAATCGGTATCCGTTCCTTCGGGGCTTCGCCTGAGCGTGTGGGCGAATTCGTGAAGGCGTACATCGCAGGCATGCATTCCATAGGCATGCCTGCGGCTGTCAAGCACTTTCCGGGGCATGGCGATACGGCAGTCGATTCCCATCTGGGACTGCCTGTGCTTAACCACACCCCGGACCAGATGGAACGGACCGACTGGGTTCCGTTCCGCGAAGCAATCGCCTCGGGTGTTGATATCGTGATGATGGGGCATGTAACCGTCCCATCACTCGACAACACCCAAGTGAAGTCAAAGCAGGACGGCAAGTCCATCTACTTGCCCGCTACATTATCGAAGGCGATCGTAACCGATGTGCTCCGGGAGCAGCTGAAGTTCGATGGCGTCGTCATGACGGACGCGATGAACATGGGGGCGATTGCGGAGCACTTCGGCTCGGATGAAGCCGCTGTACGAGCGGTTCAGGCAGGAGTCGATGTCATTCTGATGCCGCCGAATCCGGTCCGGGTCCAGGAGCGGCTGCTGAAGGAAGTACGGGCGGGCGTCATCTCGGAGGAGCGAATAAACGAGAGCGTGCTTCGAATACTGCGGATGAAGACCGCTTATGGCTTACTGGATGAAGAGGGCAATCCGGTTGATGTTCAGCCCTACGAGAAGAGGCTGGCAGAAGCGGAGCAGTGGCAGAAGGACAATGACGATGCCGCCTTTGCCCGCCGTGTAGCGGATCAAGCGGTCACCTACGTAGGTGAGTCTAATCAGCTTCCATTCTTAACGGAACAAGTGAAGCGAGTAGTATTGGTAGGAACGGATTCCTATGCGTTAAAGGAATTTAGCGCCGCAATCATGGATTCGATGTCTGAACAAGCATCCAGCTCAACTCGAACACTGAACACACTAACTAAAGTAGTTAAGACAGAGAGCGATATCAGCGCGATCATCAAGCAGCTGGATCAGAAGTCTGGGACTGACGTGGTGCTTGTCATCTCCCGCGATGCTCAGCTTCAGTCCAAGCAGCGCAAGCTATTACAGTCCGCACTGGATCAACTGAGCAAGACAAAGGTCCGTTATGGTCTGATCGCGACAAGCTCGCCTTACGATGTCGATGCATTGAGCGGGATGCCGTTCAGCATTGCTGCTTACGGCCTGACAGAAGCTAACCTGCGAGCGGCTGCCGGCTTGCTGTGGAAGCAAGAGCCGACAGCCGCGCACATGCCGATAACTCCATAAGCTATTTCTCCCGTAGAGGGGATTGAAGACGGTTGCCGAATTGAGTTGCAACCGTCTCTTTTAATGTGCGCATAAAAGCTTCTGCAGCCTTGGACATGTAGCGTCCGCTTCGATAGGCTAATACTAGCGTGCGTGAAGGATCGCCTTCGATGGGTAGATACGCCGGCACGAATTCACTGCGCGGCGCCGTAGCGATCAATCTTGGTACTAGCGCCGCACCCATTCCAGCAGCGACAAGCGATTGCACCGTCTCCATGTTTGAGCTCTCGAACACGATGCGAGGCTCGAAGCCCGCTTGGCGGCACAAGTCCATCGTGATCTGGCGGAAGCCTTGTCCGCGCTTCAAGAAGATAAAGGGCTCGTCCTTCATTTGTTCCAGACGGATTGGCTCCCGCTTGCTCTGAGTATCTGCATTCAGAGGGTGATCCTGAGCTACCGCCAGCATAATCGATTCTTCGATGATGGGCTCATAGTCGAGAGCAGGATCGTGTATCGGTAAGGATAGCAAGCACAGATCGTTCTTACCTTGTGCAGTCATCTTCACCAACGTGGAGGTAGAAGGCTCCTCCGATATGACTAGCTCGATGTCAGGGTAATGCTTATGGAATAACGGAAGCACATGAGGCAGCAGGTGCGATCCGGTTATCGGCATCGTACCGATCGTAACCTTGCCGGCCTTCGTCTGCGAGATATCCGCCATTTCTTTTTTGAGCTGCTCGAGAGAATCCAATATTTTTTGCGCGCGATCTACAAACACTTCGCCTGCATAAGTCATATCCACAGAATTGGTCGTGCGCTGAAACAATAGAACTCCGATTTCTTTTTCCAGCTTGGACAATTGCTGACTAAGCGATGGCTGCGCGATATGCAGCTTCTCAGCCGCTCGTGAGAAGTTCCGTTCCTCGGCGATTTGCAGCGCGTATTGCAACTGTCGTATTTCCATTTGTAAAGGCAACCACCTTTCGCAGACTTATAGTTTCATCCTATCAATCCTATAGATATTATATCTTGGAACAATGAAGAAGCAAATGTTATATTGAGTCCAATAGAATTGTTGCGATAAGGCGCGAGAGGTGAGTGTATATGTCAAAGAAAACGTTGTACGAGAAAATTTGGAATGAGCACGTCATCGTTCAGGAAGAAGGCAAGCCGAGCATTTTGTATATCGACCTGCATCTGGTTCACGAAGTAACTTCACCGCAAGCATTTGAAGGACTGCGCTTGAGCGGACGCAAGGTACGTCGTCCTGAACTGACATACGCGACGATGGATCATAACGTACCGACGAAGGATCGCTTCAACATCTCTGATCCAATCTCGAAGCAGCAGATCGATACGCTGTCTGCCAACTGCAGAGACTTTGATGTTAAGCTGTTTGACCTTCACAATATCGACCAAGGCGTTGTGCATGTAATGGGTCCTGAAATCGGCTTGACTCATCCTGGTAAAACGATCGTTTGCGGCGATAGCCATACTTCCACGCATGGTGCGTTTGGCGCGTTGGCATTTGGTATCGGTACGAGTGAGGTTGAGCATGTATTGGCTACTCAATGCTTGCAGCAAGCGAAGTCCAAGACGATGGAAGTTCGCTTTGTCGGCAAACGCAAGCCAGGCGTCACTGCTAAAGATATGATACTTGGCGTCATCTCCAAGTATGGAACTGACTTTGCGACGGGCTATGTAATCGAGTATACAGGTGAAGCTATTCGCGAGCTGACGATGGAAGAGCGTATGACGGTATGTAATATGTCTATTGAAGGTGGAGCACGCGCTGGTATCATCGCACCGGACGAGACTACATTTGAATATTTGCGCGGACGTCAATATGTACCTCAAGGGGGCGAATTCGATCAAGCGGTTGAGCGTTGGAAGCATCTTGTTACAGATGTAGGTGCGGAATACGATACTGTTGTCGAGTTCGATGTTGAAGCACTCATACCGCAAGTAACATGGGGAACGAGCCCAGGCATGGGTACTGATATAACAGGTCAAGTGCCTAATCCGGTTGAACTGAAAACAGAAAATGAACGTAAAGCTGCCGAAAAAGCGCTTGAATATATGGCACTGACACCAGGCACTCCGATGACAGAGATCGCAATTGACTATGTATTTATCGGCTCCTGTACGAACGGCCGCATCGAGGACCTTCGTGCTGCAGCTGAAGTTGCCCGCGGTTATAAAGTGAGCAACAACGTAACAGCAATCGTAGTGCCTGGTTCCGGTCGCGTGAAGCTGCAAGCTGAAGCAGAGGGCTTGGATAAAGTGTTTATAGAAGCCGGCTTCGAATGGCGTGAAGCGGGATGCAGCATGTGTTTGGCGATGAACCCTGACGTTCTGCAGCCTGGACAGCGTTGTGCTTCAACATCCAACCGCAACTTCGAGGGCCGTCAAGGACGCGGCGGTCGGACGCATCTGGTATCGCCTGCAATGGCAGCAGCTGCTGCGATTAAAGGTCATTTTGTCGATGTGCGCAGCTGGGATATCAAGACGGAAGTCATGAATTAGGAGGAGGACGATCCGATGCAACCATTTACCACTTTAACTGGACTCGTAGCGCCTGTTGACCGTGTCAATGTCGATACGGATGCTATCATCCCTAAACAATTTCTGAAACGCATTGAACGAAGCGGCTTTGGTCAATTCCTGTTTTTTGAATGGAGATTCGACGAGCAGGGCAATGTGATTCCGTCGTTCGATCTGAACAAACCTCGTTACCAAGGTGCAAGTGTATTGATATCTCGCGCTAATTTCGGCTGCGGCTCTTCTCGAGAGCACGCTCCATGGGCGATTCTCGATTATGGCTTCCGCTGCGTCATCGCGCCGTCATTCGCAGATATCTTCTACAACAACTGCTTCAAGAACGGTATACTGCCAATCAAGCTATCCGAGGAGCAGGTTGAAGAGCTGTTCCAACGTACAGCCAACACAGAAGGCTATCAATTGAACATCGATCTGGAAGCGAAGACGATCAGCGATCATGCAGGCTTGTCCTACTCCTTTGAACTGGATGAGCATCGCCGTCAATTCTTGCTTCAAGGCTTGGACGATATCGGTTTGACGCTTAAGCATGATGATGCAATCTCCGCATATGAATCGAAGCATGCTGATCGGCTGACATATCCGATTCAATCATAAGGCAATGGCTAACAGATAACGAAATGAAATTATCTCAAATAGCATTCTTTGTATCTGTGAACGTCACCGGTGCAAGGAATGCTTTTTTGTGCTGTAACACTAGCTCGGTCATTTATACTGGCTTTGAGTGCCAATTCAAAAATATACCTGCGCTGAATATGTTGATTAAACGCAACTTTTGTCAATTTTCAACGTCTATAGGTACGTCTGACACTTTGAATCCTTAAACAACCGTCAGAGTGTTAGAACAACACGAAAGGATGTAGAGGTGAAGATGCAGCGAAAATTTAAAAGTAGTATGTGGATGTTGTTTGTGATGTTATTCTGTTTTGTATTGCCTCAGACAGGACAAGCTGCTCCGCAGCCGACCCTGTACCTGAATGGAAGCTCGATAATGCTTCCAGAACCGATTAAGATGATTAATAATTCTGTCATGATTCCGATTCGCGTCGTATCAGAAGAGTTAGGTTATAAGGTAGGTTGGGAGCAGAAGACGCGAACAGTAACCATAAATAACGGAAGCACCAGTATCAAGCTAGTAATCGGTGAGAAGACAGCTCTAGTGAATGGAAAAGAAGTGAAACTGCCGGTTGCTGCGACTGTAATTAACGGTACTACACTTGTTCCTCTGCGATTCGTTGGTGAATCGATGGGACTAGTAGTAGACTGGGATAATGAGTCTAAATCTGTGTACTTATTCACATCAGATGGAGGTTCGTCCGAGGTACCACCACCTTCTGGTGGGGGAGGTGCAACGAATGATGCGAAAGTAACGGATTTTGATTTTTTTGATAACACCTTACATATTGCAACAGACAAGTCGGTCAAACCTCATATTATGAAGATGTCCGATCCAGATCGAATCGTCATTGATCTGCCGAATACGGTGTTTTCCGATGAGTTCAAGTCTAAATTCTCGTTTGACGATAGTGGACAAGGAGTAATGAAGATTACCGATTATCCGGACGTTCAGCGTATACGATACGCTATGTTCAGCGATAATCCGAACACAGTACGGTTCGTAATCGACGCCAATTATCCATTAACATACGAGAACATCTCAACTACTAATGGACTTATTTCTTTAACATTGAATCCTGCGCCTACGGAACCGACAAAGCCTCCTGAGCCTACTAAGCCAGTCAAGCCAGCAGGCAAGTATACGGTAGTAATCGACGCTGGACATGGCGATCATGATTCTGGCGCCGTCAGTGTGCGAAAGCGATATGAGAAAACTGCTAATTTAGGGATTGCCTTAAAAGTGGCTGAGCTTGCCAAGAATGAACCGAAGCTGAATATCGTATTAACTAGAAGCACGGATGAGTTCCTTGAACTGTCTGAGCGAGTAAAAATTGCTAACAATCTTAACGCGGATTTATTCGTTTCCATTCATCATAACAGTATCGATAATAAGCCGAGTGTAGGCGGTACTGAGACTTATTATAATCGTGCAGACAGCAAAGCCTTTGCTGAAACGATGCATAAGTATCTCATGAAGGGAACTCAGCTTAAAGACCGGGGTGTGAAGTATGGGGATCATCACGTCACACGCAATACGAAGATGCCGGCGATCTTGTTGGAGGTTGGATTCTTGACTAATCCTGATGAGGAAGCCAAAATATTCGATGAAGATTTCCAGTGGCGAGTTGCGATGTTGACAGCGTGCGGAAGCAAAGAGACGGCTAATAACGGTTCTAGTATAGACAATGTTGAGCCGCCCAAGGTAGAGGCGAATAAACCTGAACAACAGCCTGCGGAAGTTGATAAACCTGCGGATACGAAGCCGACACCGCCGTCGAATGAAACGGAAAAGCCTGAAAAGAAAAAGCAAACCATATCGGTGTATGTTTCAGATGATGAATTGATGGAAGTTACATCGTTTACGAAAGACATCGAATATTCGAATGACACGGAGAAGATTGACGCAGCATTGAGCTCGCTGAAAACTGCAGACAGCTCGAAGTACATCGCTCTGTGGGAGAACATAGAGTTTAAATCTCATAAGCTGGATGATAAAGGCGTATTGACGCTAGATATTCATATTCCAGACGATGCTCACTATGGTGCGGGCGGCGAATCTTTTGCGATTCAAGCTTTGACGAAGACGCTGTTTCAATTCCCAGAGGTAAAAGCGATCAATATCTTGATTGATGGTAAAGAAACAGAGAGCTTGATGGGCCATGTATCGCTCGATCATCCGATTGCACGACCATAAATGAATGAGTTTATTTTTGTGCAATTAGTAGTTTCATATTCATATACATGTAAGATTTGTAAACAGGGGCAGGAAATGCCCCTGTTTCTGTCGAAATAGTGATTTTGAAACCATAAAATAAGATGAAGGAGATGCATCATGCTGTTTAATACCAAAAAACGACTACATAAAGTGATAGTTACTTTGTTAGCGGTGTCGATGACTCTATCTGCTGCTCCAGCGGCAATGGCAGCTCAGAACACTGCTCCAGCAAACACATCAGCGTCAAACGCATCAGGTTATAGTCCAGTATTCAGCGATGTTAAGCTTGGCCATTGGTCAGAAAAACATATACATAAATTAGCGTCACTGGGTATTCTGCAAGGCAACCAAGGTAAATTCCGTCCAACTGATCCGATTACTCAGCAAGAAGTAATAGCTGTTGCTATTCGTTTCATGGGCTTGGATGATAAGGTTCAGAAGGATACAGCAGTTAAACTGCCTGAAGAGATCAAGGTCAGCAATTATTTCAAAGGCTATGTCGTTCTGGCGCTTAAGGAAGGTCTGATAGATCTAGAGGAAGAGAGCGCAGTTACTAAAGATAAAACGGCTTGGGGCGAGAGAAAAGCAACTCGTGAATGGGTGTCGAAGATTCTCGTTCGCGCTGCAGGCAAGAAGAGCGATGCGGAAGCTGCGATGAATACCCCAACTTCCTTCGCAGATAACAGTGAGATTTCATCTGATGCGCTTGGATATGTCAATGTAGCGGTTGATCTGAATCTGACGACCGGAATGGACAAGAATCGTTTTGTTCCTAAAGGTACCGTTACAAGAGAGCAAGCAGCTACATTCTTCAGCCGCGCGGATGAAAAGGTATCCAATGTGGATTATGCCAATGATAGCTATGGAATCGTTACGGGGATGACTGATGATCAGATCAAACTGTATACGGAAGATAACAAATGGGTCAATGTTCGTTTTGATAATAAGACGATGTGGTACGAGTTAGGCAGCGACAAAGCTATTACCCCGCAAGACATTCCTTTGTATACAAAGATTCGTTACATTGGACAAGCTAACAATGCAGTTTATGTAGAGTTAGTCGATCAAGAGAAGATGATCAACACAACGCTAGCTACTCTTAAATATTCAGAAGCTAATTCGCTGTGGGTGAAGCAGAACGGACAAGAAGGCTTGCAAGAAATTAAGTATGAGACGAACACAGTATTTAAGGACGCAAGCGGTAACACGATTAAGCCAACTGATCTAGTAGAAAACACGGAGCTCGAGATTACGCGTGAAACATTCTCCAAGGATCATAAAGTGATTGAGATCCAGGTGAAGACGAACCAAGTGAACAAGAGCGGTTCAGGCAAGGTTACTACGCTTGATCAAGCGTCACGCACCCTGACTGTATCGAATGATAAGGGTGTCAACGAGACCTATTCAGTTAGCGAGAAAGCTGTTATCCGTCATAATAATACTTTATTAAGCCTGCAAGATCTGAAGCCTAGTGACTCTATCACGTTTACTGTTGAAAATAATGTGATTACATCCATCGTGCTCTCCAGATCGCCTGAAGCAAGTGTTGAAGGCAAGCTGGTAGCACTTGATAACTCGAAGAAGATGATTACCGTTGTCAAAGATAACGGGGACTTCGATACCAAGCTGCTCTCGACATTAGTCGATGTGCAAATCGAGGGCATGACCAACGCGTCGATTGATAACTTGATATTCGGCGCTGATTATGGTGACCGTGTAAAAATGACCGTGAACAGCGAAGGTAAAGTTACACATATTCAAGTTCTGAACCGCAATGTCCAATCCATATATGGAGCGACGATCAAGAGCTACGATACTAAAGGGCAATATCTGGTGGTCGAGGATGCGAATAAGAATGTTAAGCTTCTTAACCTTGACAACACGACTCAGTATGAACTGAATGGCAATAAGGTGACTCAAGATGCAGTTCTCGGTATGCTTCTTGGCAACCGCAAGGTAAACATACAGTACATTGGCGAAAAAGCGCTGCTCGTTCAATTTGTGTACAAATATGAAGGGAAATATATGGCGTCTAATCTGTCCTCACGTCAAGTGACGATGGAGCTCGCTAATAAAGACATCATCATTATGCCGTATGAAGGTCCAGTTCTGCCAGTACTCGTATATGGCAATAAGAGTGCCACTGTAGCGGATCTGAAGCGCGGCGATCAGGTCACAGCCATGTTGTCCAACAATCAAAGCTCGATCGTGTCCTTATCCGTTCGCAGCCATGTTCAATTCGATGTTGAAGAAGTGAGCACTGCAACGAATCGAGTCAAGCTCCTGAATCCGGACAATAAAATAGAGGACTACAGCCTTAGCAATGTCGCGTTGTACGATACGAACAATAATCGAATTACGGTGTCCAATATCAACAAGGGTGATGTATTGAATGCTGTATTTGATGGGACTGCCCTGGTGGAGCTTCGCAAGGTAAATGTATCGATGGGACGTGTTCAGTCTGTTGATGTAGCTGATGGTAAGGTTGTAGTGAAAGACTATAATGGACAGCTCTATACCTTCAATTCTGCTGATGGCTTAACTGTCTTAACTGATACAGGATCTACTTCTAATATCGCTACATTGAAAGTTGGCGATCGAGTTGAGGGTCGCAAGGATGCATTAAACAAACCAGTACTGAAAGTGATTCCAGGTTCAGAAAGAACATTCTGGAAGTATGATTCCAAGACGAAGGAATTGTATGTCACTCGTAAAGCTAACGATACAAGCAAAAACTATTTCCAACTCCATCCGAATGTAATCATTCATGATGCTGCTGGACAAACGATCTCGGTTGAATCGTTGAAAAATGATGACAAGCTTGTACTATACTTCTTGAACGATCAGATCATTGAGATCGAGAAGAAGTAAATAGTTTATGATGAGAGCCGCTATCTGTAAAAATGGGTAGCGGCTTTCCTATTCCTGGCGGTGGCGAAGTCTGTTGAACGTGTTATAATGACACAAGAGCTTTTTTAAGGGGGCTATGACATGGCTGTCACTGTGCGTGTACGACGTATATTAGATACAATCGGAGAATTATTTCCGAATGCCCATTGCGAACTGAATCATTCCAATCCATTTGAATTGACGATAGCCGTTCTCTTGTCAGCTCAATGTACAGATGAAACGGTGAATAAGGTTACGGTAGATTTGTTCAAGAAATACAAAACACCGCAGGATTATATTGCTGTTCCGTTGGAAGAGTTGGAACAGGACATTCGCCGCATCGGCTTATATCGCAACAAGGCAAGCCATATTCAGAAGCTATGTCGCATCTTGCTGGATAAATACGATGGACAAGTACCGGATAAGCATGAGCTTCTGACTGAACTGCCTGGTGTCGGACGTAAAACTGCTAATGTTGTAGTTTCGAACGCATTTGGAGTACCGGCGATAGCAGTTGACACACATGTGGAACGTGTATCGAAGCGGCTTGGCTTAGCTGATGAAACTGACAGCGTACTAGAGGTTGAGAAGAAATTGATGCGTAAAGTACCGCGAGCGGAGTGGACGCTTACGCATCATCGATTAATATTTTTCGGCCGATATCACTGCAAAGCGCAATCCCCTCAATGCGAAGTTTGTCCGTTGCTGGATCTATGCAAATTCGGAAAACAACGTATGAAAGGGGAATCCAAGAGAAAGACTGGTAAGTAAAGTTTAAGAGAACAGGTGGTACCTAATATGAGATGCATTTCCGTTTACACTGACAACTTTGAGCAATTTTCCGATATTTTTGAGAAAGTGATGCAGAGTCCTGTGCAGGATGATGAAGAAATTATTGTGGATGGGATTACGGTTTACGGCGCTGGCGAGGTGCCCGATCAATATGTTGACCGCATGAAGCAGAAGCGCGATGTGGTTGTGATGCGAGTGAAGGCTGAAGGCATTACAATACTTCAACATGGTGATCTATTCGAAATTATACTCCCGGAACGGGAAAATATGGTACACTAGAACCGAGTTAGCTGGCATGAAGGAAAAGCCGAGCAGCTCGGTTTTTTCTTGTTCTAAGGCTTATTCTAAGGATGGAGTATAGAGGGATTAGATCAGAGGGGGATCAATACAGCGGGTATGAAAACGTTGGATACAGCCAGTTCTGCAGTTCAAGAGAATACCGGCGCATATCAAGAGAATAAGACAATGAGCCATGTTATTGGAGTATGGGCTGAAGCTGTCAGACAGGACGGCAACATTAATGAAGCAAACAAATTGATAGAGTTGTGCGATAAAGAGCGCGAAGGTTTGCTTATGATCGCGATGTGCGGACACTTCTCAGCAGGCAAATCGACAGTTATTAATCAAATGTGCGGTAAACGCCTGCTGCCATCCAGTCCAATACCAACAAGCGCTAATGTAGTTACCATTCGGAATGGCGAGCGACGTGCAGAGATTTTATTTCGGGGGCGGAGCACGGATCAGCTGGAACTTATTCCACTAGAACGGCTGGAAGAAGTATGCCAAGATGGTGAAAGCATAGAGCGAGTGAATCTGTATGAAGAAGTAGAATGGCTGCGTGAAGGCGCTGCGCTGCTTGATACGCCTGGTGTAGATTCTACTGACGACCTGCACCGTGAAGCGACTGAAGCGGCGCTCCATATGGCTGACGTCGTATGCTATGTGACGGACTACAATCATGTCTTGTCCGAGATCAACTTCGCCTTTGCGAAGCAAGTAGCTGAAGCGGGCAAGCCGCTGATCTGGATCGTAAACCAGATCGATAAGCACCGCGAATCCGAGCTGAGCTTCGAACAGTATCGTTCGAGTGTGAGCAAGGCGCTTCACGATTGGGGAATCCACCCTGCGGCAGTCTTTTATGTTTCGATGATGGATGCCGATCATATTCATAATGAATGGGCGCAGGTTGTAACTGCTCTTCGTCTGCTCGTCAAGGAACGCAAGCCGTTGGTCGCATCCGGTGTTGAACAGGCTGCTCGATTTATATTATTGAAGCATGAGGAACAGAAACGCGAGAAGCTGACAGCAGAGCACAGGGAATGGATAGAGTCGGCTGGCGGTGAATCTGTGATAAATAACGTGCGGAATGCGCTGCATACGGCGGAAGAACAAGAGCAGCACCTAATGCTTGACAAGAAAACTGAACGAACAGAATTCCAAGTCAAGGTCAACCGTTTGCTGCGAGATGCGAATATAATACCTGCTCCATTGCGAGATCTTGCCGCGCATTATCTAGAGAGCCGACAGATAGGGTTTCGCGTCGGTCTATGGAATCGCGGTGAGAAGACCGAAGCTGAACGTGAACGCAGATTGAATGAAGTTCAGATTCGCTGGAAAGAAGAGATACAGACTAATATTTTCAGTCATCTATCCTCCTTGGCGCGTGAGTATGCTGGAAAGTTAGCTATAGAAGGAGATACTGCTGTTGATACTCTTCTGGCAGCTATGCCTGAATTAGGAGGGCGTTGGCTTGCTGATTTCGTGCAGGAAGGTGCTGCCGGCACTAATGAATATATTCTGAATTATTGCCGACTCATTAGCGAGGAAGCCAAATCGCTGATTCGTAAGGCAGTGTGGAATGAATTCGAACCCTACCTTCAGCAAATAGAACAGCGTAAAGATCAGGAAATAGAGAGAATTAACGCAGAGATTGCCGTATTACGCAGTAAGCTGCTTGAGGACGAAAGATTTTTGCAAGCAGCTAACCAGTTGGTACATGAAGAAGCGCGCTTAGTCCAGATGATGGACGGCCTCTTTTCGAATCGAGCTAAGCCTGTATCCTCACTTGAGCTCATGCCTGATCTA
The DNA here is from genome assembly GCF_054343325.1 of Paenibacillus marinisediminis. Classification (NCBI taxonomy): domain Bacteria; kingdom Bacillati; phylum Bacillota; class Bacilli; order Caryophanales; family Paenibacillaceae; genus Paenibacillus; species Paenibacillus marinisediminis. The sequence continues at coordinate 59,393 of NZ_JBTGUH010000002.1, forward strand.
AGCAATAGCGCTTTGCTTCGTGCGTGCAACGATACTTCATCAATTGATACAGAAGAAGCTGATACCTGGAATATATCGATCTTAGAGCTTAATAAAGAGGATGTTGGAGATCAAATGGCGGCCTATGGACAATCCGCCAATAGAACCGACTCTCCGCACCCTATGGCCGGGGATGATGTTGACGCAAGGGCTAGGTGGCGGGCAGCAGCAGAGCAATTAGAGCTCAGCGCCTCCGCGATTGATCAGTACGCTTCGATAGCTCATATGAGTGAGCACATGCGCGCCAAAGCGAAGCGTCTGCGAGACAATCGCTTTAGCGTAGCGCTGTTTGGCGCCTTCAGTGCCGGGAAGTCCTCATTCGCGAATGCGTTAATGGGTGCGGAGCTGCTGCCTGTGTCGCCGAATCCGACGACGGCAGCCATTAACCGCATCTTAGGCCCGTCTGATGAGCATCCTCATCGAACAGCGCTCATTCGGATGAAGAAGGAATCTGAGCTATTAGCTGATATACGTTATGCACTGGAATGTATGGGTGAAGCTCAAGCACAGAAATTTAGCTTGCAGGAAGCTCTTCAGCAAACTGAACACTGGCAGCCCGAGATGCTGCATCCTGCGGGGAAGCCGCATTACAGCTTTATTCAAGCGGTGAAGCGTGGCTATGATTCGATTCAGCATCTGTTAGGTCAAGAGCTTCACGTTACCTATGAGGAGTATCGCGAATATGTATCGAATGAAGAGCGGTCTGCCTTTGTGAACAACGTAGATCTATTCGCCCATAATCCGTGGACAGCTCAAGGGTTTACCTTCGTGGATACGCCGGGAGCAGACTCCATTAATGCTCGCCATACAGGTGTGTCCTTTGAATACATCAAGAACGCGGATATTATCTTGTTCGTAACTTATTATAATCACGCCTTCTCGCAAGCAGATCGTCAGTTTCTCACACAGCTCGGACGAGTGAAGGATACGTTTGAGCTTGATAAAATGTTCTTCATCGTTAACGCGGCGGATCTGGCCGCGAGCAGCGTAGAATTAGACAGTGTGATGGAATATATGCGTGCTCGACTGCAGGAGTTCGGTATCCGATCTCCACGGTTGTTCGCGGTATCCAGTTTGCAGGCTTTGGATCGGAAGCTGTCAGGCCATATCGATCAGCTGCCTCGAACAGGCTTCACCGGGTTCGAAAGAGAGTTTCAACATTTCGCTGGTCATGAATTGACAGCTATGGCAGTTCAGTCCGCTGAACATGATATGCTGCGTGCCCATTCTCAGCTTGAGGTTATGGCGGCAGCGGCTGTTGCAGATAAGAATGAGCGTCTTGAGCGTCAACAGCAGCTTCGTCAGGCTGTGCAGCGAGCTGAGCAGCAGTTGCGGTCATTAACGTATTGGAATGAACGCAAGCGACTAGAGCAAGAAACGGATGAATTGCTCTATTATGTCCGGCAGCGTATCCAGTACCGAACAGGTGATAGCTTCTCTATGGCATTTAATCCGGCGACACTACGTGGCGATAACACGGACATCGAACGCTCGCTTCTCCAATGCTACGGCGAGTGGCAGCGTTCCTTCGAGAAAGAGCTGACCAATGAGCTGCTGGCGACTTCATTGCGGTTGGAGCAGTTGGCGAAACGGCTTATTGTCAAGCGCTTTGATGAGATCTTGGTCAACATTCAGACCACGTTGAATGGCTTCAATTTCGCATTGCCTGTCCCTATAAGCAGTTGGACTACACCGCATATAGAAGTTAAGAAGCCTGAAGGCGTGCTGACTTCACGCAAGCTGAAATCACTGTACCGTTCTAGCAAAGCCTTTTTCGAGGGCGGTGGTCGCGAGGAGCTTCGAGGGCTGCTGGAGCAGGAAGCATTGGAGCAAATAAACGGCACAAACCAATGGATCAAGCAAAAGTTCTTAGAGCATCTTGAAACGCGCATGTCGATTACGGTTCAAGATTTGGTCTCTGATTGCGTGCAGGTGATGCAAGAATATGAGGCAGGCATGATGTTTGCATATGGTGAATCTGTAGATGCTGATGAACTTCGTCGTACTTCTGCACAGCTAAAATCCTATATACGGAAATTATTGTGAATATGGATTGTTTTCATACGAATTAATATCATTTTGGCATCAATATTAGAAACACCTGCATCAGTAAGGGATGCAGGTGTTTTTGCTTCAATAAACTAAAGAGATGAAAGAAAAACAGACCATTTAAAAGAAAGATACCGTTAATGATCCGATAATGTGTTCCTATCGACTTTTAGACGCAATTATGCATTGCAGACCGTTTTGCCGTTCTTTGGAGGTGATGTTAAACTCCGTTACATACAATTGGCTTTATGTAGAGAGGGGGAGAAAGATGAACGTCTTCAAGCAATTAGCACCGTACTATTGGCCTAAGAAAATGTACTTTTTCGGTTCCATCTTATGCCTGATGTGCGTCACTGCGCTTGGTCTCGTATATCCCAATTTATTGAGGATACTGATTGACGACGTCATCGGTAAGGGGAATTACGATTGGGTGCCTTGGCTAGCATTAACGGTTGTTGCCGTCGTTAGCTTAAAGGGCACCCTACAATTTTTATCAGGCTTTTTAGGCGGGAGGTTAGGGAACTGGTCAGCTTATGAAATGCGCAATGATTGTTATAGAAAATTGCAATCACTGTCTAATGAGTATTATGACAAAGCGCGTACAGGAGACCTGATGTCTCGCTTGACCGCCGACTTGGAGGGAATTCGTCATTTCGTCGGATTCGGCTTTGCACAAATATTGAACATGATTCTAATGGTCATATTCGGGGCTGCCATGATGCTGTCGATCAACTGGCAATTGACGCTTATCACTTTTATCAGCATGCCGTTTCTCGCTATCGTGGCTCTCAAGTTTGAGAGCAAGATCCATCCAGCATTCCGTGAAATGCGCAAAACTTTCAGTTCGTTAAACACCGCTGTTCAAGAGAACATTACAGGTGTGCGAACGGTGAAATCATTCGCGCGCGAATCGCATGAGGTTGAGAAGTTCTCGGTCCGCAACGAAGCTTACAAAGAGAATCAGATCTATGCATCATCCTTATGGGGAAAGTACTTCCCGGTAATGGAATTGTTGGCGTCACTCAGCGTTGTCATTCTGCTTGGTTGGGGCGGTACTTCTGTCATTAACGGAAACATGACTCCAGGTGAGCTGATCGCATTCTTCAGTATGATCTGGTACATTATCGGTCCGATGTGGGGCATAGGCTTTCACATTAACAATTATACGCAAGCGAAGTCATCTGGTGAACGTGTACTGGAGCTTCTGAATACTCAAGTTGAGATCAAAGACACACCTGCTGCGCGTCCATTGGATCCAGACCAAGTGCAAGGCCATATTGAGTTTAAAAACGTATCTTTCCGTTACGAAGGTGAGATGCATGCCGTTCGCAACATTACACTCGATGCGACACCGGGCAAGGTTATCGGTCTCCTTGGCGGTACAGGCGCTGGTAAATCGACGATCATTCAACTCCTGATGCGGGCATATGACGTGAGCAACGGTCAGATTCTGCTTGACGGAGAGGACATTCGTAATATTGAGGTGTCAAGCCTGCGTAAACAGATTGCAACCGTATTCCAGGAAACATTCCTGTTCTCATCAACGATCCGCAATAATATCGCATATGGTCGTCATGATGTCACCGAAGAGGACATTATCCGTGTCTCGAAGCTGGCAAAGGCGCATGATTTCATTCTAGAGCTGCCAGAAGGCTATGATACAGTCGTCGGTGAGCGCGGACTAGGTCTTTCCGGAGGTCAGAAGCAGCGATTAGCGATAGCGCGCGCGCTGTTGAATAATCCGAAGATTCTCGTGTTAGACGATGCAACCAGCGCGGTTGATATGGAAACAGAGCATGAGATTCAGGAAGGCTTTAACGAAGTAATGCGTGGGCGCACTGTATTTATCATTGCTCATCGAATATCTTCCTTGCGTCATGCTGATGAGATTATCGTGCTGGATGAAGGCAACATCACTCAACGCGGTACACATGATGAATTAATTGAGGTTCCGGGCACTTATCGAGATGTATATCATATTCAGTATGCTGATTATTTAGAGGAGCAGGAATCCTCGCAAGCTTCAGCAAGGCAGGAAGATGGGGTGAGAGCATGAGTCAATCCAAAGCAGCCGAACCGTCTAGGCGCTCAGGTATTCGGGCTGACGGCAGCCTTTCCAATTCGATCGGCTTCGAGCAAAAGACTCGTTTCGTATACCCGGATGATGAGATTATAGAGAAGCCGTTCAACTGGGGGCAAATGCGGCGTCTGCTCGTCTATATGAAACCGTATAAACGACAGCTGCTGCCTGTGCTCATCCTGTTGATGGTGCTGGGTACACTGACTAAGCTCGCAGTACCATTTTTAACGAGTTATGCAATTGATTATGCGATTCAACCAGTAGATGCGCCGCCTAATCAGAAGCTTCTGTTCATCATAACAGGGACTGTGTTCGTCACGTATCTGATTCAATGGGCTACGAACACGTACCGAATCAAGTTCATGAACGTGATCGGACAGCGAATTATTTACGATCTGCGTTCCGACTTGTTTAAGCATATTCAAAAGCTGTCATTCGGTTTTTATGATAAGCGTCCAGCGGGCTCGGTGCTCGTACGGGTAACGAATGACGTCAACTCGCTGCAGGATCTATTTACAAACGGGGCAATCAACACTCTCGTCGATATTCTGCAGTTAACGGGTATCGTAATTATTCTGCTATTCCTGAACGCTAAATTGGCAATTGCAGTTATGATAACGGTTCCGATTATGTTCCTCGTTTCATCGAAGCTGCGTCGCCACATACGCAGATCATGGCAGGATGTACGGATCAAGCAATCGAGAATAAACTCGCACTTGAATGAAGCCATTCAAGGGATGCGTGTAACACAAGCTTATACGCAAGAAAAAGAAAATATGCAGTTTTTCGAGCATATGAACGGAATCAACAAAAAATCGTGGGATCGCGCTTCGATGTTAAACCAAACGTTTGGGCCGGTCATCGAGATTACAAGCGCAATCGGCGCGTTCATCCTATTTGTGTACGGTTCGCATCTAGTACAGACTCAAGCGATTACGGTTGGGATCCTGTTCGCATTCGCACAGTATATCGGGAACTTCTGGGAGCCAATCAACCGCTTAGGCAATATGTATTCGCAGATGCTCGTAGCAATGGCTTCATCCGAGCGGATATTCGAGTTCATGGATGAGAAGCCATCCGTCGATAACGATCCAAAAGATATGATGCTGCCGCCGATTAAAGGAAATGTTCATGTTGATAATGTATTGTTCGAATATGAGCCGGGTCGTCCTGCTTTGAATGGGGTATCATTGGAAGCGATAGCTGGTCAATCGATCGCCCTAGTTGGACACACGGGCTCAGGTAAGAGTACGATCATCAACCTGCTGTGCAGATTCTACGATCCTACTGAAGGCCGTGTTGTGATTGATGGCTTTGATATTAAAAATGTCCAGATGGATAGCCTTCGCTCTCAGATCGGTATCGTATTGCAGGATACGTTTATCTTCTCAGGAACGATTCGGGACAATATCCGCTTCGGTAAGCTTGACGCTACCGATGAAGAAGTGGAAGAGGCAGCGAAAGCTGTACATGCGCATGACTTCATCGTGAATATGCCTGATGGCTATGATACGGAAGTACAAGAGCGCGGTAATGTGCTCTCGATGGGACAGCGACAGCTTATTTCGTTTGCACGAGCGCTTCTTGCGAATCCGCGCATCCTGATTCTGGATGAAGCGACAGCCAGCATCGATACCGAAACAGAGCTGAAGATTCAAGAAGCGCTGAAGACATTGCTTCGCGGTCGGACTTCGTTCATTATCGCGCATCGCTTATCCACGATTCGCGGCTGCGACAATATTATCGTGCTCGATCATGGCCGTATCAAGGAACAGGGCAATCATGAGCAGCTGATGAAGAAGCAAGGCGTGTACTACGGGCTGGTAGCAGCTCAATACAAGTACATGTAAGATGAGTCCTGTCTTATGAAGTCATTATAAATTGAAAAAATTTACTAAAGAGCAGCAGCCTAGAGGGGAGTCCCTTAAGGCTGCTGTTTTTATAAATTCTTGGATGTTCATCTGATCTTATTTGCAATTAATTACTGAAATAGGTAATGTAATATTTATACGAGAAATGACCCGTTGGACAGGTTAACTCGATACAGAGGAGTGAAACGTTGATGAAACAACGATCTGCTTCATGGACTATCATTTATTTGCTCGGCATCGGCTCGACCTTGTTGCTTCTTGTAGGCTTTGGTCTAGGTGTTGCGGATATCGTATCTCCTGGTTCGGTTCCATTTACGGAGAAGCCTACAGTTCAAGCGCCGCCAGTTACACCTTCAACTGAACGGAATGAGCTGAACATCGTATCACTTGGTGATTCACTCACACGTGGAACTGGTGACGATACTGGCAGCGGCTATGTTCGCCGAACGGTGACTTTGCTGGAGCAGGAACAGGACAAGCCGGTCAAGCTTATCAATAACTTGGCTATAAACGGTCAGCGCGCGGATCAGCTAGCCAAGAGCTTAGACAAGGAAAGTACGGGCCATACGCTGAAGCAGGCCAATATCATTCTGCTTACGATTGGCGGCAATGATTTGTTTCAGAGCGCACTTCGTGGAAAGATGGGGCATGAGCAGCTGGATCTTAAGACATTGCAGACGAAAGCGATGGAAGGGTTATCATCTTTGGAGAGTGTCCTGTCGAAGATCCGTCAATGGAATCCGGATGCGTTAGTCGTTTATGTCGGGTTATACAATCCATTTTCAGATCTGGAAGAAATGCGTGAGATTGGCAATACCGTAGTTCAAGGCTGGAATGACGCAGCTGCGACCTTTATTAACAAGGATTCGAACATGATCTTAATTCCGACGCAGGACCTGTTTGAGTTTAATATTGAGACTTATTTATCATCAGACCACTTTCATCCGAATGGAGAAGGATATGAAGCGATTGCGACGAGAGTCGTGCAAAGTATTCCTCATTCTTGGTGAGCAGCTATAATAGGATCTCTAACAAATTCCGAATTAATTGGTAGGAGGGATCAGCATGACACTGCTGACACATTCCGAGCAGCATGATGCGGTGTTGGAACATGAAGTGGTATTGTCGGTTAAACATGTGAAGAAGCGCATCGGTCGAAAATGGATTATTCATGACGTTAATTTCGACGTTCGAGCTGGAGAAGTGTTCGGCTTTCTCGGGCCTAATGGTTCGGGCAAGACAACGACGATTCGTATGCTCGTGGATCTCATCAAACCGACAGAAGGCACAGTCGAGGTATGCGGATACAACGTGAACAAGCAACCGGAGAAGGCGCTTCGTTTTGTTGGCTCTATCGTTGAGAATCCGGAGATGTATAATTTTTTGACGGGGTGGGAAAATTTAGAGCATTTCGCACGCATGGTGCCTGGGATTGAATCGGATAGGCTGCATGAAGTTGTCGAGATTGTGGGAATGACGAAGCGCATTCATGATAAGGTTAAGACGTATTCACTAGGAATGCGTCAGCGTCTTGGTATTGCTCAAGCGCTGCTGGTAAAGCCTAAGCTGCTCATTTTAGACGAGCCTACCAATGGACTTGATCCTCTTGGCATCAAGGAACTCCGGGCATTCATTCGTAGTCTGGCTAACGAGGGCATGGCGGTGTTCGTTTCAAGTCATTTGTTAAGTGAGATACAATTAATGTGCGATAGGGTAGCTATTATTAGCAGCGGCAGTGTGCTGGCGGTAGACGATGTTAGCTCCTTGCTGACAGGGCGAAGCCAATATGTGATCTGGATAGCTAATCCGAGACAGAAAGCGAAAGAGATATTGGAAGCGAGCGGTCAGGTTAAGATCATGTCGCCAGAAGAACATGTGGTGGAAGATTCCGTATTATTAGGCTTGCCAGAGCATGTGCTTATCACAGAAACGGCAACGGAGCAGATTGCGTCTCTCAATCGGAAGCTGCTTGCCGCGGGTGTTGCAGTAGAAGGAATTCAGCGCGTCGTACCAACTTTGGAACAACTGTTTCTAGAGATGACGGAAGGGGGGCGTATCGAGTAATATGCTCGCATTGATCCGTAACGAAACGCTAAAAGTGTTGAAGAAGAAGCGATTCTATGTTATCCTTCTCATTCTAATCATTCTTATCCCTGTCTTCACCTATGCGCAGATGAAGACCGCCCAGAACAGCCGGGAGAAGTTCGATCAAGACTGGCGCCGTGAAATAACGCAGCAGATAACAGACTATCAGAATTCGCTCGGCAGCGATCGGATTCCGGAGGAATGGAAGAAGTACCGCCGTATCATGCTGCAGCAGCTGCAATACTATCTGGATCATGATGTCAATCCGAGTGAACCGAATGGCGTTACCTTTACGCGCGTCTTTATGGATAACTCAGCGACATTGTTTATACCGCTCTTAATTATGGCGATAGCAAGCGATATCGTCTCATCTGAGCGTTCAACCGGGACGATCAAGATGCTGCTGACTAGACCTGTAAGGCGATGGAAAATACTGATGAGCAAATGGATCGTGCTCATGCTGTTCTCAGGTATTATCGTGCTGGCAACAGCTGTACTGTCCTACCTTATTTCTGGGGCCGTATTTGGATATGGGGGATGGACTTTCCCGTTATTCACGGGGTTTGACGTATCCGGCTCTGATGTTAACATGGATACAGTTCATTCAGTGCCTTCCTGGCTCTATCTATTCATGCAGTGCGGCTTGATCTGGTTCTCCAGCATTGTTGTTGCGGCTTTAGGATTCATGGTGTCCGTACTCGTTAGAAGCACGGCGGCAAGCATCGTTACGATGATGGCAGCATTAATTGCCGGAACCATTCTATATAACATGGCTTCATCATGGCCAGCAGCAAAATATTTGTTTATGCTAAACCTGAAATTAACAGATTATTTAGCAGGTACTCCTACACCAGTTGAAGGAATGTCGCTTCTATTTTCACTTGGTGTATTAACGGTTTGGGGAGCAGTTGCATTGATAATTGCATTCCGTGTCTTTACGAAACAAGACATTTTGAATTAAAATAGACAAGAATGCGAAACATCTGTTTGCATTTCGACGGGAAAAACAGGTTTGATCCTGACTCCTGCTAGGATGCAGCAGATTTTCTTTTGCGCGGTTGTTTTGATAGGCCGCATTACTTGTACATTAAAAGGAGGAGCACGAATGGTCGATCAACTCGATTTGTTCGGACAGCTTCCGGAGCTTAATGGGAAGACAGAGTCAAGCGCTTCGGAATATGGCGCAGACGATATACAGGTACTCGAAGGACTTGTTGCAGTACGTAAACGGCCGGGTATGTATATCGGCAGCACAAGTTCATCGGGACTTCATCATTTAGTATGGGAAATTGTAGACAATGCGGTGGATGAGCATCTTGCCAAGTTCTGCTCGGTGATTGATGTGGTCGTACACAAGGATCAATCGGTAACGGTGCGCGACAACGGCCGGGGTATACCAACAGGCATACATAAGACAGGTGTTCCTACTCCGCAGGTCGTATACACGATTCTGCACGCAGGCGGTAAGTTCGGTGGTTCCGGTTATAAGAAATCCGGCGGCTTGCACGGTGTAGGCGCATCCGTTACGAATGCATTGTCCGAATGGCTGGAAGTAGAGATTTATCGTGAAGGCAAGATCCATCGTATGCGGTTCGAAACATGGACAGATCCAGATGGCAAGGAGCATGTCGGCGAACCTGTAACAGGTCTTGATATTATCGGCAATACAAGACAGACAGGCACCAAGGTAACGTTTAAGCCGGATGTCAAAGTGTTTCACGGCAATATTCATATTAATATTGATACGCTGTCTGAGCGCTTGCAAGAGATCGCGTTCTTGAATTCTGGACTGGAAGTTAATCTGGTAGATGAGCGTTCCGGTAAGAAAGAAACGTTCCGTTATGATGGCGGAGCAAGTGAATTTGTAGCTTATCTCAATGAAAGTAAGAATGTTTTGACGGATGTCGTTCATTTCTGTGCGGAGAAGGATGAGATCGAGGTAGAGGTTGCGCTGCAGTATAACGATGGTTATACAGAGACGATGGCTTCCTTCGTTAACTCCATTCCGACACGCGGTGGCGGAACACATGAAACGGGCTTTAAGACCGCATTTACTCGTGTTATGAATGAGTATGGCCGCAAGAATGGGCTCCTTAAAGAGAAAGACAAGAATATTGATGGTAATGATCTGCGTGAAGGCATGATGGTTGTCATCAACGTGAAGATGTCGGAAGTCGAGTTCGTTGGGCAGACGAAGGATCAGCTCGGAAGCGCAGGTGCACGCGGTGCCGTAGACGCGATTGTATCCGAACGGATGCAGATCTTCCTAGAAGAGAACCCGCAGGTTGGACAGCAGCTGATGAAGAAGGCGATTCAGGCTTCGAAGGCCCGCGAGGCAGCGCGCAAGGCGCGTGAAGAAGTGCGGAGCGGCAAGAAGCGAAGTGAGAGCTCTAACCTCGGCGGCAAGCTGACGCCTGCACAGTCGAAGGATGCAACACGCACTGAGCTGTTCATCGTGGAAGGGGATTCCGCGGGCGGCTCTGCGAAGCAAGGTCGCGACTCGAAGACACAAGCGATACTGCCTCTTAAGGGTAAGCCAATGAATCCGGAAAAGGCTAAGCTGGCTGATGTGCTTAAGAATGAGGAATATCGCGCTATCATTCACTCGATCGGAGCGGGTGTTGGTTCCGAATTTGAAGTCGATGAGAGCAATTACTCCAAGATTATTATTATGACCGACGCCGATACGGACGGAGCGCATATTCAGGTGCTGCTTCTGACGTTCTTCTATCGATATATGAAGCAGCTTATTGACGCTGGCCGTGTCTATATTGCACAGCCTCCGCTCTATAAGATTACACATAAGAAGGGCAAATTGGCGACCGTTCGCTATGCTTGGACTGATGAAGAGCTGAACAGTTACCTGAAGCAGTTCGGCAACCAGGCTGAACTTCAACGTTACAAGGGTCTCGGTGAGATGAATCCAGATCAGCTATGGGAAACGACGATGGACCCTGAAACACGCACCTTGCTCCAAGTTCAGATCGAAGATGCCGCGAAGGCTGAGCGCCGCGTATCTACGCTGATGGGTGACAAGGTGGAGCCGCGTAAGCGTTGGATAGTCGATAACGTTGATTTCACGGAGTTTGTTGAATAGAAAGGTGATAACGAATGAGCGTTTCGGAACAGTTTAAGCCTACTTACCTAGAAGAAGTAGTGGGAGATCGGTTCGGAAGGTATTCGAAATATATAATTCAAGACCGCGCTATCCCAGATGTAAGAGACGGATTGAAGCCTGTACAGCGCCGTATATTGTATGCGATGCACAACTCGGGCAACACGCCGGACAAGCCTTACCGCAAGTCTGCGAAGACAGTCGGTGACGTTATGGGTAACTATCATCCTCATGGCGACGCCTCCATTTATGACGGTATGGTTCGTATGGCACAACCTTGGAAGATGGGACATGTCCTTGTTGATGGACACGGCAACTGGGGATCGCATGATGATGATCCAGCTGCAGCGATGCGTTATACAGAAGCCAGATTATCCTCGATCGCGATGGAGCTGCTGCGTGACATCGAGAAGGAAACCGTACAGTTTCGCCCGAACTTCGATAATACGGATGAAGAGCCTTCTGTATTGCCTTCACGCTTTCCTAATCTGCTCGTCAATGGCGTCAGCGGTATATCTTCAGGCTTCGCGACCGAGATTCCTTCACATAACCTGCGTGAGGTAATTGATGCCTGTATCGCGCTCATCGATAAGCCGGATATGGATCTTGACGAGGTTATGCGCTTCGTTAAAGGTCCTGACTTCCCAACTGGTGGCATTATCATGGGTGAGGATGGTATCCGTGATGCTTATCGTACGGGTAAGGGGCGAATCTATGTACGTTCGAAGACCGAGATTGAAGATCTGCGCGGCGGAAGACAGCAGATCGTAATTACGGAAATCCCTTACCAAATTGTGAAATCCCGACTTGTTACAGCGATGGAAAATATCCGTCTGGAGAAGAAGGTAGACGGTATTGCCGAAGTTCGCGATGAGAGCGGCCGCGAAGGCTTGCGTATCGTCGTTGAATTGAAGAAGGAAGCTGATGCGCAAGGTATACTGAACTATTTGCTGAAGAAGACGGATCTTCAGATCACGTATAACTTCAATATGGTCGCGATCGTGAACAAAGCGCCAATGCAGCTTGGCATTATCCCGATTATGCAGGCGTACATTGCTCATCAGCGCGAGGTTGTGTCTGCGCGAACACGATACGATCTCAAGCGCGCAGAAGATCGTGGACACGTGCTGGAAGGCTTAGTCAAAGCGCTGGATATTCTGGACGAGGTCATTGCGACGATTAAAGCGTCGAAGAATCGTCAAGATGCTCAACAGAATTTGATGAACAAGTTCGGATTCACGGAACGGCAAGCAGATGCGATATTAACTCTCCAATTGTACCGTTTAACGAATCTGGAGCTGCATGCGCTTGAGAAGGAACTGAATGATATCCGCAAGAAGATAGCGGATCTTCGCAATATATTGGAGAATGAACGCAAGCTTCTACAAGTGATCAAGAAGGAACTGACAGATATCAAAGATCGATATGGCATTGATCGTCGTTCTGTCGTTCAAGGTGAAGTTGAAGAACTGAAGGTGAATCTCGAGGTTATCGTGAACTCGGAAGACGTCATCTTGACCATTTCTAATGATGGCTATGTGAAGCGGACGAGCATACTGTCCTTTACTCGCTCGGGCGGTGAATGGAACAGCTCAGGCGTTAAGGAAGGGGATTATATACGCCATGTGTTTGAAGTGAACACATTGGATCGACTCCTTATCTTCACTCAGCGAGGCCAATACTTCTCGCTGCCTGTCCATTTAGTGCCTGAATTTAAGTGGAAAGACACAGGAACTGCGATCGTTAATGTCATTCCATTTGCCAAGGAAGACCGAATCGTCTCCGCTATTCCGGTCAAGTCATATGACGACGAACAAGCATCACTCTTATTTGTTACGAAACGCGGACAAGTGAAACGTACGATGCTGAAAGAGTATGAGACGAATCGAACAGGAGCAATTGCCGCTTGTAAGGTATCGGATCATGATGAGATCATTGCAGTCATCTCGTCCGATAATAAGAAAGAGCTGTTTCTCGTGTCAGAGCAGGGAATGGCGATTCGATTCCCTGAATCGGAGGTCAATCCGATGGGCCGCGCCGCTGGAGGTGTGCGCGGCATGCAGTTGAAGGATGATGACGGCTTAGTCTCCGCTATCCTCGTTACTGGTGATGAAGGAGAAGTTACAGTCATCTCCGATATTGGCTACGGGAAGAGATCTCTGCTGCTGGATTATACTCCGCAAGGCAGAGGAGGCAAAGGTGTGCAGACATTCGAATTCAAGGAAGGTAAGCGTGTGAAGCCGAACGGCTCGAAGCTGATCGGCGCCTTCCATAGTAAAGAAGCGTTTGTGATTACCTTGTTGTCAAGCTTGAACAAAGCTCATGAAGTGATTACAGAGCATGCTCCGTTAATGGATCGCAAATCGATAGGCAAGCTTCTCGTTACACTGGAGAAGGATGAAATAATTGAAGAAGCATTCTTGCTTCATCATCAGCAGGCTCCATTATAATAGGCAGCTTTCAACGCATTAATCAAATGGCTTATGAGGATGGTCGGATGTATCGCTCAGCCTCAAGAGGATGTCCAATAAGACCCACAATGGAACGGGCTCATTCAGCTGCTCGACCCATTGCGGGTCTTTTGCGATTCCTCTTTCAAATGCACGCTGAAATATCTCTTGTTTCCATACCTCCATGATTTCCAACTCCCTTCAGATGTTCGCTAACCGGTACAAATGCCTATGCCATATCGTATGACGTATAGCTGTCCGACGTGCTGAATGTATCGTTCTCATATCCAATACGTAACAACTAAAAATTTCATAGGGTGAATGATCGGACAGCTTGTGGTATAATTTAGATGATTTTGAAGAATCGAGTTTTGGATGGGGAGGTCAACGATGAGCGCCATTGAATTTGCGAAATTGTGGTCAAAACTTTCGAAGGATTACAAGAGCATGATGGATGAGGCTTTAGCGCCAAGTTTGACTGAAAGCCAGCTTATTGTATTAGAGCGGATTGCTATATACGATCGTGTGAAGCCATCGGACTTGCTTCAGCATCTGGAGACGACACCTGCTGCTGTAACGACTTTGCTGGATCGCATGGAGAAGAATGCTTTAATTGTGAGAGAGCGTGATCAAACGGATCGTCGAATTGTGTGGGTGAGTCTAACATCCTTCGGACAACAAGAAATGAGCCGAGGGATATCAATTCGGGAATCTTATTGGAATGATACCCTGAATCGAATCTCGGCTCATAATCAACAACTGCTAATTTTGCTTCTTTCCAAGTTAACGAATACGAAGCCAACACCTGTTAGTGCTGGCACAGCGGCTTCGTCAACAGCTTCCGCTAATCGTTAAACTATCAAATAAACGAGTAAATATTATGGCGTAGCCTTTAATACTGGGATTTCAGACATGGAGTATACATGTTTGTCGGTCTTCTGCAACATGTTTGCCATCATGTTGAGCTGTGAGGCTGACCAGCGGTCGGTGTCCTGATTCATAACCTCATTTGCAAGCGGAATGATCTCATACTTATAATTGCCATTGCTGCGCGTACGGTTAACCCATGTAGGCGTAATTACTGCTTCATCTAACGATATGTTTCCCTCTTGATCTTTCTGAATTGTCACTTGGAACATACTGCCGATATCTGTGTTGTCTCCGCGTTGATTAGAAATGAAATTACCTAATGAATACATAATGATAGCATCTTTCGTACTTCCGTCATCAGTTGTAACATGTACTCGTTCATATGGCTGCAGGACATGAGGATGTGATCCGAATATGATGTCAGCGCCTCCTGCGGCCAAGCTTCGTGCCAATCGTTTCTGCTCTTTACTCGGCAGGGGTTCGTATTCATTTCCAAAATGAAGAGCCACCGCCACTACCTCTGCTCCAGCTTTCCTCAGCTGCTTAATATCTGCGAGCATCTTCTCCTCATCAATCAGATCCACCATGTAGGGTTGATCCTTGGGCAACGGAATTCCATTCGTGCCATACGTATAAGCCAACACTCCGAGCTTAATGTTATTCTTCTCTACGATTGTCGGCTGCATGGAATCCCACAGGGAAGCGTACGTACCGCGAGTAACGAGTTCACGTTCTTTCAGTACCTTCAGCGTCTGCTCCACGCCTTTTGCCCTGCGATCGAGAGCATGGTTGTTGGCATTCGTCACGATGTCAAAGCCAGCCGACTTTAATGCGTCTGCAAGCTCTGGTGGAGCATTGAACATCGGATACCCCGTATAAACCTTCTCACCGCCCAGCAGCGGTGTTTCTAGATTGCACCATGCTAGATCCGCTTTCTCGATGTAAGGCTTAACAGATGTAAAATAGGACGTGAAATCGTATTTTCCTGTTCGCTCATCTAGGTAAGCGGGGAACTGCGGACTATGCATCATAATGTCGCCTACAGCCAGTATCGAAAGTGATGTTGGTTCTACGGTTTCAGGTGGTGCGCTTGGTATACTGGGTGAACTTGTTTGGGCAGGAGGAGTGTTCTGTTCCAGATTGTCAGTCAAGGAATGCTCTGAACTGGCTGTCGATTCAGCACTCGGCAATTGTTGTAGGGGAGTGGCGCCGGAGTCCGGATAGCTGCTGCACGCTGTCATCAGAACAAGTACGAGGACACATGCGGCGAGGAATGCTCCTCGCCTACCGAACCTTGAAGTCATAATAAAGGTCATCCTTTTCTTCTTTATTCTTTTTTCAAGTTGCATTTGTGTCTAGAGCTACATCTAGTGTGTTTGAAACCATTTCTTAACGTCCCATTTCGTCCAAGGCTCCTGAGATGGGGGCATACAGGTGAACGCCATCTGTTCTTTAGTCGTTGGATGGGGAAATGACAGATAAGTTGACCATAGAGCTATTTGCTGCCCAGGAACATTCTGATCTGCACCGTATTTTTGATCTCCGTACAAGGGACAGCCGATTGTCTTCATCTGAACACGGATCTGATGCGGTCTGCCTGTATGCAGCTGAATCTGTACTAATGAATATTCACCGTCAGTCGCGAGAACTTGATAATCAAGTCTTGCTTCTTTCGCTCCAGGAGTGGAGGGCGAAACTGCCTTCACCGTATTAGTGCGTTCATCTTTCAGCAGATGATGCTTAAGCGAGCCGAATCTGGAGGGCAGTTGTCCGTGTACGACACAAACATATCGCTTATCCAGCTCATGGCGACGAACCGTATCTGATAATCGCGAAGCAGCCTTAGATGTCTTGGCAAATACCATTGCGCCTCCAACGGGACGATCCAAGCGATGTACCAATCCGAGATATACATTACCTGGCTTGTTGTATCTGACCTTGATATCTTCCTTCAGCAAAGTGAGCATATCGACATCTTGTGTTGCATCCGCTTGGGACAATATGTTGACCGGCTTCTCTACAACAAGCACATGATTATCCTCGTATAGAATCGGAATGTCAGGTACTGCCGTTGATCGCATATTTATGCCTCCCAACGACCAAGTATTCCACAAGGAAGCGGCATTCCAGAAGCAGTGACTGGCAAGCCGATCTCACCTGATGTAATCTTGCCTCCGTATCTCTTGGACATTGTCATGTGGAAGAGGTTGTTGAGAACAGAAGGGGATAGACCCGTCGTATAAGAGTTAATTAGCATAAACAAAGGTTTGTCCGACATAATGGTCATGCAGGATTCCAAGAATGGATACAAGCTTTGTTCCAGCTTCCAGGTTTCACCGCCTGTTCCTCGGCCGTAGGATGGGGGATCCATGATGATCGCATCATACTTGTTGCCCCGGCGCTGCTCTCGTTGAACAAACTTAAACACATCGTCTGTTATGAAGCGTACAGGACGATCAGCAAGACCAGAGAGTTGAAGATTTTCCTTCGCCCATTGCACCATTCCTTTTGCGGCGTCAACGTGGCATACTTCCGCACCAGCAGATGCACAGGCTACAGATGCGCCGCCTGTGTAGGCAAACAGATTCAATACTTTAATCGGGCGGTTAGCTGACTCGATCTTATCCATCATCCACGCCCAGTTTACTGCTTGTTCTGGAAACAGACCTGTATGTTTAAAGTTGGTTGGGCGAATATGAAACTTTAAATTCCGATAGCCGATTGTCCATCTATCAGGTATCGACTTCTTCATATCCCATTCACCGCCGCCAGATGAGCTGCGATGATAATGTCCATGAACTTGCGTCCATTGCTTCGTTTCTTGTGCCTTCGGCCAAATGATCTGAGGATCCGGGCGACGCAGGATGATATCACCCCAACGTTCCAATTTTTCACCGTTGCCAGTGTCTAATACTTCGAAATCTTTCCAGTCTTGCGCCATGTACATGAATGTCGTCTTCCTTCCTTTTTTAAGCAAAAAATCCTACCCTATATTGTACTACAAAATGAAATCTTAAGCCATAAATGGCATAATGACCGTTTATGCCAGAAACTTATAGCCCACACCTCGAACGGTAACGATATATCGTGGATTGGTCGGGTCGGGTTCAATCTTTTTTCTTAGGTTGCTGATATGTACCATTAACGTGCGAGTATCTCCGAAGCTGTCTGAATTCCATACATGCTGAAATAAATGCTCTAGGCGAAACACAGTGTTAGGGAAGGCTGCCATATAGGAAAGTAGATCGAATTCTTTAGAGGAAAGGCTGATGAGGCGTCCACCTACGGAAACCGTGCGATTGTTCAGATCCATCTCGAATCCGGAATGTCGAATGAGATGGTGGTATAGAGGAGTGGACGAATGAATCATCACCCGGCGAAGAAGAGCATTAACGCGAGCAATCAGTTGGTTCTGGCTGAACGGCTTTGTTAAATAATCGTCCCCGTCAATCGTAAGACCGAATACAATATCACGATCTTCATCCTTGCTGCTAATGAACATTATTGGTACATAAGAGGTTTTGCGAATCTCCTTGCATACTTCATATCCGTTAAGCTCTGGAAGAATGGCATCCAATATGATGAGATCAGGATGAAGCTCATTGGCTAATTGCAGAGCCCCATATCCATTATCCGCAGTATAGACGATGTACCCAGAACGCTCCAGAAGCAAAGTGAGTGACTCTCTAGCCTCGAAATCATGATCTACCACTAGTAATTTATACGCGGCCATTGCTTATCGACACCTCCAATATCCTATTATAGCGAAGGGTTGCATATATTAACAGTAATTGTAATATACAATGTAATATTTGTTGAATTCATGCGAACCAATAATGCATGTCATGTTTGTAATGGCTGTATACAAAAAAAAGCATACTTCCACCATGAAGGTGAGAAGTATGCTGATGTTATAAATATGTGTAAGGGCCAGATGATAAATAGCAGCATCAACGACAATCTGCTTCTGGCATAGAAATAATAGCAATCTTAGCTATTATATGTGGACCGACGACTGCTGCCGAATCAGTTGTGAACAACCGTGCAGCTTTCAACCTGTTCGAAAGTAATGCGCTTAGTACAGAGAAAGGGCGAGTGTATCGTTTTCGCGTTTCGTGTGCAATATGGCCTCAGAGCCAACAATCTCAATACTGATCAACGTATCCAGACAAGTCTTAATTGCTCGTTTACCGGAAGTGAATTTTCGATTCAAAGCATCCTTCAGCAAGGAAAAAGTGTTTTTATGTGAAACCGTGGTGCAGAATACAGGAATTTTACGATTTTGAAATTCAATATATACAGTCTTCATTATTTTCAGCCTCCTAAAAAATATGATTCTATTTGTACTGATATAATCATAAACGAACAACATTAAATTAAGCTTAAAAACAAAATACAATGTTGTTACAATTTATGGCGAAAATCAAATATTCATAGATTAGAGGCGATATTTACGGCTGCGCATACCGCAAATAACGAATAAAAAAGGCTGCACCGGTATAAGTTGTGTACTCGGTTGCAGCCATTGGTTATAAGTGAACTGTACAACCTAAGACTTCAACAAGTGATAGCTTGTACATCAAATGAGTCTAATTGTGAACTTCCGCCCACATCTCATCATCTACATGCAATTGGATCTGAGATCGGAACACTCGCTGACCGTACGTATTATAAATGTACTGCTCTAGCGCTTCCAGCATATTGGATTCCAGCAGGGTTTGATGCTGTCCATGAACCCATACTTGAGCTGAATATCCATCTTCTTCATCCCAGTTTAGTTCAACTTCTACGTCGGAGGGTTGTACTTGTCTTCGCATCGCCATATGCAAGCATATAGCATTAACGAATTCATCCATCGAGATTGTTAAACTCATCCATTCCACCGTCCGGTTGTATTAGCAGGCTTCTTGCGATTACGAATCTTGCGGAACAGAACCATAACCACCATAACGAGAGCCGCAATAGCTAACATGTTGATCATAAGTCCAATAATACTTCCGATTATCCCCATACTTCCTAACCCGCCGAACAGCATTCCTGCCAAACCACCGACCATCATACCTTTCATGAAGCTCTTTCCGGTGCTAGGCTTCTTCGTTGTAGCGGTAGTCGTGTTGTTAGGTTTCTTGGTTGAGCTGTTAGTGCTATTATTATGGTTCGAGCTCTTGTTCATATTGGAAGACTTATTAGGTGTAGAATTGTACTTCTTCACTCCAGAACTATAACCACCGCGCTTAGCGGCATCAACAGACGTTGGAGCGGTAACGCTGAATACGAGTGCAATGGCCAAAAAGACCGATAAAAACTTGCGCATATGCTGCCTCCTCTAGAAGAATAAAATGATTTATACTGTCTATACGTAATTATCTTTAATAGGTTCCTAAAAAATCAGGATCTTGTTAAAATAATCATAGACGAAATGCAATCATTGGAAGAATTAAGCAATCAACGGTGCATGTGAAATACTGAGCCACAATGCTTGAGGAGGATTGAAATGTATTCGAATGAATATATACAATATCTGATCGAATTTCATGTGACTCGAGATTGGTTCGAATGTCATGAAATAATGGAAGAAGTATGGAAAAACGAGCAAGATCCTGAGATGAAACCAACCTGGCATATGCTCGTTAAATTGGCAGTCGGTCAATACCATGAGCGCAGAGGTAATCGAATAGGTGCGGCTAAACTCTACTCTGGATTCATGAGTGAAGCAGACCGAATTCGATGGGATCAACTAGGCATCGATCGCGAGAAGCTGTGCAATATGGTTGCAGAACGCCTAAATCAGCTGCAAGACTCTAATTGGGAAGAGAATAGAAGAGAGTTTGTCTCGATGAATCTTCCCATCATTGATGATGAGTTAGTGAAGGCTTGTGAAAAAGGTTGTGAAACTAGAGAGTTGAAGTGGAAATATCTGAACTCACATGTGAGTGAAGGGATATTGCATCGTCATCGACTTCGAGATCGGACAGAAGTGATCGCGGCGAGAGAGCTTGCAAAGCGGAATAGGCAAGGTATGAAATAAAAACAGCTGCCCTGTATAGTGCAGCTGTTTTCGATCAGAATCTATTCTTCGCAGTCCTCCAGCATCTGGACAACCCATTGGCACCATTCTACCTGGACATTAGCAAGCGATAGCGCTTTGTTCAATAAGATATAGTCGCCAAAATGGACAGACTTCACACGGCGCTCATTTTCTGGAATTCGAGACAATAAGCTCTCATAATAGGCGATCTTGGTTTCCAGCTGTTTCTTTCTGGTCAGAAATAAAGGAATGACGACGTTGACTCCAGTCATCCATATGCAATGCGCCTTCAAGCTGAGTTCATCGCGTGTAGCTTGCTCAGCAGGTGGTTCTTCGAGCCAGTCTAGAACAGCTTGCCGACCGACATCAGTGAGAGAGTATACTTTCTTGTCAGGCTTGTCTCGTTGCTCGATACGTACAAATTGCACATAGCCTTCACGTTCAAGCTTGGCAAGGAGAGGATAGATCTGGCTGTGCTTTGCCTGCCAGAATGGTTGAATTCGCAGCATGAGATCGTATCCCGAGTATGATTCTCGGGCTAATAACCCTAATAGGCCATAGGATAATGTGTTTAACATAAAAAGCCTCCTCATCACAAAGCTAAAGTGAATACTTGTCCAATGAAGAACACGGCAACGATGATCTCATTGCTGATAGAAACTTGAATTCGGATAAACTAAAATGGTATCTGTAATTTTTGAACCATTTTCTTTAGAATAGAGATAATATGCATATGAAGTCAACTGGGAATCTCGCATTTGAGCGTATCTTTTTTTAGAATACCGTTTCACCCTAGTCAAGGGTGTATATTTCTAAATAGCTCGATATAGCTCTAGATTACAGAATGTGAGAAATCTTAACTATGGCTTCCAATTGGAGAGTGAGTATACGAGATGAATCAAGCGTCGATCAATCTTAATAAGGACATTCCTGTAATTATATTGGCTGGATTTCTTGGCAGCGGCAAGACTACATTCTTGCAGCAGGCTGTACAAAGATGTCTTGAAGCGGGCCAGACACCGGCCGTCATTATGAACGAAGTAGGCGATGT
Organism: Paenibacillus marinisediminis; assembly: GCF_054343325.1. Lineage (NCBI taxonomy): Bacteria > Bacillati > Bacillota > Bacilli > Caryophanales > Paenibacillaceae > Paenibacillus > Paenibacillus marinisediminis. The sequence continues at coordinate 81,031 of NZ_JBTGUH010000002.1, forward strand.
TAATCTGGACGGTCAGCTGCTGCCTGATAAAGTCGCGATGGAAGAATTGCTAAGCGGGTGCATATGCTGTTCGATTCGCGACGATTTTGGTGTGAAGTTATATGAACTGGTATCTACGCAATCGCCAGACGTCATCATCGTCGAATGTACAGGTATCGCAGAGCCAATGGAATTAGTGGACACATTGACAGAAGTATCGCTCTACGCGCCTGTGCAGCTAACCCATATCATTACAATAGTGGACACCGCTCATATGGCTGAGCATGTATTCCTTGAAGAGGGATCAACTCGTTCGAAGAAGCTGGAGCGTCTATTGCGTGAACAGGTCAGAGCGGCTAATCTGCTGGTGCTCAATAAATGTGATCTGATATCATCTGCTGATGCGGCGCGTGTTGAATGCCATCTGCAGGAGTGGAACAGCAGGGCGCATGTGCATCGGACAAGCCACGCTGAGATTCCGCTTGAAACATGGGAACAATGCTTACTCTGCTCGATTGAGCGAGGAGGTACGGGGGATGTGAGCGAGACCCTATTAGCGATGCCTAATGACAAGCACATTCACGATCACAGCCAACATGTACATGCTTCTCATGCACATGTTACGGTGTGGACTCATCCCATTGAGCGGCCTGTGGACAGTTTGCGCTTTGAAGAATGGTTGATGGCTCTTCCACAGGAAGTATATCGAGCTAAAGGGATCGTTAGATTCACGGATACCTCGAAGCGTTACATGTTCCAATATGCATACCGGGCGACGCAATTTATCCCGATTCAACCTCAGGGAGACATCGAAGATGTGCTCGTTCTTATCGGTGAGCAGATGGATGCTCGTGTGATGAAAGAAACCTTTGACAAGGTGTATGATAATGACTCGAAGTAAGTGAAATGTATGAATAAAGCCCTCTGACTCAACTAGGTCAGAGGGCTTTATTCATGCGGATAATGATCTTATCGAGTGGAAGCTGGATTATGATCCGGATCTGAGCCAGAAGCTTTGCTTTCTTCCTTCTCGTCCAAGTAGCGGTAGCCGTCAGCTACCCACTCCAGTGCTCCGGTTTCTGGATGAATGATCATACCATGTACGGGAATATCAGACGGAAGCAGCGGGTGATTGCGCATAATTCGCACACTGTTTAGCACACTTTCATAGACGCTGTCGAAGCCGCGCAGCCAGTTATGCAGCTTGAAGCCGGAGTTCGTCAGCGTATCAAGCACGATATCCTCAACACCGCGCTCGCGCGCTTTATCGATGATCCGCTGAGAGTTCAAGCCGGTCATGCCGCATTCATGATGGCCGACAACGATGACTTCATTCGCTTCCAGCTCGTAGATCGCGACGAGAATGCTACGTACGACTGAACCGAAGGGTTGAGAGATGATTGCGCCAGCATTTTTAATAATCTTGACATCTCCATTTCTCAGATTCATCGCCTTCGGCAGCAGTTCAACGAGTCGTGTGTCCATACAAGTAAAGATAACCATCTTCTTGTCAGGGAATTTATCAGTTAGATATTGCTCGTACTCTTTGTGCGTCACAAATTGTTGATTGTAATTAAGAATTTCAGACATGTTGGACATAAGAATTCCTCCCTTACTACCTAGAACTGTACTCGCTTGTCAACACAGGATACATGTGTGGAATAAATTTGCTGTTTGCTGGATAATCGAAAAATTCCTGCCCCCATAGCATCCAGAAATAGTTGTTCCTCAAAAAATATAGCATGATGATGATCAATGACAACTGGGAATGGCGCATTGCTGGAAACTTGTTCATCGAATGGTGATGGTTGATCAATGATCCATATGCTTGGTACACCATTCACCGCGCAGCCGCATCCATCGGTATCATAGCTGAGTCTTATTAACCCGCTGTCGTGCCTTAAGACGATTATTGCTTCGATTGCAGAATCGGTCATTTGTATTTCCATGAGGCGAGTCTCCTTTATGCTATGAAGTGTGATATATGTAACAGATGCATTTGAAGATTGATTATATCCCTCTCAAGTCGTATCATCAAGTGGAAGGAGATTCTAAATTTGAGGTGATTCGCATGATTAACACGAATTTAGCAGATAGACAGCAGCAATTTAACGATATTCTTTCTAAAATGAATGCTTATCGTGAAGCTATCGGCGTGTTGTATTGGGATTTGAGAACTGGCGCGCCGCGTAAAGGGGCAGAGATGCGTTCAGAGACGATCGGCATGCTGTCCACCGAAATGTTTAAGCTTAGCGTCTCGGAAGAGATGGGAGCCTGCCTCGATGAGCTGGAAGCGAATATCGACCAGTTGGACGCACCGATGCGCAAGATCGTGAAGGATACGCGTCAAGATTATGATCGCAGCAAGTTGATTCCTCCGCAGTTATACCAAGAATACGTTGTGCTGACTTCAAAAGCAGAGACCGTATGGGAAGAAGCGAAGGCGAAAAAAGACTATGAGATGTTCAAACCATACATACGTGATGTTATTAAGCTAAGCCAGCAGTTCATCGACTATTGGGGAGTAAAAGAAACTCGATACGATACACTGCTTGATATGTATGAGCCTGGTATGACAGTGGAGAAGCTCGATGAGATCTTCAACAAGCTGCGTGATCAGCTCGTTCCGCTTGTACAGCAGGTGAAAGAGTCGAATAACAAGCCTGAAGCTCAGTTTCTGGATCAAACGTTCGATATCGCGAAGCAAGAGAAGTTCAGCCATTTTATACTTCAACAGATGGGCTTTGACTTTGAGGCAGGACGTTTGGATGAGAGTGTACATCCATTCGCGACTGGCTTGAACTTGGGAGATGTGCGAATAACGACTCATTATTTGGAAAATGATGCAGCTAGTGCTGTATTCAGCTCCTTGCATGAAGGCGGCCATGCGCTGTACGAGCAAAATATTAATAAAGAATTTGCACAAACACCGTTGTGCACAGGTACTTCCATGGGTATTCATGAATCCCAATCCCGTTTCTGGGAGAACCTGGTCGGACGCAGTCTGCCTTTCTGGCATCGTTATTTCGGTGATCTGCAGCAGGCGTTCGCGCCGCAGTTCGATGACATCACGGCAGAACAGTTCTATCGTGCGATCAATCGTGTAGAACCGTCACTTATTCGCACAGATGCGGATGAAGTCACGTACAATCTGCATATTATCATTCGCTATGAAATAGAGAAGATGATCTTTAACGAAGGCTTATCCGTTGATGATCTGCAGCAAGTATGGAATGACAAGTATGAGAGCTATCTGGGCATTAGACCGCCGCATGACGGCGTGGGCGTGCTCCAAGATGTCCATTGGTCGGGCGGGGGCTTCGGTTACTTCCCTTCATACTCACTTGGAAATATGTATGGCGCTCAGATGATGAATAAGCTTCGTCAGGTGATGCCGGACGTCGATGCGCTGATTGAGCGCGGGGAACTGCTGCCAATTAAAGAATGGCTGACAGAACACGTCTATCAATACGGCAAGCTGCTGGAGCCATCGGAGATTATTGAGCGCATGACAGGTGAAGTGCTGAACCCGCAGTATCTGGTGGATTATTTGACAGATAAGACGAAGGATGTATATAAGCTGTAAAGCAAGGTTAGTGGAAGCTCTGAGCTATCGAATCCCTGATGATTCGGTGGCTTGGAGCTTTTTTGCTTTTGCGGAGAAAGTGGGGGGGATAAACCGCCGTTTCTACCTTAGCGGACACAGATGACGTTATTTCATAACATTTAGCTATAATCGGCTAAGTTTTGGTCAAATAGCGGCTCTACGGTCCGCAAGTGTGGCAAACTAGCCAATGTAGCGCAGAATAACGGCCTGTTTGTCCGTTCCGGATATGGCAGGGAGATTTCTCTGACCCACTGAAGTGGAAGTGGACACAGGAGCCGCTATTTAGTGATTTTACGGCATTTTTGAGGTTTGGCGGACACAGGTGACGTTATTTCTTAACATTTAGCCATTATTGGCTAAGTTTTGGTCAAATAGCGGCTCTACGGTCCGCCAATATGGCGAAATAGCGGTTTTAACTGTAAATAACGGCCTGTGTGTCCGCTCGGTGCAACTGTCGCCGTCAACGACAAACTGAATCATGCTTTGACAACCTTGCATGCTCATGGTAATATACCCATATGGGTATACAAAAGCGTGCGATTACGCGATTTTCAATACCCCTGTAGGTATAATGGGAAGGGGAATATGCAATGGACCATACTAAACAGACCAATGTAGAACAGAGCCAGAATGCCAAACCAGGACGCAAGATCATTATCGTCGGTGGAGTAGCAGGTGGAGCATCAGCAGCAGCTCGACTTCGCCGTTTGAACGAACAAGATCATATTATTATGCTGGAGCGCGGTGAGCATGTTTCATTTGCAAACTGCGGCTTGCCCTATTATATTGGCGGTGCTATTACAGATCGCAATAAACTGATGGTCCAAACCGTTAAAGGCTTATCGGATCGTTATGAAATGGATATTCGCAATTACAGTGAAGCGGTTCGAATTGACCGCGAGCGTAAAGTCGTCACAATTCGTAATGTAAACGAAGGTACCGAATACGAGGAATCCTACGATATTCTCGTACTCTCACCAGGGGCGAAGCCTATGCGTCCGCCGATTCCGGGACTCGAAGAAGCACAAAATGTATTTACGCTTCGCAACATACCGGATACGGATCGCATTAAAGCCTATATTGAAGATAACAAGCCAGAGCATGCCGTCGTCATCGGCGGCGGGTTCATCGGCGTCGAGATGGCGGAGAACCTGCGCGAGAGCGGCTTGAACGTTACCTTGCTGGAGAAGGCCAATCAGGTCATGGCTCCCCTTGACATAGAGATGGCGAGCATTATTCATCAGCACATGCGCGAGCACGGCGTTGAACTGTTGCTGGGTGAAGGGGTACAAGCATTTGAGGATAACGGACAAACGGTTGTCTGTGATACCGGTCGCAAGCTGAAGACCGATCTCGTCATTATGGCAATCGGGGTGCAGCCTGAGAGTCAGCTCGCATCACAAGCTGGCTTGGAAACAGGGCTGCGCGGTGCCATTCGTGTGAACGAGCGTCTGCAGACAAGCGATCCCGACATATATGCGCTTGGCGATGCCATCGAAGTGCGTGACGCCGTCAGCGGCGGAGCGACCTATGTGCCGCTCGCATGGGGCGCGAATCGCCAAGGGCGACTCTTGGCCGATATCCTGAACGGTCGCCCAGCAGCGTACAATGGAGCTTACGGCACTTCAATAGCGAAAGTGTTCAAGCTTACGGCGGCTTCAACAGGCAGCAATGAGAAGGCGCTGCAGCGCCAGCAGATTCCTTATGCTGTAGCGCACTCGCATCCGTTATCTCATGCTGGATACTATCCAGGAGCAAGCGCAATGACGCTGAAGCTGATCTTCTCGCCAGAAGACGGCCGAATCTTGGGCGCGCAGGGGGTTGGCACAGACGGCGTCGACAAGCGAATCGACGTTATCGCAACTGCTATGCGCGGCAAGCTTACCGTATTCGACCTGCCAGATCTTGAACTAAGCTATGCGCCGCCATATTCATCTGCCAAGGATCCTGTCAACATGCTAGGATACATCGCGTCGAATATGATGGACGGACTGGTGGACACGATCCAATGGCATGAAGTCGATTCCGTAATGGCTAACGGTGCCACGCTAATCGATGTGCGCGATCCGCAAGAACTGGCAGGCGGAAAGATAGAAGGTTCGATCAATATTCCGCTCAACCAGCTGCGCAGCCGTCTTCAAGAGCTGCCGCAGAACGAGATGATCTATATCTCCTGTCAAGTCGGACTCCGCGGTTACATTGCAGCTCGCATGCTGACACAGTATGGCTTCGATGTTCGCAACGTGGACGGCGGATATAAGCTGTATGGAACCATAAAGCGGGAAGAGCGAGAGCTTGTCGCGTCAAAATAAACAATCAAATTATCACTTGAGAAGGCTGCTCCATTCGGGGGCAGCCTTCTTTGCGTTAACCAATAGACAGTAGCCTGCATACACTGCACTAGCAGCCGCCCAGATGCGGGCTGGCGCTTATGCTTTGCAATATCATGAGGGGGTTATATGGATGCGGCCATTGAAGCGTGCAGGCTTGATTTCCGTAATGGCCGTCCTCTTCTTGTCGGTGATTCTGAGCGCTTGCGGAAAGGGTTCAGGAGAGACGGAGAAGGTTCGGCTTGGCGAGGTGGCAAGAACGATATTTTACGCGCCGCAGTATGTGGCACTATCAGAAGGATTTTTTAAAGAAGAGGGCTTAGATGTGGAGCTCCAGACGACTGCGGGCGGCGATAAGACGATGACTGCGCTGTTGTCAGGTGTGATTGATATCGCATTGGTAGGCTCCGAAACTTCGATTTACGTGTATCAACAAGGCTCAGATGATCCGATTATCAACTTTGCACAATTAACACAGACGGATGGAACATTCCTAATGCAGCGCAATAAGGATGCTGAGTTTGACTGGAATAAGCTCAAGGGGAGTGTATTTCTTGGGCAACGAAAAGGCGGAATGCCGCAAATGGCAGGAGAATTCACTCTTCGCAAGCATGGGATAGACCCTCAAAAGGATCTGGAGCTGATCCAAAACGTCGATTTTGCCAACATCGCTTCAGCCTTCTCTTCAGGAACAGGTGAATATGTGCAGCTGTTTGAACCGCAAGCCTCGATATTTGAACGTGAAGGCAAAGGGAAAGTAGTAGCATCATTCGGTGTAGAGAGCGGGAAGCTGCCTTATACCGTATATATGACGAAAGACAGCTTTTTGAAGAAGCACAAGAATACCGCGCAAAAGTTTACAAACGCCATATACAAAGCGCAATTATGGGTTAAGGATAACGATCCTGAGAAGATCGCCAATTCGATTATGCCGTTCTTTAAGGATGCGGATCGAGACATTGTAGTCAGTGCGGTAAAGCGCTATAAAGAGCAGGGATCATATGCGGCTGATCCCATCCTCGATGATGCGGAATGGAACAATCTGCTGGATGTGCTTCGTACAGCAGGCGAGCTGAAGCAAGAGGTCGGACGGGATAAGATCGTGACAGTTGATTTTGCAAATAAAGCAATTAAAGATGTGAAATAAGCGGTGTGTACAGTTAAATGGCAGTGCGGTCACCTAATTGAAATGGAGGCGAACAGATGGAAGCAGCGGTTGAACTGGATCGTGTGACACATGTGTATGTATCAGGTCGAGAAGCGAAGCTTGCGATTGAAGAAATGTCCGTCTCCGTGGCACCAGGTGAATTCGTTACGCTCGTTGGACCAAGCGGCTGCGGCAAAACAACACTCCTCTCGATAATCGCAGGATTGCTAATGCCGACAAAAGGAGAAGTTCGGGTCTACAACGAGCTCGTGAAGGGGCCGTCCTCTCATGTCGGCTATATGCTGCAGCAGGATTATTTATTTCCTTGGCGCTCGATTATGGAGAATGCATGCATTGGACTTGAGCTGATGGGACAGCTGAATGCGGCATCCCGCGAACGAGTCGAGCGATTGCTGGAGGGGATGGGTCTCGGGGGGACGGGAAAGCTGTTCCCTCATCAGTTATCAGGCGGAATGCGGCAGCGAGTGGCGTTGGTTCGAACGCTTGCTACTGAGCCGGAGCTGCTGCTTCTTGATGAACCCTTTTCCGCATTGGATTATCAGACCAAGCTGCAGTTAGAAGACTTAATTGTTGAAACATTAAGGGCAAGGGAAAAGACGGCGATTCTGGTTACACATGATCTATCAGAAGCGATTGCGGTCAGCGACAGGGTGATTGTGCTGAACCGGAATCCTGGAAGCATAAGACGTTCATTTGTCATTCCTGAATCGATCCGCTATGCGCAACCGTTCTATGCTCGCGAGCAGGCAGGCTTCAACGATCTATTCCATGAGCTGTGGAAAGAGCTGGAGGATTCGGATCGGCGTTATGGAGGTGATTCTAGTGCGTTCTGATCTAAAGGGACTTGTGCACTCGACCTTTGTAAACTATATGAAGAAGGAACGAAGATTTCGCTTTCGCGTAGTCTCGACACAGCTCATTATACTTATCGCGTTGATCGCCATCTGGGAGGTCGCAGGGCGGCTCAAATGGATAGATGTCCTGCTGTTTAGTTACCCAAGCAAAGTAGGCTATCAGATATGGAAGGACATGATGGACGGCAGTATATGGCCGCATCTGACCATGACGGTTGGGGAGACGATCGTTGGCTTTGTGTTAGGCACCTTATTAGGGACGCTGCTAGCTGTTATGATCTGGTGGTCACGATTCCTCGCGCGTGTGCTGGATCCTTATATGGTTGTATTCAACAGCATGCCTAAGGTAGCGCTCGGTCCACTGTTTATCGTCGGCTTCGGCCCTGGTTTTATGGCCATCGTCGCTACAACTTTATCGATAACGGTCATTATAACGACCATTGTAGTCTATAATGCATTCCGGGAAGTAGATCCGAATTATATCAAAGTTGTGCAAGTGTTCGGGGGAACCAGGCGAGTCATTTTTCAAAAAGTGATATTGCCAGCAACTGTACCTGCAATTGTATCCACGTTGAAGGTCAATGTAGGATTAGCTTGGGTAGGTGTAATTGTTGGCGAATTTCTCGTATCTAAGGTCGGACTTGGATACTTAATCATATATGGGTTTCAGGTGTTTAACTTTACGCTTGTCATCGCTTCGCTCGTCTTGATTGCAGTTGTTGCCACGATTATGTATCAGGCTGTAGATTATTTCGAGAAGCGATGGGTGCGCAGATAGTGGAACTTGAACACGTAGTAACCTAGTGCGGACTCGCGCTGGGTTATTGGTGTGGTGTAAATTGGTGCAAATCTTTATCATAGCTAAAATCCGTAAATTGAGTATAATAAATGCTTAAGAATTCAGATCCATGATCATATTTTGTCGAAGGTAAAAGGGGCTGCGAGATGCTGTTCAGATTTGTAGGATTCCGCGTAATTAAGACAGCCATCGCTACAATTATGGCGATTGTATTAGCGGACATGTTAGGGTTACATAATCATCTTGGAGCGGGGACATTGGCCATTATCGCCGTTGATGTAACGAGAAAACGCAGCTTAAGATCTGCGAGCGCTCGATTTCTTGCTTCTATTGTAAGTTTGATACTGGCTGGAATACTATTCAAGCTGTTGGGGTTCTCCTTATGGGTGCTGGCTGTGTACATATTAGTTACGTTTCCGATTATCGCCAGATTAAACTTGAAGCAGGGAGTTGTAACAAGCGCTGTCGTCGTCTTTCATCTGTATGCATCTGGGGAAGCGTCGATGGCTATGATCTGGAATGAAGTGCTGCTGCTGGTGTGTGGTCTTGGCTCGGCAACACTGGTGAATATGGTGTACATGCCGAAGGAAGATCAGCGTATGCAGGAAATTCGCAGATTAATCGATGACAATTTTTCGAGTATATTTAATCAGATTAATCATCATCTGCATGATACTGGCCACGTATGGGATGGCTATGAAATAACGGAAGCGGGACGGTTGATTGACGAGGGAATCGAGATTGCCTCCAAAGCGCTGGAGAACCGCGTTATGCCTTCAGATGAAGTAAAGGACGAAGAGAATTGGCTTATTTATTTCTATATGCGGAAGTCTCAGCTTGAATCCATTCAGAACATACTGGAATTGCTTGCGTTGGTGTTTCAGACTTTGCCGTCGGCTCATCTCGTGGCAAATGTGTTTGAGCAGTTGAGCGAGGATGTAAAGGTTCAAAGATACACAGGCAAGACGGAACGGATGCTGATTGATCTAGAGCCGCAGTTCAAAGCGATGGCTCTACCGAAAACGCGTGAGGAATTTGAAGTACGTGCAACGATATTGCAGGTTATTCGCGAATTGGAACGATTCTTGAAGATTGCAAAGCAGAACAAGAAGCAGACGATGCCAAATGATGTGTAGGACAAGTCTATTTATAGTGGATAGCCGCTCTTATATTTGTATATAGGGGCGGTTATTTTTTGCGTCGCAATAGGTTTTGCTGGAACCCAATCATTGTGGCATCTCTTGTCAAATATCTCGTTTTCTCATAAACTAGGCTTAGAGTGAACATCGCTCTGAATCATCATTCACAATATTTAAGATCTGTATCCAATATGTGACGATTCATACGGTCAATATTGTGATACTATATTAGTCTGAACAAGTATTGATATTACGTTCGCGTACATATGGAGGGTTATGATGAATAACGGAAAATATGGACTTGGAATTGTAGGCTACGGAGGAATGGGCAGTCAGCATGGACGTATGCTGGAGGATAATGCTCGAATTGATGTGGTAAGCGTTTGCGACCTGAAAGAAGATCGATTGGCTCATGGCAAAGAGCTTGGCTATAAGGCTTATGACCAGTATGAGAAGATGCTGCAGGATCAGAACGTTGATCTAGTGTTGATCGCGACACCTAACCACTTGCATAAGGATTTCGCAATTGCTGCATTTGAAGCAGGGAAGCATGTTATCTGTGAGAAGCCGGTAACGATCACGTCAGATGAGCTTGAGCAGATATTGGCGGCGGCTGAGCGAACAGGCAAAGTCTTTATGGTTCATCAAAATAGACGCTGGGACAGCGACTATGCGACAATTAAGAAAATTTACGATGAGAAGTTAATTGGAGAAGTCTACAACATCGAATCACGTGTGCATGGTTCACGCGGTATTCCAGGCGACTGGCGCCATTCCATCGAATACGGCGGCGGGATGATGTTGGATTGGGGCGTTCACCTCATTGATCGCATTATGATGATGGTAAATGAGAAGATTACGAAGATCTATTGTGAAATGAGCTATATATGGCAAGAGGAATGTGACGACGGCTTCAAGCTGCTGTTGACATTTGAGAGCGGCAAAACAGCTCATATTGAGGTTGGAACACTTAATTATCAGAATCTGCCTCTCTGGTACGTATGCGGTACTGAAGGAACCGTTACGATCAAGGATTGGAGCATGGAAGGCGAGCTTGTCCGCCTTGAAACCGAGGAAGCTAAGGATGCGACACCGATTGTTGCAGGAGCAGGCTTCACGAAAACGATGGCACCGCGCGGTGAAGGCGACGTAGCTAGATACCCGCTTCCAATAGTGGAGACAAACGTTAAAGAGTTCTACGATAACTTTATTGACGTAATTGAAGGAAAAGCGGAGCCAGTTATTAAGAATTCGGAAGTTATGCAGGTTATGAAAGTGATTGAAGCAACATTTGAATCTTCACGTACAGGTCAGGCTATTCATTTGTAAACTTCATATCGTTATTCTAGGCTAGTCTTGTTAAACAGGACGATCGTGGGCAGAGTGCTTGTCCATTGATCGTCTTTTTTTACGTAGTTAATGCTATTAATTATTAGCTCTTTCATATGCTGTAATAGAGCATTGCTCGTTGAAGATGGTGTAATTAGCGAGTTTCATAGCCATACTGAACTCTGAGCATGATGAGCAGCAGGGATTTTGGGGTGAATAGAAGATTCGCCTAATTTTATTCTTGTCTAAGTAATCAACATTCGCCTATATCCTGCATACACTTTAATTGAATGATTGTATGGAGGAGGTCCACAAGATGGCAATTACAGATAGACACCAGTGCCGGGAGATCATCACAAAAGCTGTGTGCGGCAAAGGTCGTAAGTTTTCTGTCGTCACACATACGGTCACTCCGCCTCACAATCCGACCAGCATATTGGGAGCATGGCTTATTAACCATCAATATGAGGCGGTGCGGGCGGGGGATGGGATTGAGGTTATCGGTACTTACGACATTAACATTTGGTATTCGTACAGTGGAAACTCACAGACGGATGTTGCCAAGGAAACAGTGTCGTATGCTGAACTCGTTCCCTTATCGTATGTTGATCCAAAACATCGTGCATCGACTGAGGAAGTGTCCGCAGAAGCAACGCAGGAGCCGAACTGCGTTGAAGCTACCATCTCTGGCGGCGGTTCAAGTGTGACGATACGCGTTGAACGCGAATTCGTTGTCGAGATGACTGCGGAAACGAAAGTGTGCGTGCGGGTGTGCCCGAATGGCTGTAACGATCTCGAAGATAAGGACTTCGATTTCGATGAGCAGTCAAGTGATTTTGAAGATATGGACATAGACTTGACGGATGAGGAAGTGTAGTATCGCCGCAAGCCGTTTGCGGCGGTTTCTTTTTTAAACACCCGCATGATTTACAATATGACGGAGTATGATCATTGTAGAGGGCGGGAGCCCTCTTTTTTTTGGAATGGTAAAAAAAATTAGATGCGACGGCTTGTGTAAGGTGGTGGTGTGTATGCTGACTGATACCTCTAAGTCCATATGGCGAACGGTTACAGTAGACGATTCTCACCGTGTATATTGGCTTGTAAGTCCGGCTGCAGACGCCGCTGGTAAGATGGTGAAGATAGATCGCAACGATTCCCGTGGTCGAGCGCGAGTTATTAATCGATATGCGGAATGTTGGACAGACGTTGGGATGCGAGCGCGTTTGGAGCTGTACGGATTACCTGTGTCGGATCGAGCAGCTTGGAATGCTGGAGCAAGCTTATCGGACGGCAAAAGGTATGTGCGCACGGTTACCTTATGGGTCTACGGGTTTGAAGTTGTCGCGGCTGGGATAGGTGCTTATGCCCCGTCAGGGAGCTCATTTATACAACCTATACATGAATGGAATCGCCCGCCATATCGAAGATTAGCTCGAATGGCTGTCAGAGCGGCCTATGCGCTAGGGTATGAGACGCTGCAGGTCACTCTACAGGCTGCCGCAGATTCAGCATCGTCTTCAGAGACGGTAGATGACCATCCTGCTGGTGTACTCGACGAGCCTCAACAAGGCGATATGATTGTTTCTGTGCTGCCCGTTAGCGAGCGAGTGCCGCAATGGGTGTGGGAACAATATATGCGCAAGCTGAAGCAGGAATCGGAAATTGTACGGTGCACGGCGATGAATCGGGGAGACGACAGTGAGAGTTCTAATTCGTCAGAAATGAATCGAGTGCAGTATGGGATGGACTGCGAGTTCATACTGTATGATGAAGTACGACAGCGCATGTTGTCAGCATCATATTTCTTACCGATTAACGGTACAGCGGGCTGTGATGCGGTTCGCATCAAAGGACGTGTACACTATCCGCTGATGGAGCTTAGACCTGCGCCTGCTTATACGCCTTCACAGCTTGTTAAGCATCTGCAGTTAGCGATGAGGGAAGCAGATCGATCGATTCAACAATCGGACTATGTTAATCCGGTAAGCTGGTATGCCGGATCTTATCCGCTTGGGCGATTGCCGATAGGCTGCCACGTTCATATTTCGGGTGTACCGCTCCATCCTGAGCTGATCCGTGCGTTAGATACTTATGTTTCGTTGCCACTAGCTCTGTTGGAGCCTGCATCGCTTAAACAACGGAGGCCTGCATACGGAACGCTTGGCGATGTGCGGCTGCACGATCATGGCGGAGCAGGCGGGTTCGAATATCGAACGCTCCCTAACTTCGCGCTTACCCCAGAACTGACGCTGGATGTCCTGCAGCTCTTTGATGCAGTGATAATGAATTATGCGTGCTTGCATCGGCGAGATGCGGCTGAGGATAAATGGCTGCGTTCATTTATGTCAGGAAGAAAGAACGAGAGATACCGCGAGACTTCGATTCGTATCTTGCGCGAGCTAGAAGAGCAATGCACGAAAAAATCGCATGTGAGCTCGATACGGAGATTGATTGGGTATCTCGATGAAGGCTGGCATTGGGATGAGCATTCGAATGTGCGGGATGCTTGGTTGAGGGAGCGCGAATGAGTATATAGGAACACAACGCGGGGCAGCGCAAGTCGCGAGCCCCGCTTTATTATGCGGATGTGCGACAAGGGGGGGAAGTTAGCAGGGTTTTTTCGTGTTACAGGTTGAGGGGCGAGCTTGTTGGTATGAGATAACGGGGTAAAACCGTCTTAGGCAAGTTAGTGTGGAGGATAGTCTTGAACTGCGCGAGACGTGTTAACTTTTACATACTTGTTTCAACGACGACGGCGTGTAAGTTTTTTGTTATAATGAATAAGTTATAAGAGAAAGGGCGGAGGTATATAATGGCAACTTATACGCCTATGATTCAGCAATATTTGACGATAAAAAAGCAAGCGGAGGATGCGTTTTTATTTTTCCGTCTTGGCGATTTCTATGAAATGTTTTTTGATGACGCGTTATTGGCTTCGAAGGAGCTTGAAATTACACTTACTGGCCGCGAAGGCGGAGGGGAAGAACGTATACCGATGTGCGGAGTTCCCTACCATGCCGCGGAAAACTATATTCAACGCTTAGTTGAAAAGGGATATAAGGTTGCGATCTGCGAGCAGGTTGAAGATCCTGCTACTGCCAAAGGTGTTGTGCGACGTGAAATTATACGCATCGTAACTCCGGGCACGGCGATGGATGGCAAGAGCATGGACGAGAAGACGAACCGATACCTCGTCGGCATCACGAAACTTGGTGATAAGCATGCTTACGCTGCATGCGACTTGTCGACAGGTGAAATGATCGTATCCTCAGCGCTGGCGGGCAGCAGCTGGCTGACAGACGAATTGAACGTATATATGCCGACAGAAATGATCGGCGACGAGGACCTGCTGGAGGAAATTAAGCCGATAACAGCAGCATGGAATCGTAATGTATTGACTACCGTGTGGCCTGACCGGGAAGATGCCTTGGCGCGCCAGCAGTTCGGTGAGGCAGTATGGACTCGCCTGGACGAAGAGCGACAGCTTGCGGTAAGCATGATGATGAGCTATCTGAAGACGACTCAGAAGCGCTCACTCGGTCAGCTGACGACGATTCGCGAAGTGGAGTCGGATCATTATCTCGTGCTCGATCCATTTACACGCCGCAATCTGGAGTTGACGGAAACGGTGCGCGAGCGCGCTAAGAAGGGCTCGCTCCTATGGCTGCTTGATAAGACAGAGACATCAATGGGCGGACGTATGCTTCGACGTTGGATCGATAAGCCGCTCTTGAACCGGACAAGCATTGAGGCGCGTTTGGAAGCAGTTGATACGCTATACCATCAATTGATCTGGCGCGAGGAGCTGCGTGAGCAGCTGGCCGCAATCTATGACTTGGAGCGGCTTGTGGCGAGAATTGCTTTCGGAACGGCGAACGGACGTGACTTAATCGCTCTCAAGCTGTCACTGCAGCGTGTTCCGGCGTTGGTTGAGCTGTGCTCATCGATGTCTTCTGCGACGCTGAATCGCTTAGCGGAAGAGCTCGACCCATGTGCAGACATCGCCGAATGGATCGAGAAAGCGATCGTGGAAGAGCCTCCGATCTCAGTACGAGAAGGCAATCTGATCAATACCGGCTATGACAGCTACTTGGATCAATTGCGCGAGGCGAGCGTGAACGGCAAGCGTTGGATCGCGGAGCTGGAACGCAAGGAAAGAGAATTGACCGGTATTCGTTCTTTGAAGGTCGGTTATAACAAGGTGTTTGGCTATTATATCGAGGTGACGAAGGCCAATCTGGCTTCGCTGCCTGAAGGGCGATATGAGCGAAAGCAGACGCTCGCAAATGCGGAGCGTTATGTAACGCCGGAGCTGAAGGAGAAGGAGGCACTTATACTCGAGGCTGAGGATAAGATGGTCGGACTTGAGTATGAGTTGTTCAGCGAGCTGCGCGTGCGAATCAATGAGCATGTTAGACGTTTGCAAGCCTTAGCTGAGAAGGTAGCGGAGCTGGATGTGTATCAGTCGCTCGCAGCGATTAGCGCGAAGCAGCGTTATGTGAAGCCTGTGCTGCACGACGGCTACGACATGAATATTAAGAACGGCAGGCATCCTGTTGTGGAAGCAGTTATGCAGCACGGTTCATTCATGGCTAATGATACCGAGCTTCATGAGGCGGATTCCTCTATGCTTCTGATCACAGGCCCGAACATGGCAGGTAAGAGCACGTATATGCGACAGGTTGCACTCATCAGCATTATGGCACAGATGGGCTGCTTCGTGCCTGCCGAGTTCGCATCATTACCGCTTATCGATCGAATCTTCACCCGCATTGGCGCTGCTGACGATCTGATTGGCGGACAAAGTACGTTCATGGTCGAAATGATGGATATTCAGGTGATGACCGAAAAGGCGACACGCCGCAGCTTGGTCGTCATTGATGAGCTCGGACGCGGGACGTCCACGAGCGAAGGCATGTCGATCGCGCAGGCAGTTATTGAATATGTGCATGATCACATTGGCTGCAAAGCGCTCGTCTCGACCCATTTCCATGAGCTTGCTCATCTGGAAGAGAGATTAGCTCGGCTGACCAATGTGTGCATGGCGGTGCAGGAGAGCGGCAGTGATGTGACATTTCTGCGGAAGCTTATTGCAGGCGCAGCCAGCACGAGCTACGGAATCTACTGTGCGAAGCTGGCAGGTCTGCCGGAAACGATCATTGGGCGTGCCTATGATCTGCTGACTCACTATGAAGCAGCGGTTCCGCAAGAGCACGATGCAGCTGGCGAAGCGGCGGCTGCTTCAGGAGCGGAACCAATCGTGCAATTGTCCTTGTTCGGTGAAGAGGACAATTCAGCCGCGCGGAAGAATGGTTCTAAGACTTCGGCGGTACATGAGCGCAAAGCGTCCGTAGCCGCGTCGCACATAGCAGCATCTGCTGCGGAAGCGGCGGCAGGCAGTGAACAGGCGCCCACAGTTCAGCCGCCATTAGAATGGGCTTCCATCGTACAGGAGCTGGGTGAGGTTGATGTGATGTCGATGACTCCGCTCGACGCGATGAACTGTCTCCATGATCTGATGAAGCGGGCGCGCGCATTATCGAAATCGTAATTGATGTTGAACATTGATATAAAATGGGGGGATAGAGATGGCGGTTATCCATATCCTCGATGATCAGCTTGCCAACCAGATCGCAGCCGGCGAGGTTGTTGAACGGCCTGCGTCTGTTGTGAAGGAGCTCGTCGAGAATGCGATTGACGCAGGAAGTACGCTGATTGATGTCACAGTTGAGGAAGGCGGCCTATCGCTGATCCAGATTAAAGATAATGGATCAGGGATAGCAGAGGATGACGTTGAGACAGCATTTCAACGTCACGCTACGAGCAAGATCAGCACCTCACGCGATCTGTTTGCCATCCGCAGCCTTGGTTTCCGCGGTGAGGCGTTAGCCAGTATAGCGGCCGTTGCGAAGGTAGAGATGCTGACCGCCACAGATGAGAGCGGCTTAGGCCGCCGCGTTCTGATCGAAGGCGGCAAGTTGATTGAGCATGGCCCAGCGCAGGCGGTGAAGGGGACGACCTTCACGGTGAAAGAGTTGTTCTTCAATACACCTGCGCGGTTAAAATATATGAAGACGATTCAGACCGAGCTCGGACATATCTCGGACTTGATGTATCGACTCGCGTTATCTTATCCCGAGATCGGCTTCACCTTGCAGCATAACGGCAACATGCTGCTACAGACGCTAGGAAATGGCGATCTGCTGCAAGTGATTGCCGCAATATATGGCGTGCATACAGCAAAGCAGATGATCCCGATCAAAGCAGAGCAGCTTGACTATGTGATCGAAGGTTATATCGGCAAGCCGGAGTGCACCCGTTCCAACCGCAATGCGATGTCTTGGTTCGTCAACGGTCGATACGTACGCAGCTTTAGCCTTAATTCTGCTGCGCTTCGCGCTTACCATACTCTGCTGCCGATCAATCGTTATCCTGTGATGGTTCTGCAGGCGAAGATGCATCCGACACTGGTGGATGTCAACGTGCATCCAGCCAAGATGGAGGTTCGTTTCAGCAAGGAGACGGAACTGAACGACTTCGTAGAGCAAACGCTTCGCAACGAACTATCCGGGCAGCCGCTTATACCACTCGCAGTTCCTGTCGCGAAGGCGAAGATTCGTACGATGGTTGAGCAGCCAAAGTGGGGCTGGGGAACTACGAGAAACGAAGCGGGATCACCGGTGAGACCGATGGGCGAGCTAGTACCGCCGGAGCCTCCGCAAGAGATTCAACAAGATCTGTTTAGCTCTACTGACAATAAAGAGCTTGAACGGTTGGACGATCAGCGCGAAACTATTGACGCTGAGAAACGGACAGTTCAATCATATAATCGTGATCCGCGTCCAACGTCCTGGGTGCAGAAAGAAGGGCAAGAGACGTATGCTCCTAAGGATTCATTTTCACCAGACACGATTCAACCTGCGACCCAGCAACAACAGCAGACTGGCATAAATCAGACAATTATTGCCGAAACAAGTGTTAATAAGTATGATGAGCAGAAGCGACAGCCATTTGATCAGCGACCGCCTTCGACAGCAAGTCGTTCTTACAGCCCAGATGCTAGCACTCGTCAGCCTATAGACTCAGGACGAGGGACAACTCAGGTTCCTTGGGAACAAGTGTATAAGCAGCCAGCGTCTGGAGACGTCGCGTTGCCTGCATTTCCAGCAATGTCCTATATTGGTCAGTATCATGGTACTTACTTGGTATATGGAAATGAAGAAGGCATGTTCTTGATTGATCAGCATGCTGCTCATGAGCGGGTGAATTACGAATATTATGTCGAAAAATTCGGCAAGCCGATAGAAGCGTTTCAGGAATTATTAATGCCATTAACATTAGAATTGACTACACATGAGGCAGCTAGAATTAGAGACCGTCTCCCTCTGCTGGAGCAGGTTGGTCTCGGCTTGGAGCCATTTGGCGCGCAGACGTTTCTAGTGAGATCCTATCCGCATTGGTTTCCTGAAGGTGAGGAAGAGTCATTGATTCAAGAGATGCTGGATTGGGTTCTGAAGGAGAAAGCCCCCGACATTACGAGTATAAGAGAGGCTTCCGCCATTATGTGCTCTTGCAAGGCTTCGATCAAGGCGAACCAGCGCATCACGCAAGCAGAGGCGGATACTCTTATCGCGCGGCTAGGCGAGTGCAAGCAGCCATATACTTGTCCGCACGGGCGCCCGATTGTGGTGAAGTTTACGAATCATGACTTGGAAAAAATGTTCAAGCGTATTATGTGAATACCTTCGCATTTGAATTTACATTTGCGAACCGTTTATAATGAGGAGGAACGTATGATTATTACGACAGGTGATTCAACACCGCTTCCTGTCATCGAGCGAGCTCGCAAGCTAGCGAAGGAACTGAATTGTCGTTTCCTAGATCGAAGAAATCAGTCCATTCCGCAATTGGCAAGAAGGTTCGGGGATGAGCACTTCATCGTTCTGTTGGATGACCGTACAAGATATGTCTGGTCAGGACACACGGATTTAACCTATCATCCTAGTATGGCCTTTATCCGTGCGAAACGTTTATTGGCCGGCGAAACAGATACGATGATACTGGCATCGCGCGCAGTGAAAGGGGATCACGTGTTGGACTGTACTGCAGGGCTGGGCAGCGATTCATTGGTGTACTCGATCGTTGTTGGACCTGAAGGAGAAGTGACAGCTTGTGAGAGTCAGCTTCCGCTGTATGCGCTTGTGCGAGAAGGGCTGCAGCGATACGAATCTGATATTCCCGATGTCAATGAAGCCATGCGGCGAATTCACATGCGTCACGAGTCGCATGAAAGCGTGCTGCGCCGCATGCAGGATCGTTCAGTAGACATCGTCTACTTCGATCCGATGTTTCGTGAGACGGTTGAAGCATCCGCGCATATGGACCCTCTGCGTCAAGTGGCTAATCATGAGCCGCTCAGCGAGGATTCGATCAAGGAGGCTTGCCGTGTAGCACGCAAGACTGTCGTGATGAAGGAGCTCCGCGACAGCACCGAGTTTGAACGCCTTGGATTCAACCGAGTCGTTCGAACGAATTCCAAGCTTGCATATGGAGTGATTGATATTGGCAATGACAACGAGTCCTAAACTGCCTCTCCTCGTGCTTGTTGGACCAACGGCTGTCGGCAAGACGAAGCTTAGCTTGGAGCTGGCGCACCGATTCCACGCGGAGATCATTTCTGGAGACAGCATGCAGGTGTATCGCCAGATGGATATCGGTACAGCTAAGCTAGCGCCTGAGGAAAGAGCAGGAATTCCGCACCATATGATGGATATCCACTCTCCTGATGAATCTTTTTCAGTTGCGGAGTTTCAGGAACGTGCGAAATGGTTAATTGAGGACATTACAGAGAGAGGCAAGCTGCCATTTATTGTAGGTGGAACAGGCTTGTATGTGGAATCCTTATGTTACGGATTTGAATTCTCCGAACAAGGTTCGGACGAAGCATTCCGTCAAGAGATGGCGGAGTATGCAGTAGAAAATGGTAATGAAGCACTGCATCAGCGGTTAGTCGCAATTGATCCGGAAACGGCCGGCAGATTGCACGCCAATGATGTCAGAAGAGTTATACGAGCACTGGAAGTCTATCACATGACTGGACAGACGATGTCTGACCAGCTCAAGGACCAATTGCGAGAGCCGCAGTATCGT
This sequence comes from Paenibacillus marinisediminis, assembly GCF_054343325.1. Taxonomy (NCBI): domain Bacteria; kingdom Bacillati; phylum Bacillota; class Bacilli; order Caryophanales; family Paenibacillaceae; genus Paenibacillus; species Paenibacillus marinisediminis. The sequence continues at coordinate 101,389 of NZ_JBTGUH010000002.1, forward strand.
TTATGCATCATCGGTTTGACAATGGATAGACAATTGCTATATAACCGTATAGAGGAACGAATTGACGAGATGCTTGCTCAAGGGCTCGTGCAGGAGGTTCAGAACTTGCTCGCTCAAGGCTACGACCGCAAGCTCGTATCGATGCAGGGACTTGGCTACAAGGAAATTGCCGCATACTTGGAAGGCGAGATGTCATATGAGGCTGCAGTCGTGCTGCTAAAGCGCGACACAAGACATTTTGCCAAGCGTCAGCTGTCATGGTTCCGACGGATGAAGGATATCCACTGGTTCGATGTAACCGACCCTTCCTGTTACGAACAACAATTGTTAGAAATTTCTGGACTTATAGCAGGAAAGTTACATTGACGAGTTGAATATATTTCAACACAATATGATGATGGGGGTACGGACAATGAATAAATCTATTAACATCCAAGATACATTCCTTAACCAACTTCGCAAGGAGAGCATTCCAGTAACGGTATACCTGACGAACGGCTTCCAGATTCGCGGTATCATTCGCGCGTTTGACAACTTTACTATCGTCATTGACAGCGATGGACGCCAACAGATGGTATATAAGCATGCGATCTCCACATTCATGCCGCTGCGTAATGTATCCCTGATGCAAGACCAACAGAATGAGGTTTAAGCGTAAAAGTGAAACTTTTTATCTGCAAACTGCGTCTTATTGAATAGAACGGTTAAGAACAACCCGCAGGGGTTGTTCTTTTCATTCCAAACTTGCATCCACTCTTTAGTCTGAAAATGCCGCGATTCTTGGCGAAGGAGTTGAGAATGCAATCTGCGTCATAGTTATGATGGCGCGATAGGTTACTATATATAATGACCGCAGCCGGCAGCATTCAAGCTGTATATCTAGCTGCACTGCTAGACAGAGCGAGACGGTCTAAAACAAGGCGCTGAGAGTTTTCCTTAATCATTTGATGATGATAAGTCATAGGAGACTCGAAGAATGTCCAATAATATGTTAACGGAAAAGGGAGTCGGAAATAGATGCCTACACATGATAAGCCGTCCCGCAACCGGGGAGAGCTAACATCTAGAACGAGAAGTACAGGCAGTAATGGAAGCAATGGCAGAAGCGGCGGCACTGGCAGAACCAGAAGCAGTGGCGGTGGTAGTGGTAGTGGTAATGGCAGCCCTCGCAATCGCAGTCGCAATCCTGATTTGGTTCGCACTAAACGTAAGTGGTCATGGAAAAAAACTTGGTGGGCGTTATTCTTTGCAACTGCGCTTGCTATATTCGCTGCAGTTGGCGGGTATTTATTCATCTTGCTGAATGGCGAACGATTGATGAAGGAGTACCAGGCGGCCGATATGTTCGAGCTTGCACAAGCATCTACTGTGCTTGATCGTCACGGTAACCAAATTGCGAAGCTTGGAACGAATGAATCGAAACGTGAAATCGTTGAGGAAAATGAAGTGCCTAAGTTGCTGGAGGATGCATTTGTCGCAACAGAGGATCAACGATTCTGGGATCACTCTGGCGTCGATCTCTGGTCGATTGGCCGAGCTATGGTGAGGGATATCATGGCTGGCGGCTTCGTAGAGGGCGGCAGCACGATTACGCAGCAGTTGGCTAAGAATATGTTTCTAACGAGCGACAAGACCTTATTCCGTAAGGCCACTGAAGTTTCAATAGCACTTGCCTTGGAGAATCATTATACCAAGGATCAAATATTGACCATGTATCTGAACCAAATTTACTTTGGTAAAGGCGCATATGGTGTGAAGGCCGCGTCGATCACTTATTTCGGTAAAAGTAATCTTGAGGACTTGGAATTATGGGAAATCGCAACTCTAGCTGCAATTCCTAAGGCGCCTTCACATTACAACCCGATCAATAATCCTGAAAAATCAAAGGAAAGACGAGCGGTTGTATTGCAGCTGATGCACGATCAAGGATATATTTCACAGACCGAAATGGAACAAGCCAAAGCCGTTGATTATGAGCCGGTAGCCACACAAACGGATGAAAATGGCGGAACTAAGAATGATTCAGCTCCATACCAGGCCTTCTTGGACTATATGGTTCAAGAGGCTGAGGAAATGACTGGCTTAACTGAGGATCAGCTTTACCGGGGCGGATACCAGATCACGACTACGGTAGACAGCAATGCTCAGCAAGTGATGTATGAACAATTTAATAAAGACAGTAACTTTGAGGAAAGTAAGGACGATATTAAATCTCAAAGTGCTATGGTCATCACAGACCATTCGAATGGCGCAATTATGGCGATGATGGGTGGACGTGACTATGAGCGCAAAGGCCTTAACCGTGCAACCGTTAAACGTCAGCCAGGCTCGTCCTTTAAGCCGATTATAACCTACGCTCCAGCGATTGAGACAGGTCAGTGGTATCCGTGGTCCACACTTCGCGATGATAAGCAATGCTTCGGCGATTATTGTCCGACAGACTATGGCCGCAACAAATATGTTGGACCTATCGATATGACAACAGCTCTTAAACGATCAACGAACATGCCAGCTGTATGGCTGCTTAATGAAATTGGGTTGAAAACGGGCTATGAATTTGCGAAGAACCTCGGCATTGAATTTGACGATACGGATTACAACTTGTCACTAGCGCTTGGGGGTATGTCGAGAGGTACTACACCGATTGAGATGGCTGAGGCATACAACACATTCGCGAATGGCGGTAAGTTCTATCCAGCTTATACGATTAAGCAGATCGTAGACAAAAAGGGCAACGTTGTATATAAGTACAAGCAGCCTGAACCAAAACAAGTCATGAGCGAACAAACAGCTTATTACATGACACAAATGATGCAAGAAGTAGTCAACAGCGGTACAGGTACGAAAGCACAGATGGATCGTCCAGTTGCAGGTAAGACTGGTTCTACGCAGCATGGAATTCCTGGGTATGAAGGAACGGGCGCGCGTGATTTATGGTTCGTCGGCTATACACCTGAATGGACAGCTTCTGTATGGATGGGCTACGACAAGACGGATCCGGATCATCTTATGACCGGCAGCAGCGGTCAGCCTGCAGAATTGTTCAGTACGATTATGTCACAAGCGCTACGTGGAATTGATGAGAAAGAATTCCCTAAGCCAAGCGGAGTGAAGGAAGAGGTTAAACCGAAGCCTAACCCTGCCGTTACTGGCTTGCAAGGATCCTATTCGGAGAATACGAAGCACATTTCTCTGTCATGGAATCCGGTTGAAGGTGAGGATGTACATTATAATCTGTATCGCAAGTCAAGCACGGAAACGATGTACACTAAAATATTTGCGGATATGCAAGGCACGACTGTAGAAGACATCGGTGTACAACCAGGCGAAACGTATACGTATTATATTACAGCTTCATCTAAGGACACACCTGAGGAATCTCCAAAGTCCAATGAAGTCGTGATTGCCATTCCAACCGAGCTTGAGCCGGAAGTGCCTGTTAAACCGATAGACCCGCCGGTTACAGAGCCTGACGATCCGAATGTACCTGAAGTACCGGATAATGGGGGCGTGCCGGGAGACAACACAGGAGATGGTGATGTATCCAATCCTGATGGAGGTACAGATACCGGAGTGACACAGCCTGGAGGAGGCAATGGTCAGGATAATAATTCTGATATGCCAGCCGACACACAACCAGACGGGGGTAACAATGGGAAAGGCAATGGGCATGGGAACGGTAATGGCAAAGGCAATAAATTAGATCCTGCAGCATAAACCGCTGCATGGCATCTGATGAGTTGTGTTAGATCAGTACCCATTCATGACCGGGAAAACTAAGTTAGACATAATACAAGCTAGAGACGCGCAAATGAAGAGTTGCGCGTCTCTTTGTATAAGGAGATGTCAAGATGAATCAAGCCCAGCATCGGGATACGATGAATGTTGAAGTGGATCAGCGTGGAAAGGCAGCTATTTCACCACGTAAAATACTATTTCGAAAGCTAAAGAACATTGGTTTAGTCCTGCTGTCGCTGTTCATTGTATGGACACTGTATACACAGTGGAAGATAGCTGAAGCTGGAGGTGAAGCGCGTTTGTCAGACCCTGCAGATGTAGGCATCGTCCTAGGTGCTTCTCTCTGGGGTAATGCGCCAAGTCCTGGCTTGAAAGAGCGTTTGGATCTTGTTGTTGAACAATATAATGCTGGACGCTTTGACGATATTATCGTGACTGGGGGATACGATTCGTCGCAGTCTGAGCTGAGTGAGGCCGAAGGCAGCAAGCTCTATCTGATGGAACAAGGCGTACCTGAAGCACGAATCTGGCTGGAGCCCAATTCTACGAGTACGCTGGAAAATTTACAATTTTCCAAATCGATAATGGATGAGCACGACTGGAATACCGCAACGATTATGACCCATAGCTTCCATGGAACGAGGGCACGTGAGATCGCAGAAGCGCTCGATTATGATGCGATCGAGGTCGTAACCGTAAAGAGCAAGGTATTGTCGCCAATCTGGCATCCTATGAGGGAAACGCTAGCATATACAAAATGGAAATGGGACGAGCTGTGGCTCTGATTATGCTCATATCGCCTCCAGTAGAAGAATATGTTGGATAAGACACCTTACGGTTTAAACGAACCGCTAAGGACAGGATTGTCCATGAAGTCGGGAGGGTGAGAGCTATGTCAGTTCGTTCTCAGGCAGCAGGCCACAATAGTTCTATTGAAGCGGAGACTCGTCCGCGTCCGTCAAGACAAATCAACGTCGTGCTTCGGCCATACGAGCCTCCCATCCAAGGTAAAAATGACACTGCTGATAGTAAGCCGTTAGAACAGCTGGATATATCTCAATACAGTTCATTTGCCGAGATACGTAAAGAATTCGATCGATTGATCGGACTCCAGCATATTAAAGATATTGCATTTGAGCTTTATGCTGTCATTCAGATGAAACAACGCCGGGCGGAAGCGGGCTTAGTCAGTGCTTCACAGGTCTATCACATGCTCTTCAAGGGCAATCCCGGTACAGGGAAAACGACGGTAGCTCGAATTATGGCCAAGATGTTTCATCAACTGGGGCTCCTGTCAAAAGGGCATCTCATTGAAGTGGAACGTGCCGATCTCGTTGGCGAATATATCGGCCATACTGCACAGAAGACTCGAGAGCTGATTAAACGATCGATGGGCGGCGTCCTATTCATAGATGAAGCGTACAGTCTTGCGCGCGGAGGAGAAAAGGACTTTGGTAAAGAAGCAATCGATGCGCTTGTGAAGGCGATGGAAGATCATAAGAATCAATTTGTACTTATTCTCGCAGGTTATTCAGATGAGATGGATGAATTGATCTCTACCAATTCGGGATTACCTTCACGCTTTCCAATTCAGATTGACTTTCCCGATTATCAAGTAGATGAGCTCCTGCAAATTGCTGAAACGATGGCGAAAGAGCAGGATTATGTTCTGATGCCGCAGTCCTTAAACGTATTGCGAGAATTAGTATGGGAAGAGAAGCTGCTGTCACCGCATCTGTTCAGCAATGCTCGATATGTCCGCAATATTATGGAGAAGGCGATGCGCAATCAAGCCGTCCGATTGCTGCAGCTGTATCCAATACAATCGCCAGGTAAGTTGGAATTAATGACATTAAGACCTGAAGATTTAAAATATGATCGGAAATAGGGTATACTGGTAGCACAAAGTTTAATTTATGACGACTGGCTGCCTCGATGCTGAATTGTTAGGCAGCACTTAACGTCTCTAGACCGTATACATATCAAAGCGATCTAAAAGGAGAACGAGCACACGGATGCGAACTACGCTGCATAATACGGATACGGATCAGCCAGACCGCGCTGTTCTAGTTACATTGATAACGGATGAGGTCAAACGAAATGGCGTCGACCCTGCCTATTCACTTGATGAATTGGTGCAGCTGGCTGAAACAGCTGGTGTTGAGGTCGTTTCAACGATGACGCAGAATCGAGAAACTCGCGATACAAAATGGTTTATCGGTAAAGGCAAGGTGGAGGAGCTTAAAGCGGTCATGAATGAATTAGACGCGAATACAGCGATCTTCGACCAAGAGCTGTCAGGTGCACAGGTACGCAACCTTGAAGACATGCTCGATGCCAAGATTATCGACCGCACACAGCTCATATTAGACATCTTCGCTCAGCGCGCTAAGACGCGTGAAGGTATTATTCAAGTTGAGCTCGCGCAATTATCTTATTTGCTGCCGCGACTATCAGGGCATGGCAAGAACTTGTCGCGTCTCGGAGGCGGAATAGGGACACGCGGTCCAGGAGAGTCCAAGCTTGAGACGGACCGACGTCATATCCGCAACCGGATTGCAGAATTGAAGCGCCAGCTTGAAGATGTGGTCAAGCTTCGCAACCTGCACCGCGCGCGCCGGAAGAAGAATGGTGTCATTCAAGTGGCGCTAGTCGGCTATACGAATGCAGGCAAGTCAACGATGCTGCACCAGCTGACAGAAGCCGAAGTGTTTGTTGAGAATCAGCTATTTGCCACATTGGATCCAACTTCCCGCATATGGGAGCTTCCGAATGGCAAGGAGGTTGTGCTCACAGATACGGTCGGATTCATTCAAAACCTGCCTCATGATCTAGTCGCAGCCTTTCGCGCGACACTCGAGGAAGTGAACGAAGCAGATCTCATTCTGCATGTTGTAGATGCTTCCTCACCTATGAGAGATGATCAGATGCGAGTCGTTGCTGACATTCTGCAGCAGCTTGGAGCAGGTGCGAAGCCGGAGATTGTGCTATACAATAAGAAGGATCTATGTGATCAGGAACAGCGTCAATTGCTGCCGTTGGATGCGAGTCATTTTCTGATCAGCGCTTATGATGAATCGGATCTGGTAAAAGTGAGCGAAGCAGTTCAGACGCAGTTGATCGGTCATACGATCACCTATCGAATCCCAGCTTCGCGCGGTGATCTGCTAGCACTCATTCATCGTATAGGTGAAGTGCTGGAGCAGGACACGGACGCAGAAGATATGATCGTGAAAGTCCGTTTAAATAAATCAGACGCAGAGATTCACGGCTATAAGCTCAAAGGATATGAGCAGTCTGGAGCCTATAAAGTAATGAATCAACAAGAATAGGTATGATCTATTGAACAAGGTAAGCTGTATGGGGAGCTCCTGAAGAGGTAGGTCACATTAACAACAAGCAAATACAAGGGGAAACGAACGAACATGAATATTTCAGAACAACTGCTTAAGCTTGCTAAAGAAATAGAAATGAAAATTTCAAGCCAGGTTGAACATATTGAGCATATTGCAGAACGCAATCAATGGAAGGTTATTGAGGCATTTCAGCAGCATCAAGTAAGCGACTACCATTTTGCGGGTTCTACTGGATACGGCTATAACGATAGAGGACGAGAAGTGTTGGATGAGGTGTATGCGTCGGTATTTAAGGCTGAGGCAGCACTGGTTCGTCCACACTTCGTATCCGGTACGCACACGATATCTACTGCCTTATTCGGAGTTCTACGACCAGGGGATGGCTTATTGTATATCACAGGCAAGCCTTATGATACGCTTCACAAGGTTATTGGTGCGAACCAAGATGGTACAGGATCCCTGCGTGATTGGGGGATATCCTATGATGACGTGCCGTTGACTGCCGATGACGAAGTGGATTGGGACGCTGTAGCAGCGGCGATTCAACCAAATACGAAGGTAATTGGTATTCAACGCTCGCGTGGTTATGACTGGCGAGCGTCTTTCACTGTAGAGCAGATTGGGGCTATGGTTGCTAAGGTTAAGCAATTAAAATCGGATGTTATTGTGTTTGTAGATAATTGCTACGGTGAATTCACGGAGCTTCAGGAACCGACTGAAGTAGGTGTTGACCTGATTGCGGGATCGTTAATTAAAAATCCTGGTGGTGGCATAGCGCCGACCGGGGGCTATATCGCGGGAAAACGCGAGTACGTGGATCAAGCGTCCTATCGATTGACGGCGCCAGGCATAGGCGGCGAAGTGGGGTCCATGCTTGATGCGACACGAGCGATGTACCAAGGACTATTCTTAGCACCAACTACCGTTGGACAAGCGGTACGAGGAAGTGTGTTTGCCGCTGCGCTGTTTGAAGCGCTGGGCTTCCAATCTTCCCCGCATTGGACAAGCCCGCGGACCGATCTGATTCAAGCGATCCGTTTTACATCAGCAGAACATCTTATCGCCTTCGTTCAAGGTGTTCAGAAAGCATCGGCAGTAGATTCGCATGTTGTGCCAGAGCCATGGGATATGCCAGGCTATGAACATCCTGTTATTATGGCGGCGGGCACCTTCATCCAAGGTGGAAGCCTGGAATTGTCGGCGGATGCGCCAATTCGTGAGCCGTATACGGCCTATATGCAGGGCGGATTAACATATGCACATGCTAAGCTGGGCGCTCTACAGGCGCTGCAGACGATGGTAGATCGTCAGTTGCTAGATTTGTAATAGCTTACTGTCGCGTCATTGTGTGCACAATCAAAGTGCATTTTTAGTAAATATATAATGAACTTGTTAGTTTATCTAACATCTGTTGACATGTTTAGTTCCGAAAGATAAAATAGTGGTAACATGGATTACCAGAAGAAAGGTTGATGAGCGATGGGAGATGAGATCCGCAGAAATATGGCGTTGTTTCCAATCGGCATTGTCATGAAACTCACAGACTTGACTGCTCGTCAGATCCGTTATTATGAACAGCATGAGTTAATTATGCCGGCTCGTACCTCTGGAAATCAGCGCTTATTTTCGTTCAATGATGTTGAGAGATTGCTAGAGATTAAGACACTCATCGAGAAAGGCGTAAACATAGCTGGCATTAAGCAGGTACTTAATCCAGTATTGAGAGAATCTGAAGAAGCAACAGTCATTAGTAAAGAGTTCGAACAGAAGCGTAAGGACTTGGATGACAAAGCGCTTCATCAGATGCTGAAGCAACAGTTAATGACCGCTAAGAGACCGGGACAAGTCTCTCTTATACAAGGCGAGCTGTCTCGTTTCTTTAGGAAATAAGCATTGATATGGATAAAAGGAGTGTTCTGCGTGGGTTACAGTAAAGAAGATATTATTCGCATTGCCAAAGAGCAAAATGTTCGTTTCATTCGACTTCAGTTCACAGACTTGCTCGGAACGATCAAAAACGTCGAGATTCCTACTAGCCAGCTTCAAAAGGCTTTGGATAACAAAATGATGTTTGACGGATCTTCTATCGAAGGCTATGTTCGTATCGAAGAATCGGATATGTATCTCGTTCCGGATCTGGATACTTGGGTCATCTTCCCTTGGGTACAAGAAGATCGCGTAGCACGCATGATCTGTGATGTTTATATGCCGGATGGAACACCGTTTGATGGCTGCCCGCGCGGTATCTTGAAGAAAGCACTGAAGGAAGCGGAAGCGATGGGCTTCACTTCAATGAACGTAGGTCCAGAACCGGAATTCTTCTTGTTCAAGACAGATGAGAAGGGTAACCCTACGATGGAACTGAACGACCAAGGCGGATATTTTGACTTGGCTCCAACAGACCTGGGTGAGAACTGCCGCCGTGAGATCGTATTGAAGCTGGAAGAGATGGGCTTCGAGATTGAAGCTTCTCACCACGAGGTGGCTCCAGGTCAACACGAGATCGACTTCAAATATGCAGATGCAATCAAGGCTGCTGACCAGATTCAAACGTTCAAGCTCGTTGTTAAGACGATTGCTCGTCAACACGGCTTGCATGCGACATTTATGGCGAAACCGCTATTCGGCTTGTCCGGTTCCGGTATGCACTGTAATACATCCCTGTTCAAAGGCAACGAGAACGCATTTGTCGATGAGAAGGATTCACTCGGTCTCAGCGAAGACGCTCGTTTGTTCATGGCTGGTGTATTGAAGCACGCACGCGGCTTAGCTGCAATAACTAACCCAACTGTAAACTCTTATAAACGCCTTGTACCTGGATATGAAGCACCTTGTTACGTAGCATGGTCTGCTAGTAACCGCAGCCCGATGATTCGTATTCCATCTTCACGCGGCTTGAGCACACGTATCGAAGTTCGTAATCCAGACCCTTCTGCTAACCCATACTTGACATTGGCAGTGATTCTGAAGGCTGGTCTTGATGGAATCAAGAACAAGATTACTCTTCCAGCTCCAACTGACCGTAACATCTATGTTATGAGTGAAGAAGAGCGCGTCGCAGAAGGAATCCCAAGCCTTCCATCCAGCTTGAAAGAAGCGCTTGAAGAGCTTATGCGTGATGAGGCGATGTGCGAAGCTTTGGGCGAGCATGCGCTGCAGCATTTCGTTGAGTTGAAGGAAATCGAATGGGATATGTACCGCACCCAAGTGCACCAATGGGAACGCGACCAGTACATGTCATTATATTAATCCATTTAACCCCTAGAGCCGGAAGGCTGCTAGGGGTTTATTTTTGGATATATCAACTTTTCATTAAACCAATGATTGACAGGAGAGCTTATCCGTAATATATTTAGGTTAATTGACAAGCAATGGAATTGATAACTTGATAGTTATATTTATTTAAGCGAAGCACGCTGAGAACCCCATAGGGGATCTCGGCGTTTTTTTGTGTTTTCACGGCATGAGAGATGCTAATTATTCTTAAGGAAAGGAATGAGGTGTGATGTATAGCTGGTTCGCTAGGCTGCCGCGAGTCATAAGGCTCTTAATCGTTTTACTCCTATATATCGCTGTGTATGCTGGACACGTTGCGATCGTAAACCTCTATATTCATCGCTTTTCTGAACAAGTGGATACGAAGGAGGTTGTCGTAACGGTAAGAGACATGCCCATACATTCCGTTATCACAGAAAACGATATTGCTGTGAAGCGGATTAGATTAGCCTCGCTTGTTCATGAGGTCATCACGGATCCTGCTGAAGTAATCGGGAAGGAAACTCAGACATCTATGAGCACGAATGAACAATTTAGCCCATTAAAGATTAACACCGTTATTAAAAACGAAGGCGAGATGATACTTGAGATTCCGACAGATTGGGTGCTTTCATTTCCAAAATCATTAAGAAGAATGGACAAAGTAGCTTTTCTCCCAGTCCGTAAGGTGGACGAAGTAAGGAGCAGTGATTTGAGTCGTAGCGATCAGCTTGAACATGCGTCGGATGTAAATGCTGATCAAGCATTAGCTCAAGCACAAGCCGAACAACAGCACAATGCCTATCTAAAAGAGGCAGAAAATATCCTCAATGGGATTACTGTTGCTTATTTTAAAGACAACTCTGCTAACGAAGTGACGGATTCAATTAACAAGGAAAGTAATGAGAGTACACCGCGTCTGCGAGCGACCAATATCGGAGCGAGATTAGAGGTAGCGATGACGCCTCAGCAGTGGGAGCTGCTGGATCATCTGCGACAGTACAATTATAGATTTGTAATTAGTTACGAGTAGGGAGGAAATGCAGTGAAGAAGCTGTTGTTTATCGGGAATGACCCCATGCTGATTGAAGAATATAAACGAATGAATCCAGATCATGAGATAACGATGATGCGATCGGAAGAGACGGTTTATACTGACAGCAATTTTGACATGATCTTAGCGTCGGATCGAGAGGTCCAACCCATGAACTTGATCCAATTAAAACAGAAGCATAGCGCTAGCCGTTGTTTTTATTTAATTTCAAACAGTCTAAATACCTCTATTACCGAGAACAAAATCGCTGCATGTCAGCAGCATGGTGTAACTCCCATCCATCCTAAGCAAACAAACAGTCAAATTGTGGAGCAAATACGAGGTGAATACAAGAAGGATAATAGTCGTCGAAATGTTTGTGCCATCCTCGGTACCCACTCACAGGTTGGCGTGACTTCTGTCAGCTTGAACTTAGCGAAGCAGTTAGCCTCGTCGGAGCGAACAGTGTGTATATTGGGACTCAATCAATATAATCCGGGATCTTATTTCATATCAGATTATACGGGCCAAACATTAGATGAACTATACACGCAGATGGTGGATAATCGTCTAGGCATCAGCCCTACTGAAATCGTACAGGCCACCCATTATGACAAAGAACGAAAGTTCTACTTTCTTGCGGGAAATCAGGATTTTTCTAAGCGAGGGTATTACAAGTCGGAGGATATTGAACATCTAATTGCAATTGTTGCTGAACAGTTTGATATTGTGCTGTTGGATACAGGATTCTCTCCGTGTAATAACTTGACACTGCAAGGTTTGTTCAATGCTGATGTTAAGCTGCTAGTTGCATCTCAACAGCCGCTATCAATCAAGATGTGGGACCAGATGAACCGAGATATTTTGAAGCTTGTAGGGATATCAGTGGATGAGTTCATGCTTGTCGTTAATCGATATATGTCTGATCTGCCGATGGAGGCGCCGTTATTGCAGAAGGCTATGGGAATTCCGGTGACAGCAACCATTCCTGACTTTGGAGTCGAAGGCGTGATCTGTGAGATGGAGAAAACACTCCTGCTTGAGAGTCGTGACAAGAGAATCAGAAGAAAAGCAGAATTAAGCTATGAACAGCTTGCAAACGCTGTGCAAGAACGTTTATTGGGAACCAAGTCGACCCTTGTAAAGGAGAAGCAGGGGATATGGAACAGACTAGTATCATAAATAATTCCGCATGGGGCTGGCGTGATCGTCAGTTCGTGATTCGCGATTATTTAGAAGAACGTCAGGTAGTGAAGTTGGGTGCTGTTAAGCTGAATACGGCTATCCAATTTGATCAATCTACTATGTTTAACAAGGTTAATAAAATGATCATCGAACACTTTACAGATCGCTTTGAACATAGCAAGGAATCCGAGAAGAAGTTTTGGCTCAGCAGACAGCATGAAGCAATTATTGGTGTTAATTCCGCTATAGATTGGTTCAAGCGTGAAATAGAAGAATTTCTGCGTAAAAATGGTTTGTTAGGTTCTCATTATCCACCCTATTATTCGGATGTCGTCGAGGCTGTGTATCAAGAAACGTATGGGCTAGGCCCCATATCGACATGGTGGAAGCATGAGCATTACACCAACTCACAGGCTGCTCGAATAATTGGAGTTCATATTTACTTTGAAATCTCTGGACAACAGGAAGAGCTTCAAGAGATCTGCTATCAGAGTGAAGCAGATGTGCTTCGTGTAGCTAAGCAATTAAGCCTACGTAACCCAACTACTTCTCTAAATGGACACAATCCATCACTACAGATCGACATGGCAGACGGCACGCGCGTGACGATCATCATACCTCCTTGGTCCGTGAAGCCGATGATCATTTTCCGCCATTATACGATCAAAAAAGTCAGCCTGGAAGATATCGCTTCATACGGGACGTATCCGATAGAATTGGTAACTATTCTGCGTGCGATTGCGAAGGGGCGAGGGACGACAATGCTATGCGGTCCGGTTAAGAGCGGAAAGAGCACATTGTTGTCAGCTATGATTGCAGAGCGTCAGACGTACGACAGGATGATGATTATTCAGAAGGATTTTGATGAACTTAAAACTTCCTTCTACTATCCGAAGCATGCTGTGATGGAGCTAATCATGACGCAGTCGAATCGATCACAAATATTTGATCTGATCCTTAGATCGGATTATGAGTATATCGTAGTCGGGGAGATGAGGTCGCTTGAGGCGGAGATCTTCTTGAAGTCTTGTGAACGCGGGCTTCCTGGAGCATTGACGACTTATCATACTTCGGACCCTGCTGATATTCCGTCGCAGTTGGCGGATGTTGTTATTGAAGAACAGCCAAGCAAGTCGCATCAAGTACAATGGCAGCGTGTAGCTAAGAATGTTCATTTCGCAGTCGTTATGGAAGAGTTGAAGGATCGGAGTAAGCGTCTGAGTCAGCTGACGGTATTTGACTGGAATGCGGCTACGAGACAATTTCAAACTTGCGATCTTGTTAAATGGAATGACAAAGCTATGGCATGGACTTATTCAAGCCACATTCCTGAACGTGTTCTCACAATTTTGGAGAAGTATGCGCCTGCTGAAACGAAGCGAATGCAATCGCTGTTATTGCAATTGGCGACTCATTTCCCGCATAACAAGGGGGAGTAAGATATGAACTTTACCCTAATACTAGAGCGAATTCGAGAGAATCTTGATCTGATTATACGAACGGTCTTGGTTGCTGGTGTACCTATCCTACTTTTGTATTGGCTGGGTCATCGAGTCTTTCCGATCTCGAAGGTATTTAAGCCTGTTCGATTGAAAGGCTATTTCAGTTATGCGGTTGCTGTGAAGAAGACGAAGCGGGATTCAAGATGGACTAGGCATCTTATCCTGCTATTGCGTTCGATATCTGGGGGGCAGGAACAGGATGATCATCTGCTGCAGCGATTTATCAATGTGACTGTGGGAGTATTTATGATGACTTATATCGGATATGGATTCTGGATCAGTGTTAGCAGCGGTGACTATAAGTGGTCGAATCTATTGGATAGATGGGCTTTGATTATTTCGCTGATGGCCAGTTTCATTCCATATTGTGTGATGCGATTGAAGCTGCATCGGATTCGAGTGAAGAACAGCTATGACTTAGTTCCGGCAGTCAATACCTTGTTGTTGAAATATACAGAGTATCGAGGGAATTTGTACTATGCGGTCTTCGAGACGTCCAAAGGGCTCCAGGGTGACATTCTGAATGCATTTATGGGCTTACTCCCTGCGCTGCAGGGCTCGGCGAGTACAACTATAGAAGATGCTGTGGAGCTGTTCATGTATCGTATCAAGACAACATGGTCGATCCAGTTAGGCATTCTCATCCATAAATCTGAAGATCAGGGAGATAACATCGAAATGGGGCTTCGCTGGCTGATCGCGGATATGAGTGAGGTCGCTAAGATTACTGAAGAGATCAAGTCGGAGAATAGAGAAATTATTCAAATGGCCTACTTCCCAGCGTTTCTATTGCCAGCTGTCATTTATTTGAATCAGTATCCGTCGATGGGCAAGTCTTGGCATTATTATTTTCAAACTACAATGGGTATTCGGATGATCATCTTCACTCTATTGTTTACGTTGATCTGTGCATTAGTGGCCTATATGATTCAGAAACCGCGAAATGAGGTGTAACTCGTGGCTGATCGTATCATCTTATTCTGGTTGTACGTCCTTCCAGCCATTCCGGTTCTGTACCTGTTGTACATGCTGCGTAAAGCTCTTATTCCAAGAAGGGTATCTATTTATTCGCAGATGCGGCATTACTTTGATATGAGAAAAGCGGATGTAATTGCTCATTATCAACGTCAAGACATGCACAGTCTGTTTGAAGAAGCGGGATTGATAGCGAAAGGGATAACACCTGCCAGATTTCGAATTGTAAGAGATCTTCTATTCGTAGTCTTGGTAGTCGGACTGAACGTTCGGTATGTTGCCAACGTACAACAAGGGTATCCGATTGCGGTGCTTGTCGTGTTGTTAACGGTTTATCTCATGCTTCATCTTCATGAGTCCTTTCCCATTCGTTATGTGTTGTTGGGCTTGAAGAGCAGGCATGACAGGCTTAAAAATACGGAGATCTTTATTCTTCAACAACTTATCTCTAACGAATATGCGGACCCCCATACATCAAAGCAAAATGTATACCACATGTTTCTATACCTTCGGCAGTTTCTAACTTACACACGACCGGCTGTTGATCGCTTTCTAGAGCAATATCCGCTGGACCCGCACAACAAGGAGAAGGCCTTTAAGAGCTTTGCTGTCATAGTTGGGACGAAGGAAGCAGAGTCGTTAGCAGAGATTCTATATCAAGTAGATCAGTCTTCGCCAGAGGAGATCCATGAGATATTAACCAGACGGTATGAGGAACTTAAGAAGAAAAGACAAGAAATTTATCGCGGAACGATGAAAGATCGCGGAGTAGTTGCCTATGTACTGACCTTTTCAGGCGTCATGATGGTCATTATTTGCGGCCTGTTCGTTTATTACTTGGAGTATCAAGATATGATGAACGCGACATATAACTTGAACTGAAGGAGCAGAGTCTGTGAAAGAAATCATGATCAAAATATTGCTCATAGCCTTAGCTCTGTCAGCTATTATGCTATTGATCGGCAGTTCATCGGGCGTATGGGGTGACAGTGAAACGATACGGGATCGTTCGCATTCGAGTGTAAATGGCAACTTGGCTCCACCGCCTTAATTCCTGTCATTTATCATGATGATTTGAGATGCTTTAAAGGAGGTGAGCAAGTTGAAAGATGTCATCATCAAAATATTGTTGATTGCGATCGCTCTATCAGCGTTCACGTTCTTCGTGGCAACTGGAATATGGGGCGACAGTAACACAATCGATGGACGTAAAGATAAGGAAGTATCTAATGCTATTATTCCACAAAATTAGTTCACATGAGGGTATCTATATGAAGTCCGTTATGGTGAAATTGATCATTCTAGCTCTGATTTGCTCCATGTTTACGGTATTTATCTTCTCTGATCTATTTGTATCCGCTAAGAATTCGAACTCCAATATTTCTCGGCAATTACGCCAGAGCAATCTCCCATAATGACAAGCAATCTGGAAGGTGCGAGTAATAAATGAAGGAAGTCATTGTGAAGCTGCTCCTGATCGCCTTGGCCATTTCCTGTTTAACTGCGATAGCAATTCCGACTGTTTGGCAGGATGGAAAAGATACGAAGAATAGAACACAGGAATATTATTTTAACATGTTTCAGTAGGGGGTGAAGGGGGATTGGTGGGCCAAGCTATTCCCCCGATACTTATGAAGCAGGCGATAACACTGCTGTTGGTATTTCCATTCATGGTATTCTTTATGTTTCAGCCATTTTTGAATGAAGTGGTTCATATGCGTGGAATCATTCTGGAGAATGCTGCCCATAAATATGCTAAGCTCGCTGCTAGAGAAGGGTATATGTCCCCGATGCTGTTGAATGAACTGAAAAGCGATCTAAAAGGACTTCATATTAATACTTCGAAAGTCTCGATTACAGGTTCAACGGATGTTCGAGATATTAGGGGTTCTTATATTCAGGTTACAGTTGAGTATCCAATCGGCAGCATGTTTATTCTGATGAATTGGTTTGGACGCGATGCTTCGACTGGAACGTATAAATATACCGCTATGGAGATGTCAGAATACATTCCTTAATTGGAGAGAGGTCAACCTATGAAGTGGGCAATATTCCTCCTGTTTACTTCTGCTATATGTGCGATGCTATGGATGTGGCAGGTGGATAATCATATAACTGAAACGGCATATATACGGTTGAAAAATGGACTAGATCGGGCAACTCACGACGCAGCATTGCAGATCAATTACGATGAACTGGCTCGTAACGGACGGATTGTTTTTACTGATGAATTAAATGATGCTCTGTTGCAGTCGTTGCGGGATAATTTGAAGCTTGATGAAAGGAATATGCCAGTCGCTCCAAATATGTTTCGATCGTCGGATGTATTGCAGATCCTTCATGTTGAAAAAATTGAGACGGGATGCCCAGGAAGTACGATAGGATTTCCTTGTATTTATAGGAATAGTAAATATGACTATGTAGACTCCATAAGAGGACCAAGTGTAGTCGCCATTATCTCGATGAGGCACCCGCGACCATTTGCTTTCTCGGCTGATTCGTATTTTATAGTTGGGAGTGCACATGAATATGTAGGTTTTTAGGCATGTCGCTATATGAAACAATTTGTCAAAATATAAGCAGGTTTGTGTAATTTATGAATTATTAATAGTGGAATACATGATATACTCTAAACATTAATGGTTAAAAATACCTATTTGACTGAGGGGGAGTTTGAATGCGTATTCGTGGTTTGATGATGTGTGTTCTTGTAAGTATGGTGAGTCTGATACTGTTACCTTCATCTAATACATATGCGAGTGAGGAATTCAAGGATACTGCTAATCATTGGGCTAAGAGTGCGATTGTTCAAGCTGCTGAGGAACGACTGCTTACGGGTTATGAAGATGGTACCTTTAGACCAAATGCTTCGATTAGCAGAGCAGAGTTTACAGCGATTGTTGCTCGATTGCTAGAGTTGCAGGCTGGATCTAGTGAGTCTACAGCATTTGAGGATATTGCAGGCAATTGGGCTGAAGGAGCTATTTCATCTGCTGTACAAGCTGGTGTAATTGTTTCTAGTGAGTTTGGTAGTAAGTTCGAACCAACTAAAGCGATCACTCGTCTTGAAATGGCCAAGATGATCGGTAGAAGCTTGGCATTACAAGCGGATTATGAACTATATCTCGAAAGCTTCAAGGGCTTGTATAACGGAGATATTCCAGTAACGGATTGGAAGAAGATCAAGGCCGAGGATGTACCACTGGTGGGATTAGCTTATGGAAGTGGTGTGATCGGGGGATATCCTGATGACTCGTTTGGTTTGGATAAGAATGCGACAAGAGCTGAGGCTACGGTGATGCTGCTTATATTGAAAGATGCGAAAGGTAAGAATCCAGAGGAGTTTATGGCGTTGAAGGAATTGAAGGCGGTAGCCGAAACGGGGACGAACTTATCAGCTGTAGTGGACAGATCATGGGTACACCGAGATATAGTGAAGGAACCTGTATTGATCGATCACCCTAATTACTCAGCAAAAGTAAAGAGAGTGTATATTGTACCAACACGTAACGATGTAACTCAGAGTATTTACCATAAAAAGTTTATAGGAGATCACTCAAAATCAGAAAGACCTGCAATGTTCGAAGGAACAGAAGGGCGTGCAGTTGCGATAGCTGAAGTGACGCCTAAGTATTCTGGGGGTAGTTGGGATATTATTAGAAGTCTAAAGTTCGCTAGAGCAGGAAATCCAGTAAATATGGACATAGCAAAGAAATTTAACTATATAGATCCTACGACTAATGGAGATCATCTGGCAGCTAAGGGAATAACAGAAGAGTGGGCATTCTATGGTGTATACAACAGAGATGAGTTTGAAAATCTAAGACTACTGGCTGAGAACGCGACAAAAGGTTCGCATACGTACTTATATCAGTTCTTGAAGTGAGGGTGAGGGGAATGAGAAAAATAACAGGAATATTTCTGTTATTATTGTTCGTATTTCAGCTATTTGAGCCGTTAATTTTTTTAGGATATCAGAATGTATCAGCTACGGGCGTCCCGACATCATCTAGGAATATAGTATTAACTAATGAGACTACTCCGAATCCGGGGTACTACTGGTGTCAGCGATACAATGGAGACTGGCAAACTGACAGCTTTGACGGGTATAAGAGCAGACCGAACGATGGAGGGCAGCCTAAGTATACTACTGAAAGACTTTCAGTAAAGGCGGAGACATCTCCTCCAAACAATAATTGGGCAGGTAAGAATGCTCAAGGAGTAAGTGTTAGCTACAATTTAGAGCAGGTAGTCGACCCTAAAATTAAGGGCAAACCTACGCCCGGATATTGGATAGATCCAAAAATTAACGGTACTGTAGATGAAGTAGACGGGAACAAGATTAAATTTTCAGGAATGTCGGGTAAAGGTGTATTAGGGCAAGCATCGCCACCGAATCAAGCGAACAGTATATGTGGTCACATGCCAGGATATATTTACCCATTTCCGATAGACGTTGATTGGATAGGTCACATACCACTATCAATCGAAATCGAACCTACAGCTAAGTCTATCGCAATCAATGAAAAAGTAAATCTTAAAGCAACAGCAGTATGGGGATACAAGAGTGGTACGAAGCGTGAAGCTATTCCAAACGCAGAATTAAAGTGGACTTCTGAAGTACCTCAGAAAGTCACTGTAGATTCAAACGGAGTAGCGACAGGTGTTGCTCCAACTGGATCAACTCCTGCAAATGTTGTTGTGTACTGGGAAAAATGGGACTTAACAATCGCTGCTAGAATTACTGTTAATGACGACGGTACTCCGACTGGCGACTTTGATCCAGTTCCGAACAAGATCCCGTACGGAGATACATTCAATTTAGTCCCTAAGAACATCAACATCCCCTCAGGTAAGACCCTCAAATCGATTACATACAAAATCTACAACCCTTCACGCACTCAGCACACAGAATTTACAACCGGAACCATAACTAACGTCACAATTGACGCCTCGAAATATCCCCACTTTATCGAAGACAAAGAACAATCCTATCCCATTGATATGTTCGTCACGGATTCTAAAGGGCGAGTCTCACCAACTGTAACTAAAAACGTTCAGATTACCAAAAGAGGTGTACCCACTGGCGGTGGGATCACGGGTGACTTTGAAATCACTCCATCAAAGATCAAGTATAGGGATACCTTCAATATTGTTCCTAAAGATATTAAACCGATTGATTCTTGTACGTATATCAGTCATGTATATAAGATCGATCGGCAAGGATACGAGATCACAACGAGTCCTGTTAGAGGCATGAATACAAAAAACACATATGAGTACGCGAACTATCCTCCGAACATTGGAGTAGGGTACCATGATGTATACATGAAGATTTACAGCAGCTGCGGAGAAACAGAGTGGATCGGACCAAAGCCGTTGATCATTGAGGATAACGGTAATAACACTCCACCAGTGATTAAGATCGGGTTTGTTGATCCAGCCGAGCCAACAAAGAGGTTAACTCAAGTAGTTCAAGGAACTACTCTTGACTTGGTGAATATCTATGACGGATCGATTCCAGTGCCGTATGATGCGGAAGGAGACGAGATAGAGTTTCTAGGCTTCGATTTCTCCAGAAGTACGCCGTGGGGGAAAACAATCCCTTCTATATCCACCCAAGGGCTTGAAGCCTATCACGGCATCTATATGGGAACACTCGGTGTACATCGGGTGGATGCAACAGCGAAGGACGCATTTGGCGGCTTAACCACAGCGACCACCTATATTAATGTCATCCCAGCCAATCCGATACCAGTTATTGAATGTCCACCGGAGGTAACAGCAAACAAACCGTACAATGAGGACTTATTTTCAAGTAAGTACAGCTATTCTCCGAAGAAATACGGAAGGATCGATCATGCTAGGGATGAATGGTTGGATAAGCTGCTGGTATTTAAAAATGAAACAGACGAAGTCATAGACGTTAAGGTAGGCCTGCATGTTTATGATACGGACGGTTTAAAATCGTCAGATCCAGCCTATTGTACAATCAAGGTGAAGCCCGACACGCCGCCTATTGCTAAGCTTGACGTTCCATCGTTCGCTTTACGTTATGATGGCGTATCCATCGTTAATAATTCATACACAGTAGATGGTGCCCCAATTGTTGCAGCTGAGTACAAGTATAAATATGATCGTTTAAATAACGGTTTTGAAGATGATGCTTGGCAGGCGATATCGGAAACCAATATCAAGGGATTCGAGTTTTCAGCACCAAAGGTAGGCAAATACCTGTTTTATACGAAGGTAACTAAAGAAGGCGGACGTGTTGCAGATACTTCTGCGGTAGATGAATCAACTCTAACACTTAATGTCATCAATAGGGCACCTGAAGTTAGCTTCGATCTGTCTGGTGTGAATAAGCAGCCTCCTATCGATAATTCAACGGTATTTTCTACATCGGAAATATACAATTGGGATTTAAAACAAACGAACTCCAATAAAAACATGTATGTCGATAAAAGCGAATCGTGGGAAATTAGGGATGGCATGTTGAACTCAAAAGAAGCTAAAAACTTCTATACAGGGGCACCATCGACGTTGAGTTCATATCAAAAAACGATTCTTGGACCGCATGATATTAACTATCAATATTTTGATCTGAATACCAATTTAGGTCTAGGAAATAACAGTATATCTCCATACAAAGCCGTAGACCCTACAAAACCTTATCGAGTCACACGAATTCTAGATACTTATGGAGGATTAAAGCATCTGGAGGTTCACGGTAAATACGCATTTTATGTAATCGATAAGGGTTATTCATATCACTATGATAGCTACTTATATATTACAGAGCTGAGTAAAATTCCTGATGTTGAACAGGGCTTAGTAAACGGATCTTGGGGATGGAGATACAAGGACGCATATAACCCATTAAAAATTGGACCGTATGTTGATTCTTACGAGAAATACGATGTAACCGATAACTACCTTTACATTTATAACTACTATAACAATGGGGATTCAACATCGAGATGGACGCTTGTTTATGACTTGGATACATTCACTCAGATATCAAGAATAAACCATGATAAGGGGTCAAAATATAAGGTAGAAGACGGGAAGTTGCACTACTATACGATTGACTCTACTTATGTAGGTAGTAAATGGATCTATAAATTAACAACATGGTACTACGATATACACGGAAATAAACAGAATATAAAAGTAAGTGAGCATAATTTTTACGAGGAGGCGCGAAGTCTCGTTGGAACTGATGATAAGGGTGATAGAGCCAGACCTGAAATACCAGCATTGAACGGATATGAAAAGGTTAAATATAAAGAACAAAATTTGGGAAAGGATATTTATGGAAACACGTATTATTTATCTGGCTATCCTGATTACCCCCCAACTGGATATGAGGATATACGGATGAATATGAAGTTTAGAGAGCCTGAAGTGATCAAAGTAGGTAAGGACAATAAAACGATATGGAAAACGGCAATTCCGTATCGATATTGGGGAGATGCCATAAATCTAACTTGTGAGGTCGATAACGGTCTAGGACTCACTTATAGCGGACATTGTCGGGGAATAAACATGGCATACGATTTAGCAAGTGATACGATAGCCTTCACAGACTATTATTCACCAGGCAACTGGGGATTAGAGATGAGAACGATAACTATCAATGTTAAATCTGGTGCTATTATCGGCAATACTGCCACAGCGCCGGAAGATTCCATTTGGGCTTATAACGGTGCAATGTATGATATTAATGGACGGTACTACGGAAACTTAGGTGGGGGAAACAAAGGAGGGGCGACTGTAACGGTAGAGAATGACAAAAACACATTTGCGTCAACTCTACATAAAGACCCAACTCAATATGTGCCTATTGCAGATGGCATAGGATTACTGATGTACCAGAAATATTATGGAGATTCATCATCAACTACACTATATTATGAACCTGAAATTATCATTGGAGAGCCGACAAGCAAGCCCAGACAAATTCAATCGTTCACTAGCGGTCAGTTTTTTAGTCCTATCGATGTATCGGATGTAGAGATGAAATTTAACTTTAAATTAGATAACAAAGATAAGGATAAAGAACGTTTCGGATTCTCATTCCGAATGCAAGGACCGTTAAATAAGTACGCGATAGAATTTGATACGACGAATGTTTATCTCATGAAATATGTTAATGGCGTTGGCCAATCTATTAAACTAAGCAACTTCCCAGTACAGGATAACAAGACTTATAGTGTTAGGTTAAGAACGGTTGGAGATAAGATCGAGCTCTATATTAATAATATTCCTTACTTCAGCATTACAGACGGAACATATAAAGACGGTGCATTCGGATATTTCTCAAATAAGTCATACGTGAACTTTGGTGCATTGTCGATCAATCCAATCGAGGCCGATGTAGTGGAGTGGATGGACAATTATGCGATCTGGGAACCTTCTGGAACTAAAGCAGAACTGAAATACGAGAATATTAACTTCGATGATCCGGAAAAGGATCCTATGGCGGGAAAATTCGCTTGGAGCTATAAGCACATGCCGATGTTTTTACGTAACCAAGGAGTGTCCAGCTTGGATGGTAAGTCCTTCGAATCGACGCAGCTGACCTTTGATAAAGTCGGGCGTTATGTCGTGAGCTTAAAGGCTAAGGACGATCCACATCCTGAATACCTGTATCCAGACAACAGATTCAATGAATATCGAATGGATTCAAACGAATTCGTGAATCAAATTATCGTCCATCGTCGGCCTGTAGCAAAGTTTCAAGTTTCGCAGCAAGCTGATGGTATGATCAATTGGAATGATGAGAGTTACGATCCTGACAGATGGATGAGTCCAACAGAAATTAGTAAAGACAATACAAGCATCGATTATGCGCAAACACGAGGAATATTGGAGAGAAAATATTACTACATTTCACCAACGGGTAAAGTCGTTAATGCGAAGTTAACTGCACCGCAGGAAAAGGGAATGTACGAGATAGGATTGTCCGTCAAGGATGAATACGGTGCTTGGTCGCAATGGGCTGTAAACCATATTGATGTTGGTGTGACCATAGCAGATAGTCCCCCTGTTCCTGGATTCATTCCAGATCCGGTTACGACTTATCGGAATGTAGACGTAAGCTTTCAATCGACAGCTTATGATAAAGAGGATGGGAATTCTCTAAATCTCGATCACAAATATTATATAAGTAACATGAGTGATGGAAAAGAATCGTTAGCAAGTGCAAAGCGCGACATTTGGTACAAACAATTCACGACACTTGGTACATTTAAGATAAGACAGGTTGTAACGGATTCTAGTAATCAATCAGCAGAGACGTCTAAGACGGTCCAGATCATAAACCGTGTACCTGTAGCGAATATTAGCTATCCAGATAGTACAAATCAAACAAAGCCGACACTGGTAGATACGTATACTCCGACGATTACTTGGACTTACACAGATGCTGATCTAGATCCGCAAACGAAGTTTGAAGTAGAAGTGTACAAATATGGAGGAATCTTGGCTCAGACTTCGGGGATCCTGAACGGTAGTTCGCAAGGCTGGAAGGTGCCAGCTGCGCTTCAGGACAAGACAGATTACTATGTCGTTGTTCGTGTATTTGATGGGTATGAATGGGGACAAAGCGCTCCGAAATACATGAGAATACATGTCAACAGCCCACCAGTAGCGAATTTTGATTACATGCCAAAACCACCGTATGAGGGCGATACCGTTCGATTCAGCAATAAGTCTACAGATCCTGATGGAGATCCGATGACTTACAAATGGCAAATGAGCGGTCCCAATCTTCGATACCAATCATCTGAAACGAATCCGACAGTTAGTTGGATCACTCCGGGAATTTACATGGTTACCTTAACAGCGTCAGATGGAACCGAAGAACACAGTATAACGAAGCAGATAGAAGTACTGCCGCTCGGCATACAAGGACAAGTACTGCATACGAAGGAATGGCTGAATCATTTGCAGAAGTGGAACGAAGCGAATCCTGATAAACAACGATCGCTGAATACTTTTTGGGCAGGAGAAAGCTTTGAATTGGTTGCAAAGCCAACGGTAACAGGTACCGCAACCACAGCTGTGAGCATCAAGGTATATGCGGAGCGTATCGGTCAGGTTCAGCTTACTAAGCTTAGTGAGGCATTATGGACAGGATATATTGCTTATGACAATACGTCCACCGAATTAGCAATGCTAGCTGATGGGGAGTATACATTTGTATTTACCGTAACGTATTCCAATGGAGTCCAAAAGACAACCAAAGTTCCGATCAACATCTTAGGCAACTGGGATGAATACTTCCGCTTCCATAGAAGCTTCTAAAGAAAAAGCCTCGCATGGTTCTCATTATGAGTACCAGCGAGGCGTTTTCTTTATCCGTGCAAGTGGGTTAGTGAAGATCACGGAACAAACCGACAACCTTGCCAAGTATGGTAACATGATTCAAACGAATCGGTTCCATCGTGGAATTCTCAGGCTGCAAGCGGATATGATCTTTCTCTTTGTAAAATGTCTTGACAGTAGCTTCGTTATCTTCCGTCATGGCAACGACGATATCTCCGTTGTTAGCAGTTTGCTGCTGACGCACGATAACGTAGTCACCGTTATGTATGCCAGCTTCGATCATGCTCTCACCGTGAACATTAAGCATGAATACCGTATCATCCTCACGAACCATGTCTAACGGAAGCGGGAAATAATCCTCAATGTTCTCAGTTGCCAGGATAGGTTCACCAGCTGTAACCTTACCGACAACAGGTACTCGTGCGATCGCGTGATTGAAGTTCGAATCTTCTCCGACCATATCTTGGCTGCTCAGAAGCTCGATAGCGCGCGGCTTAGTTGGGTCGCGTCGAATGAAGCCTTTCTTCTCGAGCCGATCCAAGTGACCGTGAACTGTTGAACTGGATGCGAGTCCGACTGCCTCGCCAATCTCACGTACAGAAGGCGGGTAGCCTTTCAATCTAACTTCAGTGCGTATAAAATCAAGGATCGCTTGTTGACGACTGGAAATCTTAGACAATAGAATCAACTCCAATGAGTGCGCTTTTGATTAATTATACCATAGAACGACCGTTCGTACAAACGTAAGTTCTAAACTTCAAGATAGATTCTGTTAACGGAGTAAATGGAAACTTTTCTCGATTTATCAATTGTGAGTATGTTGTCTGTTGCGGTTATAGCAACCAAGAAAATAGATCTCAGCAAAATAGAGAACGCTTGTTCTAAATTTATGTTGACTCAAACAAGTGTTCGTGTTAAATTAAGAACAGAGAACAGAACACACGTTTGGAGGACTGGTTAATCATGATGTATACAACTTATCGATCGATATATGCTAGAAGCACTACCAAACAACAACAAGCGAAGTCACGAGCTTTTCGTTCACGCAGAATGCGCCGCGCAGCTCTTCTAATGACATTATTTATAGGATTATGTTTTACGTTTACCAGCATCGTACAAGCATGGACTGGAGAAACAGATGCCGCCGTAGAAGCGGGTATACAAGTCGAGAGTGTCATTGTTCAGCCAGGTGATACATTGTGGGGTATCGCAGCAGCTTATCTTCCTGCTGACAACAATTATGATATTCGGGAATACATACAAGATATAATGAAGCATAATGGAATGAAAGCAAGCAATTTACAGGCCGGTGACGTAATCGAAGTACCGTTACTTGTTTCTAATTAATCATTTATATATTTCCTTATATATGATGCTCATTATGTGATATAGAAAAGATTCGTTTAAGGTGCATATTGCTTGACTTTGAATCACCTCCATGTCAAAGTATTAGTATTGGAAGGACAACTTGGAGGTTGAACATGGATATAGAGAAATTGATCGCTCGTATTAATGAACTTGCTCGTAAGCACAAGACAGTAGGCTTGACTGATGATGAGGTAAGCGAGCGTGCAAGACTGCGTGAACAATATTTAGTTCTCTTTCGCGAGCAAGTGAGAGGACATCTGAATACGATTAAATGGGCTGAAGATGAAGATCAAGATGGACAAGCGCCGTCGACATCAAGATTTGGTCCTCAATAATATGATCCTAAGGTACGGACAGCGATGTTCGTACCTTTATTAGCATACAGGAGCTATTATCTATTTTGCATTATATGGTTTATGCCATTAATGAATCATATGCTCGGTTCAAACGTATATTCCGTGTATACTGTTTAGTAGAACTGAAGTATATTTTTTTGCTTAAGTGAATGAATTGTTCATGATTAGGAGGAGTAAGTACAACATGTCACGTAGTTGGGAAAGAAAAGTCCGCAAAAACAGTCAAACATTAAACAAGCAACGCCAGAAAACAGGCAAGCCTGCTCTCCACATCGGTGAAGAGAAGTATGAGCAATTTAAAGGCAGAAACTTTATTTTGCCGATTGTGCTCATTGCGATAGCACTGTTATTCGCCTTGGTAGGCAGTGTTCCAGTTGCACAAGGTAAACAGTCAGCTTGGCTCTATTGGGTAACGATCTTTGCTTATATCGGTCTAGGCTTGATCATCTTCTTCCGCAAGCCGTATCTCAAGATCGGTAAAGACTACGTTTCGACGACAAAGTGGAATCGACCTCGCTTCCTTTATGTCAAGGATATTAAGAAGATTACAGTTCAGCCAGGTATTGTCGTAATTGAGAAGTCTGGCAAAGGAAGCAACTGGGTATTCTCCCGTCTCATGAATCGATACAATATAGATGAAATGGGAAGTGGCGTCATTAAGTTTGCGGAACAACATCATATTCCGTACGAGAAGGTATCGAAGTAAGCAGAGGAGTGGAGCAGAGTGACGATTCGGGCGATATGGTTTGACTTGGACGATACATTGTTGTGGGATGAACGCAGTGTAGAAGAAGCATTTGCAGCAGCATGTCAATTCGCACAAGAGAAAGCAGGAGTCGATCCTGTCAAGTTTGAAGAGTCTGTTCGGACTGCAGCACGGGACCTGTATGCTTCCTATGAAACTTATCCATTTACACAGAATATCGGCATTAATCCGTTTGAAGCGCTATGGGCTCACTTTACTGGTGGAGAACATAAAGAGTTTCGAATGCTGCAAGAGATTGCTCCACAATATCGAGCTGCGGCTTGGACGCTTGGCCTTGAAGCATTGGACGTGAAGGATGAGGAATTAGGGCGCGCTTGTGCACAACGATTCATGGAAGAGAGACGCCAACGGCCATATGTTTATGATGAAACGTTCGAAGTTCTGGAAAGTCTGCGACAATCCTATCAACTGGTACTGTTAACGAATGGAGCACCTTGTTTGCAGCAAGAGAAGCTTGACGGAGTTCCGGGTATTCAGCAGTATTTCGACCATATCTTCATCTCTGGCAACTTTGACAAGGGTAAACCTGCGCTCAGCTTATATGAGTATGGAATGAAATTGACAGGTATTCCTGCAAATGAAGCGATCATGGTCGGGGATAAACTTACAACTGACATTCAAGGAGCGGTTAATGCAGGTATGCATAATGCTTGGATAAACCGCAATGATAAACCGCTAACTGGACCGGTACAGCCTGAGTATACGATTAAGAGCTTAACTGAACTGCAAGAAGTTATTAATCATATTAACAAGCAGCAGACGGTCGAATAAAACAGTAGAAGGAGCTATCTCACAAGTAGATTTTTACTACATAGGGATTGCTCCCTTTCTATATTTAAGCACAAAAGGTCGAAGACAGGAGCTATACTTGCTCCAGTTCTCGGCCTTTTTGATTTATTATCCATTTACCTCACTATTCGTGCTCTAAATCGAGAACATCATTATTACTTTCTGTGTGATAAATGTCATATATTGTTCACAGATACTGCTGTCTACAACTATATTGAGTCATTACGCCCAAGAAATTAATGGATATAATGGAAGCTATGATATCTGTTACTAGGACATAGAGGAGTGAATGATGAATGTGGAAGAAAGCTGTATATATATCAGGTGTAGCAATTATGCTTCTTGCTGGCTGCAGCAATGAGCATGAGGGTCATGATATGGGAAGTTCGATGAATTCTCTCGCGATGATCAACGTCGAACTAAGCACACCCGAACAGGTAAGCGTGAATGAATCTGCTACTTTTACAGCATATGTTACACAGGACTCTAAAGCAGTTGAGAATGCGGATAAAGTAGAGTTTGAATGGTGGATTGAAGGTGGGGAGCACCATAAGTTAGAAGTGAAGCATAAGGAAAGCGGTAAGTATGAGTGGTCGAACAAGTTCGATCAAGCAGGCAAGTATACCATCATATCTCATGTTACAGTTGGGGCGATGCACTCCATGCCAAGCAAAACCTTTGAAGTAAAATAATGATATAGCTTAATATCCGCCGATAGAATTGAATATTAGATACAGCGTTTACATGGATAATTTCGATAATTCCCTATCTTTCCTATTGGGAAAGATTCTGTTACACTTATTTTCAAATATTTTTACATAGAGGGTGGGCAGAGGGATGAGAAAACCAACGTTACATGAACGTCTACAGGAACGTATTCTAATTCTTGACGGTGCGATGGGCACTATGATTCAGCAAGCTAACCTGAGCCCAGATGATTTCGGGGGAGATCACTTGGATGGGTGCAATGAGATGCTCGTATTGACGCGTCCCGATGTCATCCGGGGCATCCAC
Organism: Paenibacillus marinisediminis; assembly: GCF_054343325.1. Lineage (NCBI taxonomy): Bacteria > Bacillati > Bacillota > Bacilli > Caryophanales > Paenibacillaceae > Paenibacillus > Paenibacillus marinisediminis. The sequence goes on from NZ_JBTGUH010000002.1 coordinate 131,058, forward strand.
GATGAGTATTTTGCGGCAGGAGCCGATATTATTGAAACGAATACATTTGGTGCGACCAGTATCGTATTAGCAGAGTATGATCTGCAGGATCGTGCACGCGAAATTAACCTCGCAGCTGCTAAGCTCGCAGTTGAGTCCGCTCGTGCATATTCAACAGCAGAACATCCGCGATATGTGGCTGGTGCGATGGGGCCGACGACAAAGACACTGTCTGTAACCGGCGGTGTAACGTTCGATGATCTCGTTGAGAGCTATTACGAGCAGGCAGTTGCCCTTATCGAGAGCGATGTTGACGCACTGTTATTGGAAACATCACAGGATACTTTGAATGTGAAAGCCGGCTCTATTGGCATTCAGCGTGCCTTTGAGACAACTGGCGTCAATCTGCCGCTCATGATCTCAGGAACAATCGAACCGATGGGCACTACACTCGCAGGCCAGAACATTGAGTCTTTCTATATATCGTTGGAACATTTGAATCCGATCTCTATCGGGCTAAACTGTGCGACCGGTCCAGAGTTTATGCGCGATCATATTCGTTCACTGTCAGCTATCGCGAAGACAGCAGTCAGCTGTTATCCGAATGCTGGATTGCCGGATGAAAACGGACAGTATCACGAATCTCCCGAATCACTGGCGCGCAAGATTGCAGCATTCGCCGAACAGGGATGGCTGAACATCGCCGGCGGCTGCTGCGGTACAACGCCCGATCATATTCGCGTACTTGCTGAGACATTGTCGAACTACGAACCGCGCCGTAAATATGGCGAGCATCCTCCTTCTGTATCCGGCATCGATACCGTATATATTGAAAATGAAGGCCGCCCATATATGGTCGGTGAGCGTACAAATGTTCTGGGCTCACGAAAGTTTAAGCGTTTAATCGCTGAGGGCAAGATTGAGGAAGCAGCGGAAGTCGCACGCGCTCAAGTGAAGACAGGCGCGCACGTTATAGACGTATGTTTGCAGGACCCAGACCGAGATGAAGCAGAGGACATGACGTCGTTCTTGCAGGAAGTCGTAAAGAAAGTTAAAGTCCCGCTAGTCATCGATACGACAGATCCTAAAGTTTTGGAAATGTCCTTGAAATATTCTCAAGGCAAGGCAATCATTAACTCCGTTAATCTTGAGGATGGCTTAGAGAAATTCGAGAGCGTCGTTCCGCTCGTACATCGCTATGGCGCAGCTTTGGTTGTGGGTACGATTGATGAGAAGGGGCAGGCGATTACGCGTGAAGATAAGCTGGCTGTTGCCAAGCGCTCTTATGATATATTAGTTCATGAATACGGTATTCAACCTGAGGATATCATTTTCGACCCGCTGGTATTTCCGGTAGGAACAGGGGATGAGCAATATATCGGTTCCGCTAAAGAAACAATTGAAGGAATCCGATTAATTAAAGCGGAGATGCCGCGTTGTCAGACAATTCTCGGGGTAAGCAACATTTCCTTCGGATTGCCGCCTGCGGGCCGTGAGGTGCTAAACTCCGTATTCCTCTACGAATGTACAAAGGCCGGGCTCGATTATGCGATCGTAAACACGGAAAAGCTGGAGCGCTACGCCTCCATTCCGGAGCACGAGCGCAAGCTGTCAGAACAATTGCTGTATAATACGAATGATGAAACATTAGCGGCATTTGTGGCTGCTTTCCGTGACCGTATCGTTGCGAAGAAAGAGAAAGCAAGCAATCTCTCGCTTGAAGAGCGACTTGCGTCATATGTCGTTGAGGGCACAAAGGAAGGTCTCATTCCCGATCTAACAGAAGCGTTAAATAAATATTCACCGCTTGAAGTGATAAACGGACCGTTAATGGCCGGTATGGAAGAGGTCGGACGTCTATTTAACAACAATGAGCTCATTGTTGCCGAAGTGCTGCAAAGTGCGGAGGTCATGAAGGCTTCTGTCGCGTTTCTAGAGCAGTATATGGAGAAAAGTGAATCAGCGGTCAAAGGTAAGATTCTGCTGGCTACTGTTAAAGGCGATGTTCATGACATCGGTAAAAACCTAGTCGAGATCATTCTCTCCAATAATGGATACGAGATCGTGAATCTCGGTATTAAAGTTCCACCCGATCAATTAATCGAAGCTTATCGCCGCGAAAAGCCTGACGCAATCGGGTTATCCGGTCTCCTTGTGAAATCTGCACAGCAAATGGTTATTACAGCGCAGGATCTCCGAAATGCGGGCATCGATGTACCGATCATGGTTGGTGGAGCCGCACTGACGCGCAAGTTTACGAAGAATCGGATCATTCCAGAATATGACGGACTTGTCCTCTATGCTAAGGATGCGATGGACGGACTAGATATCGCCAATAAGCTGATGAATGAACAAGAGCGCAATCTGCTTGTCGATGAACTACGAGCTCATAAGGAAAGGCTCGCACTTGAGCAGGAGCAGGAGAAAGAGCTTCCGCAATTGACGCGAGTCACTCGTTCAAACATTCGTGAAGAGAGTGTATATATTCCGCCAGATCTAGAGCGGCATGTCATTCGTGATATCGAGACACAACAGATCGTTCCATATCTGAACTTCCAGATGCTGTTAGGTCATCATCTCGGCGTGAAAGGCAAGATTGATAAGCTTCTGGAAGCTCGTGATCCGAAGACGCTGGAACTGAAAGAAACAGTCGACACGCTGCTGCGTGAAGGCTCGAGCAACGGGCTGCTAAGAGCTAATGCGATGTATCGCTTCTTCCCAGCACAATCAGAAGGTGATTCCATCCATATATACAATCCAGATAATCTGGATGAAGTGCTTCACACCTTCACGTTCCCGCGCCAGCAAGTTGAGCCTTATCTCTGCTTATCGGATTTCCTGCGCAGCAAGGACAGCGGTGTGATGGATTATGTCGGTTTCCTCGTTGTAACAGCAGGACGCGGCATTCGGGAGCAAGCTGAAGAATGGAAGAAGGAAGGGCAATATCTACGTTCGCATGCATTGCAGTCTCTAGCACTTGAACTCGCTGAAGGTCTTGCTGAACGTATCCATCATATGATGCGTGAAGCTTGGGGGTACCCAGATCGCGACGACATGACGATGAAGGAGCGTTTTGGAGCTCGCTATCAAGGAATTCGGGTATCATTCGGATATCCTGCATGTCCTAACCTCGAGGATCAGGAACCGTTGTTCAATCTGATGAAGCCTGAAGATATTGGAATTCACTTGACTGAAGGTTATATGATGGAACCCGAAGCGTCAGTGAGTGCTATGGTGTTTGCACATCCGCAAGCTCAGTATTTTAATGTAGATAAAGCATAAATCAATTCATAATAGGACCGGGCTCATCTTCTGCCAGCAGCCTCTGTATTCCTTCAAGAATACAGAGGCTTTCTCTTCTATTGGGGAAATGATAAAACTAATTGCTGACTCCGCCTCGAAAATTGTGTATAACAGAATCAATAGCATTGCAGGCAGCAGAACGAATGCCTGACGCGGAATGGCGGGATGCTATACCTCAAGATACGCAATATTCGAAAGCAATTTGAGGTATTGAGCCATTATTTTTATTAGAATGAAGGTGAAAGAGTGGATCTCTATTTCTTAGGAACTGGAGCAGGTACACCAACGACACGCCGCAATGTGAGCAGCTTGGCTTTACGCTTATATGAAGAACGCGGCACCTTTTGGCTGTTTGATTGTGGAGAAGGTACTCAACATCAAATCTTGCGTTCGCCATTAAAGTTAAGTAAATGTGAATTTATATTTATTACTCATTTGCACGGAGACCATCTATTCGGTTTACCAGGGCTGCTGGCCAGCCGCTCCAGTCAAGGAGCACAGACACCGCTAACGGTATTCGGACCGCAAGGCTTGGGCGATTATATGAAGACGGCATTCGGTGTCAGTCGAACGGAAGTAAATTATCCGCTGCTTATTAAGGAAATTGATGCAGGACCCGTATGGTCTGATGAACATTTTTCAGTAATAGCACTCCCATTGGATCATCGTATCCCAAGTTTCGGTTACCGCATTCAAGAGAAGGATCGTCCAGGCAAGCTCAAGTTTGAACTACTGCGTGATAAAGGCATTCCTCCTGGACCGATATACGGACAACTGAAAAAGGGTGAGGATGTTCAACTTCCTGACGGAGAGTTTCTGTTTGCAACATCCGTGCTGGGAGAACCGATCCCTGGCAGAACGGTAGCCATTCTTGGCGATACAAGACCATGTGATAATGCAGTCCGATTAGCTCGGAATGCGGATCTGTTAGTACATGAAGCGACTTTCTTGGACGATAAGGCGGATAATGCTAATGAATTTGGTCATTCAACGGCTAAGCAGGCTGCGCAGATTGCGCTTAAGGCTGGAGCCAAGAAGCTCGCATTAACGCATTTCAGTTCGAGATACAAGGACGAGGATATGATGAATGAACTGCTTGATGAAGCTCGCCAGATATTTCCCGAAGTTGAGCTAGCCGATGAGCATCATGTGATATCCATGACACTAACGTCTGAAGAGAAATCCGATGAGAAGCATGAAGAGTAATATACTTTACATGGAAGCGGCGATAAGCCGTTTCTTTTTGTAATTGGGAAATGTTCATGAACATTATTTTCCGGGAAAGCGCAGGGAATGACAACTTTGGCAGTCCTGAACGATTAATTATGATGATTCTGCGGAGTTCGACGCGGGTTGTCGTCGCACGAAGTCGAATTCCCATGTAAACCATGCTTGCATGGCAGTGCGGTGTTCATTACAATGAAATGAATGGAGTTATGAAAGGATTGTCAACATGAATAATGGACTACACTGTAACAAAGAAGAACTTGCGAATCAACGTCTGTGTGCGTTAATTGATTTAGATGGTACGATGTTTCATGGTTCGAATATGATCGAGGGGGCAGATGAACTCGTAACGGCACTTCAACGATGGAATGTGCCTGTATTGTTCGTGACGAACAATTCGACGCGAACTCCTGAACAGGTAGCGGAGCTGCTCCAATCTATGGGAATACCTGCGGAAACAGATGATGTCTTGACCTCCTCGCAAGCAGCGGCTGCGTATATCAGTGAGCAGCATGCTGGTGAGCAAGTGTTTGTGATGGGTGAACAGGGCTTGATTCAGGCATTAGATGAAAAACAGATTCAATGGTCATCTGACCCTGAGACAGTATATGGAGAAACGAAGTTTAATGTCGTAGTTCAGGGGCTGGACCGCAGCTTTACTTATGCGAAGCTTGAGGCGGCATCGAGTGCAATTCGTTCAGGTGCTCATTTTATCGTAACGAATCCAGATTTGAAGCTGCCATCAGACAAAGGAATATCCCCAGGAGCTGGCACGCTGACTGCAGCCATCGCTGCTGCAACGGACAGCACGCCTATCGTCATCGGCAAGCCGAATCGCATCATTATGGATGTGGCGCTGAAGAGACTAGGATGCTCAGCGGAAGAAGCAATCGTGATAGGCGATAACATGCTAACAGATATAATGGCTGGTGCAAATGCTGGTTGTCATACTGCATTAGTGTTAACGGGTGTGACAACGGAGAGCAATTTGACATTTTATATAGAGAACACAGGGATATCTCCTGACTTCGTATGTAAAGACTTGTTTGCCATGAAGCAATGGTTTGCTGAACGATTTGAGCAGTAGTCAGGTACGATTAGATTTGAAGCATGTTAGATAGAGAGAGGGATGGTGGCTAATGATGGAGATTCCAGATATAGAACAGATACGCAGAAAAATGGATCAGCAATGGGTAGGTCAGCGCATTCGCGGTGTTCATGTGCAGCGTGAATCTTGGTTGACTGTTTCGATGGAAGAGCTTGCAGCTGGTATTGTTGGACGAATGCTCTTATTTGTGGAGAGACGGGGCAAGGCGCTCATTTTCCATCTGGATGATGGCCGACGAATGATGCTGCAAGTTGGATTCGGAGGAGAGATGCATGCTTATCCAGTCCATAACGAAGATGTGGATACGGCTAAAGAGGATAAACCTCAAGAGCATCTTGAAGATGGAGTTGTGTCATCTCATAGCGAACGTACCGCAAAGGCGCAGCTTGTTCTGACGCTCGATAATGGTTCTTGGGAAGTCAGCGGAGCTCGCTCTCTGTCATTGCAGTGGATCACAGCAAAGGAACTGTCTGAACAGATGAAGAAATGGGGGCCGGACCCACTGTCTCGTAATTTGAATGCGGAAGTGTTCAAGCGTTTATTCGAGAAGCGCCGTACTGCGTTGAAAACAGCATTGACGAATCCTGCTGTGATCTCGGGTATAACTCCGGTTGTTGCCGATGAAATATGTTTTCGTGCCGGCTTGCTTCCAAATGTGAGAACAGAGATGCTCTCAGACGAAGATTGGGAAATTGTATATGAGGCGATGATCGCTTGGCTTCAGGATGCCATTGAATATACGGAAACGAATCCTTATCAGTTAAATGGTCGCGTTGGAGAGTCGTGCCCGGTGTGCGGAGGGAAGATTGAAGAATTATTAATTTCCGGAAAGACTGCGGCCTACTGTACAACATGTCAATCTGAGCATGCCAAGCGCACTGAGATTATGGCTAACCATTAAACAGAAGAGAGGGATGTCAATTGATTCATGTATACTTGGATGATAGGCGGCGCTGCCCTGAAGGGTTCGTGCTTGCCAAGAATGCTGAAGAATGTCTTCAGCTTCTAGAGCTTGAAGAAGTGGATATATTGTCTCTTGATCATGATCTCGGTTATGGAGAGCTGACAGGCACAGAGCTCGTGAAGGAGATGGTGCGTCGCGGTCTATATGCCAAGCGTATCTATATACATACGTCCTGTCTGACTGGTCGACAACGAATGTATGAGATGCTGTATACGAATAAGCCTGAGCATGTTGAGATTTATAACGAGTCATTGACGACTGACGCTTTGCGCGAAGCATGTGGTAGTAAGTAATGAACATTAGGGACATTAAACTGCCCGAACTGCTCTCTATGATAGATGCTGCCGATCAGGCAGGGGATGACGTACGCCCTGATGCGGTTTATGTGTATAGTCCGATCTGCGGAACATGTAAGCTTGGTGAGGAAATGCTGCGGATGGTACAGCACGCACTGCCTCAATTGCAACTATATCGGCTTGACTTGAATATGTCTCCTGAGACTGCTGCTCATTATAAGATTCATAGCATTCCATGCCTGATGGTATGGCCGCATCATTCCAAGCACGAAAGTATGCCGGAATTGCACTATGCTTTGCATTCCGTCACTCATTTGTTTACACTGCTCGGGGGAGGTAGGATGGATGATTGAACTACAACAGGTCAACTTTTTACGAGGCGAACGTACGATACTGAACGACTTGAATTGGAAGACAGAGCCTGGAGAGCAGTGGGTTATCCTCGGACGAAACGGTTCAGGCAAGACAACATTGCTTGAAATCATTATGGGATACCAATTTCCATCCAGTGGTAAAGTAAATGTATTGGGCAATCAATATGGACGATGTGATGTACGTGAGGTGCGTAAGGAGATTGGCTACATTGGTCAATCTTTAGTGGAGAAGCTTACCTTGCGTGATCCTGTATGGGAAATCGTTGCCTCTGGAATCCAAGCCTACTTGCGATTGTACGAAGTCATACCCGAGGAGTGGAAGACTCAGGCCTTCGATAACTTGAGATTAGTAGGGCTGGAGCATTTGGCGGAGCAGCCGATGTCTGTCTGTTCACAAGGTGAACGAAAGAAAATATTGCTCGCTCGCGCGCTGATGAGCAATCCTAAGCTGCTAGTGATGGATGAACCATGCTCAGGCTTAGATCTATATGAACGTGAAAAATGGCTGCTGGACTTGGAACAGCTTCGCGATCGTCATATTCATACGATATATGTAACACACCATTTAGAGGAAATCGTTCCGATCTTTACGCATGTCGCGTTGTTGGAAGGCGGCCGTTTCGTAGCTGCTGGTCGGAAAGAAGAAGTATTAACGGAAGAACATTTATCACACACCTACGGACTGCCGGTAGCAGTCGATTGGCTGGATAATCGCCCATGGGTTCGATTAAAGTCGACGTAGGGCTGGAGGAATCTCATTTTGACAGAGCAAATAGAACAGAATAACGCAGTATCACAGCTTACGGCTCACTATGAACACGGCTCGCATTGGATCATTACAGCTAATCACAGCTATATTCCATATGCACAGGAAGAGCTTCGCCGTCGATACGGTCAGTTGAAGAGCCAGATCTTCGTGCCTGGGGAAGTCGCCTTGATGGAGCTTCCGGAAACTGCAACGGAGATATGGCGTCACCAGGTCGATCAGCCTGCGATGTTCATTCGCGACATGTTCCCAGTGATGGCGGTATTGTCCGTTGGGGACATCCAGACGGAGGAGCAGGCTGCTGGACTGTGGGACAAGCTTATATCGGAATGCGACTTTGAGGTGGAAAATGGCGCTATGGTGTCCGTTCACCTGCGACGGAGCAAGGGGAAGGAAGAGACGGATCCGAACCAGAAGCCGCTGTTTGAAGCTGCACTGCAGCAGCGAGGGTTTGAGCCCGTACTGCGAGCGCCGCAATGGATATGGTCTATCTTCATTCATGATGGCAATATATACACGGGTATCGCATCAATTGCGGATCAAGGCTCAGACTGGCCGGGAGGCGCCATTCGTTTTCAACGCGAAGAAGGTCAGATCTCCCGCGCGAAGTTCAAGCTGCTTGAAGCGGAGCAGGCATTCGGTTTGAGCTTCGCGTCATATCGCAACGCGCTTGACATTGGCGCTGCTCCAGGCGGCTGGACGAGCCTGCTGCTCGAACGCGGCGTACATGTTACGGCGGTTGACCCCGCGAAGATGCACGAGAGCTTGCAAGGGCATCCGCAGCTGCAGATCATTCAGCGCAATGCGGGCGAAGTTGCGTTCGAGCCGAATGAGTTCGATCTGCTCGTCTGTGATATGAGTTGGAGCCCGAAGCATACGGCTCAGCTTGTAATCGAACTGCTGGAGGCTGTTATGCCTGGCGGTACCGTCATCGTGACGGTGAAACTGATGCATAAGAAGCCGCTGCAGACGATTCGCGAGTGCATGGCGATGTTTGAGGAGCATCTGCACATTCTGAAAGCGAAGCAGTTGTTCCACAATCGCGATGAGATCACGCTCTATATGATGAAATATTAATAGCGTTAATTACTAACGGAGTATGATGATCAGTCGAACAAGGTTTAGGCAGAGCACATGCTAAAGTGGACTGACACTGGACAAACCACGGCTGGTGGCATATAATGGCATCAATTATACACGTTTATTAAGGGAAAGCATCCCGAACAATCCTGGTTGCAGGAGTTGTTCGGGATGTTTTGTTATGTATGATGATGAGCGAAGGAGAGAAGAGCAAATGGGGACGACAGGTACGAGAATGCCTTCATGTTTAGCTAGAGGCATGCTGTTCCAAGGAAGATACCGTATTGCTCGCCTGATTGGCAGCGGAGGAATGAGCTACGTCTATGCAGCGTCGGATGAACGATTGATGGGTAAGCAGTGGGCAATTAAGGAATCGATCCCGCTTGATTATGATCGCGATCATTTATTTCGCGAAGCGCAGTGGCTTACTGCTCTTCGGCATGCAAATCTGCCGATTATCGTTGACTTCTTCCCGCCAGATGCAAGTGGCCATGCTTATCTCGTTATGGAGCTTATTGAAGGGGAGACATTGGCTGAACGAGTGAAGAGCAAACAGATATCCTTGCAAGAAGCTGTTTCGATAGCGCTTCAACTATGTGATGCGCTTCAGTATTTGCATCAGCAGCATCCGCCTATTATCTATCGAGATCTTAAGCCGTCAAATGTGATGCTGACGAGTGAAGGGACAGTCAAGCTGATTGACTTTGGCATTGCCAGGCAGCACGATGTTCGTGCCGATAGCGATACTGTGAAGCTGGGAACGATCGGGTTTGCTGCACCTGAACAGTATGAGGGCAGACAAAGTGATGCTCGGACAGATCTTTATGCAGTTGGCGCTATATTGGCATACATGTTGACAGGCGGCAAGTGGTGCGGAACTGTAAGATTTCGGAGTGAGATGGTTCATGAAGCGGCAGATGAAGAATTCGGCAACATTATTGTTAAGCTTCTGTCTCCTCGGCCGGAGAATCGTTATGGATCTGCATCTGAGCTTATGGAGGAGATTAGAGCCTACTCTGAAAGTCGGTTTCAGAATACGAATAGACACGGTACCGTTAACGCTCGGCACGAAGAGCTGCCGAACAGACATAACAGTCTTTCTCAACTCTCACGATCTCAGGGAGCTGTAGTCGCGCTGCTTGGCGCATCGAGTGGGTTAGGTACGACGCATGCCGCATTAACGATTGCGCATGCCGCCGCAAGGTTGTTCAAAGGTAAGGTTGCCTATGTCGATGCAGCTGGACAGCATTCCGCGACAGTGGCGGCACTGAATCGTGTTATGGATTCGGCTGATATCGAGATTCGAAGTGAGCAGCCTTACTTATGCAATAGTGTTCACCATATTCACTTAAGTGGCGAAGAACAGGGGAAGTATGGCGGCAATCATCGCATCGACAACCTGATGCCGCAGTGGCAATCCCAATATGACCTCATCGTTCTTGATCTAGGCGAAGGTCAAGAGTCCTATCGCATGATCGAATTTATGCGCGCGTCGAGCAGCTGGCTTATAGGCAGTGCTGCGCCTTGGAGGCTGCAGCATCTGAGCGGGACATTAACCTATTTGCAGGAATGCAATTATAAACGCTGGAACTATCTAGTTCCGCATGCTTCAATGAACAGCTTGCGAATGCATCCAGCTCGTCCTGCTTGCCAGCGGGTGATTGGCTTTCCTACCTGTCTGGACCCATTCAACGGCAATGCTGCGATCGATCAGTGGATGTTGAAGTGGATACTCCCAAGCTCAACTTTGAAGCCTCGTTACTGGCTTAGACGATGGCTTCACCATCGCTCTAAGAGCTCTGCCCAGCGCGAAGCAGCCCAATAACGAGAAGAGGTTGTCCCATTAGTAGAAGCTCTACTGATGGGACAACCTCATGGTTCCGCGCAACGATATGTGCGGCTGCCTCATTTACGAAACATTATATGATGAGAAGGTGTTACGTTGTTGTTCTAGAGCACACGGCGAGCTGTTACATATTGATTGTCCCAAGTTGAATCACTTAGATTGGAATAGGTTACTCCAGGCTTGCCATAAGTGTGCAGCAGTTTGTCATTGCCTGCATAGATCGCTACATGACTGACTTTCCCTTTACCGCGTCTGCCGGATGAGAAGAACACGAGGTCTCCCTTTTGCAGTTCAGAACGTTTTACGGCTGTTCCTTCGGTAGCTTGAGAATAAGAGGTGCGCGGCAGGTCGACTCCTACTTGGCTGTACACATATTGCACGAAAGATGAGCAGTCAAAGTTTCTCGTTTGATTACTGTCTGCGCCAAACTTATAAGGTGTACCAAGATATTGATTGCCAATTTGAATGACCTGATCTGCAGTACTTGTGCTTAAAGCGCTGAATTGACCATTTGATATAGAAGAAGATTGCAGTTCACCATTGATATCGAATGCGCTGGGATATACAGCATCTTCATATGATAGGGCTTTGGCTGACACAGGTTGAGACAAAATAGAAACAGCCAGGAGACAGGAAATGATCGCAGCAGCTTTAGTCTTACACTTGAACGAAAATGTCATTATTGTCACTCCTAAGTTACGATTTGTTACCTAAGAGTATATCAGAGTAGTATATCATTACGCATATACAAAATGATGTAAATAAATAAAAAGAACCTCCAGCCACTAAAAAAGTGGTTGAATAGGTTCTTTTATACTGAAGATCATATTCGTTCTATGCACTGTTAATCGCGACTGGCAATGATTAAGAGAGTTCCTTCACGCACCGAGATCGTTCCTTGATCGCCCATAAGTTTATTGCTGATGCCAAGTGATTGTCCTATCGTCAGTGAAGCATTATGCAACGGATAAGCAAACCCCTCCAAATCGATACCCAGTACTTGTGAGGATAATGGGAGGAGCGACACATAAGGATAGCCTTCGTCTATGATCGATAATCGGCTTTCTGTAAGTTGAATTCGATTATGCGCATCTTTAATTTGCATCGGAATGTCAAGCTCAAGTGCTCGTTTTAGTAAATGAATGTTAGCAAGTGTATGATCTAAACGAGTCCCTGTCGCACCCAGCAGCAGGATTGACTTCGGCTTTCTATTTACAGCAGCGCGAAATGCGAGCTCAGTGTCTGTATAGTCTTTGTCTATTGGATCGCAGGCTTCAAACTCTAAACTTGAACGCGTAATTCGTTCAAGCTCTTCCGCATGCACGGAATCAAAATCGCCTAGTGCAATATCGGGCTTATATCCGTGTTCGATTAAAGTTAATGCACCTCGGTCTGCGCCGATGAGAAAGTCAGATTCCTTAATATCTGCAAGTACATGGTGATCAACATGACCGCCGGCCACAATCACAATACGTTTGTCATGAAAAAGAGATGGTTGGAGCATAAGTTACCTTCCTTGTATGGAGTAGCATGTAGTAGTAGAACTTACATACAGTATATAGGTTTATGAATCGAATACCAATAGTTGTTCAGCAGTTCAACAAGAGTAGAGAATGCATATATGAAAGGTGAGTGTTTGATCTATACCGCCTTATATCGTTACAATGGAGAAAACGGATGTACATAGGAGTGGAAACGTATGATTAAAGTTTTGTTCGTATGTCTCGGAAATATTTGTCGATCTCCGATGGCTGAAGCAGTGATGCGACATAAGGTTAGATTAGCTGGGCTTCATAGTCAGATTCAGATTGACAGCGCGGGTACAGGAGATTGGCATATTGGCAAACCGCCTCACACTGGAACGAGAGGTCTGCTGGAACAGAATAAGATTGACTACAAGGGTATTCAAGCAAGACAATTACATGTTAATGATTTCTCGGATTATGATTATATTGTCTGTATGGATGAAAGCAACGAACGTGATGTGAGAGGGTGGGAAGGCGCATCCGGAGCAAGAGCGGAAATATTCAAGTTCATGGATCTGCTTCCTGAAGAAATAGAACGTAATGTACCAGATCCCTATTTCACGGGCAACTTTGATTATGTGTATCGTCTCATAAATGATGGCTGCGAACAACTGCTTAAACGAATCATGGCAGAGTGATATTGAAACGAAAGTTGGCTTTCAGCGTATGAAATCAAACGGGAGATGCTGATAAATAGATTAGAGACGATGAACTTAAGAAATTTTGGTTTACATCTGAGATAGGAAGGGAGTAGAGAGACCTTGGAGGGGGAAAAACAAAGCCTTAGCGCTAAGCTGTTACGATTTATTCTACATTATAAATTAATCTTTTTCTTAGTTGTACTGCTGCTTATCGGGTTGAATATCTTTGTATTCAAACGAATATCGTTCATTTTTGAACCATTAAAAGTCATACTTGCTACCGTTTCTTTACCCATTATTTTAGCAGGTGTAGCTTACTACCTGCTGAATCCAATCGTCGATTGGTTGGAGAAGAAGAAAATAAAGCGAATCTATGCTATATTGCTGCTTTACTTGCTGATTAGTGGATTAGTTACATTTTTGGTGGTCGCAATTATTCCATTTGTTCGCGATCAAATCATTAGTTTAGTAAACAATCTCCCCATTTACTTTTCTGAAGTACAGAAATTGCTGGAGCAGGGTATTGCCAGTGACCTTTTCTTGCAGATCCAGCAAAGCCTAGACTTGAATGTACCTAACCTAATGCAAGATTTCACCGCCAAATTATCAGAACTTGTTAACAGTACAGTTCATGGCATTGGATCTGTAGTAGGGACAGTTACTCATATCGTGTTCACAATTGTACTAGTGCCTTTTGTGTTGTTCTATCTCCTGAAGGATGGCAAGAAGCTTCCAGGGTTTATTGTCAGTTTCTTTCCGACAGATCTTCGAAAACGAACTGCTAATGTCTTGTCTGAAATGAACGGACAGATCAGTTCCTATATTCGCGGTCAGATCTTGGTAAGTATGTGCATCGGCATGTTATTATACATCGGGTATTTAATCATCGGTCTGGATTACTCGCTAGTGCTTGCCATCATCGCAGCATGTACGGCGATCGTGCCTTATCTAGGACCTGCTATTGCGATAACACCTGCACTGATCATTGCATTAGTTACTTCACCGATCATGTTGCTGAAAATGATTGTCGTGTGGACCGTTGTTCAATTGATAGAAGGCAAGTTCATCTCGCCTCAAATCATGGGTAAGTCGCTGAAGATCCACCCGCTGACGATTATCTTCGTAATCTTAATTGCGGGCAATCTGTTCGGTATCTTCGGCATCATATTAGCTGTACCAGGATACGCAGTGCTTAAGGTAATTGCAACGCATCTGTTCCACTGGTTTAAAGATCGTTCTGGTATATATCAAGAAACTTAATAACATAAATAAGGCTCCTATTCGGACTTGTTGTCTGGATAGGAGCCTGTTTAATATGGGCAGATTAGAGTAGAAAGTGACGAAGTGCATTAGGGATATGCTTCTGCCAGAAGCCCCATAAGTGTTGACCATCATGTTCTTCGTAATGAACATGCGCTCCGCGTTCCGTGAACAATTGACGAGCACTGCGATTAAGATCTACAAAATCAAACACTCCGCGATCGGTCTCAAACGCTGTTTCCTGCAGTCCAACGACCATAAACAGGTGCAGCCAAGACAGATCAGTCTGCGCACGGATAATCTCCTGTGATGCAGGATAGTACGCACCAGATAAGGAAATGACTTGTCTGAATTTATCCGGTGAACGCAAAGCCGCATGCAGAGATGATGTTCCGCCTAATGAATCTCCAGCAAGAACAATATCAGTCCATTCTTGTCGGACAGGGTACATACGCTCAATGGCTGGCACGATATAATCGGATAACGAAGCCATATACGATTCAAAACGTTCTCCATCTGGTGAATATTCAGAAGTACGGATTTTTTTATCGACATCAACTCCAACAACGATAAATGGTTCTACATCTTCATCAATAATGATGCGATTGGCGAAGGTAGCCACTCTGCCGAAATTGAAGAAGTCCTCTCCATCCTGACAATAAACAACCGGGTACGTCAATATTTCCTGGTAGCCAGGAGGCAAATAAACGCGTACATCGCGTTTTCCCGATTCAAGTAAGGGACATTCGATTTCGTGCTTAACGATGGTTCTCTTTAAATAAATGCTATCTGTCATTGTTTGTCACTCCATGCAAAAATTTGTTGGAATTGGTTAACACTAGCGTAGATGGTAAGGAAATAGAAATTTTAACTTTTTGTTCGTGAAATATCCACCAAGTTATCTAAAATTAGTATTGATATTCACAGTTCAGTCAATTTTGTAGCACTCTGTTATATTGTGAAAATATGTGTGTTATAGCAACACTTCAAAATAAAACGTATAAATTTCGCGTTTCCTTTTGATTTATCGACTACAACAGGTGTATGATAATAATATAACAGAGATCAAAATTCTTCAAACTATTTATTGAGGTGAAAATGATGAGCAAGCTCCCATTCGAAGTTCAAACGGAAGATGTAACTCCATTAACCGTGTTGTCTCCTGAAGGAGAAGTTGTTAATCCGGATATGATGCCGGAACTTAGCGATGAGCAATTGAAAGAAATCATGTACCGTATGGTATTCACTCGCACTTGGGATGAACGTGCGATTAACTTAGGTCGTCAAGGTCGCCTAGGCTTCTATGCGCCAGTATCTGGTCAAGAAGCATCCATGGTCGGCAGTGTATATCCGCTTCAAAAAGAAGACTTTGTAGTGCCAGCTTACCGTGACATGCCGCAGATCGTATGGCATGGATTGCCGCTCTATCAAGCTTTCCTATATTCCCGTGGACATCAGCACGGCGGTCAAATTCCTGAAGGTGTCAATGTAATGATGCCGCAAATCATCATCGGTGCGCAAATTCTGCACGCGATGGGTATCGCTAAAGGCTTCAAGCTAAGAAAGAAACCGCAAGTAGCAATCACATATACAGGTGACGGCGGTTCTTCCGAAGGCGATTTCTATGAAGGCCTGAACTTTGCAGGTGCTTACGAGCTCCCTGTTATCTTCTTCGTACAGAACAACGGCTATGCGATTACAACACCATTCGCGAAGCAAACTGCAGCGAAATCCATCGCTCACAAAGCAGTTGCAGCTGGTATCGTGGGTATGCAAGTTGACGGTATGGACGTTCTTGCTGTTATTAAAGCAGTTCAAATCGCTGCTGAACGCGGTCGCAAAGGCGAAGGCGCAACACTTATTGAATCTTTGACATACCGTTTCCGTCCGCATTCCATGGCGGATGATACGACAAAATACCGCACGAAGGACGAAGAGGCAGAATGGTCTGTTAAAGATCCAATCGAACGCTTCGGTAAATTCCTGGCTGCTAAAGGACTTTGGACTGAAGAAGATACAGCTCGCGTGAAAGATGAAGCGAAAGCTAAAGTCAACGAAGAGATCAAGCGCGCTGAGAAGACAGAGAAGATGACGGTTGCTGGTTTGATTGATTCGATGTTTGAAACAACACCAAAGCATCTGGAAGAGCAAAAAGCTGATTTTCAATAATAATTCGGTTGATATAGATCGTATCAGATAGGCAAAGAGATCTTTGCTAAAACGGTAGGGAGGACACGAATCAATGGCACAAATGAATATGAAAGAAGCGATTCGCGACGCGATGCGCGTCGAGCTTAAGCGTGACGAGAACGTTCTCGTATTTGGTGAAGACGTTGGACACGTCGGCGGTGTATTCCGTGCGACAGAAGGTTTGCAGAAAGAATTTGGCGAAGATCGAGTATTTGATACTCCACTTGCAGAGTCCGCAATAGGCGGTATGGCATTAGGTCTTGCCGTTACAGGTTTCCGCCCAGTAGCAGAAATTCAATTCGTAGGATTTATATATGAAGCATTAGATCAAATCTGTGTTCAAGCTGCACGCTTGCGTTACCGCTCTGGCGGCCGCTATAATGCACCGATCGTATTCCGTACACCTTTCGGCGGCGGTGTTAAAGCAGCTGAGCTTCATACAGATTCCTTGGAAGGCTTGCTTGTACAAACTCCAGGTATCAAGGTAGTAGTTCCTTCTAACCCATATGATGCTAAAGGCTTGTTGATTTCCGCGATTCGCGAGAACGACCCAGTATTCTTCATGGAGCACCTGAACTTGTATCATGCATTCCGTGATGAAGTACCTGAAGATGCATATACAGTTGAGATCGGTAAAGCAAACGTTGTGCGTGAAGGTAAGGACGTTACAATCCTTGCATACGGCTTGATGGTTCATACAGCGATGAAAGCTGCTGCTGAACTTGAGAAGCAAGGAGTGCAAGCAGAAGTAATCGATCTTCGCACGTTGATGCCGCTTGATATCGATACGATTGTCGCTTCGATCAAGAAGACTAATCGCGTCATTATGGTTCAAGAAGCACAGAAAACATCTGGTGTTGCTGCTGAAGTCATTGCGCAAATCAATGAAAAAGCAATCCTGCACCTTGAAGCTCCAGTGCTCCGCGTAGCAGGTCCAGATACAGTTTATCCATACGCGCAAATCGAAGATCAATGGCTCCCAACGCCAGCGAGAATCGTAACAGCTGTTAACAAAGTACTGAACTTCTAATAAATAGAACGGTAATTGAACGTAGGAGGTTTTCATCGTGGCTAAGTTTGAATATCGCTTCCCTGAGTTAGGTGAAGGGTTGCATGAAGGCGAAATTATTAAGATGCTTATTAAACCTGGTGATAAAGTAACAGATGACGATATCATCATGGAAGTACAAAACGATAAAGCAATTGTAGAAGTACCTTGTCCGGTTAACGGTACAGTGCTTGAAGTGTTTGCTAAAGATGGTCAAGTCATGCACATGGGTGAAGTAGTTGCGATCATCGATGCAGAAGGTGAATTGCCAGATCAACCAGAAGCTGAAGAAGCAGAAGCTCCTGCAGCAGAAGCAGCTCCAGCTGCGGAAGCTCCTAAGGGTGCGGCTCCAGTAGCAGCAGTGCCTGATCGAGAAGTATTGGCAACGCCTAGCGTTCGCAAGCTTGCTCGTGATCTCGGCGTTAACATCGCTGAAGTTCCTGGAACAGGCAATGTAGGCAAGATTACACGCGAAGATGTTGAAGCATTTGCTCAAGGCGGAGCACCAGCTCCTAAGGCTGCTGAAGCACCTGCAGCTGACAAAGCGCCTGCTGCTAAAGCATCCGCACCAGCTGCTGATCGTTTCGTGGAAGAAGAGCGCGTACCATTCAAAGGTATCCGCAAAGCGATTTCGAATGCAATGGTTAAATCCGCATACACTGCACCGCACGTTACAATTATGGACGAAGTGGACGTTACAGAGCTCGTAGCATTCCGTACTCGCTTGAAGCCTATGATGGAGAAGAAAGGCAAGAAGGTAACTTACCTGCCGTTCATCGTAAAAGCATTGGTAGCAGCTTGCCGCGAATTCCCGGTTATGAACGCAATGATCGACGAAGCAGCGAACGAGATCGTCTACAAGAAATACTACAACATCGGTATCGCGACAGATACAGACAACGGCTTGATCGTTCCTGTTATTAATGACGCAGATCGCCGCAGCATCTGGATGATCGCTGACGATATCCGCGACTTGGCAGCACGCGGCCGTGAAGGCAAGCTTGGTCCGAATGAGATGAAGGGCAGCACAATCTCCATCACAAACATCGGTTCCGCTGGCGGTATGTTCTTCACTCCGATCATCAACTTCCCTGAGGTTGCAATCTTGGGTACTGGCCGTATCTCCGAGAAGCCAGTTGTGAAAAACGGCGAAATCGTACCAGCTTCTGTAATGGCATTGTCCTTGAGCTTCGACCACCGTATTATCGATGGCGCGACAGCACAAAACTTTATGAACTATATCAAGCAATTGCTCGCTAATCCAGAATTGCTTGTAATGGAGGTGTAATCAATGGTAGTAGGAGACGCATCTTTAAATATTGATACATTGGTTATTGGCGCAGGCCCTGGCGGTTATGTAGCAGCGATCCGCGCTGCACAGCTTGGTCAAAGCGTATTGATCGTAGATAAATCCGAAGTAGGCGGCGTGTGCTTGAACCGCGGATGTATTCCATCCAAAGCGCTGATCAGCGCTGCACACCAGTATGAAGTAGCGAAGCATGGTTCTGACATCGGAATCAACGCTGAGAACGTTACTGTGGACTGGGATAAAGTTCAAGGCTTCAAGTCCGGCGTTGTGAAAAAGCTGACTGGCGGCGTTGGCGCCCTGTTGAAAGCAAACAAGGTGCAAGTGTTCAAAGGCGAAGCGATGTTCATCAACGAAACAGAAGCGCGCTTGTTCAATGACCAAGAAGCGCCTCGCTATAAATTCAACCACTGTATCGTAGCTACAGGATCACGTCCGATCGAACTGAAAGCTTTCCCATTCGAAGGTCGCATCCTGTCCTCGACAGAAGCGTTGTCCTTGCCTGAGATTCCGAAGAGCATGATCGTTATCGGCGGCGGCTACATCGGCGCTGAGCTTGGTCAAATGTACTCCAAGTTCGGTACTAAAGTAACTGTTATCGAAGGCGCTGATATGGTGCTTCCAGGCTTCGATAAGGATATGACATCAATCGTTGCTAAGAACATGAAGAAATCGAACGTCGAAATCTTCACAGGTGCGAAAGCAGAATCTGCTACGCAAACTGAGAAAGATGTAACGGTTAAATTCACAGTAGGCGGCGAATCGAAAGAAGTTACAGCTGATTACCTGCTTGTTACAGTTGGCCGTCGTCCTAACACGGACGGTGACTTCGGTCTCGACATGATCGGCGTGAAGATGACTGATCGCGGCTTGGTTGAAGTTGACCACCAAGGACGCACTAGCATTCCAAATATCTTCGCTATCGGTGATATTGTTGCTGGTCCAGCACTTGCACACAAAGCATCTTACGAAGGTAAAGTAGCGGCTGAAGCGATCGCAGGAATGCCTAGCGTCGTGGATTATAAAGGAATGCCAGCTGTATGCTTCACAGATCCTGAATGTGCAAGCGTAGGCTTGTCGGAAACGGAAGCTAAAGCTCAAGGCAAGAATGTGAAGTCCGGTAAATTCCCTTACGCAGCAAACGGCCGCGCATTGTCGCTTGGCGGCAGCGTAGACGGATTCGTGAAGATCGTTGCTGATGCAGAAACTGGCATCGTGCTCGGTTCACAAATTGTTGGACCTGAAGCGTCCAACCTGATTGCTGAAATGGGTCTTGCAGTGGAAATGGCAGCGACAGTCGAAGATCTGGCGTTGACAATCCACGCGCATCCAACACTCGGTGAGATCGTTATGGAAGCTGCAGAAGTAGTGCTCGGCCATCCTATCCACACAGTGAAGTAATACCTTTTCTCCAAGATTTGGTTCTTGTATGCAATGATTCTAATGCACATGGTGCTTCCCCCGCGTCCGGTTGGATGGCGGGGGATTTTTTTATATGTTGATAAATTACGATAACTCCCAATCGCGCAACCTTAATTTTTTTGTTAAACTATAGTTTAGGTTAAAATTGATGATCGGAGTGGATGCAGAATGAAAACTTACTTAACATTACTAAAAGACGTATTGGAACATGGTGTTCATAAAGAGGATCGTACAGGCACTGGAACTCTATCGGTGTTCGGGCGTCAATTGCGATTTGATCTTCAGGAAGGCTTCCCGCTTATCACAACAAAGCGCATGCATCTGAAATCGATTGTACATGAGCTGCTGTGGTTCTTAAGCGGCGATACGAATATACAATACTTAAAAGAGAATGGCGTTCGCATCTGGGATGAGTGGGCTGACGAGAACGGTGACCTTGGACCGGTATATGGTTCTCAATGGCGTCATTGGGAAGCGAAAGATGGCCGTGTCATTGATCAAATCGCGAATGTAATTGAACAGATCAAGAACAATCCAGATTCTCGTCGCTTGCTCGTCTCTGCTTGGAATGTAGGCGAGGTCGATCAGATGAAGCTGCCTCCGTGCCATTATGCGTTCCAGTTTTACGTTGCGGAAGGGAAGCTTAGCTGCATGCTGAATATGCGCTCTGTAGACACATTCCTCGGACTGCCATTTAACATCGCAAGCTACTCGCTCTTGACTCATATGATCGCACAGCAGTGCGATCTGGATGTAGGAGAATTCGTATGGTCTGGCGGTGATGTACACATCTATTCGAATCATCTGGAGCAGGTCAAGACGCAATTGGAGCGCGAACCATATGCCCTGCCTAAGCTCGTGATCAAACGTAAGCCGGAATCGATCTTCGATTACAAGTTTGAAGACTTTGAATTCGAAGGATATACGTATCATCCGACGATCAAAGCGCCAATAGCTGTGTAGGAAAATGAAGTGATAACACATTCGGCATCATAACAGCATTTGATGAAGGAGCATACGTATATGGGAATTAGCATGATATGGGCGATGGATCGGAATCGGCTCATTGGCAAGGATAACGGAATGCCTTGGCGGCTGCCGAATGATATGGCTTTCTTCGTTAAGCAAACGACTGGCAAGACGGTTGTGATGGGGCGCAAAACGTTTGAATCGATTGGCAGCAAGCCTTTGCCTAAACGGCATAACGTTGTGTTGACTCGCAATAAGGAATGGACGCATGAAGGAGTCGATGCCGTTCATTCGATCGAGGACGTTCTGAAGCTTGCGCCCGCGGAAGATGTAATCATCATGGGCGGTGCTGAAGTCTACAAGCAGTTCATGCCATATGCGGATCAGCTATATGTAACGTATATAGATGCTGAATTCGAGGGAGATGAATATTTCCCGCCATTTGACGAGTCGAAGTGGACGATTGTAGAAGAGCGGTCAGGTTCTGTCGATGAACGCAATCTGTATGCTCATCGCTTTGTCATCTACAAAAGATAGTTATAAAGCTGATAGAACATCACTATCGCAGGATCGCTTTCATTCGTCATTCAGTGCAAATGATACGCTATATTCTCTATGGGAAATGCTTTGTCGATTCCATAATATTAAATGAAGGCTATAACAGGACCAGCTATGTAACATATAGCTATAAATATGAAGAATAGAATCGGATAGACATGGGGGAAGAAAGTATGTCGACACCAACAGGCTTTATTGAATATGTGAGACAGATTCCCGCAGACCGTGATCCTTTAGAGCGTATCAAGGATTGGGAACAATTCCATAAACATATGAGTGATGAAGAATTGCGTATGCAAGGCGCTCGCTGTATGGACTGCGGTACACCATACTGTCATACAGGCATCGAGATGACGGGCGGAACATCAGGATGTCCGATCAACAACTTAATTCCAGAGTGGAACAATCTCGTATATAGAGGGCAGTGGCGTGAAGCGCTAAATCGCTTGCATAAGACCAACAACTTTCCGGAGTTTACGGGAAGTGTCTGTCCGGCGCCGTGCGAAGGCTCTTGTACGGTCGGACTGATTGACAAGTCAGTTGCGATCAAGACGATCGAGCAAGCTATCGTAGATCGCGGCTTCGAAGAAGGATGGATACAGCCTGAGCCTCCTAAACAGCGCACTGGCAAGCAAGTTGCTGTCGTCGGCTCAGGACCAGCGGGTCTCGCTGCTGCTGCGCAGCTGAACAAGGCTGGCCACTCGGTTACGGTATATGAGCGTGCGGATCGGATCGGCGGCTTATTGACATACGGTATTCCGACGATGAAGCTCAGCAAGGACGTGGTACAGCGGCGTGTCGATATCCTCGCAGCAGAGGGCATCCGTTTCGTAACGAACACGGAGATCGGCAAGGATATCCCCTCGGAGCAACTTCAGCAGGACTACGACGCGGTCGTATTGTGCGGCGGAGCTACGAAGCCGCGGGAATTCAATATCGCAGGACGCGAGCTTCAAGGTATTCAGTATGCGATGGACTACTTGAACGGTACGATCAAGAGCTATCTGGATTCGAAGCTTGCGGACGGGAAATACATCAATGCCCACGATCTAGATGTCATCGTGATCGGCGGCGGAGATACGGGCACAGACTGTGTGGCAACAGCGCTTCGTCACGGCTGCCGCAGTGTTACACAGTTCGGCACGCATGCGAAGGCGCCGCTCGAGCGAGATTCGGTTGCGAATCCGTGGCCGCAATTTCCGAATGTGTATACGCTCGACTATGCGCAGGAGGAAGCTAAGGCGTTGTATGGACATGATCCGCGCGAATTCTCCATCATGACTACGAAGTTTGTCGGAGATGAGAACGGGCGCGTGAAGGAGCTGCACACGGTGCAGATTCAGCGCACTGTGACCGAGGATGGTCGCAAGGTCTATGAGCCAATTCCGGGAACGGAGCGCGTATTCCCGGCTCAGCTCGTGCTGATTGCGATCGGATTCGACGGTCCTGAGCGCACGATCATCGATCAGCTCCAGCTGGAGACGGATCGCCGCTCAAACGTGAAGGCCGCATACGGCAAGTATCGCACCAGCGCTCCGAATGTGTTCGCTGCAGGCGATATGCGCCGTGGACAAAGCTTAGTCGTATGGGCCATCAATGAAGGACGAGAGGCTGCTCGTGAAGTGGATCGCTTCTTGATGGGAACCACCTTGTTGCCATAGTCTAATATTGGCTAAAGAACCTTCGGCGCCACTTCTAGTGGAGTTGAGGGTTCTTTTTATTGAATACTTCTAAAGAGCAGAATAACGTTCACGATGAAGCCAATAATGGTTTCTGTGCCGGCTTGACACAAAGTTTTCCTTTTATGTTCACAATGATTCAGATCATAGTATTATTAACATATTAGGCTTAATGCAGTTTTGTGGCGACTATGTTATGAATAGGAAGGGTTATGTCAGTGAGCTCTTATTTGACTTTACGATTAATAAAGATGCTGTGCGGTAAAGCAGGATATGAAGAAGGACAGGCCTATCACCGAGCCAATCGAGTATATTTTCACGATATCGATCCCGATTATCCTTTGTATGAAGCTGTTGTGAAAGATGGCAGCGAAGATGTTCAGGTGCACGTCAAGATAGACCGAAGTGGTGATGTGAACGCGAATTGTTCATGTTGCTCCTTTGCATCTACATTCAAGTACTGCGAGCATGTCGCCGCAGTGCTATTGAATATTGCGGAGATGCAGCAGGATGGCAGATTGCCAATCCTCTCGGATTATGATGATACGGATGAAAGCCGCGTTAAGGTAGAGAGGCATCGCGAAGATCGTGCCGATGGCAGTGAGAATTCGACCGTATCCATACGGGATATGCGCATATCGAATAGCATGATGGAGCTGTTTGGTCATAAACAGCAGCGTACTGGCGGCGGCGGATCCATTTTCGATACGAGAGAGTGCCTAGAAGTAGAATTCACGATAAAACCGTTCGCATATGGGGACGAGAAGTTTATGTTTGGTGTGGAAATGAAGCTGGGGCCCAAAAGGCTGTACGTGGTGCAGAGGATCCGTGATCTCCTTGATCGAATTGATCGCGGCGTTGCGTACGAATTCTCTAAGTATTTTACATATGAGCCAGAGCGCTACCGCTTTCACCCAGAGCAAGCAGTTGTGCTGCAGTATCTAGCACAGATCTATCGGCATGAGAGAATGTTTCACGCTACGTCTAAGATGCATTACGTACCATCCATCAGCTTAAGCGGTGATCGGATGCTTCTTATCCCGCCATTTTCATGGGAATCCTTGTTTCCGCTGTTAGAGAAGTCACCGATGGTAAAGCTTAGGCATAACGGAAAGACCTATGATGGACTTCAAGTCTCGGATGAGCTGATTCCACTGAACTTTGTATTTGAACAAGCTGGAATTGAGGGCTATCAGTTGGATATAGAGGGCTTGGATCAGGTCACCGTTATGGAGGATTACGGTGTTGTTCTATGTGAGGGTAAGCTCATTAAGCTGCCAGTGAACGATTGCAATCGTCTATCTGATATGAAACTGATGCTCGCATCTTCATATAATCCACAGATTCAATTAGCGCCGGAACAGATGGAGCCTTTTATGGAAAAGGTTATTCCGGGGCTGATGAAGCTAGGCAGTGTGCGTATCGCTAAAGAGGTATCGGATCGATTGATGCAGGTTCCGCTTAAGGCTAAGCTGTATCTGGATAGAGTAAGAGGGCGTTTGCTTGCTGGCTTGGAATTTCATTATGGCGAGATCGTCATTAATCCATTAGACGCCAATGGGTATAGGGGAGGAACTGAACGCATTCTTGTGCGCGAAGGAGAGAAGGAACATCGTATTCTGGAGCTCATGGATCATTGCTCCTTTACGAAGACGGAATACGGTTATTTTCTGGATGATGAAGATTCGGAATATGAATTCTTGTATCATATTGTTCCTCAGTTGGAACCGCTGGCAGAGATACACGCCACTACTGCAGTTAAGCTTCGAATTTTCAAGGAAAATGCTGCACCCGTTATTCGCGTTAATGTTGATGAGCGTACCGATTGGCTGGAATTTAAGTTTGAGATCGACGGCATCCCTGAATCGGATATTCGTAAGCTGCTTCAGACGCTGGATGAGAAGCGCAAGTATTATCGTCTTCCAGACGGTGCGTTAATGCCGCTTGAGACCGAGGAGTTTCAAGAGATCGTCCGCTTCATGAATGAGACAGGCATTCATTTTCGGGAATGGAATGGGGCAAGGGCTCAACTCCCGGTCGCTCGTGGACTGCATCTGCTGGACACTCAGCCGTTAGGCAGCTCGATTAAGCTGAGCAAATCATTCCGTAAGCTTCTCGAAAATATGCGCAACCCCGATAATTTGGATTTCGTAGTACCCGAACATTTGGAGGGCGTGCTCCGAGATTATCAGATATACGGCTACCAGTGGCTGAAGACGTTAGCTCATTATCGATTTGGCGGTATTCTTGCTGACGATATGGGCTTGGGCAAGACGCTGCAAAGTATCGCATTTATCGTTTCTGAACTGGCTGAGATCCGAGAGCAGAAGCAGCCAGCGCTTATCGTTTCTCCATCTTCACTAGTATATAATTGGCGCAATGAGATTCAGAAGTTCGCTCCTGAGCTTCGCGTGACGATCGTTGATGGCAACCGTACAGATCGCAGCTCGTTTCTGCAGGATGTATCGGAAGTGGATGTTCTAATAACATCGTATCCGTTGCTGCGCAGAGACATTGCGCTGTATGAAGAGCAGATGTTTCATTCGCTGATATTGGATGAAGCGCAGGTGTTTAAGAACTACTACACGTTGACAGCGCAGGTTGTGAAAGAAATCAAAGCGAAGTATCGCTTTGCTCTTACTGGAACCCCTGTGGAGAATCGACTGGAGGAGCTGTGGTCCATATTCGATGTCGTGTTCCCAGATTTGTTCCCAGGTAGAAGAGAGTTCAATGACTTGCCTCGAGAAATGGTTGCCAAGCGCGTACGTCCGTTTCTTTTGCGCCGGTTAAAGACAGAAGTTCTGAAGGAGCTCCCTGAGAAAATTGAGTCTGTGCAGGCCTCTGAGCTGCTGCCTGAGCAGAAGAAGCTGTACATGGCTTACTTAGCACAACTGCAACAGGAGACTCTGAAGCATCTTAGTGAGGATGGCTATCAAAAGTATCGGATCAAGATATTGTCTGGGTTAACACGCTTGCGGCAGCTTTGCTGCCACCCTGCCTTATTCGTTGAGGGCTATGAGGGAAGCTCGGCTAAATTCGAACAGCTATTGGAGATTATAGAGGAGTGCCGCAGTGCTGGAAGGCGAATTCTATTGTTCTCCCAATTCACGTCGATGTTGGACATCATCGGTCGTAACCTGGCTTATCAAGGGGTTCCGTATTTTTATCTGGATGGGCAGACTCCTTTAGCGGAACGAGTTCAGCTCTGCAACCGATTTAATGACGGGGAAAGAGACATGTTTCTTATCTCGTTAAAAGCTGGCGGAACAGGGCTGAATCTTACCGGAGCGGATACCGTTATCTTGTATGACCTATGGTGGAATCCCGCTGTAGAGCAGCAGGCTGCGGACCGCGCTTACCGAATCGGGCAGAAGAAGGTCGTACAGGTGATACGTCTCATCACCCAGGGGACTGTCGAAGAGAAGATGTATGAGCTGCAACATAAGAAGATGCAGCTGATCGAGGAAGTGGTTCAACCTGGTCATGAAGAGCTATCCTCCCTCACGGAGCAGGATATACGCGAAATATTGATGCTAGGATGAGAGGTCTCAGCCGTTCAATTGCTAGTCTGTAGGTACTTCATGAGCCTGAGACGTCCAAAGCCGACGTCTCAGGCTCAAAACGACCTAGTGTGCGAGTTGCTGATGTGGCAGATCACTCTGAAAAAACGATATCAGTCGAAATATTAGTTAGGAGTTTATCAAGTTTGCCTATTGAGCTGGTACGTAGAATAATGCAAACTTTATACGATTGGGCAACCTAGTGAGACAGTGATTTATTAGACAAGGGTAGATTTGTAGTTGATATTTAATGTAGTTAATTATATCTGACCAACTGTTTTTGATTTCGATTTATATTGCATATTTAATGGTATTAAATAAAATTCGATATCAGGCGAAATTTGTGGAATTCCCCTTAACAGCAGTGTTTTTGACCTGTATCACAATCAAGGAATGATATTTAATGTAGTTAATATAAATAATTGTCACTAGTTCACATTCCTCGCCCATTTACATTTAATCCACACTTCCTCGGTTCACAACACTTCAAGAACAACACTCAATAAAGTGCAAATCCTGAGTTATGAAAGCACAAGTGTAAATGATTGAATCCAAATGTACCGTTTTGATTGTATATGCTTGTACATAAACGCTGGATGGGATCTAACTAACGCCATTCAATTACGCTGTGATGTACAACAATCTTCATCGTACATATATTTCCCTTGATATCGCAAAACAGTTGTTTTTCGGCTGATTATCCCTATTGTTTTAGAACATACTTACACAAGCAAAAGTGTACTTCTTTTAGTTAGCATTTATAGTTCCTCCTCGTTACAGAGGGCGAAGCTCGCAAGTAAGGTGAGATAACGGGGAATAACCGTGTTACAGAGTCGAGGCACTGCAGAGACGGGGAGGCTCGAGCGAGATAACAGGTTATTTCCCCGTTACAGCTGTCGGAACTCGCAGGTTAGGTGAGATAACGGGGAAAAACCGTGTTTCAGAGTCGAGGTACTGCAGAGATGGGGAGGCTCGTGTGAGCTAACAGGTTTTTACCCCGTTACAGCGTGCGGAACTCGCAGGTCAAATGAGATAACAGGGGAAAACCGTGTTACAGAGCCGAGGTACTGCACGGATGGGGAGGCTCGCGTGAGCTAACAGGTTTTTATCCCGTTACAGTGTGCGGAACTCGCAGGTCAAATGAGATAACGGGGAAAAACCGTGTTACAGTGTCGAAGCACTGCACGGATAGGGAAGCTTGCGCGAGATAGTTAGGAAGCATATGGGATTCAGCAAGTAATGTTTCATATAAGAAACATATAAAATATTATGTAAACCGTTGACCAAAGTTATTACATTGAATTCATGGAATGATTATTAATATATAACGAGATTTGTCCGAATCTGTTAGACTAATATACGGACTCTAGTGAGGGGGGCATAGATGGACAGCCAAAACGGAGGGGAATTCTCGTTCTCGCAGAGAAGCCGGATATGGCACGGACAATTGCGCAGGTGCTCGAGCTGAGAGCGAGAAAGAACCGTACACATATGGAAGGTGACCGCTATATCATAACAGGGACGATTGGCCATCTACTTACGCTGCCGGAGCAAGATAGCTATGATCCTAAGTATAAACGATAGAATTTTCGTGATTTGAGTTGCTATGCTAGTATCCTCAAATCTTATCAGAAGAAGTTGCATTCTACGAAATAGAGGAGAGATATCAGTGAATAGTTCAATCAGCAAGCAATTTGCTAAAACCGACAACCCCATCGAGATGGACTTGCCGGTAGAGATTCCCTCATCAACTCCAACCGTCGTGCAAATTATGGTACAGCAAGCATTCGGACACGCGCAATCGCCGGTATCGAATGAAGTGTTCCTCCCTTCGGGAACGTGGGGAAAAGTAATTCTTACGATTACGGGCACTCAAGCCGGGCGCCAGTTTGACCGGTTGATGCAAGTGTGGGCGGACAATACGCAAATTTTTGTCGGATGTACGCCAGAGCCATCCAAGGAAGGGATCCAGTGGAAGATTCAAAAGGATATTACGACATATTTGCCCGTCCTCATCGACGAAGTATCGTTTACCGTTAATCTGGAAAATTATCTCGACGAATTGCATACCGGCATTCCGCTGATGTCCGTTTCTTTGGAATTTTATCCTGCAGTTTCGATTGAACCTGCACAGCGGAATCCGTTGGATCGAGGCGTTCCAGACAACATTGTCCCTATTACAGTCAGCCCTCAGCCTCATACCGTCAATAAAGAGGGGATCATGGAAATCGAGCTGGAGCTGCCGGACGATATGAAAGAACTGTACCTGGATTTATACGCTATTGCCCAAAACAACGATGAGTTCTGGTGGTCGAACTCGGCTGCTTTTCGCGAAATCGAAATCTACATCGATCAAATTCCTGCCGGTTCCGTATGGCCTGAAATCGTATTGTATACAGGAGGCATTAATCCGCTGTTGTGGAGGCCGGTGACCGCCATCCGGACGATGAACATGCCTCCGTATCGGGTGAACCTGACGCCGTTCGCAGGTTTGTTAGGCGGCAAACATATGTTGACGATCAAGGTTGTTAACGGGGTTAATTATTGGCTCATGAGCGGCTCGATGTTCCTGTACCGAACGAATGGGTCACCTACAACGGGGAAAATAACTAAGAACACGCTTGCTTATACGGGAGTGTCGTCCCAGGGAGATGCCCCGATGCTTGGCTCGGAAGAAAATAAATTTACCAATGAAGAAGCCGGGAACAGCTACCAAATCGAAGGTGTTGTTGAAACGTCCGAAGGTTCGTACGTGTCCTCGGTTTCGTCCAGTTATCGCATGAGTAACGATCAAACGAATTATGAGACGGGTCATTGGCAGCTCGGGCACAACGCTCAGGTGGTTATCACCGATGAAAATTTATCCGGCCCTGGGGGAAAAACGACGAAGCTCCATCGGGAGATTACATATACCGCGGATAGCGCGATGTCGTATTTGCATGCCGAGGAGCCAAAGGCGATGAGCATTTCCTCCAACTTCAGCCAGACGATCACGGAACTTCAAAGGTTGGAAGATTCGGACTTGAACGAGCCGTACCGGAGTCATTTATATATGAATACGCAAGGGTATGCGGTACTGCAGAGATCGCCTTCGCAGAGCGATGTTACCGATGGGTCGACGACATGCCATATCGATTTCAAAGATTCGAACAACAAAAACTACCAACGTACGATCATGACGCATGGCGGCGTCGAAACGTACAGAAGCGAAAGCGACAACATGTTCATGACTCGTTATGTTTAGAATCTACTGTGGGCTAACGGATTGAGATGCCGATCTTTTTCTGCGTGTCAGTTTCTGATCATCACATAGATAAGGGGATGGAATTACTGGGAAATTGCTCTTCTGTCAATAAAGTGGACACCCTTAAGTTATGCTGCTCTCTCGTAGTACAATTGCTTAAAGCGTACCGGCAACATATATCCGAGGATACTGTTAGATCGCTTCCGGTTGTAGAAGAACTCGAGGTAGCGGAATAGCTTTTGCTGCGCTTTTTTTTTGGCTCTGAACTTTGGTCTGCTGTAAATAAACTCACGCTTTAAGATGCTATGAAATTCTTCTATACAGGCGTTGTCATAACAGTTACCTTTACGACTCATGCATGGCTTCATACCAAACCGCTCTAGCTGATCATGGTAATCTTTGGAGGCATACTGGAAACCTCGATCGGAGTGGTGGATGAGGTTGGCATGTCATGATTGGAGTCTGTTGTAACAACCCTGAACTTACGCGCCATACACGAGCGAAGTCCGTTTTCGCGCATGATGAAGCCAACCGTACGCTCTGATACAGTCCAACCTTCATTCACGAGTTCTTTGCGTATTCTCGGACTTCCGTAGGTTTCATCCGAGTCGAAGAAGTGCCATTTTAGGTTTCCCTACGTTTGTCTGTCTCAGACGCCTCAGCTGCTCGCCATGCGTGAAAACCGCCCAGGGGCACTTTCAATACACTGCACATCTTCTCCAATCGAAAGTCGGAGCGGTGATCTTCGATAAATTGGAACCTTAGTTCATTTCTTTGCTGAAGATGTGCATGGCCCTTTTTAGGATGGCAATCTCCTCTTTCAGATCCTCGATTTCGCGTTTCTGATCTTCTATAAATTGAGATTTCTCGCGAAGGGCTTCCGCTTGCTTTATAGGCTCATTTTCGAATTCTCGGTACTTCCCCACCCAGCCGCGTAGCGTACCGGGATTGATATTTAATTCATTAGCTACATCATCTAGGCTCTTCGTCTGTTCCTGCACATACTTCACTGCTTCACGTTTAAACGTCTCGTTGTCCCGCTGTTTTGTCTCATTCATATCTGACACCTCTTTGTCTTATTATTTTCATTATCTGTGTGATATTAAACGGTGCTCACTTTTTATTCTAGGTCCAATAACCGTGTTTCAGGGCCGAGGCACAGCAGAAATGGGGAGGCTCGCGCGAGCTAACAGGTTTTTTCCCCGTTACAGCGGGCGGAACTCGCATGTTAGGTGAGATAACGGGGAAAATCAGTGTTACAGAGCCGAGGCACTGCAGAGATGGGGGAGGCTCGCTCGAGATAACAGGTTTTTACCACGTTACAGCGTACGGAACTCGCATATTAGGTGAGATAACGGGGAAAAACCGTGTTACAGATTCGAGGCACAGCAGAAATGGGGAGGCTCGCGCGAGCTAACAGGTTTTTTCCCCGTTACAGCGTGAGGAACTCGCAGGTTAGGTGAGATAACGGGGAATAACCGTGTTACAGAGCCGAGGCACTGCACGGATGGGGAGGTTCACTCGAGCTAACAGGTTTTTACCCCGTTACAGCGTACGGAACTCGCATGTTAGGTGAGATAACGGGGAAAAACCGTGTTACAGAGTCGAGGTACTGCAGGGATGGGGTGGCTCGCGCGAGATAACAGGTTTTTACCCCGTTACAGCGTGCGGAACTCGCATGTTAGGTGAGATAACGTTGAATAACCGTGTTACAGAGTCGAGCCACAGCAGGGATAGAGCGTCCAGAGCGAGATAAATAGGAAGCTTGATGGTTTCAGTAAGTAATGTTCGCATACTAGTAACATATAAATTATTATGTAAACCACCTTCTAAAGTCTTTACTTTGGATCATAGGAATGATCATTAATATATAACGAGATTTGTCCGAATCTGTTACACTAATATACGGACTCTAGAGAGGGGGGCATAGATGGACAGCCAAAACGGAGGTAAAATTCTTGTTCTCGCAGAGAAGCCGGATATGGGACGGACAATTGCACAGGTGATCGAGCCGAGAGCGAGAAAGCACCGTACACATATGGAAGGTGACCGCTATATCATAACATGGGCGATTGGCCATCTACTTACGCTGGCGGAGCCAGACAGCTATGATCCTAAGTATAAACGATGGAATTTTCGTGATTTGCCTATTATGCCGGACTCGTTCAGTATCGTCGCATCCCGCAATACGAAAGAACAATTGAAAGTGATCGGTGAACTGGCGAAAGGCTGCCATTCGATTATTAATGCATGCGATGCCGGGCGTGAAGGCCAATATATATTTGCATTGATCGAGCAATATTGGAAATGGAACAAGCCAGTGAAGCGTCTCTGGATCTCCGACTTGACACCGGAGACGATTCGTCGCGGCTTTGATGAGCTCCAGGATGCCAGCGCCTATGCGAATCTAACATTAGCAGCTAGAGCTAGAAGCGAGGCGGACTGGCTGATCGGGATGAACGCCTCAAGAGCGTTCACTACTCGCCACAACACTCTGCTATCTGTTGGTCGAGTGCAGACTCCCGTGCTTGCGCTCATTTACGATCGCCAGCAGGAAATTGATCAATTTGAGTCGGACACTTATTATGATCTGTCAGCGCAGTTTCAGCAGGGTGAAGTGACCTATAAAGGTGTTCGAGTTGGCGACCGAATTCGCGATGAAGAGGAAGCGGAGCGGCTGAAGCAATCTCTAGTCGGCAAGCCTGGCACAATCGCTGATTATCAGGTGAAGGAAGGCAAGGAATACCCATACCGCCTATATGATTTAACGCTGCTGCAGCGTGAAGCGAACGGACGCTACGGCTTCTCCGCGAAGAAGACGCTTGATATCGCACAAGCGCTTTATGAGAAGCATAAGGTAATCACCTACCCACGAACGAACTCGAACTATGTTACTGAGCAGAATATAGCTTCCATGCACGAAGCATTGCGTATGCTGCGCAGCGTCGAGCCATATCGTGAATGGGTAGACAAGGCTGAGCCGAATCGAGTGCATAAAGGCAATAAAGCGGTCTGCCAACCGTCCAAGGTAGAAGACCACCATGCCATCCTGCCGACGAAGAAGCGACCGGGAACGCTAGCTCCAGATGAACAGAAGATCTATGATATGGTTGTGCGGCGAATGCTGGCGCATTTCTATCCGCCTGCCGTCTACACGCTGTACACGATCATGACCCAGGTCGAAACGGAAACCTTTAAGACAAGCATCAAGCATTGGACGGATCGCGGTTGGAAGGTGCTGTACGACCAGGACGATCAGAGCAAAAGCTCCGGTAAGAACAAAAAGAAATCCGGATCCGATGAAGATAACGATAAGAACCAGCAGGATGATACCGAGGAATGGACGGGAACTGAGACGTTTCAGATTGCTCAGGACACGCCTGTCACGGTGAAAGAACTGAACGTGGATAAGAAGTCCACCCAGCCGCCGAAAGCCTACACGGAAGGCACTTTGCTTAAAGCGATGGAGAGCGCTGGCAAGCATCTAGAAAATGAAGAATTGCGCGATGCCATGAAAGATTCGGGGCTTGGAACACCTGCGACGCGCGCGGCAACGATTGAACGCCTGAAAAATGTCGGATACGTCTCGATGACAGGCAAACGAATCATGCTGACACTGAAAGGCAAGACTGCAGTTGA
The DNA here is from genome assembly GCF_054343325.1 of Paenibacillus marinisediminis. Taxonomy (NCBI): domain Bacteria; kingdom Bacillati; phylum Bacillota; class Bacilli; order Caryophanales; family Paenibacillaceae; genus Paenibacillus; species Paenibacillus marinisediminis. The sequence goes on from NZ_JBTGUH010000002.1 coordinate 165,043, forward strand.
GCTTATTCGCCATGCGGGTGTTCAATTGCTGACATCACCAGAGATGACGGGGCAGTGGGAACGCAGGCTGACTCAAATTGCTCGCGGCGATGCTTCAAACCAAACGTTCATGGAAGCAGTACGTAAGTTTACCCGTCATGTGATCGAGTGCGTGGACAAGCAGCGGCCGCTGTCAGGCCAGCTTATTCAGCAGATGCAGGAGGAAGCACCGAAGAAACGCGGCTCGGGCTCGGCTCGAGATAAGAAATCAAGCAGCTCTTCACAGCAACCATCGAAAAGTGATGGAGCAGCGAAATCAAAAACCACGAAAGCATCAACTTCAGCGAATGCTGCACCGCGAGCATTAACCTCTTTGGGAGCATGCCCAAGACCTGGCTGCGGTGGGACAATCATCGAGGGGAATAAGGGCTTCGGATGCTCTCATTTTAAACAGGGATGCAAGTTTGTCATCTGGAAGCAGCAGAAGGCGTCAGGTAAGAAAATATCTGAGACAATGTTACATGACCTGCTAGAGAAGGGGAGTACACAATTGCTAACCTTTAGCAGCGGTGATCGGAAATATAAAGGACGATTGGTGCTATCCAATCCATCGACTGGGGATCTGGGTATCGATGAGTCGACTTAAAAGATCCTCACAGACACCAAAAAAGCTTGGCGCTAATGCCAAGCTTTTTTCATTCGTGCGTGTGCTGTTTACTTATCGCGACGTCCACAGGAGCAGAATCGCTGTTTTGCCATTGCTTAATAATCTGCGGAACCTCAGTCAGCTTATGAATCGTGAAGAATGCACCTTTAGGCTGAGCCGTCATCTCGACCATGTTAAAGGCCCATTCATTAGGCTGCTTCAAATAAATTGCATTAAGCCCGTTGGTTAGAGCCGGAACAACATCAGTCCGCAATGAATTGCCGACCATCCACGTTTGCAATCGATCAATTCGCAGCTGCTCCAATATGCTATGCAGCGCTTCAGTTGTCTTATGCTGCCGAATAAATATGCGATCTCCGAAGTAATTGGCTAAGCTCATTTGTTCAATCTTACGCTGCTGTATAACGGTTTCTCCACCTGTATATAAGAATAACTCATGGCCTTGATCTCGAAGCTCGTCCAGCGTTTCAATCATTCCGGGGTATGGTTCAACTTCGGTCTTGTATACACTCATGCCGAGCTTCCATAGCAGATCCCACTCATCCTGCGATTGTTCACGGCCAGTTAAACCCGAGAAATAAGCATAAGTCTTTTGCAGGGATTGAGGAAAGTGCTCACTGGCAAAGCCCTGAACCTTAACACCCTGAATATCGTTTTCTGCCTGAATCGCTCGTATCTCCTGAGAGGTCAGACGGTAGGATTGAAACCAAGTTGTCATTAAGTCCAGAAATTGATCAATCGCCGCATAAAAGTACTTATTACAATATACAAGTGTATCGTCTAGGTCGAAGAACAGCGTCTGCTTCAACGGCATTTGTGTCATTGGTTGCGGAATTCTATGCACCGCGATTCACCTCTATCCTTCCATGACAGCAGCAGGCGATTACACCATGATGTACTGCTTCTAACTGCCATCATTTAAATAATCTTCAAGAAACACAGATAAATCTGAAAATCCTTCTTGCCTAAGAGAAATACTCTCCACATTGCCGCTCCAACTCGTTCTAAGATAACCTGCTGAACGCAGGATAACAAGGTGATGCTTGAGCTGACTTCGGCCAAGCTGAATATGATCTAACAGTTCTGCGAACGTAGCAGGCTGATGCGCAATGAATCTGAGAATACGAAGCCGCTTATCATCTGATAGTGCAGTAATCATTCGTTTTAAGGCAAGCGGCGGTGCTTCCTCGTCCGTTTCGAGCAGATCAACGGCATACAGCAGCAGAGATCGACCTTTAAACATACACGTATTGTTCAGTGGACGATAATGCCACATTGGAGCGAGTACGACTTCATGTAACGGGTCACTTGATTCAAATACGACTCCATTCGTAGCAACCTCGATAATTTCCTTAGGATTCATTTTGCGCCATAGCTGCATCTTTTCATTCGCATCATGAATTAAAGATTGCTCCCATTCTGATATGGAGGCTTCGAAATAGGATTCATACCACATACGAAGGGCGGGTATGTACATGGTCATCATACGCTCAAGCTTAGAGTGTTTCGTCATGATGCCATACCGTTCCAGCATTTGATGCCAGTCCTCAACGGACATGAGTTCCAATTGATCAAGAAATGCAGGTACCGAATTAGGATCGTGACGCTCCAGCGTCGCGGCATACAGCATGTCATATTCATTTATGGAATAGTTGCGCAGCTTATGAGAAAGCAACCGCAGCTCTTCAGGAACCTGTGAATCTACACCTCTTGCCCAGCTAAGACCATTATCTACGCTTCTAATCCATTTCCGATGCGTATACAGCATATAGCTTCCGATAAACTCGTATACCGGCGAATAGTCTATACGCACTTGAAGAGCCATGTGCAAGAGCCTCCTTAATTAAGGGATCTTAGGTCAATATTCCTTATTCATTATGAATTGTATCGTATACAATTGTCTACTATAATGTTAATTTGTTGACATCGTTAGAGCAATTTTGCTAGTTTTGTTGTCTAGCAGGATAAATAGCATCAAAATGTGGAGGGGAAGAAATGCTAGCATCACGTCGACCAACGATATCCTCTACATGGCAATTCATCATCTTAATTACAGTTGTCATGTTTACTGGGTTAAGTCAAGGGCTCTTGTTGCCGCTCTTGACGATCTTCTTGGAACGTATGGGCGTTCCGTCGGATGTGAATGGTTTGAACGCAACAGCGCTATATATAGGAACCTTCGGTATGATGTTCTTTGTAGAGCGAATCTTAATGAAGATCGGATTTAAACGCATGCTTCTTAGCGGCATGCTGACGGTAACGATTGCATTATTGATGTTTCCGCTGTTTCCGAGCATGTGGGTATGGTTCGTACTTCGCATCTTTGTTGGAATTGGGGACAGCGCACTGCACTACGCAACTCAGCTATGGGCAGTTACCGTTAGCCCTTCAGATCGTCGCGGTCGCAATATTTCCTTGTATGGCATGGCATACGGAGTGGGCTTCAGCTTCGGACCGCTAGGCATCAATCTGTTAAAGATCAACGATGCTGCGCCATTTATTGCACTCGTAATCATGTTTCTAATTGTGATGGCGGTTGTGTGGTACTTGCTTCCGAATCTGAAAGCTAACGAAATACTTAATGAATCAGAACGCCCTGCGAAACGATATCGCCGCTCGTATCAATGGGCTTGGTTCGCGCTGCTTCCATCACTCTTATATGGCTATATGGAAGCGTCTATGAACAGCAACTTCCCGGTATACGCTTTGCGCATCGGGTTGGATGAACAATGGATCGGCACGCTGCTGCCATTCTTCGGGATCGGAGGACTTATCCTTCAATTGCCGCTTGGCATGCTTAGCGACCGAGTTAATCGCAAGGTAGTGCTAATCTGCTGCGGATTGCTAGGCGGCCTTGGGTTCTATATGATTCCGCTGGCAGGTGACAATACATGGCTTCTCCTCATCTTGTTCATGCTCGTTGGAGGGCTGGTAGGTTCCTTCTTCTCGCTCGGACTGGCTTATGCTGCGGATATATTGCCTAAAGCGTATTTGCCATCAGCGAATGTCATTGCTTCGATACACTTTAGTCTCGGCAGCTTGATCGGTCCGAATCTTGGTGGATTGGGTATACAGTATATTTCGAATAGCAGCATGTTTCTATTCTTAGGGACCTGGTATATTTTGTTTTCTATTGTAGGTATTCGATTCAGGGGAAAATTAGTGGAACAAGACGCCATGAACTGATAGACTTATAGAAGTATGGTTAAAAGGGAAAAATGTAGATTGGCATGTCTGAGAGGAGATACGTGTATGTTAAGAATTCAAAAGCTAAGCAAGCAGTATCCAACTTCTGAAACGATACTACGTAATATAGATGTGGACGTGTTTAATGGAGACTTTATTGCTGTAGTTGGCGCAAGCGGCAGCGGCAAATCGACCTTGTTAAAATGCCTTGCGCTGCAGGAATCGTGGACAGAAGGAAAGTACATCATCGACGGCGTGAATATCTTTGAAAAAGGGTATATGGGAAAACGTAAAGTTAAACGCGAGATCGCCTACCTTGAACAGAACCCAGTGCTGAATCAGAACCGCAAAGCGCTGAAAAATGTGTTGATCGGACGTGCTGCGCAAACTCCGCTTTGGCGTATGGCGACAGGAATGGTTCGCAATGACGATTATATGGGTGCTATGGATACAATCGAACAGCTTGGGCTATTGGATAAAGCGCATATGAAGACAGCCAATCTAAGCGGTGGAGAACGCCAACGCATCGCGATTGCGCGTTCCTTAGTACATGGAGCTAAGGTTATTCTTGCGGACGAGCCGGTGCTTGGCCTTGATCCGAAATCAGCTGAAAGCGTATTGGAAACATTTAAAGAGTTGTGCGCGAAGGAGCGGTGTACGGTAATTGCCGTACTGCATCAAGTAGAACTGGCAGAAAAATATGCTACACGCATATGGGGACTTGCGAATGGGCAGCTAGAAATTGATATTCGTGGCCGGAAATTGCTGCATGGCGAGAAGATCAAGCTATCCTTATAGCCAATTATGAATAATTAATCGCTTTTTCTCTCATTTTGTAATGGGTTTGTCAACAATGACGACCCTTTTTTTTTTATGATAGACAGAGTAACCTGTATGAGATGCTCAGATAGCATGATTCGTGAGCTGTCATATGCGATTATTCGCATAAATAGAAGAAATAGTCCGACAATATAGGTATACAAGCATATGAAGAAAGAGGGATGAGTTTGAAAAATACGCGAAACATTCGCGCAGTCGGCCTCATTCTCGTGTTGTTCACGGTCCTGTTGAGCGGTTGTGAGTGGGTTCAGGATCCGAAGTCACTCCTAAGTGTACCGAAGCTTCCAGAGGAACAAGCTAATCTGGCAAGCATCGTATACTCACAATTGCCAGAAGGTGCAACTATCGTACAGCCAACGAATACTACTGAAAGCAGCAAGATTCGAATAGCGGACCTGAACAATGACGGGCGCGCTGAGGCGATCGTATTCTACGAAACGCCTGATCGAAGTGTGAGATTGCATGGTATGGTTTTGGAAAGCGACGGCAGCGATTGGTCAGTAGCAGCACAGTTTGACGGTGAGGGCGTGAAGCTCGATCGTGTGGATATTGTCGATGTGACCGGAGATAACACACTGGACATTATTATTGGATACGGGAGTTCAGATGAGAACGCCAATAAAGGCATGGTTATTTATACATTTACCAATAAAGAGCTGATAAAGATCTTCGAGCATCCTTATTCATACTATGTGATTGACGATTTAAACAATGATCCCGCGTACGAAATTTACATGGTCAATAACCGCAAATCGAAGCCTCCAGTCTTGAGTCAATTCGGTTATCGCGATAATACGATCACGAGGACTGCTGAGAAGCAGTTCGATCCAAAAATATCAACGATTAACAATATGATATCAGGTCATTTGAACAAGGAGCGGCGAGGAATCATATTAGATGCCTCAATAGTTCCGAACTATTCTGTAACTATGGCGTACTCTATGACTCCTACCGGAGAATTCTATGAGCTCTTTCCAATGGATATGACGACGAAGGACTGGGCGACGACTAGCGAGGATATCAATGATGACGGAATCATCGAGATTGCAATTCCGGAAAGGCCGCAGGGCTGGGAGCATTATGAAAACTATGAAGTTCCGTACTTTACGAATTATTACCAGTGGGATGGCAAACAAGGCTTGAAGCTCGTGCAGCGCCAATTCCGTGATCCGCTCGAGCGATATCATTTTACGATCCCTCCATCATGGTATGGCAGAGTATCGATTGATACGGAGTCGCGTATAGATGAATATTTGCGGTTCTATGATATTCACACCAACGATACGCTGGCTGAAGTACGTGTTTTCAGTGTCGAGACATGGGATCGATATAAGGATAAATGGACGTATCTAGCCGCATATGCTGATAAGGTTATTGGCATATACAGTAAAGAACCATTGAAACTGAACGACGGCAATACGAAGCTGCCTGATGTTGAACAGGATAAATCCACAGACAAGAAGACACCGGAAGTAACGAAGTAAGAGGGGAGCTCTTAACATGACCAAGATATTAATTTTAGAAGATGAAGATTCAATTCGCAGCTTTATTGTCATTAACCTGAAGCGCAATGGCTTTGAGGTTGTAGAGGCTTCCAATGGGAATGAAGCCTTGGATAAATTAATGGGTGATCCAACCATTGATATCGCATTGCTGGATGTCATGGTACCAGGTATCGATGGTTTTGAAGTATGTCGAAGAATTCGAGAACAGAATGAGCGTATCGGCATCATATTCTTAACGGCTAAGGTTCAGGAACAGGATAAGGTATATGCTTTATCGGTAGGTGCGGATGACCATGTCAGCAAGCCATTCAGTCCTACTGAGTTGGTAGCGCGCATACAATCCTTGCTGCGGCGTGTACATTCCTTTCAGCAAACAACTCAAAAGGTTGTGTACCATTCAGGTCCGTTTACTCTGGATCTCATAGCGAAGCGCTTCTTGAAGAATGATGAGGCAATTGATCTTACGCCGACTGAATTTTCTCTTATTCAATATTTTATGGAGAAGGAAGAAATGACGTTAAGCAGAGATATTCTGCTGGATCATGTATGGGGTAAGGACTATATGGGAGATCCGAAGATCGTGGATGTTAACGTGCGCCGTTTGCGCCAGAAGATTGAGGATGAGCCGTCATCACCGAAATATATTGAAACAGTCTGGGGACATGGATATAAATGGAGAGGAACCGTTTCTTAATCTTAAAGCCTGGTATTCGGCGGTCTGTCGTCATGCACTACTTTATAGTCGTGTTTCTGACGATGCTGATTCTAGAAATTGCATTTATGTTGGCGGTAAGAACGTATTATTACGATTCTATATCCAATCATTTGAAGTCTCATGCAGAAGCAACGACTTCTTATTTTACGCGATATGACAGCATCTTGTATGCGAGTAACGAGTCGGAGTGGCTGCCAGAACTATTAAAGCAGTTTCAAATACCTAATGTAGAGGTACAAATACTGGATCGCGGCGGAAATGTACTTATATCTTCCACTGGATTCCAAGTGAAGGAACCTATTAAAACATCCGACGTGCTGTTAGCTGCTAATGAGAGCAAGATCACACGTTGGATCGGGATTCAACCTCTGACAGACGAAACCGTTATGGCGGTATCTGCGCCTCTAATAGCGCAAGGTAATGTTCAGTATGTATTGCGACTGGTAACCTCATTGGAAAATGTCAATAAGGTCTTAAACAGTATCGTGTTATTTTCAATTGCAGTGTCTGGCGTTGTTCTATTCATCGTATTCATCATCAGTCTGGGATTGGCAAACTCGATTGTAAGACCGATTAACGAGATTACAGATGCATCCGCTCAGATGGCACGTGGTCGTTTCGATATACGTGTTAAGGAAGGGTACAAGTATGAGTTAGGGGAACTTGCTTCAACCTTGAATTACCTAGCGCATGAAATAGTGCGGAGCAACCAACTCAAGAATGACTTTATATCCTCCATCTCACACGAGCTTCGAACTCCACTTACTGGTATTAAGGGCTGGAGCGAAACGCTGTTATCGGGCGATATGGAAGATCCAGAAGAGACAAAGATGGGGCTTCAGATTATAACGAAGGAGACCGATCGTCTGATTGGTCTTGTAGAAGAGCTGCTTGATTTCTCCAAACTGCAGCAGAACCGGCTGCAGCTTCATTGGGAGCACCTGTCGATGGAGCAGCTGATTGAGGAATCGTTGTTCCAGGTTCGTTCAAAAGCGGAGGCGAAGGATATCTCACTGTTGTTTAAAACGTTTGGCGAATCAGGGGAGACTCCTCAATATGGAGATGCCAATCGACTGAAGCAAGTGCTGCTGAACTTGCTCGATAACGCCATTAAATTCTCGCCTTTACATTCTACGATTGAGGTACGAATGGTACGGGAGGAGAAGAGATGTGTCATTCGCGTCAAAGATCAAGGAATAGGCATCAGTGAAGATCATCTGACTAAAGTCATGGATAAATTCTATCAGATTAATCCTGAGCGTGGAGGTACCGGACTTGGTCTCGCGATCTCGAATGAAATCGTGAAATCGCACGGTGGAGAAATGACGATTGAAAGTGAAACGGGCCAAGGAACGACGGTTATTCTTACGTTACCTTGTCAAGAAGAACCACCTAAGATGATTATTGAAGATTAATGGATTATGAATAAAAGGACGTACGAAGGTAGAACCGCGTACGTCCTTTTTTTCTGTCGTCGATTATGAATTATATCTCTACAGCTTGTTTATGCTCATCATGCATAATAAGTGGTGTTCGTATGCATGACAAATATGAGAAAGGGAATCATACTTACATAAATAAAGGATAATAGGTCCAGTCTTGCCACTATCAAAAGTAGATGAGTTTTGATTAACAAAAAAATACATCTAGCAAAAGGGATTGTATAACTATGCATCCTATTGTATAATGTGTTTAGTCCAAGAGACAGTATTCAATTAAAATAATTCATATAAAGTGGGGATCATCATGAAATCACTCAAATTGTTGACAGTATGTGCATGTGTAATGGCATTGCTCGTTGGTTGCGGTTCAAAAGATAATGAAGAATCGAAGAGCGCGGATAAGTATGACAGTGTGATGGAGTCGAAGAAGCTAGTGCTCGCAACAAGCGCGGATTACCCTCCATTTGAATTCATTAAGATGGAAGATGGCAAGGAGAAGATCGTAGGCTACGATATTATGATCGCTGAGGAAATTGCGAAGGATCTCGGAGTAGAGCTTGTCGTCGACAATATGGGCTTTGATGCTTCTCTCGAAGCGATTCGAGTAGGTAAAGCTGATATGATGATGGCTGGTATGGATCGTAAGCCGGAACGTGAAAAGGTAATGGGCTTCTCCGATACTTATTATCAAGCAGAAGCAGGTGTTTTGGTTCGAGCTGAAGATGCAGATAAATACAAATCGCCAGAAGATATGAAAGGCTTGAAGCTCGGTATTCAGAAGGGCAGTACATTCGTCGATGTGGCGGCACAGGTGCCGGATTCGCAACAGGAATTGCTAGTAAAGGTCAATGATCTGGTGCTCGCCTTGGAAACGGGGCGTGTTGATGCGGTTCTTCTCGACAAGCCCGTTGCAGGGGCCTATGCGAAGAACAATAGCAAAGTGGTTGTCGCGCCAGTAGCATTGAATGCTGCTAGTGAAGGATATGTGGCTGGGTTCACTAAGGATAGCGTGAAGCTGAAGGAAGCTGCTAACAAAACGATCAAACGCTTGAAAGACGAAGGCAAACTGGATGAATTCTTTACAGAAGCCAATGCACTAGCAGAGGGCCAATAATCGTTAACATATGATGTATGAGAAAGTGCGGTATATACCGCTCTTTTTCATTTAATAAGCGAATAGGGAAGATGTGGAAGGCGGCGAATGATAGATGAGTATGTTTGAAGCATTATCGGAGTTTCATCTAAAGTATTTATCCGGAGTAAGCGTTACGTTAATATTATCATTAAGTGCGGTATTGGTCGGGGTTGCGCTGGGGCTTATCCTTGTATTGATGCGACTATCGAAGATTAAGCCTCTGAGATGGTTTGCAGTCACTTATATCGAGGTATTCCGCGGAACTCCGCTGCTCGTGCAATTGTTTATCATCTATTTTGGCCTTACGGAAATGGGTCTTGATTTAAACAAGTTTACGTCAGGTGTAATAGCAGTTGGTCTTAACAGTGCGGCATACTTAGCAGAAATATTCCGTGCCGGCATACAAGGCGTTGACAAGGGGCAGGTTGAAGCAGCGCGTTCACTTGGGATGAAGCAATCAGCAACGATGCGGTATATCGTTCTGCCGCAAGCAATTCGTTCTGTACTGCCAGCGATCGGCAATGAATTTGTAACGATGATCAAGGAGACCTCCATTGTGAGCTTTATCGGGATTGCTGACCTTATGTTCCAGACGGAGCAAATTCGCAGTATAACGTATACGGCAATGGGTCCACTGCTCGGAGCAGCTTTGTGCTACTTCGTTATGACCTTTACATTGTCCAAGATTATCGGTCGTTTTGAAAGGAAGTTGAATACGAATGATTAATATACAACAGCTGCATAAATCTTTTGGTAAACTGGATATTCTCAAGGGGATCGATCTGGAGATTAAGAAAGGCGAAGTTGTCGTGATTATTGGACCGAGCGGCTCTGGTAAGAGTACGCTGCTACGCTGCATTAATATGCTCGAGACTCCGACCAAAGGAGATATCGTGTTTGAAGGCGAGAAGATTAATAATAAGGGTCATAACATTAATAAGACACGGGAAAAGATGGGAATGGTGTTCCAATCGTTCAACCTGTTTCCCCATATGTCCGTGTTGGACAATATCATTATCGCCCCGATTAAAGTGAAAAATGTTCCGAAGGATAAAGCGGTGCAAATCGCAATGGATCTGCTCACGAAAGTCGGTTTGGCGGATAAAGCGAACGCATATCCAGCTCAACTGTCCGGTGGACAGAAGCAGCGGATCGCCATCGCTCGTGCTCTCGCGATGCAGCCTCATGTGATGCTGTTTGACGAGCCAACGTCTGCACTTGACCCTGAGATGGTTGGAGAAGTGCTTGAAGTTATGAAATCACTCGCTGCTGACGGGATGACTATGGTCATTGTCACACACGAGATGGGCTTTGCCAGGGAGGTAGGCGACCGGATCATCTTTATGGATGGCGGTCAAATCGTAGAGGATGGAACACCTGATCAGGTGTTTGGGAATCCCCAACATAATCGAACCAAGAATTTTTTGAGTAAAGTATTGTAAACCTTATATTGAACGATGTGAAATATTCAAAGAGCGCTGGTTGATCCGGCGCTCTTTTTATTTAGTCTCCTAACCTAAATTATGGATAATCCTACCCTGTTTTCATCCATCCTTACACCACTTCTGAATTACCGTAATCATCCTTATTTATTGTTGAAGCAGTCATTATTGTCATCGTGTTGTAATCTCTGAACCCGTTGTGCCCCAAGGATTTGAAGGATATTACATTATATAACATTTGATAGGTTACAAATCTGTGATAATATGTAAGCCAAGCCGAACGACAACGTACGGGGGACGCCTGATTGATGTTTCAGACGAGATTAATCGATCTGATCATCTTGGGGTGAATCGTATCGCAGCTCTCTATCGGAGAGAAGCGAACGTAGGGTACTCCTTAACCCGAATCCGACAACTAACCCCGGAGGCAGATTCTAAGGAGGTAATAACAACATGAAGAAGAGCTTAACACTTAAGATTACGGGCTTGATGCTCGGAGTAGTCACATTACTACAGATTATTCCTGTATATGCGGAAGGAAGCCAATCAACGAGCAATGCTACATTCTATCAAACAGCAGAACAATATAATGTGAGCATTGAAGGTTTTCTAGCAGATCATCCTGTGATCGAGAAGAAGAAGTTGTATGCTGGTAATGAAGTTATGGTTCCAGATGTGATGCAGAATAGTCCCGTCGCTAACCTAACGGTAGATGAGCAGGGTAAGAAGTCGGAAACTGCGACAGTAACAACTAATGCAAAAAATGAAGCAAAAGATAATGCAAAAGCACAAGCGGCAACTTCAAAAGCAGCAGCAGCTTCAGTGGCAGCAGCGGCTCCGAAGAGTCAAACATCAAAAGTTAAAGCTGCGTCAACAACAGCTGAGAAAGCTGCATCTAACACAGTAACTGTTGCAGGAAGAGATATGACGTATACGGATAAGCTTGACATGCGTGCGACTGCTTATACTGCAGACCCGAGCGAGAATGGATGGGGCGCGGTTGATGCATTAGGTAATCCACTGCGATTAGGTACAGTTGCTGTTGACCCGGATGTAATACCGCTTGGAACCAAGCTGTTTGTGACTGGCTATCAATTTAGTCATTTGCCTGGTGGAGGTTTCGTTGCGACTGCATCTGATACTGGCGGTACGATTAAAGGAAATAAGATTGATATCTTCGTTCCAGTAAGCAAGAGTACAGGTGATGAATTCGGTATTCAAGATGTACAGGTATATGTACTGAAATAAGGAAAAAGATACGAGCTTGTCCGTTGAAGGAACGGATAAGCTCGTTTGTACTTAATCAGTAATCTCTCTTTTCCTTATGATCATGAAGTAAATCGGGCAGTGTAACAAACTGATAATTCTGTTCGCGAAGCTGTCGGATAACCTTGGGCAGAGCTTGAACCGTGTTCTGCAAATATCCTGGTTTTCCTCCTCCGCCTGCATGCTGCAGAATGATCGAGCCGGAGCTGACTTGACTCATGATGTTCTGTTCAACACGACTAGACGGTATGCCGCGCCAATCATTAGAATCTACATCCCAATTGACGACGATATAACCATGGTCGCCAGCCCACTGAAGCTGCTCTTCGGTAATCTCACCGAATGGAGGTCTGAAGAATCGAGGTTTATAGCCTGTAATATTCGAGATGATCGTTTCTGTATTCTGGATCTGCTTGACGAATGATGACATGGTCGTCTTCGTAAGCAGCGGATGATCGTATGAATGATTTCCGATGATATGCCCTTCAGCTACCATTCGTTTGATCATATCTGGATTAGCCTTAGCTCGATGACCCTCAATAAAGAAAGTAGCTTGTATGCCATGTTCCTTCAATATATCAAGGATAACCGGAGTTACCGTTCTGTCTGGAACATCATCAAAGGTCAACGCAACTTTCTTTCCATTTCTGCTTGCAGCGCGGAACTTAAATATTTCGGGATACTTTTTCCATAGCTGTGCGATGTTTAATTGTTGACTTGTAGTGCTTCCCATCTCTGAGTAAGTTTTATATCGCATACTTTGGGCAGTTGAAGTTGATTGCTTTTCATACATATGTCCGGGTATATGATTGCCCTTGGATTTAGATGTTGTATCTTCATGATCGGATGATTGCTTATTGACAGTGTGAGGTTTCGATAGTTGCAACTTCACAGTAGGCAATAGCTTATCTTCTTGTCCTTCAAAGTGCTGGAGATGCTCAGTTGTTGGAGTCATCTCAGGCAACTGTCCAGCGGCTTTTTCCCCAATGGAGCATCCATTCATTATCATCATGGCAATTGCAATGATACCTAAAACGTTATTGCGCATGGATACGGCTCCTTTCCTCCCAGGTCTACGTACTCAGTAGTACATCTTTGTTATGTCCTTAGACAGCTAGAAATATGCCCCTTAACATTAAGGGAGAATCCTTCCATTTTAGAATTGCGGATATCCATTAAAATGTAAATTGCATTGAAAAAGAATCAATTTTTGATCAATTATCAAATTGTTTGCATGGATTGTGACTTTCGTCACGGTTAGAGCTCGTTCGACATGACATCATGTAAATGTTAAAGCTGAAAAAGGAGAGGGAATGTGCATACTATAGTTTCGAACGAACGCATAACAGAAGGTATTTACCTCATGACAATTGAGGGGTGTTTTCAAGCTCGGATGGGTCAATTTTACATGCTTCGTGCTTGGGGCAACTCACCGATACTTTCACGTCCAATTAGTATTTTTAATATTGAAAAGGACTGCATCCAATTCTTGTATAAGGTCGCTGGGGAGGGTACGCGCTTATTCGCCAACCTAAGAGCAGGTGATCAGATTCAACTTGAAGGCCCGCTAGGAAACGGATTTCCAGATGTTAAAGGTAAAACAGCGCTTATCGGTGGAGGCATCGGAGTTGCTCCGTTGTTATATACTGCGAAGCATTTGGATAAACCAGACATTTATTTAGGGTTTAGAGGTCAATCTTATCTTACTGAAATGTATGAGCCTTACGCGAATGAGCTTCATGTTTGTGTTAACGGAAACCTTCTAGAAGATTTGGATTTATCACAGTATGATAACGTTCTCGTATGCGGTCCCACTGGTATGATGAGGGCTGTTTCTCTCATGGGTGCTGATCTGGATACCAACATTTACGTCTCGTTTGAAAAGCGGATGGCGTGCGGAATTGGCGCTTGCTACGTGTGTTCGGTAACGAATAAAGATAGCAATCGTAAAGTTTGCGCGGATGGACCTGTATTTTTGTCGAAGGAGGTTAATTGGAATGCGGAGCTTAGCTTGTGAGGTAGCCGGCATCAAGTTTAACAACCCGATCGTAATGGCATCAGGGACGTTCGGTTTCGGTAGAGAGTACGCAAAACTTTATGACATTAATAAATTAGGTGGCATATCCTGTAAAGGTTTAACCCTGCATCCAAGAGCGGGAAACACAGGAACTCGTGTGTTCGAAACATCAGGCGGCATTATGAACAGTGTTGGTCTGGAAAACCCGGGAGTCGATGCATTTCTTCAGGAAGAGATGCCGTTCTGGGAAAATATCGAGCCTGTTAAGATTGCGAACCTCGGCGGCAGCAACATCGAAGAGTATGTGCTTGGCGCATTGAAGATTACACACGATGCAGAAGAGCGGCGCAAGCAGAATCGTAAAGCGATCGATATGATTGAGCTCAACATTTCTTGCCCGAATGTAAAAGAAGGCGGGATTGCCTTTGGCATCAAGACTGAAGTAGCACGTCAAGTCATTAGTGAAGTAAGACAAGTTACATCTCTGCCGCTTGCTGTCAAGCTGTCGCCGAACGCAGAAGACATCGTAGATATGGCAGTTATGTGTGAGCAAGAGGGCGCTGAGAGCATATCGCTCGTCAATACTTTTTCAGCTATGAAGATCGACATCTACCAACGCCGCAGCGTGTTCAATAATCTGTATGCAGGCTTGTCCGGTCCGGCTATTAAGCCGATTGCGCTTCGTATGGTTAACCAGGTATCTAAGGCTGTCAGCATTCCTGTTATGGGAATGGGCGGCATCTCATCCGCTGCAGATATCATTGAGTTTATTATGGCAGGAGCGTCTGTCGTACAGATCGGAACGTATAACTTCATGAATCTTCGTGCCGGTGAAGAGCTGTTAGCGGGCATCCAAAGCTATATGGAACTCGAAAACATTAATAGCCTCGATGAAATCAGAGGTATCGTTTAGCATGAACTGGTCAGTACCGGAGCTTTCGATACGGTGCCGCATCGAGCGGATCGGTCGAGATTGGTTGATTGTCATTACAGGCGGTGAACAAGAAGAACATCATCATATCGGAGCGGTCACGATCGCTTATCGAGATGATCTTCAAGCTGCCGTGAAGACTTCAACGCAGGTTGTACCAGGTCATAAGGAACATTATATAACGGAACCAATGGCTGTTGAAGCTATGCAAACGTTAAGTGGCGGCAATGTGACGGTAGTCGCGGGAATCCACTATGATAATCTGGATAAAGAACAGATTGAAACCGTAGTAGATGCAGCATGGAGCTGTTTTCGTCACGAGCTATTGCATGCATGTAACGCAAATTCCAGCATATGATATAAGGGTCGACATGATGATTCATGTCGGCCTTTCTTTTTAAAAAAATAAATAGGTTTGAAACGAAAAAACAATACGCACGTATTACATCAATAATAACGGATTAGTTATTAATCTTTCGTCATTTCAAAGGAGAGACCAACATGGCTTTATTTAAACGTTTACGTGATGTTACGATGTCCAACTTGTACGCTCTGATCGAGAAAGCGGAAGATCCTGTGAAACTGACAGATCAATACCTACGTGATATGCAAGAGGATCTGGAAGAAGCGGAAAAGGCGGTTGCTCAACAAATCGCAATTGAAAAACGCTTCAAAATGCAGTTGGAAGAGCAAGAAGCACTCGTTAAGAGACGTGAAGAGCAAGCGATGCTTGCTGTTGAAGCAGGCAATGTAGAACTTGCTCGTCGTGCGCTTGAGGAGAAGAAGGCGGCCGAACAGAAGGTTCAAGAATTCCGCACAGGATACGATCAGAACCATACAGCGGCTAACAATCTACGTTCGAAGCTTGATGAAATGCGCAAGCAATACACAGATATGAAGAATAAGCGTGAAACACTCGTTGCTCGTTTCAACGCAGCCAAAGCTCAGAACGATATCAACAAGGCAATGGCTGGTTTCAATTCTGACACAGCCATGTCCGGCTTGAAGCGTATGGAAGACAAGATGCTTCATATGGAAGCTCAAGCAGATGCTAGCAATGAGTTGAATGCTCCAGCTCGTTCACTTGATGATGAGTTTGCCAAGCTTTCAGCAAATTCCGGTGTAGAAGACGAGCTTGCGGCTCTGATCAGAAAAGCTGAGGAAAAGAAAAACGGTTCTGCTGACAACAACTAATGTCTTCAGCAATAACGGAGGACGCTTGCAGAAGCAGGCGTCCTTCTTAAATGAATGTCAGCTGAAGGATTGCATAATATTGTAGTAACAGCTTGATTAACACCGATGTGATCTACAGTATCTAGTGTTAGGAAAGGGGTACATGCTGTTGGACAGCTTAAAGATTGCTTTTGAACAAGTTCCGGCAATTGCCTTATGGACGGGTACCGGCGTCATATTGTTAGTTGTACTCATGTGGGTTGACGCATTATTTACGAAATATAACGACATGGAGGAAATGAAGAACGGAAATGTCGCGGTTACTACCCGCTTCATCATGAAGCTGTTTGCTCAAGGTTATATCTTATCACAATCGATAAGTGTCGCTTATTCTTTGGGTGAAGCTTTAATTATGTCTGTTATCTCCTTCGTGCTGCTGCTCATCATTGAAGCTATAGTACGGTTTGCATTGCGCGCAATCGCAGGGATCAACCTAGAAGAAGGCACAAAGAATGGGTTGATGTCGCATGCGCTCCTGGCAGGCTCACTCCATGTGGTCGGAGCGTTTATCATTGCGTCATGCCTGTAATACCCGAGAGCACACGTACTTGGTAGAAAGGAGATATATACATGAGCTTATGGAAGAGAGTGCGGGGTATCATGCAGAAACCAGAGCCCCCTAAAGTGGAAAAGACACCTCGGGACCTGGCACCTGGAGATATATGCGAAGTATCTTTAGTTACTTATGAAATAGTAGGGCGTACGGAGTGGAAAGCTCGCGCGTTGATATGGTACACCTTAAGAGATGGATCTCAGATTCGATATTTGCGAATTGAACAGCGAGAGAAGCTGGATATTTCCTTGTATGAAGCCATTGATGGCCGTTTAGATTCCGTTGATGAAGTTCCGAGCGAGATTGAACTTGACGGAAGTTGGTATTATCTAGAAGATAATTACAACGGCTTCGTGCAAACGAAGGGTGAGACTCCATTTGGCGTAAATGGAGAACAGTATGCATGGGAATATCAAGCGGATAATCGCAATCGGCTGCGTATTGTTTGGCATGACGGCCGATTTGGATTGTATGAAGGTGAATCGGTGCTGCCGGCTGATCTTCGAATCATTCGGCACACTTCCTAAGGAATGATAACATGAATAAACGATTCGTTAAAAGCACAGTATGGCTCGTTATCATCACACTTATCTTTCCTCTCCTTACTGCTTGCGGTCAGCTGGACCTCTCTGATACTTATCCGCTGGAATCTGTTGCTCGTGATGGCAACAGCACCTCATATGTGTATCGAGCAGAGAATACGACAGTTCCAGCTGCTGCCGCTGCAATAGCAGAGAAACGAAGTCCCAAAGAAATGTCCAAGGAAGATACGGAACGAATGTTCCTTGTCTACTCGGATGAGATGATCCAAGTCATGCAGGATCCGGAAGCCCCAGAGGATAGTCTTATTGAGGTTGACTCATTAGAATATGTCTCGCGCAATTATGATTATAGCTTTCTGCAGATGTATTTATCAGCGCAACTGCTGAATTCTGTCTTTGACGGGATGAGTAAGGTTGGGAAAGGTGCATACCGCGGTTATACGGACCGCAATGTGTATAAACCAGCCAAAACCTATAAGACGCCTACGAAAGAGGATTATAAGAAAGCGCCGCCGATCACAGTGGATAAAAAAGGATCTGTGACTCGCCGAGATACGAACAAGGACACAACTGTTGGCAGCGGTGGCAAGATAACGGAACGGACTCCTTCTTCAACTTCTAAAGGATCAATCAAGCGGGATCAGAGTGGAGGCAACTTTAACTCTAAGAAACCGACTGTAAAGAAGTCGAAGCCGCCGAAGACAAGTGTTGGCAAAGGTAGTGTCAAACGAAGACGTTAGTAATGCATATAAACAAGCCCCGATGAAACCTCCAAACAGGGATCAGCGGGGCTTGTTTTATTTATCGATCGCTTCGGACATCGTCTTGTCTGTCAGATGCGCATATATTTCCGTCGTCTCGGTTGAAGCGTGACCAAGCTGCTCTTTTGTTTTATAGATGTCATTTTGCAAATAATAGTCAGTGGCGAATGAATGGCGAAGCTTATGAATCGTCAGGGCGGGCTTGCCGTAGTGCTTAGCGTACTTGATGATCATCTGCTGCATGGCGCGTTTCGTCATCCGTTTTCCTTCTTTCTCACCATTCTTAATAGCCAGGAAGAAGGCTTTCTCACGCTTAGGTGCTTGGTATCGAGTGCTGCGCAATTCAAGATAAGTATCCAAATCCTCCTTCGCACGCTCTCGAAAGTAGACAGGCGTCTTAAATGTCTCGTCATTATTGCCCTTGCGATGCACATAGACCAGCTTGTTCTTCATATCGACTTCGTCCAAACTTAGGTTTACAACCTCGCTGACACGCAAGCCGGAATTCAAGATCAGACTAACGATAGCCGCATCACGAGCTGCGTTCAGCTCGTGAGCATATAGAGCTTGCTTATTACTGGCCACATCCTGTGCGTAGCCTTGCCGAATATATCGAATGAAGCTGTCCAGCTCATGCTCCTCAAGCAGCTTTCCTTTCAGCTTGGCGGCTGTATCTTTAGGCTTCTGCACGCGTTTGATCTCGATCTTGGCCATAATATTGCGTTTAAGCAGGGGATAGTAGTTCTCGTCTTCCGCAATCTGACTTAAATAATGAAAGAGCGAACGGAGTGAGGAAAGCTTTCGTGAGACGGTAACCCTTGTGTTCTTCTCTTCCTTGTAGGTCGTCAAGTAGATCCGGAAGGAAGTAACCTGCTCCATACGCAAGCCTTCTAGCTCGAGCAGCGTAACATCTCTCATCGATGCAGCCGAGCTGATGCCTTCCATGATGAGCCAGCCTAGGAATATCTCATAATCCCGCACATACTCAAGCAGTGTAGAAGGGGACAGGTCTGGCAGCTTGTACTCAATAAATTGCTGTATATACCAAGGCATCTCGGGTAATTTGCGATCAAGATGCTCGCGGTCTTTCAACTTCTGAATGGTCACGATAACGTACTCCTTTAGCTAACCAATATTTCTGTACATGAATATTTTATCATAATATGCAAATGACTTGGTTTTCTTTTCGAGCATAAAAGTTTACACTTAGATAGATCATGCTGCAGAAAGGTGCTACATATGAAACAGACTTACACGTTTAAACAAAAGGTAATTCAAATGCTCTACATTCTGCTGCCTATCTTCGTAACTCAGGTAGCTTTGCAATTAATGTCTTTTTCCGATACGGTGATGTCTGCTAACTTTAATCCGGAGAATATGGCAGGGGTTGCGATTGGAGTGAGCCTCTGGACACCGATCTATACCGGTATTAGCGGTATATTTTTGGCGGTTACTCCGATTGTAGCGCAATATCTTGGCGCAAATAAGAAAGACCGAATTGCTTATAGTGTTCAGCAGGCTGCTTATTTGTCGGTAGTTGTCGGCATTATTGTACTGATCATTGGCGGATTCGTGCTCGATCCAGTTATTCAAAGCATGCCTCTAGAACCGGTTGTTGCTGATGTAGCGACGAATTATTTAACGGCATTAGGCATTGGGGTCATTCCGATATTTATCTACACGGTGATGCGCGCATGTATTGATGGACTGGGGCAGACACGGGTTACGATGTTTATTACACTGCTGTCATTTCCGATCAACGTGTCCTTAAATTACATCTTTATATTTGGTAAGCTGGGTATGCCTAAGTTAGGTGGCGTAGGAGCAGGTGTGGCCACATCAACCACCTATATCATACTGCTCGTTATTGCAACATTTTTTATGAAACGTAATGTAACGTTTCGAGAACTCGGCATGTTCAGCCGGTGGGAGCCTGTCTCATTCAAGACGTGGAAAGAAACACTTCGAATCGGAACGCCGATTGGACTGTCGATCTTCTTCGAAGTGAGCATCTTCTCCATGGTTACTTTATTGATGAGTGAATATGATACAATCACGATTGCTAGTCACCAAGCAGCGATGAACTTTGCTTCCTTGTTGTATATGATGCCGCTTAGTATCGCGATGTCGCTCACGATACTTGTAGGCTTCGAAGTGGGAGCGAAGCGTTATCAGGACGCGAAGAAATTCGCACGAATTGGTCTGATTGCAGCCTTAACTTTGTCATCTACAGCAGCTGTATTTCTCTTCCTCTTCTCGTCGGATATCGCGCGATTATATGGTGATGATCCAGCACTATTAAGTTTGACCCAGCAATTCTTAATGTTTGCGATCTTCTTTCAGTTGTCCGATGCGATAGCGGCGCCGATTCAAGGCACACTAAGGGGCTATAAAGACGTAAACGCAGTCTTTATCATCGCGCTCACCTCTTATTGGATAATTGGACTTCCGATCGGATATGTGATGGCGAATTACACACCATTAGACGCCTTTGGTTATTGGATCGGTCTCATTACAGGCTTAGCAGCGGGGGCAATCGCACTCTTTATTCGATTGGCGACGGTGGAGCGTCGTGCTTCTCGCGGATTATGGAAGCAACAGGCATAACTGTTTCCCGGTGCGCAGCAAGTATTGATCGGTAAAGCTTAAGGCTCTTATAGAGGAGGTAGGCACCAAAATAGCTGCCTCCTAGGGCCAGCCAGTGGCTCAGTGTTAGTTTCTTGACAAAGAGGTAGACGACGGTACCGCCGATAAAGTCTATGACGAAGTAATCCTTTACTCTCGAGATCGGGATAACAATGACGATCAGGTTCGGATGCTTCGGAATGGAGGAACCTTTCAAGGCCCGCACCTCCTGTCATGATGGTCAAAAGCAATATCACAACATCGTATGAGGCAGCAAGATGAAACATGTTTGTGTTCAGAATAAATATGTAATAACCGACCTTGAATCTGCCGTATAGAATCAGATAATATAAAAAGGGTTAAGTATGGCGAGAACATATTGAACAAATAATAACGATAGAATAGGAAGAGCGTAATGAATAACGATTTATTTGATTATAAGGAAATCTTGAAGAAACTATCCACCCAGGATATAAAGCTTAATGAGCCAATTAAAAATCATGCGTATACCAAGCTCGGAGGCAATGCAGATGTATTTATTACACCGTCTAGTTATGAGGAACTCAGTGCCATTCTTCTTCTCGCTAAAGAAGAAGAAGTATCGGTTACGTTATTGGGACATGGTGCTAACCTCATTGTGAAAGATGGGGGGATTCGTGGGATTACAATTAACCTAAACAAAATGAATGAAATCCGCTCCGAAAATGGTACCCTGCATGCACAAGCTGGAGCTTCGATCATAAATGTATCTAGATATGCATTAGAAAGTGAATTAACAGGACTGGAGTTTGCATGTGGGATTCCTGGAACAGTAGGTGGCGCGCTATTCATGAACGCTGGAGCTTACGGTGGACAGATCTCGGATGTATTGGTTAGAGCGATCGTTATGAACGAAGCTGGTGAACTTCTTACCTTATCTAAGGAAGAACTTGAATTAGGATATCGAAAGAGCATTATTTCCGAGAAAAATTACATCGTGCTGGAAGCTGAATTTAACTTAGCGCCTGCTCGATATGCTGACATTAAAGAGAAAATGGATGAGTTCACAATGGCTAGGGAAAGTAAACAGCCTTTAGAGTATCCATCTTGCGGAAGTGTTTTTAAACGCCCTCCAGGTTATTTCGCAGGGAAATTGATTCAAGATAGTGGTTTGCAAGGATTGAGAATTGGTGGTGCGGAAGTCTCTACTAAACATGCGGGATTCATTGTGAATGTAAACAACGCTACTTCTAAGGATTATATCGATCTGATCAACGTCATTAAGAATACAGTGAAGCAAAAGTTTGGTGTAGAGCTAGAGACGGAAGTTATCATTATTGGCGAAGAATAGATGAAATGGTATTAAGATAGAGTAGAGAAAAGGATGGCGACAGTGCCATCCTTTTTTTGTTTGGCTAGGGAGGGTTAATATCACACATATGTGAAAAAATAGGTATGATTATATCGGAAACACTACGCAAATAAGCTGTGAAATGACCCGAACTAAGTATTATTTGCCTCATTAACATTAAACTGCGTATAATAATGATTATATGCAGTTATTTTCATGCTTAAATGAAGCAGTATTGGGGGCATAATTGTATGACAGCAGGAGATTGGAATCGACTCGAGTTGGAGGAGACCTACGAGGAAGAGCTGCAAGCATTTCGCTTATGGATGTCAAATGCCGGCTATACACAGCTTACGCAGCGCAATTATGTCGGTGATGTACTTCAATTTTTACGACGGTTGAATGGACAGTCTATATATGAAGTGAAAAATAAACAGATCTTCACACACCTAGCTTGGTTAAAATCCACAGGAATAAAGGATGCGACTCGTAATCGAAAGCACTGTGCATTAATCAGCTTCTATCGTGCGCTGAACGAACTGGAGATGACGGATATTAATCCTGCGCTCCAAGTCAAAAAATCCAAGACAGAATCCGCTCGTGCGCCGGTCTATTTGGATCCTCAAGACATTAAACGCTTGCTGCACTCGGTAGAAGGTAAATACAGCAATCGCAACTTAGCGATTCTCATGCTTATGTCATACGCGGGTCTGCGCGTTGGCGAAGTGCATCGGCTCAATCTGTCTGATTATTATTCAGAGCGGAGAGCTATTGAGGTATTGGGTAAAGGTCGAAAGTGGCGCACAGTTCCGCTCCCGGCTCCAGTGGCAGAGCAGATAGAGCTTGCGATCCAAGAACGCATTGAGCCTTGGCGTGCGCAGGAGGATGCATTATTTATATCGCAGAAGGGGCGACGAATATCTATTCGTTGCATACAATTGATGGTTCAGCAGTTGATTGATCAGCTGGACGACGGTTCAAGTGACAGGCTTCATGCTTCTAATTGGAAACAAGTATCCAGCCATAAGCTGCGTCACTCCTATGCAACAATGCTTGTTAGGAGCGGGACAGATATCCGTACGGTACAGGAATTGCTTGGACATGCTTCCATCCAAACGACGACGATCTACACCCATGTTAACGATAAGCAGAAAGAAGATGCTACCGCACGATTATCGGCTTGGATCTAAAGTGCTTCATTTCACAAGGAAAGCGCTACATAGTCTTTAAAAAGTAAGGAAATACGCGTTTGACAGCTGTGAGGTACAATGAACAGCTCTACAGCGCTCGATTTCCTCGTATGACCTTCGTAGCTTTATTAGGATTACGAGACTAATGGTGCTAAACTATTTAAGTTAGACCTTGCTAGATCCATCGCATATACATGCGGTGATAAGCAGTAGCAGACTAACATAGAAGAACGATCATAGAAGGTGGAAGGTCATGCAAGTCGCATTAGGATTTATCATATTATTTGGATTTAACGCAGCTGGTGTCTGGTTGCATCAATCGCTTCATATTCCGTTACCAGGTAATGTGCTTGGACTCGTTCTATTTATAGCTGCATTAATGCTTAAGGTGATTCGCTTAGAATGGGTAGAACGCTCTTCCGAGTTTCTCTTGAAGCATATGCTGTTGTTCTTTATTCCATATGTAGTTGGAATTATCGCGTTCTTTCCGGTCATTAAAGCGCACTGGTTCAGTATGTTTGCCGCTATTATCGGCAGTACGCTCGCTGTATTGTTTGCAACTGGTTATACAGCGAAGAAGCTGCAGACGGATACAGACAGCAAGCCAGCCGTAACGTCTCATAGCAAGGAGGATGCAGCATGGATACAGGAAGTGTAATACATCAACTATGGTTTGGGTTGACCGTAACACTTGTCGCTTATATAGGTGCAAAATGGGTTCATAAACGCATCCCTTGGCTGCACCCCATCCTAACTAGCTCAGGTGTGCTTATGGCACTGCTGCTTATCGGCGATATACCGCTGGAAACCTATAAAGAAGGGGCAGATCTGTGGTCCGTTATTCTAGGACCAGCTACCGTAGCGCTTGGAGTTCCAATCTATAAGAATCGAGAACATATCAAGCAGCAGTTTAAAGCAATCATTCTTTCTATTACGTGCGGCGCGGTCGTAGGTGTGGTAAGTGTAGCAGGAATATTGTCCTTATTTGACAATGGCGGTGAGCTTCTGCAAAGTATGCTTCCCAAATCAGTGACATCTCCAATTGCAATAGAGATCGCGAATACAATTGGCGGTGTACCGGAATTAGCGGCGGTATTCAGCGTGATTACTGGGTTTGTCGGCGCGCTAGCGGGAAATGCATTTTTACGAAAAGTGGGAATCCGTGATGAATTATCGCAGGGCATCGCGATGGGAACCGCAGCTCATGGATTCGGTACCGCAAAATGCTTGTCTGAATCAGATAAGCAGGGGATGTTTAGCGGATTAGCAATGGGCTTGATGGGTGTAATGACTTCAGTCTTGTTTGCATTTTTGCAATTTATCTTTTAATAGATGTAGGGTATTGGAGACTGCTCGATAGATGGTGTTGCAACCACTCGAGTATGTCTCTTTTTTGTTGAAAGCTTAGAAATGACGAAAAAAAAGTTAAAAAACGTGGCTTATTTTAATAGTGTGTGATTAAATTCACATGTTATAGTATAAATTTGTGATATAGTAAAGACATTCAAGAAGAGGAGTGATCATAATGAAAGTATTCAAAACATTTGATGATACGAATAAAGTGACTTCCAACTTTTTGCAATTTTGCTACATGTGTGATGATAAGCATAAATGTACAACTGAAGAGGCTTGCCGCCAATGCTGGGCTGACAAAAATGTCGACACAGAAGGCAACCGCAACGAAACAAGCGACATGCTTACAAGTTACTACGCTTAAGGTAAGTACGTATTTATTTAGCTAGTCATGTGAAATTTGTAACAACCTAGTAATGGGATATTGCTCATCCCGTTTACTTCTTTAATATTACGGTTTGAAGAATCCACTTGAAGCCTTCGGTCATTTCGACCGAGGGTAATTTTTTGCAACAAATAGGTTAACATAATGTATCATATGTAATCTTAGATCGTAACTATTTATTCTCTGTAATCGTAGTATAATAAAGAGAGCAAAGGAGGGATTGTCTGTGACAAAAGACACTACATCTGCTCGACGCATCGATCTGGAAGTGTGGTATGACAGCTGGTGCCCGATGTGCAGCGGAATTAAAGCTCGTCTTGAGAAGCTGGATTGGCTGCATGCTTTGCACTTTCGATCCATTCGAGATCACAACGCATTAATGCAATCGCCACTAAAGGACGTATCACCGACTTTACTGGAGCAGCGGATGTACATTCGGAATATGAGCACCGGAACAATTCGTTCAGGCATCGAGGCAATAGAGTCGATCTCGAGTGTCGTACCATTATTATGGCCGCTATGGCCGACGATTGTGGTTAGCAGGATGTTTGGCTTAGGACAGCGCCTGTATGATTATATCGCTTCACGCAGACTGATTGTGCCGACAGGCGCATGTGCGGAAGGCAGCTGCGAGTGGAAGCCGCCTTCATCAGACTCATAAGGTGCGACAGCCTGCATATAGAACGGGGAAAGAGCGCAGAGATAATCTCTGCGCTCTTCTGATGTAAAGCTCCGACACGGCATCGCTTATACTCGTTGAGGATGCTCGGCAGCAACAAGTCTTACTGATTCGGCGTTGCTGCTGACTTGGGCAGCATCTTTGCATCCCGGAATGACGCAGGATACAGCAGGGTGCTGCAAGCACCAAGCTAGCGCCCATTGCGCCATGTTGATTCCTTCCGGCACTTCTTCCTCCTGAATCTTCGCGACAACAGCAAGCTGCTGGTCGAGCCCTTCGCCATTCAGACGGGCACGCACATCATTAGCAGCGAATCGGGCGCCGGCCTTATACTTGCCGGACAATAGGCCACTAGCAAGCGGTACTCGCGCGAGGACGCCTAAATGTTGACGTTCGCATTCTGGAAATACGTCCTGTTCCGGCGAACGATCTAAGCGATTGTAGACGATCTGAATCGTACTTGCGCCAACCAGTGCCGCATTCGTCGTTTGATGCATACTATTGGATTTGTTAAGCGATAGACCCAGATGCTTTATCTTTCCTGCTTGCTTCTGTTTATCCAGCATCGTCCACAGCTCATCATTATCGAATGCTTGATCATTTCCGGAGTGGAATTGGTACAAGTCAATGTAATCAGTCTTTAACGCCATTAATGAACGATCCAATTGAATCAGAGCATCCTGTGTGCTATAGCCGTCTGTGCGATTCATATGGGAGTGAAAGTAGTGTCCAAACTTCGTTGCAATGATCCAGTCCTCGCGTTTATCACGCTTCAAGAAGTCTCCAATGAAAGCTTCTGACAAATGATCCCCATAGCATTCAGCTGTGTCAATGAAATTGATGCCTTCTTCTTTCGCCCGTGTTAATACTTCATCGACTTCTGATTGCGTATAATCATGGCCCCATTCGCCGCCAAACTGCCATGTGCCGACTCCGATAACAGAAACTTTCAGCTCAGTCTTGCCTAAACGTCGGTATTGCATATATGTAACACTTCCTTTCACAGGTATTGTTTGCACATTTAGTGTATAATCATCTTATCACAAACCTCACCAGCTTACGAAATCTACGAGCTTTTGAAAAATGTGATGAAATCCGCAATAATAGAGTAGAGTTGCCCTAAACACGATAACATGTGAATTATGAAATAGAAAGTAGTGAGAAACGATGACTAACCAGTGGATCGCAGAAAGATATGAACTAACGCAGCAGATTATGCAATCGGATGACGGTACTTGGTATCGCGCAATAGACACATCGCTTAAACGAGAAATTATGATACTAATAACAGATGCCGCAGAACATGCGACATTGCTGCAAGCCCAGCGGGACATGAAGGAAGCTGCCCAGCTCTCGAATGAGGAATTTTTACAAATACTTAACGCAGGACATGATGACCAGATCAGCTATATCATATTCCAAGCCATATCGGGAACACCTCTTTATCAATATGCCGAAAACCATGCGGTAACCCTGCGTACGGTGCTGCAATGGGTATTTCGCGCTGGACAATTGCTGCAGCAGGGGCAACTGTGCGGGCTGTCTTCCTTCTCGGTCAGCTTTGACAATCTGTGGATAACAGACGACCATGAACTCGTCGTGATGAATTATTGGAAACAAGCCAGAAGCAGCCGTACAGGCACGCAAGGCTTGCTTCAATTGCTCTATCAATGCTGTACATTGCATGCATTGGCGCCGCGTCAGCTTGATGTATTCATCAGCCGTATTCAATCATCGCTAAAGCATGAGCAGCCTGTTGTTCGCGAATCGGTTATTACGTTAGCGAAGCGAGTATATGAGGATGAGCCTTCTATCATGAGCTTCATGATCATGCTGAAGGAAATGATTGACCAGCCAGCCATACCGATAAAAGATGAACGGCCGCAATCTTATAACGAAGAGCCGACGGTGTCGGATGATACGATTATGTTTGCTTCTCCTGCTTTACAGCAGAAACAGCGTCCAGTACGTCCAGAGCCTGAATCGACTCCAACCGCAGC
The DNA here is from genome assembly GCF_054343325.1 of Paenibacillus marinisediminis. NCBI lineage: Bacteria > Bacillati > Bacillota > Bacilli > Caryophanales > Paenibacillaceae > Paenibacillus > Paenibacillus marinisediminis. The sequence goes on from NZ_JBTGUH010000002.1 coordinate 192,819, forward strand.
TGATGCTCGTCATCAAACAAGCAATCTAGAGGAGTTAATGACAGCGCCTGGAGCTAAGGAACGGAACAATCAGCAGACGCGTGACCATAATAATCAACCGTCCTCGACGAATCGTCGCTCTAGTAAGATGAAGATTATCGCAGCCATAACGGGTTGTGTGCTCTTCATCAGCTTGATCGGAGGCGCCGTATTATGGGCTAACTCACTTAGTAAAGATGACGAAACAGCTCAAAATACGGAATCTGTGACAGGAGCGCCTGTGGCTGGAGATACTGAAACTTCATCTAATGACCAGTCACAGAATGTAGCTGCGGATCAGAATGGATCTACCGATTCGACAGATTCGTCATCTCAAGATACGGAGAATACGGATAGCCAGAATCAAGCAACGGGGACAGAGGGGTCCGAGCTCAAACCGTCAGAGCCGAATTCGAACAATGGCAATAGCAGCACTGATAACAGCACCGAAAACAACAATAATAACAACAATGATCAGTCTAAAGTGAAACCAGATCAACCGAATCCTGTCGATCCTGGAACAACTGATCCTGTAACACCGCCTAATACAGGGGAAACAACGAAGCCGGAGACTCCACCAACAGGAGAACCAGCCCCTGAAGGTACTGCGCCTAACTTGGTTGGTCTTACATTAGAGGAAGCTGAGAAGCAAGCACGGGCGGCTGGCCTTAAATACAGCTATGAGAAGAAAAATGCTGAGGGTCAAGAGGCAGGCAAGGTATTTCAACAAGAGCCTGCGGCAGGTACACCAGTCAAGAAAGGCGATCGAATCACCTTCTACATCGCACGTGATCAGAAGAAATAAGATCATATCTACACCATGCAAGCTGGAGATGATGCATCATTCATGATAATGTATTCACATTTATGACTTAAAGTGGACGTTATCAAATGGATTATTATGTTAATATTAAATCAAGGAAATGAATGAAGCTCAATACCATCGGCTTCGATGAACATGACGCATAGGAAGTGTATCCAGTCCAAGGCTGATAAAGGTTGTGCAAGATAACAGGGTGGGGCGCAGTTAGCAATTATAACTGTTCCTCACTCTTTTCATTTTATATAGCTAATAAAGGCTTGATTATCGTGATAATTGTTATCATAATTGGAAGTATCGTGCAGATTGTCTCGATGTCGAACCTGGCAAAAGATAGTCATAGATTTACAGCTTGAAGCAGAATACAAACGGAGATGGAGGACCACCAACATGAGCAATACAGCCATTATCCCAATACTAGAGATTAATCAAATCCATGAGGCATGTGATATCGCACAAGCGATCTGGATCGAGCACTACACACCGATTATTGGCAGAGAACAAGTCGATTATATGGTTGATAAATTTCAGTCTCCGCAAGCGGTGAAAGAGCAGATTGACGCTGGTTATGAATACTTTTTTCTAACTTACGAGAATCAGAACGCAGGGTACTTTTCTATTAAACAAGAACAGAATAAGCTGTTCTTAAGCAAACTTTACGTCGATCGAGCTTATCGCGGCAAAAAAATCGCATCTAGCGCTATTGCATTTATGTTAGATACGTGTAAGAAGCATAAACTGCAGTTCATCTATCTAACTGTTAACAAGTATAATCATCAATCCATCGCCGCATATGAGCAGCTTGGCTTTAAAAAGGTTGATGAGGTTGTAGCCGATATCGGCAACGGTTACGTGATGGACGATTATATTATGGAAAAATGGATTGAAGCTTAATTCAGTGACGGAGGAGCGGGTGAGATGCGGCAATACGAAGCAGAACTGGTAGTCGACTCACAGTGTCAACTGGGTGAGGGACCCGTATGGGATGCGCGTACGAGATCGATCTATTGGGTCGATATTACGGGTAAGAAGCTTCTGCAGTATTTTGCAGATAACGGTGATATTCGATCAATAGATCTGGAGCAGCAGATTGGGTGCTTCGCCCTTAGGGATGACGGAACCGCTGTCGCTGCGGGAAGCCATGGGTTTCAATACATGAATTTGAGCACGGGCGCCTTGCAGGCGATTCATGATCCCGAAGCACATCTGCCAAACAATAGATTCAATGATGGGAAGTGCGACAGTCGCGGCAGATTCCTCGCGGGCTCGATCACCTCAGATAGCAGTCCAAACGGAGCATTATACGTGATGCACCCATCTGGTGAAATAAATCTGCTGCTGGATCAGATCGCATGCTCCAACGGCATCGCATGGTCACGAGATGAAACGAAGATGTATTATATCGATTCTCTTGCGTACGCAGTACATGCTTATGACTATGATGCCGAGACATGCGGGTTAAGCAATAAGCAGGCGATCATTACATACTCCATACCTGGTATCGTACCGGATGGGATGACTTGGGATCAGGAAGGCATGCTCTGGATCGCAGAATGGGGCGGCTGGAATGTAACGCGGTGGAATCCCGCGACTGGCGAGCGGTTGGCCAAGATTCAAGTACCTTGCACGTTTGTCACGTCTTGCGCATTTGCAGGAGATGGGTCAGACGAACTGTACATCACGACTGCAAGAGGCGGATTGACGGAAGAACAATTGGCTGAGCAGCCTCATGCAGGAGGACTGTTTCGTGTGAAGACAGGTGTAGCAGGGGTTGGTGGACATCTGTTCAAGGCTCAGGGGTAAAATAAACAATAATTAATGACATTAAATAAGCATATTCCTTCGCGGAATATGCTTATTTTTCTGTCTACTATTATCCCAGTTTAGTTATATTCATTTTCTATAAAGACAAATGGTTGTCATCCTCGTATAATAAACTCAATATTTCATATATATTGGCAAAAAAGGTGGTTAAACGTATGATAGAGAACAATATCCAAGTTTCGATCGTGAATTACCATCCCGACTATGCGCAGTCAATTGCAGACATGTGGAATAGCAGTCAAGATTCATGGGGTGGAGGCACATCGGTGCGAACCGCTGAGCAAGTTATCCAGCAGGAAGCAAGTTCAGATAACTTAGTCTTATTTCTTGCCATATGCGCTGATGAAGTAGTTGGTTACTGCAGTTTATGCGAATTCCGTGATGATATCGGAGCTTTATATATACAGCTGCTGAATGTACGACCGGACTTTCACGGCAAGGGTGTGGGCAAGCAGCTTGTGCTGCGCTGTGTTGAGGAGACGATTCAGCGAGGCTGGCGACGCCTGGATCTTCACACGTGGGGATCGAATATGAAGGCAGTTCCGCTCTATAAGCGTACGGGCTTCTTCTGGGAAGAACGAGATGATCAGGTGCACCTGATGAACTTCATTCCGAATGTGGTAGCTTGTGAAGCTCTTGCTCCTTATATAAAAGATATAGACTGGTATAAGGACTCGACTCGTATAATTGAAGTCAGACCCGATGGTGTGGTGGAGAATGGATTTCACACATACAGCTACACTTGGGAGAAGGATAGGCATCAATTGCGAGTGGACTTTGAGCGCCGTGGAAGAGGGATCTGTCTGATCGAGACAGAGGATTACCGCATATCCGCCCATGCCGAATCAGCTGAGCCTGTGTTCGGCAAGTCCTATGCGATCGAATATCGAGTTGTGAACAAATCCGGTGCTCCACTGCATATTTCTTTTCAAGGTATAAACGACGGAAACATCAAGTTTGATTGGCAGCAGACTGTAGATGTCATTGACGAGATGGCATTGAATGCCCGCTTCTATGTGGGCGAGATTGAGGAAGAGCCGCATGAATTCCGTACTTGCCCTGCCGTTACAGCCAGTGTACTCATCAACGGTCTGCAAGTCGATATGAAGCTGGGGGTTATTCCCCGCTTCCCAGCTAAGCTGAAGCTGCAGGTGCCTGATATCATGTATGCGCAAAATGGACGCTATGATTTCTATGTAGATGTGGAGAATCAATTTCCGAGCGCCGCAGAATTTTCCTTTATACTGCCTAAGGTTCCGTGGATGGAGCTGGAGCAGGATCAGTTCTCCATCCGTCTAGCTGCGAATGAGAAAGCATCCTTAACTGTTCCATTCCGTCTCTTGGATTACGGATTCTATGAGCCGCGAATTGTGGTTGAGTCAGTAACAGATACAGGAGAAAGCGTGTCCTTCTCACGATCAATCGGCGGCGGTTTCGGAGGCCCTGGCGCCGTATTGCTCGGGGAAAGCGACTCTAAACGTTACGTGTTGAACGGTCGCAGTCGACTCGTCATGTTGAAGGACTACAATCAGATTAGCTTGTACAACGTTGGGCGTGAGCAGAATCGCATCGTCGCTCTATTTCCGCGAATCGGCCTGCCTTATTCAGGAGAGTTCGGCAAGAAGAAGCCGACAAGTGTAGAGCAACTTGAAATGAAAGGAGCAGCAGGCTATAAGCATACGTATCATTCGGATGCATTTCCAAGCCTGGTGCTGCACACCTATACGCTGCTGCATGCTGACGGTACCGTAAAGATGTGGCAGGAGCTCGAGAATGTCGGAGAGTCACCTATACTATCCGACACCCGAGTATCTCAGCGAATCAATATGAGCTTGTACCGAGCTGTGCTGCCATATGAGGGCAGATATGTAGAGATGGAGACGACACATGGCAATGAATTCGATCATTGGGATGCTGACAAAGTATCCGAGCCTTGGATCTACTCGCGCGGAGAGAATTCAGGACTAGGCATATGTTGGTCTGACTCGCATCAGATGTCGTTCGGCAATTGGTTTATTGACTTGGAGTCCGCTATCCAAGAACTGAGTCCGCATGAAAAGAGAAGCACAGATGCGATCACTCTGACGATCGGCGGATTCGAAGACTGGCGGTCATTCCGCAGCTTTGCGCTCAAATCTAGCGATCAAGAGCTTCCGGCTCCAGTCGTTCAGGATATTGAACTTGAGGTGAATCAGGGCAATCCGTTCACAGCTTCTTCTAGTGACGGAATATCGGCAGTGCTGCGCGACCTCAAGAAGAATTCGTGGGAAGGCGAGGTCAAGGCGGAGCTTGCAGGCGAGGTACATAACTGCTCCTTCGCAGCAGATGACGATCGAACGGAAGCCTCCTTCATGCTGAACCATCCGAAACAAGACTTCGATACGTTACAGGTTGAAGCTAGGCTGGGGGTAAGGGATGAAGCTGTTCACGCAGCCTTATTCAAGATGTCCGGAAGCATCGATTACTCACAGACAGAGGATGCCGGACACATTATTCAAGAAGCGGATAATGGCAAGATTCGCATATCCGCTGCTGCAGGATACTATTGCGGCCTTCGCTCTCTTCAAGTGAACGGCCGTGAATGGCTCGCATCTGATTTCCCTAATTACAGCGCGAAGTCGTGGTGGAATCCATGGATTGGCGGGATATATGATCAGGTATCCAATATGCGCGCTCATAATTTGATTCCTGAAGAACGCTCCGGCGGGATCGCGTATATGATCGACCAACATGGCAATGAATGGTCTGGTATTCGCATGAGTCAGAGCATCAAGGAACACAAATTGTTTAAGGGTCTGAAGTGGGATACCTACTACATGATGCTGCCTGGAGTTCCGGCGCTGGCTATCGTAACTGATGTGCATCAGCGTACGGGCACGTATTTGGAAGAGGATCGAAGCTGGTATACCCAGATGTTCCTTCAGCCAGGAGAAGATCAGGATCACGGTTGGCTTCGTACGTATTCGGTTAACGGTAGCCCTATACGCTATCTTCTGGGTCAAGGCGAATTATATGCTGAGGAATCCACTCATTATGCCATCGGTCATCATGGCGAACCGGATATCATGCATGTCGTGACGGACGAATATCGAGTTAGCCCTTCGATACAGAGCAACAAGGAAGTTAGCGTACTTTCCTTTTCACGCAAGCTAGGTATACCTCATGGGAAGAGTGTGCGATTAACTCCAATCATTCTCGTATTTGCAGATGAGCTGCTGCCTGAGAGTTCGTTGAAATCATTGCGTGGACTTACATTTATCTTGAAAGAGAAGCATGCACTTGTCGAAGGAGTATGATCGAATGAAGATTATTGACGCACACATGCATTTATCGAACATTCATTCATTTTACGAGACTGCTGTTCGATCAGGGATCAACTATTCGCTTGAAGGAATACTGCAGGAATATGCGGACAATGACGTTGTGCTCGGAATCGGAATGGGGGTAACAGAGACGCCGCATGAAGGCTTTCCTGATCGCGGCGCTAGAACACCTATGGGGCTAGATCTGGAGGAGAATCTGCCTCCACAGCTTGTGTACTGTCCGGGTATCAATCCGTTTACGTTGGATCAAGCCGCACTTGATGCACTTGAACTCAGCTTGCAGAAGCCTGATGCTGTAGGGATTAAGATCTACCTCGGCTATTATCCGTACTATGCATACGATGATGTGTATCAACCGGTATATGAACTTGCGAAGCAGTATAAAGTACCTGTCGTTTATCATACGGGCGATACGTATTCAGAGCGCGGCTTATTGAAATACGCTCATCCCTTGACGATCGATGAAGTGGCTGTTCAGCACCGTGAAGTTAACTTAATGATGGCACACTTAGGAGATCCTTGGGTACTTGATGGAGCGGAGGTCGTGTATAAGAATCGAAATGTATATGCCGATCTGTCTGGATTAATGGTGGGGGATGCGGAGAACTGCAAGCGGCTGAAGGATTCACCACTCTTTTTCTCGCATCTGCGACACGCGCTTGTCTATTGTGATCATTATGATAAGCTGCTCTTCGGTACAGACTGGCCGCTCGCGCCAGTACGTTCTTATAAGGAATTTGTGATGGAGCTTATTCCTGCTGAGTATCATCAAGATGTGTTCTTTAATACAGCATTGCGTGTTTTCCCTAAGATTGCACCGTTAGTCAAATAACACATATGTCGAGCATGCTCATCTGTCCGACGATAGAAGAATGCCATTATATCATTACTGATACAATGGCATCTTCTTAACATAGCAGGGCATCATGCTGCCTCATCTTTTTTAGAGCCATTCTTTAAATTTGCGGATATACCATTTCTTAATAGCTTGAGTCAGGAAGCAGTAGCTTAGCAATATAGCTGCCAGCCAAGGGAAGTAGGAGAGGGGCAACGGCTGCAGGCCAACGCTGGCTCCGAAAGCACTGAACGGAATGAATATCCCCGCAATAATGATCAAGCTCGTTAATAAGAGTACAGGCATACTAGCTCTGCTTTGAATAAATGGTATTTTTTCTGTCCGAATCATATGCACAATTAAGGTTTGCGACAAGAGTCCCTCAATAAACCATCCGGATTGGAACAAAGACTGACTATCTACAGTATTCGCTGCGAAAATATAATACATCAAGAAAAAAGTTGCATAATCAAAGATGGAGCTGATGGGACCAATGAACAACATAAATCTGCCTACAGATTTGGCGTCCCATTTTCTGGGTTTACTTAGAAATTCCTTATCCATGCGATCCCATGGAATCGATAGCTGCGAGATGTCATAAAACAAGTTCTGAATGAGCAAATGAATAGGCATCATCGGCAGAAAAGGGAGGAATACACTGGAACCCATTACGCTAAATACGTTCCCGAAATTGGAGCTGGCCGTCATTTTGATATACTTAATGATATTGCCAAACGTCAATCGTCCCTCGATGACTCCAGATTCCAGGACCATTAGGCTTTTCTCTAACAAAATGATGTCTGCAGACTCCTTGGCGATATCGACAGCTGTGTCCACCGAAATACCCACATCGGCATCACGCAGTGAAGCAGCATCATTTATACCATCGCCCATAAAACCGACTGTATGACCTTTGGATTGCAGCGCTTTAACGATTCTAGACTTCTGCAAAGGATTTAATTTGGCAAAAACCGTTGTTTTTTCGGCTAAATTAGCAAGCTGCTCATCATTTAAACGTTCGATATCGTTGCCTAACACAATTTGGTTCACCTGCAGGCCAACATCTTTGCATACTTTGCGCGTTACCGCGGCATTATCGCCGGTTAATACTTTAATTTCAACGCCATTTTGCTTCAGAGCCTGAATGGCCATTTTGGCTGTTTCTTTTGGCGGATCAATGAATCCAACATATCCAACAAGGGTAAGGTTCAACTCATCTTGTTTACTATAAGACCCTTGTTTGGAAGAGATGGTTTTGACGGCAACAGCAATGACGCGAAGCCCATCGTTATTCAACTCATGCACCAATTGAATAGCTTTTTGTGTAATCTGAGGCGTTAGCTCAAGGATTTCACCCTGATCCACCACATGAGAGCAAACACTGATGATTTCCTCTATCGCACCTTTACAAATTAGGATATGGCCATTGCCGCTCTTCTCAAGTACGACAGACATCCGACGGCGGTTAAAGTCAAAAGGGATTTCATCCACTTTCACATAATTTTTCTCTGCTCCAAGGACATCAGTCAGCTCAACACGCTCCAATACGGCAACGTCTAATAAATTTTTAAGTCCTGTCTGATGATAACTGTTTAAATAAGCGTATTCGAGAACCTTAACATCTTCATCACCGTGAATATCCATATATTTTTCGAGAACAATTTTGTCTTGGGTAAGTGTTCCGGTTTTATCCGTACAAAGGATATTCATTGCTCCGAAGTTTTGGATTGCGTTGAGCCTTTTGACAACTACTTTTTTGCGTGCCATCACGGAAGCGCCTTTTGCCAGGTTGGTCGTTACAATAACAGGGAGCATCTCAGGTGTCAGACCGACTGCGATCGATAATCCAAATAGTAGGGCGTCCCACCAATCACCTTTGGTGAACCCATTGATGAAGAAAATAATCGGTACCATGATGAGCATAAATCGAATGAGGACAAAAGTAACACTGTTTACGCCTTTATCAAAACTAGTCAGAGGGCGTTTGCCCGTCAATGTTTTTGCTATCGACCCAAAATAAGTTGAAGCCCCTGTTGATACCACGACTGCAGTAGCTGTGCCGCTTATGATATTCGTACCCATATAGCACATGTTTTCGAGCTCTAGCGCGTTGGCTTGCCGAGGTCGTTTTGGCATATTGTGTTTGCCTGCTGAATGGGTATCTTGCTTTTCAACAGGAAGCGCTTCTCCAGTAAGGGCTGACTCGCCAACGAAGAGATCCTTGGAGGTTAGCAGTCTGACATCAGCCGGTACCAGATCTCCTGCGGACAAATGGACAATATCGCCAGGTACAAGCAGTTCCATATCCATTTCCTGTTTGTTTCCATTCCGAGTCACCGTTGCTGTTGTTCTTACCATAGCTTTTAGCTTTTCGACTGTACGTATAGAACGGAACTCTTGGGTAAATGTAATCAATACACTGATTACAACCATTGCGCTGATTACGATTATACCTTTTGTATCGTCTGTAAGAATCGAGAAAACATCCAGCGCCAAGAGAATAAGGATAAAGGGGTTCTTGAAGCATAACAGCAGCTGCAGGTACCAAGCAGGTGGTTTTTCATGGGCAATTTGATTCTTCCCGAAACGATTTAGTTTTTCTTTCACATCAGCATCTTTCAAGCCGGACTGAGACGTTGATAACTCTGTCAGCAGATCATCTGCCATACAAAAAGAGGCATCGATTAAACGATTTGTTATTTCTGGATTGGTTTGTTCGAATGGTTTGTTAGTTTTCATATTTCATTCCTCCACCTTCGTTTATATAAACAAAAAAAGCTCTCCTCGAAGGAGAGCCGTTGGCTTCGGAACCCGTTATGAATCAATCAACCAGAAATCTGCGTACTTAAATAAACCTGTCCTTTGGGCAGAAATGGACAAATTTGAAATAATGACACAAATGGGTGATCGAGAAAAACGAGTTCCTGCTCTTCACAGGACAATGGTGTTCATATTCATTTCTCTGCCTACTCGTACTACTGTCCATGTGAAAAATCACCCCTTTCAAAATGAAAATCCCCCCAGGTTCACCTAGAGGGATCATACATAAGCGCGCACAAAAAAACACTTATATGCCGTTTCCCCCTAGTCGAGCTTTAGCACTATACAACGTAAAGAGCGATTTGCTCTTAGCCACCTTAAGAAGAGCCTTAATCCGGCAATTCCTGTTCTACCCATTGGCATCTTTCGATATTTCCGGGCAGTGGCCTATGTTTGTATAGGAGCCTCACCTAACGAGGTCATATGTTTTACAGGGAAATACTACACCCGCAAATTATAATATGTCAACAACAATTTTTTGTTATCGGTTTTTCCCTAAATGTAAAATATGTATTAGAGCCTAGAAATCAGAAGTAATTAACTTGTTTTGAAAGGATCATCGCGATATTTGAAAACCTTTGTCGAACATATTGAAATGAGGAAGAATGTTGTTAATGCAGTTAATTTATTACGATGTGAACAACCTTTGAGACTCTAGCAACAAATAGATAGGGGAAGTGAAGAATCTTCTGATAGGATAAGAAAACCTGCATTCTTAAGGTAACATATAATGCATTATGTAAACAATCGTTCAAGGATAATGTTTTGCCGCAAAGAGCTAGATTAACGACGATGTAAAGGGGATTGACAAATGATCGATACAAGGACGAAATGTATACAGGACCTACAAAGAATACAGAAGGAGCATTACACCCTTCGCGAGGGTGAGCATGTTCAGGATTTCTTAACTCTGATGCTGCAATATATCGGCGATCCTCAACCGGAATTGCGGGATGATCTTATCTATCCGACATTCTATGAATGGATTCATGAGAAGGATATGTTTACTGAAGCGGAGCTGCGAAGCCTTCTTACTGTTCTAACCGATGGACAGCATTTGTTATATCATATTGGAAGCGAGGGAGACCAGACTGTATTTACTAGGACGTTCTCAATCCTGCCAATAGCTTTGATTGTGCGGCGTCACAGGTTAAAGCCGTTTCTGGACTTCGCTGATTTCCAGCATGTGAAGGATTCAATACTCCGCTATTATAAAGAGGAGAAGGATCTTCGCGGTTATTTGCCCGAAGGAGGCTGGGCTCATAGTGCAGCCCACGGAGCGGATGTATTGAATGAGCTGGTTCAGTGCTCAGAGAGCGATGCAGAGATGCAGCGTGAGGTTCTTGCCGCGATCAAGGGGATGCTGCATAACGGAATACATATATTTAACGATGAGGAAGATGAGCGGATCGCTACCATCGTTGATACGATGATGATCACAGGCTCGCTTCCTCAGCAGGAGATTGCGGACTGGATCAGTTGCTTAGCGCGATACGATTCCCAGACAAATAACCGCGCTCAGGTGATTGCCCGAGTGAACAGCAAGACCTTTCTGCGCTGTCTTTATTTCAGAAGGGGACAGGTAAGTCGAGAGACTTGTATCGCTAATGCCATCCTTGCTACAGAGACCAAATTGAACAAGTTTGCGATAAGCAAGTATTGATTTCGCTCATCTCAAAATTAATAGTTCCATGCGATAGTCGTGAGGTGTTGGAGTACTCTTGGTCAAATGATAATTACTGGGTGCTCCAATCCTCATTCTTGGCGTCATCATACTGCATCCAGTCTTCTTCGATCGATGCTGCTTGGATCTCATCTGCTCCGATACAATAGTAGGCATATCCTTCTTCCTCATGCTTCTTAAGCGCGTGTTCCTTCACATACTTAGGACTCGCTTCCCCAGCATCTTCATCATAGACAAGCAGGATACCATCCGTTTTACGAAATAACAGCTCGTCGCGAGCGATAAACTGCCATTTGCCTTGATAGGGTTGATTGCTGACTGCTGCATAGTAATCTAAGCTGCCTACAATCTGCTGAAAATACGCTTTCTTATCTTCATTCCATTGCTCCTCAGGATTGCGGAAGGCGGATAGGATAGAGCACCTCAACTGCGGATACTGAGCCTTCAGTGAGATTGCTGCCTCACATGCCCAGAGATCAACACCGTATTGGCCAGGGGTAATAATCCATTCCAAACCTTCATCCAGAAGCGGGATCAACCTTGCAGTAATGGCCTTCTTGATATATTCAATTCCTTTATGTTTGCTGCCATATATGCCGAGCTCATGCGCGCGATAGCCAGTAATCAGCAAATTCTTCAATCTTAGGTGCCTCCTTGCATGAAAATATCATCATCCTGTGACATCATCATACCTCGTTTTGGTGCTGGGGTCACGTCGACTCTTGACAGCTCCAAGAAGTAACAAAACGGCAGACCGAGGAAGTTGAATTCCTCATCTGCCGTTCAGATAACGGTTTACTACTGTATAGAAATATGAAGCTATTTTTGAGTTGTTGGTTCCGGGTATTCTTTGCCAAGGGTATCAACAGTAACTTTTTTCATCACTGGAGGTGTAGTAGGGCGATCACTACTGTCTCGATCCAACGCTACGATCTCATCAACGACTTCCATGCCTTCCGTTACCTTGCCGAAGGAAGCATACTGGCCGTCCAAATGTGGAGAGTCTTCCGTCATGATAAAGAATTGAGAACCGGCTGTGTCCGGGAATTGAGTTCTAGCCATAGATAATACACCGCGTGTATGCTTCAGATCGTTCTGAAATCCGTTACTGGTGAATTCACCTGCGATAGAATAATCCGGGCCGCCAGCGCCAGTGCCTTCAGGGTCTCCGCCCTGAATCATAAAGCCAGGGATTACACGGTGGAATATAGTTCCGTCGTAGAAGCCTTTATTTGCGAGCGAAATAAAGTTATTGACGGTGTTAGGTGCGACTTCTGGGTACAGCTCGGCCTTGATCTGCTTGCCGTTGTCCATCTCAATCGTAACAATTGGATGACTTGCATTCGGATCAGGTACATTCAATTTAGAATCAGTGTCGGTTGTATTCTGATTGCTTGCGCTGCCATTCGTGGAATCAGAAGCAGTTCCATTGCTTTCTTTGTTCTTATCTCCACAACCAGTTACCACCAACATTAATGTTAGTACGACAACAAGTATGGAAAGAGTACTCTTGCGATGTTTCATGTGGTGTTCCTCCCAAAGTGTAATTCTAGAGTTCCATGAGTTGTATCTTACCACATGTCGAACACTGTCGAGAAGCGAATGGAGAAGGAATCCATTCAATTTAAAGATAAAAAATTCTTAATGTAGGATCGTGAGCATATAGAAGATTCATAATTATGTATACGGAATTTGCATTATGTAAACTACCATGCAGCAACCAAGGTGACATTTTACAATAGACTCAAATAAAAAACTCCTCTCGTACACATATGAAATCATGCATAGTAGAGGAGTTTATATAGGGGTATTAACTAACTACAGCTAATCTTTGGTGTTCGGCTTATACAGAAAACGTGATACAGTTATGCCTATCGTCCCAAGACCGATGAACAGAACAGCGCGTATGGCCGTTGAGACATCGGGAAGATCAATCAGTATGACTTTCGCCAATGTTAGGAATAAGAATAACAAGCCTGCCATCCGTACTTTCTTTCGGTCTGCTGCTACACCATATACCGTGACTGATATCGCAAAGGCAACCCAAACAGTGGACAAGAGCAGGTGTTGAAGATCATAGGACAGCGATTCAGTCAACACATTCGTAATCTGTGTAAGGAAGAGCAAGAGCAGAAACGCGTTCCCCCATGCAATTATTCGAGCAAGAGAATGCTTAGCTATCGTATAGATCCATGTTAAAGTTGACATCAACACGATCCAGCTAAGAGATTCTACAGACAACACTTTCTCTATAGGCGTGCTAATAACGATGAATGCGCCAATAACGTAGATGATCGTTCCACTGACTTTCTGATTTGTTCCTTCATATTTATTGCTTATATATAGAACAAGTGCACCGAGTAACAGGTAGGAAGATGCTCGGTAATCGAAATGGACGATATCAAGCAGCCAGAGAAACCAGCCGAATGCAGCCAAGCTCATATAGATGTCTATCTGCTTCTTCTGGGTGAAGCGCCAAATGGACGTAACAGTGTATAGGATCGCAGCACAACTAATAACAATCGTATACACACCCGATATAAAGCCAACATTCAACACGTAGATCCAGCCCATCGTGATGAAGAAGCTAGTCAATAGAGTACCAGGGTGTTTAACGATCGCGCTGTTCAATGATGACTTCAGCGAGATCAGATAGATAATGAGATGCTGTAAGATAACAGCTGATGTAATGGCGATGCGTGCATCCTGACCAGAATAAGACACCATCATAAGGAATAACGGGAAGTGAAGTAAAAAGAAAGCAGTGTAATAGGATCCACTGAATGAGTAATAGTGGGAGAGTATGATCATGGTGATGGAGAATATGACTTCAAACATAACAGGTACCCATATATTGATATCGGACGAATCGATAATAAATGGGATTAAGTATCCTGCAGCCATGCTAATAAACATCAAGGATTCAGAATGATAGCGTATGGAGGTGTATACACCTAACGCGATAGAGCATCCATATGCGAGAAAGGCGAACCAATACGGGATAAGCCCATAAAGCATATGAGCTGCTGATACGGACAAGATGAATACACTTATGGATCCGCCAAGCAATACTTGTCCTAATGCCAGCCTATTTGCTTGCATCTGGCGCCAGCCGAACCAGTACATGATCGCAGCAGCAGCAACTCCCAAGAGGCAGCGAGTTGATTCTGTAATGATGCCGGCACTGACGGCTGCCGTAAAGCCCCACAGAACACCAATCAGCAGAACGAACATAAAGATTCTTGGAAGCCATACTCGAGTGAGCAGCACTTCCCAGTCAATCGATTTCTGTTCCATCTGTGGAAAGAAGGCAGGTGGATGTTCAGGTTGAGCTTGCTGGTGCGATTTAGACGGCTGCGTGCTTGCTATTGGTTCACGTTTTGTTGCAAGGTCTTCCATCGGTACAACGGTTGATGAAGCCGTAAGTGACTGTAATTGATCCTGCATCAGTGCTAGTTCCAGCTCCAACTTTCGTACCTTTAACTCAAGTATTTCGATACGGACTTGTTGTTCGTTCGACAATCGTGCACCTCCACATCAAATTCCAGTTTATAGACAATACTATAACATATGGAAGTTGAACCATTAAGCTATTTTTAAAGGTTAATTAATCTGATATGTTATTGAAAATAGCAGAATGTCGCACAATTGACTAGTAATCAGCCAACTCTGCGACATTCCTAGGTACATCATCATAGCCGTTCCCGGCGTTATTTGCCGCTAAACTACAAAAGTAATTAGTTTCCTTTTGGAACCGTTACTGTCGCAGTAGCCGTTGAGGTCAGTCCCGCATTATCAGTTACCGTATACGTTATCAAATATATACGGCCATTTCCGCTTCCTGATCGCTCTGCCCGCAGCATAAACGAAGTATCAGGCGTTCCATACTCAGCGTCTTGAATATCGTCATTCGTATTTCCATCATTAACGCCATTATCGTCTTCATTGCTGGTGATCGAGGTTAACTCGAATGAGGAGATGCCTGATATAAGGTCACTGTGCGTTATTGTAGCTTTAATAGGCACCATCTTATGATTCGGCTGCGACAATACGGTTTTGTCCAGGCTTAATCCGATCGTTGGAGCGGTTTTATCGATCTTAAGCTGAATGAATTGGGAAGCCTCTACATAACCTGCGCTATCAATGCCGCGATACTCTACAGTATGAACACCTTCCTCAGCTACGGTAAACGGAGAATTGTACACCATCCAATCTCCGTCATTGATACGGTATTCTGTCTTGTTCACACTTAACATATCACCGTAGGTGGCCATGGTTACGGTGACGTCAGATGTATACCACCCGTTATTGCCATTAGGTGATGTCGGATTCAGTATAACGTTCGTCTTAGGGCCTGCCGTGATCACCAGATCAATCGTTGAAGTCGCGGTACCGCCGGATGGATCGGAGACGATCACTTGGAATTGATCTTTACCGACATAATCTTGATTCGGCGTATAAGTCCATTTGCCGTCACTAGTCACATGAACCGAACCGTGAGAAGGAGCGGCTCCCAAGGAATAGGTTAGCGGATCTCCATCCGCATCTGTACCCAGAACGATACCGCTGGCTGGTGTATTCATCAAAGTGGTGTAGGTCGCATCGGTTACGGTAGGCGGTTCATTTTCTTGTAACAGTGAGCCTTTAATGTACGCTATGCGAAGATCTTCCGCGTCATAACGCAGTTCAAACCAACTGTTGACATGCTGGTACAACGCGTCAATCTCCGCTGCATTCATATGATCTAGATTCGAAATATGGCTTCCTTTTGCTTGACCTTCGGCTATTAATGGTTGTAGATAACGAGTATAGAAATTCTCATCATCCACATTGCCATTATGCCAGGTTGTGCTTAATTGAGCGGCTGTCGCGTTAAATTTATTCCAGGCTTTGCGAATGATATTTTTCTGAATAGCCATACGCTGATCTGTGGTCGGCGCCTGAAAATCAAGGGTGTTGAATCTTCCTACTTGATGCACACGTCCTCCCCAAGTAGGAGAGAAGCCAGAAGGGCCCCAACGGATCATACTGAACATCCAGTCCTCGCCATTAAGCGGTACATAGTCATAGTAAGTCTCCCAAGGAATCGTGATGACAGTGCCCCATCCCGTAGGGAGCTCTTCATTAACTACGGTCACATTGCCTTTGAGAGGGCGGTTGTTGCGATACTCCGTTTGCCATTCGTAATATTCGATCGGGCTGTCATTGGTAGGCACAATCATCTGGTGGTAGGGAAGATCCTCAAGCCCAGTTTGCAAGAAGAACTCTATTGAACTGTTCTTCAATATGCCGTTACTTTCTCTTTCCGGCTCGTTGGACTGGAAGAAAATGTTGATCCCATCATCGTTGTAAACGATATAGAATCCGGTATCGCGATTACCGCCAGGCGCGATCGGGGTTTCTACCCAATATTGGACGAACCGGTTTTCCTTATAGTTCGGATTATTGAAATAACTGCTGTTATACCAGTCCGATGGTGTTGCCAAATGCTCGGTCGTATATTTCACTTGGTAAACCAGCTTATTCACGTTCTGCGCCGCAGAAGCGCTCGGCATACCTGAAAAGATGAGCGGGAACGTTAGCATCAGCAGGCATCGCAATGTCTTTTTCACCAAGAATATCTCCTCCTTATTCCGCTTGGGCTAGGTTGAGCATCTTCATAATATGCTGGATCATTTCATATCGGATCAGATCCGAATTGGTCGAGCGCTCATCCGTTTCATCCAGCCATGTCAAAGCTTTGGTTGCAGCAGCGATGCGAGCCGCATCACCGGAAGCGAGCGCGTCTTGCGCGACCTGCTTGAGCTTAGTCGCATAACGGATATCGTCGATGCCTTCGCGGAATCCTTCCCAAGCAATCGTGTCGATTATATCCGTACGCGTCGGATAAACGAAGTTGAAGGCGCGGAACGTAGCATCTATGTACTCGCCCCATACGTTGACGTCTTGGCTCTCGAAGAACCAGATGTAGTTGAAGGTCGCATCGTAATTCGCTTTATACAGCCACATGCCGTGACGCTGGCGCATGAGATCCGGGTTCTCCGGTCCTGAGTGCGGGTAAGCGTAGTTCGTGATTAACTTATCGCTGCCCAGCGCATGCCAGGAGTCCGCTTTCTCACGAGTCGGTTCTCCGGCCCAGTCAATATATTCCTCCGTGATCGGAAGCTCTAAGTGTGACGCATTGCCCGTCGCGAACACTTTCGCGCCTATGTCTTCCTTAATATACTTCCAAAGAGGCTGCTGCCATAGCAATCGATTCCATTCTGCTTCATCCCAGCCGTCGAAGTATATGTTGGTATGGCCGACTGCTGCCGAGACGGCATTGAACGTCTGTCGAATGTAGTCCTTCGCAGGCTCCAGCGTTGCCAAATATGCGTTGTACTTGCTCTCCATCGCAGCTCGATTCGCATCCGTCGGATTCGCTTCATAGGCTCGCTTCGCAATTAAATAACTGCTCCATATGCTATAGTATTCATTCGAAGTAAACGCTGGCCCTACGCCAAAGAGCGGGTTCAAATCCAAACCTGCTTGCTCCATCAGTTCAAGCTGGCGGAGAAAGATCTGAGGGCGGTTGACTTCAAATGGCATGTTGGGCGGCAGGTTCAATACGTTATGCTCCGCTAGATTGCGATAGTGGTTCATCAGTGTCTGTTCCGCAAGTGCTGTATTTCCACCGTTCGCGTTCAATGCGTTCTTAAGTGTGGAGCCATGCATCATCATGACGTAGAAGTCTTTATTGAGATCATAATTGGTCTTCGGATCAGGCAGCTCGAACGGCAGGACATGAATGCTGAGTGTCAACTGTCCGGCAGGAGCTCCGTTAGCTGTTACATCAATCGTTCCTGAGTAAACTCCTTGGGGAGTACCGCTTGGCACTTTCGTTGTGATCCACATCTGTTTCGATTGTCCTTGCTTCAGCGCGATCGGCAGCAATACCGGGCTGTCTTCAACCGGTTGAGTCCAACGATTGAAAGGCTTAGGGGGACTTCCCGACATGTCTACATATTGTGATCCTGTTGGATAATCGACTCTCAGAAAATTTTTATGCTGAACATCGTCCGCCAAGACCAGATTCTCATCATGCAGAAGGAGTTCGGGTGTAAGTACATCCTTAGTGTCGTCAAAGAAATAACTTTGCCAAGCCGTTCCACCTTGGTACCAGGTCTTCACCACGTGCATGTCTACAGAACTTGCTGGGATCGTGCCGCCGCTTCCTTGAAGATCGTGGATCGTAAAAGTGACGGAGTTAACATCGCTTAGCGGAGCGAGTACGAACGAAGCAGCCTCGAATTCACCCTGTGCGGATATAATCTTCAGCTGGTCGCTTACTTTACCATCCTCAGGTAGGGTATCTGGCAGTCGCATTTCTGGACTAAGCGCTGCTGCTGAATATACAATGAAAGGTGTGTTGGCCCAGAGCTGAGCGGAGCCGCTGTCATTCGTATCATTCACCAGCTTCAGAGCGTACTTTAATGCCTTGTCGGTTGCCTGACCTTGCACATTGGAAATCTCCGCAGCACTCAACACGGAATTGGCTTGATCGCGTACACTTTCTAGAAACTGTTTCAATAGCGGACGGTTTATCGCTGCGATAGAGGAGTTGAGTATATTTACTTGAGCGGATAGTTCGCTTTCCGACCAGGTTTCACCTGCGGCATGAACCGCCGCAGGCAATCCGATCGAAGTTAGCATCATCAGCATCGTGCAGATCGTGATAGCAGCCAATAATAGGCGCTTTCGCATCATTTAACCTCCCAAAAACCTAATCGTTCGTCGCGGTTATCGTTCCTTTCTCAGCGTGGCAATCACATCAATCTCAACGAGCAGGTCAAAATTCAATTCGCAATAAATGAGAGTACGAGCAGGAAATGGCTGGGGGAGAAGTTTGGAGTAGATTTGATTAAATGGCTCATAATGGTTTCGGTCTGTTAAGAAGACATTGACTTTAACGATATCCTGCAGGCCCAAGCCGGATTGAGACAGAATACGTTCAATATTGCGAACAGTCGCAACGGTCTGCTCCTCAAGGTCACCCGACACAATCTCTCCCGTTACTGGATCCAGGCCGGCTTGACCTGATACAAACAGCAGCGTTTCCGATTGTGAAGTGTTAGAGAAAGGGGGGGCATCTGTTCCATACTTCGGTATATTATCGCTCAACACGTATGTTCCTCTCCAATCCTGATTCAATAATGAACGAGCAGTAAAAGAGAAGGAGAGGCTGCCTGAGATAAGCACAACAGCCTCATTCTCTCTCCGTGGTCCTAATTGTTGTCGAAACTGAAACTTACCACCCTAGTTGCGCGCGGGCCGCAGCCGCATTTTTATTATATTTTTCAACGAACGGAGCAATCTCGTTAAAGTCTCCTCCTTTAACAAGCGCGGTATTAACTCTACCAATAACACCATCCATTAAATACTGAAACTCCGTAATTGCAGAGTCTCTTGAGAAGACAGGCATATTGGCGTTCATCTTGATGGCTTCCACATTTTTACCTTTCCATACCTCAACTTGATCATAATAGCTGTCTAATTCCGGAGTTCTCACGAATGCGCCGGATCCATTTTCAATCATGACCTTCTGTGCTTCATCACTGAACAAGAAGCTAATATACATAAAGGCTTCTTCTTTATGCTTGGATGCTTTCGGAATTGCGATTGCCCCAGCTTGATGAACAGTAGCTTGAGTAACCTTTCCTTTCGGCATTGGGAGGACATCCCACTCGAACTTCGCGTTCTCTTTCAGGCCTGGCAAGTACCAGTCTGCTCCGATCATGAATAAGAAATTGCCTTTATAGAATGCGCCATCCTGATCAAAGCCCAACGATTTAGCTTCTTCTGGAGTTGGCTGGATGTGCCATTTGGTTATTAACTCTTGTGCCCACTTCAAATCTGCAATTACACCAGGTGTGTTCACTAAATTTGTAGTCATATCTTCACTCATCAAACGATAGTTTGCAGCATTGCCGTTCGCGATAGGCATGATCATCGCTATATCGCCAGCCACGCCGATTCCGCCCCATTCGTTTGCGCTAGGGTTTGTCGCTTTTTTAGCCATTTCGAGAAATTGATCATAAGTCCAATCGTTTGATGGCATCTCTTGACCGGATTTCTTCAGCAAGTCTTTGTTGACAACTACCCACATCGGAATATCGGAGTATGGGATTGTATATTGCTTACCTCCAACTTGAAACGCTTCCAAGAATCCTGGAACTGTTTTTGCATTTTTAATTCTCTCGTCCTTCTGAACATAAGGAGTTAGTTCTTCCAATAGGTCGCCGCTCATCCATTCGACTAAGCCGTTGTCCAGGAATAAGAGGTCTGATTCTTCACCAGCGACTATATTTTTAATGATTCCGCCATTAATCTTCGTAACAGGCTCAATGGTGATCCATGGATACATCTCATGGAACTTATCGAACAAGGCTTGGTTAGGTCCGACAAACCAAGTGTGCAGCTTCAAAGTTACCGGATCTTTCTTCTCGGGCTCAGGAGTAGGAGTTGGAGTAGGTGCAGGATCTGTTTTCTTCTCTTCGGTTTTGGCAGGCGGATTATCAGTGTTGTTCGTTGCGGTATTGCCACCGCCTCCGGAACAGGCCGTTAAGACGAGTAAGAAGGTGAGTACGACGAGCAATGAACTCCGCAGCTTGAACTTGCGTGATTTCATTCGAATTCCCCCTAAGAAATAAAATAGATTCAAGTACATGCAAAGCATGGGATTCTGTTTCCTTCTGGGACGTCTGAGCATATAGGACTTCTGTGAGTCCTGTCATCATCCTCCTTATGGAATAGTTGGCACCCTGAATGTCATGACTATAAAATGTATTAGGTGGGATAAAGTGGTTGTAGTTCTTGAGACGATTTTAACACGTTTGATTTTCATGTCAACAAACTTTATTCACATATACTAAAAATATTTTAATTATATTCACGTACATGAAATGATTTTATATTTACGATGATTATTTTATTTGCTATGATTATCCTAAATATGGGAATGCGGAAAATTTCTCGGTTCATGGGGGTATCGATCTATGGCAAACGTAGAGTTCAACCACGTGTACAAATACTACAAAGGAGAAAATAATCCTTCAGTTCATGATTTTCATTTATCCATTGATGATGGTGAATTTCTCGTCATGGTCGGACCTTCCGGATGCGGTAAGTCAACTACGCTGCGTATGTTAGCGGGCTTGGAGGAAGTAACTAGAGGGGATATTTATATTGATGGAAAATTCATTAACTATGTATCTCCAAAAGATCGCGATATTGCGATGGTGTTTCAGAATTATGCCTTATACCCGAACCTGACTGTATACGAAAATATGGCTTTGGGTTTGCAATTGCACAAGGTTGCGAAGCATGACATTGAATTGCGGGTAAATCGCGCGGCCAGAATGCTCGAAATCACACCGTATCTGACCAAGAAGCCGAACCAATTGTCCGGCGGCCAGAAACAGAGGGTAGCACTAGGACGCGCGCTTGTGCGTGAACCGAAAGTATTTTTGATGGATGAGCCGCTCTCGAACCTGGATGCCAAGCTAAGAACACAGACTCGAATGGAAATTAGCAAGCTGCACAAGCAGTTGAACACCACGATGGTATATGTAACGCATGATCAGACAGAAGCGATGACCATGGGAACGAGAATTGTCGTCATGAAAGACGGAAACATTCAACAGGTAGATGCTCCACAGCGATTATATGACTCCCCAGACAACCTATTTGTAGCTGGATTTATCGGCACTCCTCAGATGAACTTTCTTCAAGGAACGATAGAAACTCACGACGGTGACTATTTCTTCGAGAATAAGCGATTGAAGCTGCAGCTCCACGATTCCTACATACAACATATCCAGTCTGCCAAAAGCAATCGGAGAGAGGTGATCCTGGGGATTCGTCCAGAATACGTCGCTTGCGAAGGCTGGGCACTTGATGCATACCCGGAATGGCAAACGTCTGCAAACATCGACATGATCGAGCCGATGGGCTCCAATACGTTCTTATATGCAACTATTGGTGAAGAAACTATAATATCTCGAGCGGAGCCTTATACGCCGATCCAATCTGGCGAAACGGTAAAGCTTGTGATCCGGATGGATAAAGCTCATTTGTTTGATCGTGAAAGCGGTGTATCCTTGGCAGCTCGGGGGGATCGGTGATGACGAGAGTAAGAAATAGGTGGCTTGCCGCAATAGGTCTGCTGCTATTCTGTATCGTCCTGTTTTGGATATGGCGCTCACTGTCCGATAAAGCAGAAGTATTCCCGGAAGTCAATAAGGAAGCGCTTTATAACATATTTAGCAGTTCAGAGAATAAGCAGATGTCCTATATTCAATGGCAAATGAGCGATGACTACAGCAAGTTCATGCCTATACCTGAACGCCAAGCTGACATCGTCCTTCTAGCCAAGGATTATTCTGCTTCAGCAGATCAATCCAATATTGTAGTTCGCCATGATTCGGATAAAGATGCGACTGTTGTAGATTGGAACGATCAAAAGGGTTGGCTGGAATGGAATTTTCATGCACCCGAAGATGGCTTGTATGATCTGACTATCGATTACATGCCGATAAAGAGCAGCTACTCGCCAATCATCCGTGGGATTCAGATCGATGGAGAGTATCCATTCGTCGAGGCGGAACGAATCAAGCTGGATCGCAAGTGGCATGACAGTCAGTATCCATACGAACGCAATGCAATCGGCAATGAAATCCGTCCAATTCAAGCGGAGGTATTGGCTTGGAGTCCGACTCGAGCCTCAGATCATTCGGTATCCGCGGAGCCTCTGCGCTGGGCACTTAAGAAGGGGAATCACACGATCCGTATGATTGGCGTTAAAGAACCTATGTCTCTATATTCACTTACATTGTCAGCGCCAGAACGTGTTCCGACTTATAGCGAGTATGCTGCACAGAATGAGATGAGCGGCAAGATGGAAGATTGGTTTCAACTAATAGAGGCAGAGCAAGTAGAGCAGAAATCATCGGCCAGCATTCGAACACTAAGTGTGTCGGAACCGTTTGTGCAACCTGACCCGAAGGGACATATCGTCTATAACGCGATCGGCGGGGATTCATGGAAGGACGCGGGCGAAACACTAGAGTGGGAGATAACGGTTCCGCAAGCCGGTCGGTATGCAATCGATACGAAATATTTTCAAGGCTACAATGGGCATTCCAGTGTCTATCGAACGATCAAAATAGATGGCAAAGTTCCGTTTCAGGAGATGCTGCATTATCGGTTTGAGCCGAATTCTGAGTTGAATATCAAACCATTGTCAGACGCAGAGGGGAATGCCTATCAATATTATTTGACGGAAGGTACACATCGTCTTAGCATGACTGTCGATACCTCACTCGTTAGTCCTGCCATTCTGGCCTTAAATGCGTTGAATGAAAGAATGACAAAGATAGAATGGGATATACGCACGGTGTCAGGCAATTACGGCTTCGGCTCAGCGCAGAACATGGATTCCAGCCGTGTCTGGGAGATGAGTCGTTATGACCCGGACCTGGAGTCCAAACTGCAGTCTCTGCTCACCGACATGCGGACCGTTCGCGATTATTTGAATTTCTTGAATCAGGCTGAGACCGATTCAACAACAGCGCTAAGTTCTTCTATGAACAAGCTTGAAACTTTGATTGATGATGTGAATAACATTCCGAATAATATAACCGCATTTGAAGATATGAGATCGAGCATTAATACTTGGATCAAACCGATCGAGAGACAGAAGATACAATTGGATTATCTCGTCATTCGTACTCCTGAGACGAAACCAGAATTACCATCGCCGAATGCATGGGATAAAACAGCTTATTCGGTTTCTAACTTCTTCCGCACCTTTGTACAACGCTACGACTCCAACGAACCTCAAGATGACGACGCACTGACGATATGGGTACAGCGCGGACGCGACTACTACGATTTGCTACAGTTCATGATCGAACAGGACTTTACACCCCAGACAGGAATAAAAGTAAACGTTAACCTAATGCCCGACCAGAAGGTACTGCTGATGAGCAGCGCTGCAGGATCTCAACCTGATATTGCGCTGGGAGTAGGGATGGAGACGCCGATTGATTTTGCTATGCGCGGGGCTGCACAGGATCTGTCCGTATTTCCCGACTTTAAAGAAGTAAACAGCAGGTTTAATCCTGGCGTTATGAGATCTTATACATTCGAAGGTGAAACCTACGGCTTGCCTGAAACGCAAAATATGAACATGATGTTTGTTCGGACGGATATACTCGCGGAGCTTGGACTTCAACCACCGGATACTTGGGAAGATGTACTGACCCTTTTGCCAACTCTGCAGGAGCATGGTATGACGTTTATGTATCCGAGGCTGCCGCTTACCAATAGGCCTTTTATGCCGCAAAAGCATGATTTCATCACCGCATTCAGCCAGCAAGGAGCGGAACTGTACACTCCAGACGGCTTGAAGCCCGATCTTGCATCTGCTGCTAGCTTAGACGCCTTCAAGCAATGGACGGATTGGTACACGAAGTACGACCTGCCCAAAGATATTCCGGTGTTCCTCAATCATTTTCGGTCAGGAGATATACCGATCGGAATCGACGATATCAGTACCTATATTCAGCTGACGGTGGCGGCTCCAGAGCTCGCAGGACACTGGAAGATGCTGCCGATGCCAGGAGTCAAGCAGCAGGACGGCACGGTCTCGCGCTGGACCTCGCTCGGAACCACCTCGGCCTTCATGTTGAAGCAAAGCGATAAAAAGGACGAAGCGTGGAAGTTCCTGGAGTGGTGGACATCCGATGAAACGCAAAGCCGATATGCGAATGACATCGAATCGTTCGCGGGAATCGAATATCGATGGCATACAGCTAATTTAACCGCTTTGCAATCGGTTCCTTGGCCGGAAGAGGATCTGTCAGTGTTGAATGAGCAGCTGGTATGGGCTAAGAACATGCCGTTCGTGCCGGGATATTATTTATTCCCGCGTGAAATGGACTTTGCCTGGAACGATGTTGTGTTGAACGGCAAGCCTCCTAAAGAAGCTTTAGAGAAGGCGTATCAATCCTTAACACGAGAGATGACTCGCAAGCAGCTTGAATTCGGCATTACATCTAAAGATGATTTGTCCATTACCCCATACGATAAGCCGTATAGAAGGGAGTAGGCCATGAATACAGCCCCATTGCCTCAAGATGGCACAGCTGAAATCGTGAAAGCGAAGCCAACGTCACCGCGAGCTGTTCAACGCATCAAACAGTTTGCGAATGAATGCTGGAAGAGCCGCATGTCATATTTGTTTCTGGCGCCCTTCATGCTTTGTTTCCTATGCTTCATCCTAATTCCGGTATTTATCGCGGCATTTCTCAGCTTTACGAGCTTTAACGGCATTGAATTCCCGCGATTTATCGGCTTCAGCAATTTCCTAAACCTGCTGACACAGGATATAACATTTATGAAATACACTCTTCCGAATACGTTGAAGTTTGCGGTTATCGTGGGACCTGGAGGATACATTCTCTCTTTTGTATTTGCATGGTTGATCCATCAGCTGCCGAGCCGTATACGTGATGTGTTTACTTTAGCGCTGTACGCTCCCTCTATGGTTGGCGGGGTCGCTCTATCGGTCATATGGATTGCAACCTTCAGCGGTGATCAAGTCGGGTATCTGAACAATGTTCTGATGAGAATTGGATTTATTGATACACCCCAACTATGGCTGCAGGATCCTAAGTATTTAATGTGGGTCATGATCATCGTTTCTTTATGGACCAGTATGGGGGTAGGCTTCTTGGCCATGCTTGGCGGCTTACAAACGGTCAATACCGAGCTGTACGAAGCGGGCAGAATTGATGGAATCAAGAGCAGTCTGCAGGAGGTTTACTATATCACGATTCCCTCCATGAAGCCTCAGATGCTGTTCAGCGCGGTTATGGCGATTGTCGGTACATTGAAAGCTGGCGCCATATCCACCCAGCTGACGGGTCAGACGATTACACCGCAATATGGAGGCCATCTTATTACGAATCACATCGATGATTATGCCTTTCTAAGATACGAATGGGGGTATGCCTCAGCTTTATCTGTCATATTGCTAATTCTGAGTTACTTGCTAATTCTGAGTTACGGCTTGATGAAGCTGAGCTATGCCTTATTCAGAACGAAGGAGGACGAATAGGTGATACGTAAATTCCGCAGGCATGTAACCCTATCCCGAATAGTTCTCATCGTCTTCTTAAGCTGCATCGGTGTATTCATGCTGCTGCCGATCATATTTTTGTTCAATAATGCGTTTAAGCCGTTAAATGAGCTGTTCTTGTTTCCGCCAACGATATTCGTACAACAGCCAACACTGCGCAACTTCGAGCAATTGCTGCTGCATACCGCAGCAGGAGTCGTTCCGTTTACCCGCTATTTGTTCAACAGCATTCTGATTTCCGGTATAACACTCGCAGTGGTTGTGTTGGTCAGTACGATGGCAGGCTATGTGCTGTCGAAGCATCGGTTTCATTTTAAAGGGCTGATTATGGCTCTCATCATGATATCACTTATGTTTGTACCCGAAACGGTCATGATTCCGCGTTATCTGGTGATGAGCGGCATGCACCTTACTGATACTTACTTTGCGCATATTCTGCCGTTCATCGCTTCTCCTGTAGCTGTATTTCTAATGAAGCAGTTCATTGATCAGATTCCGAACGACTTAGTGGAATCCGCTAAGTTGGATGGCGCAACGGATATGACGGTGTTTACACGCATCATTATTCCTTTAACCGCTCCTGCAGTGGCAACGATATGTATTATTACGTTTCAGGCCGTTTACTTGGATACCGAGACTTCTACGCTGTACATGACGAGTGAGACGATGAAGACGATGGCTTATTATGTGACAGCGTTTACGACTAACATTCCAGGTGTTGCAGCTGCCAGCATATCCGCAGCAGTAGGCCTTCTCATGTTCGTACCCAACCTGATCCTATTCCTACTGTTTCAACGGAAAATGATTCAAACGATGCTGCATTCAGGCGTGAAATAAGATGGGGAGGTTAGCATTATGAGGCTTAAAATGAAAATCATGTTGTCATTATGCTTACTATGCTTGTTCTCCCCGTCGATTGCATCTGCGCAAATACCGTATGATACATTCTTCATCGACATCCAAACAGGTCAAGCGATCATGACCCAGCCCCTGTATGCGCCTGATAAGATCATTGACGGAAACAGCATAGGAACGCAGCTTTCCAGTCCTTCCGATATTTTTATCGCGAGCAATGATTACGTGTATATCGCGGATACCGGCAACAACCGAATCGTGGAGCTGGACCCATCCGGCAACTATATACGCAGCATCGGCGAACAGGAGGGCTTAGGCAAATTGAATCAGCCCGAAGGGGTATATGTCGCGGATGACGGCACGATATATGCAGCCAATACAGGCGACCAAACGATCGTGAAGTACAACGCAGACGGAGAAGCCGCGCAAGTATTCGCGAAACCGGAATCTCATCTGCTGTTCAAAGATTATTATTTTCAGCCGACTAAGGTGGTCGTCGATCAGCGCGGCGTGATGTATATCGTCGTGAAGGATACGTACCAAGGGCTGTTTCGGATGAACGCTAAAGGAGAGTTCACCGGATTCTTCGGAGCGAATAAGACTTCGCTTACGTTGATGGATCGTTTCAAACGTTTCATACTTTCGAAGGAACAATTGGCTAAAGAAGCAGCGAAGCGTCCGAATTCGATCGTCAATGCGACTGCTACTCCAGAACACTTTGTTCTGACAGCGACCGCAGGCAAAGACGATGGGCAGATCAAAAAGTTGAATGCCGGCGGCGCGGATGCGCTCAAGAACAAGGACTTCTGGGAAGAGCAATTAATTGACGTAGCTATTGATGAGTCTGGTTTCATGTACGCCATAGACCGAGAGTTCGGCATGATCAGTATTCATGAACCGAACGGGACGACTCTGATCAACTTCAGCCAAGGCAATAAAAATGCGCGTCAGCATGGCATTACGAGCTTTCCAACCAGTATAGCCGTCAACAGCAGCAAGCAGTTATGGGTTGCAGACAGCGCATTGAATATGATCCAAGTGTTCAGCCGAACAAGCTTCGGCGATTCCTTTCTAACGGCAGCTAAGCTGTACTATGACGGTGATTACGAAGCAAGCAAGCCTTATTGGGAAGAAGTGATTCGCGAAAACGGGATGTTGAATATCGCTTATAACGGCCTAGGCAAAGCGGCTCTTCAGAGAGGCGACTATGCTGAAGCGATCGCCTACTTCAAGACATCTCAAGATGCTGTCGGCTATTCTGATGCATTCTGGAATGTCCGCTACGATTGGCTGCAGAAACATTTCATAGTTGCGCTGGTTGTTGCGATCATCCTTGGGTGTGCTCTTATCTATGCAATACGTAGAGGGCTTCAATATGCTCGAACCAGAACATGGCCGAGCAGAGTGCAACGATACAGCACGGAACTTGGGGATGCTGTCTACTTGATCGCACATCCGTATGAAGGCTTTTATCGCATTAAGGAGCGACAGATGTCTTGGTTCGTGGTTATTTTCATTTTAATGATGGCTGCCATCGTTCATGTGTTGTCCTTGTTCGCATCCGGCTTTGTCGTGAATCAATTCGACCTTGCTAGAATCAATATTAAGTTCTCGATCGGCATCATGATTGTTCCGTGGTTAACATGGGTTGTCGCCAATTATCTAGTAAGCGCGATTAAGGGCGGAGAAGGCAGGTTCCGAGAAGTATTCCAAGCGAGCACGTATGCGCTCGTTCCTTACATCGTCATGACGATTCCGATCATTCTACTGACCAATGTCATCGTATTTGAAGAGATGATTGTGGTTGATCTGATGAAGCAGGTGATGTGGATCTGGATTATCTTGCTGTTCTTCGTCATGACGCAGGTTACTCATAACTTTGACTTTATGGAGACGGTGAAGATTGTTCTGATCACATTGTTTACAGTAGCTGTGATCTGGATCTTCTTCACGATCATGACAGGGCTGACGATCAACTTGCTGGACTTTATGAAGCAGCTTTACCAGGAGGTGACCTTCAGTGGCTAATGCAGCGAATGTGGCTAGACGATTATGGCCGAAGAGCGTAACGCTGCGGTTCTTAATAGGGCTTGCGGCAGCTATCTTTATGGTCGCGATAATCATCATGATCGCAAGATGGGATCGGTTACCTAAGCTGGAGGAAATGAGTATAACAGCTCCAACATCCATGCCATTCAAGGTTCAGCAAGACGATGAATGGACACCAACTGATATACAAGCCGATGGCTTTGCGAAGGCAGCGGATAATGAGCGTTATACGCTGCTGCTTGATCCGAAAACGAGTCAGATTGCTGTACGCAACAAAGAGACGGGTTATGTATGGAGAAGCAATCCAACTCCGGAAAGCATCGCACAAGAAACGGTCAAGGGCGCATTGCTCGAGAATCTTCAATCTCCATTTGTGCTGGAATATGTGGCGGAGGGAGAAACAAGAAAGATCTTATCCAATGCGATGGACACGAAGATGAAGGCTAGCTATATTCCGATGGAAGGCGGCATTCAGGTTACCTACACTTATGAGCAGGAAGAGCTGTCGTTCGTCATTCAATATCAATTGACAGATCAAGGTGTTGAAGTGACGGTTCCTGATGAAGGGATCAAGGAAGCGGGACCATTCAAGCTGTATTCGCTTGATATTCTACCATTCTTCGGAGCCGTATCGGGAACGGAGGAGAACGGGTATCTGTTCGTTCCGGACGGCCCTGGAGGCCTTATTCATTATGATTATGAGCGACCAGCGGTCGTTAAAGGATATGAATTCGCTATATACGGAGATGATCCATCGAACTTAAAGGATCACAACATGTGGCCGGTACAACGAGAAGCGATCAGCTACCCGGTATATGGCTTAGTTCGCGGCGATCAAGCTTTCACAGCGATTGTTGAGGAAGGGAAATATACAACAACGGTCAAAGCATCTCCATCAGGGATTGCTGCATCTTATCATTCATTGAGCGCCAGCTTCAAGTATCGTAACGAGTATGGCCGCAGAGTCAGCGGCTTAACGAACGAAGTCGTGAACACCATCCAGAAAGAACGGATGAAGTCAGATCATCGTGTACAATTCCGTTTTCTATCTGGAGAAAATGCGAATTATACAGGGATGGCGAAGGCATACCGCAGCTATATGCTGGAGAACGGCTTGCTTGCAGACACGATGCAGGCAGTGAATGAGATCCCGCTCCAGCTAGCGATTGTCGGCGGAGGAACCAAAGCTAGATTCGGCGGGTACAGCTACGAACCAGCAACGACATTCGAGCAGGCTGGCCAGATGATCGATGACATCATGAAGCAGGGTATCTCCAACATAACCGTTACATACCAAGGCTGGCAGGATAGTGGACGTATGTATTCGGATCAACGGCTGCCCATACAATCGAAGTTGGGAGGAACCGAAGCTGCCAAGACATTTATCGAGAAGATGAATAAGAACGGAATTAACGTACTGTTCGAAGACTTTATCGGTTGGAAGAACGAGGACTATACCCAATTCTCGATCAAGTCGGACGGTGTCCGCAGTATTGATACGACGGTGCTTCAAGAAAAGTACGGTATGATGGGAAATGAAAGCATATTTGGCAGTATGAAAACACGGTTCATCGTGAATCCGATTCTGGCTATTCGGAAGCAAAAGGATGTCATTGATGAGCTGAAGGATATCGGCGTTAACGGAATATTGTACACTGACGGGCCGGGGAACCTTGTCTATACCGACTATCAGACGAATGCGCCACTGACTAGAGCCGATACAGCTTATTATTATAATGCGCTGCTGGATTACACGAAAAAACAGCTAGGATCGGTTGGTGTTGGCCGAGGCCATGATTATTCGCTTAGTCATTCCGATTATGTAGAGGACATCACTTCCGCTCCAAGCTATGACTTTATGGTTGATGAGACGGTGCCGTTCTACCCATTGGTCATTCACGGCTCGATTCCGTATTCGACTG
This sequence comes from Paenibacillus marinisediminis, assembly GCF_054343325.1. Classification (NCBI taxonomy): domain Bacteria; kingdom Bacillati; phylum Bacillota; class Bacilli; order Caryophanales; family Paenibacillaceae; genus Paenibacillus; species Paenibacillus marinisediminis. Next base: position 224,150 of record NZ_JBTGUH010000002.1, read on the forward strand.
CTCCAGCTAATTTGCGAGAGTCCTACGAAGATGACTTCCTGAGAGCCATTGAGTATGGGGCAGTTCCATACTTCGAATTGACCTATTTGCCTAGCAGAGTACTGAAGGGCACGGACTACGGATATGTGTACAGCAGTGAATATACTGTATGGAAGGATCGCCTGATTGAAGAATATCATCAATTCAATCGGCTGGCATCAGTATACAATCAGCAAATGATCAATCATGAGAAATTGTCTGATAAGGTCTATGTGACAACCTATGCGGATGGAACACAGGTTACGGTGGACTACAATACGAAACAATTCAAAGTGACCGAAGGGGGGAAATAGGATGAACACGGTAAAGGAGCGACGCAAAGGCTATCTTCAGTTCCGTTGGAAAGAATACGGCGTCGGATACTTGTTCATGCTGCCTTGGATCATCGGATTCTCCTTGTTTGTCGCTTTCCCCATCGGTTGGTCACTGTATAACAGCTTCAACAAAATATTGATCACGAGCGACGGCTTTCAATACAAGTGGGTAGGTCTAGACAATTATAAACAAATGCTGATCGTAGACAACGCCTATCCGATCATATTGATCAGTTATTTTCAAGAAGTGATCGTGATCATTCCGCTCATACTCATATTTTCATTTTTCGTAGCGTTAATGCTGAATCAGAAGTTTCCCGGACGCGGGTTTATGCGCGCTGTATTCTTTCTGCCTGTCATATTTGCAACCGGTCAGGTACTGATGGAGCTGTTCACACAAGGCGCCGGAGAGCTCCCTTTTATTAAGGAATACAAAATTAATGAGTTGGTAGAACAAATATTCTACGGCGGACTCGCAACTACGATCATTCAAGTACTTAGCAAGGCAGTTATCATTCTATGGTATTCCGGCGTGCAGATCCTTATCTATATAGCAGGCTTTCAGACGATCCCGAAGACATTATACGAAGCGATTCGTGTAGACGGAGCATCACCGTGGGAAAGCTTCTGGAAGATTACATTTCCGAGCATGGTACCATTTATCGGTCTTAACTCGATCTTTACCATTGTTGATTTGTTTACATTCCCGTTTAATCCCGTCATGGAAATCGTCAGTCGAAATATGTTTAGTCCCGGCACGGGCTATGGTTATGCGAGCGCTATGGCATGGCTGTATTTCGCCATCATATTGCTCCTGCTTGGAGTTGTGATAGCTATTACCTTCAGGGCAGCGAAAAGAAACGGGGGATTGCGATGAAGCTGGCTGAAAGTTACCGGCAGATGAGGTTGGAAGTATCACAATTCTTCTCTAGCCGCCATACACAAAAGGTGAAGAAGCTCGTGCTGGGTCAACATGTGAATGATGGCATTCTTGCCAAGCTTATCATTATTGTCCTATTGACCGTCATTGCCTTCTTGTATCTGAAGCCTGTCATTTATATGATCTCGACCAGCTTGAAGAGTGTATCTGACCTGATCGATCCCACCGTCGGTGTTATACCGCGCGTGATACACATCAAGAATTATATTGAAGGCTGGGTCGGGCTTCGCTATCCCGAAGCCTTCATGAATACACTGATCATCGCCTTTGTTGGATCGATCTTGCAGGTATTTTCCTGCGCGATTACCGGCTATGCGCTGGCGAGATTAAAGTTCCCAGGGAAGAATCTATTTTTCTTTCTCATATTAGTAACTTTCCTTGTTCCTCCTCAAATCACGCTAGTTCCGATGTATATGGTATACAGCAAGTTAGGCTTATTGAATACGCCATTCGTATTTCTCATTCCTGCACTGTTTGCTCAGGGAATGCGAGGCGCCTTATTCATTATCATCTTCCGCCAATTCTTCTTATCGCAGCCTAAGGCTTTGGAAGAAGCGGCCAAGATGGATGGCGCTTCTGTGTTTCGCTTGTTCTTCCGAATTATGCTTCCGCTTGCAAGCTCGGCTTGTCTCGTCGTATTCCTGTTCTCATTCATCTGGTATTGGAACATGTACTACGAGCCGTCGATGTTTCTAAGCAAAGACTTTATCCCGTTGTCGTTGCGATTAAGCTCATTTGAAGCGGAGTTAATGGGGAATTGGGCTGTTAATTTCGACACGGCTGTTGGAAAAGACCCGGTATCAGAAGGTCCGAAGATGGCGGCGGCATTCCTGATCATCTTGCCACCATTGGTCGTGTATCTTATTGCGCAGCGATGGTTTACTGAAGGAATTGAGCGTTCAGGAATGGTTGAATAATTGGATACAGAATGAAGGAGGAGCTGCGATGAACATTGCGGTGGTTGGAATGGTCCATGAAACCAACACGTTCGCTCCCGGAAGGACAGACTTGCATGCATTTCAATCTGAATGGGTAGAAGGAAATGATGACTTCCTGTCACATTATGCGGGCACCCGAACTTCTATGGGGGGCGTCATCGACGCGGCTTTAGCTTATGGATTGGAATTGTCAGTCGGCTTCTACACCACGACGACGCCAAGTGGAATGATATCGTCTGAAACGGCTCAAGCATTAATTCAACATGCAGTGGAATCAGTAGATGAAGCTGCAGATGGGCTCCTCGTAATCCTTCACGGTGCTATGGTTGCAGAAGGAATCACGGATATGGAAGGAGAGTTACTCCGCCGTATTCGAACTAAGGCAGGCAAGCAAAAACCGATAGCCTGCACACTCGATCTGCACGCTAACATAAGCTTGGATATGGTTGAACTATCAGACATTCTAGTCGGTTACGATACGTACCCGCACGTCGATGTGTATGAACGAGCAGTAGAAGCTGTTCAACTGCTCGTTCGACGAATCCGTGGCGAGATCGCACCAGTTCGAGCGTACTCTCGCCCGAATATGCTGGTCGTTCCGCAGATGATGATAACGGAAGAGCCTGGTCCCATGCAAGAAATGATGGAGCGGGCTCATGCCATCGAACGAGAACGTTCCGTACTAAATGTGACAATTGCCGGAGGCTTCCCATATAGTGACGTGCCGGAAGCGGGAGTCTCAGTCGTTGTGACAACAGACGGAGATCAGGAACTGGCGGAGCGATATGCGGAGCAGCTGAGCCAGATGTTCTGGGAGCGGAGGGAGCGCTTCGAGTATACCGCTTTCGATCCTCGGACTGCGGTTGCAATGGCCTTCGCTGAGCCGAAAGGACCCGTCATTCTCGTAGAAGGCTCAGACAACGTAGGTGGTGGCGCCCCTGCAGACGCTACCCATGTCCTGTGCCAGTTGATCAATCCGCCTAAGAAGAGCCTAATTGTCATTCGCGATGAAGCTGCTGTTCGAGCTGCGCATCTCTTAGGTGTAGGCGGACGGTTTCAAGAACGCATCGGCGGTAAGTGCGATGCACTTCATGGTCCACCAGTCGAGGTATCTGGCAGAGTTAAGCTCTTAAGTGATGGTGAGTACACCCATATCGGTGCATATATGACCGGTCAGCGCGCATATATGGGTAAGACTGCTGTCATTGAAGCCGATAATCTAACCGTCGTATTAACGGAGCTCAGAACACCGCCATGGGATCCGGGTCACTTAAGCTCTATCGGAATTCGCGCACAGTACTATCATACGATTGTGGTGAAAGCAGCGATTGCTTGGAAGACCGCCTTTGGTTCCATATGCAAGGCGATCATTCCCGTAGATTCGCCTGGATGCTGCGGTTCTAATCTATCCGCACTCTCATACGAGCAACTAAGCCGGCCTATATTTCCATTCGATCAATAACAGCCCTTCATACAAAGTTTCATTAAGGGTTTCGAACCTAGCATAAGGAGGCAAAGCATAATGGCAGCTTTCAACGTTTCGATAAATAAATATGCTGAAGCACGAGCTTATGTAGCCGGTGGAGTGGCCAGCTCGCTTCGTGCAACCATGAAGCCGGTTCCGATCTATGTGGAATCCGCCAAGGGAGCGAAGCTCCGCGATGTAGACGGCAACGAGTACATCGACTATATGCTGGCTTACGGACCGCTAATATTAGGGCATGCTCATGAAGGCTTGACTGCCTCGATCACGGCCGCAATGCGGAACGGCTATACCTACGGTTTGCAGCATGAGGGAGAGATCGATCTTGCGAAGCAATTAATTGGAGTTCTGCCGTGTGCGGAAAAAGTAGCATTCAGCGGCTCTGGTACAGAAGCAGTCATGCTGGCGCTTCGCTTAGCGCGCGCATACACGGGTAAACGCAAGATCGTGCGTTTCCACGGTCATTATCACGGCTGGTCCGACTCCATTTACACTTCATTTCCCGGTGCAGGCATCATCCAGACCGGTGACATGAAGGGAGCAGGTTCTGTTCTCCCGGGAACGATGGGACAAAGCAACAGCAGCTTAGAGGATATCATCTTGCTTCCGTGGAACGACCCTGACGCGCTAGAAGCTGCACTGCGGGCGAATGCTGACGAGATTGCCGCAGTGATAACAGAGCCTGTCATGTGCAATTCAGGCTGCTTGATGCCTAAGCCCGGCTATTTGGAGCAGATGCGCCGATTGACGGAAGAGCATGGCATTGTGCTAATACTTGATGAGGTCATTACAGGCTTCCGTCTCGGATTAGGGGGAGCGCATGGAAGATTCGGCATCATGCCGGATCTCATTACGATAGGTAAAGCAATGGGCGGAGGAATCGCGATCAGCGCTGTTGCGGGACGCGCTGAACTGATGAAGCTGATCGATGATGGGCGAGTGAGTCATCTCGGAACGTTAAACGGCAACTGCGTTGCGACTTCAGCGGCCCTTGCGACGATATCAGAATTGGCTAAGGATAATGGCTCCGCATTCAAGGTTATGGAGGAGTTATTCGTTACATTGGCGAATGGGATACGCGATAGTCTAGAGAAGTACGGAATTAAGGGCGTCGTCAACCAAGCAGGACCTGTAATGCACATGATGTTCACAGAAGCAGATCAAGTGAATGATTTTGAAACGTTCAACACTAGGGATGCCGGGCTGTATGCTCGATTTGCCGAGCTCATGCTTGGTGAAGGAGTGCTGCTGCGTATGAACGGATTATGGTACATCTCAACCGCGCACACTCATGCCGACGTCGATCAGACTCTTCAAGCGGTTGACCGTGTATTGGGTCGATTGAAAGGATAAGCGGAGGTGGAGGATGCAAGAGGCAAAGTATCAATATACCTGTAAAAAAGTCGAGCTTCATCCAGATCACAGTAACGGTATACCTTGGGATGAGATGGAGGAGATGATGCTTGTCGAGACTGCGTCTGGCGCACCTGCCCGGATGTCAACAGCAGCTAAGGCATGCTGGACTTCAGAGCATGTATGTTTCTTATTCCGCTGCGAGGACGATTATATCGTCTCGAATTATATCAACCGGGACGATCCGATCTATGATGAGGATGTCGTAGAGATCTTCATCGATGAAGCAGGGGATGGAAGACGATACATCGAGCTTGAGGTAAGCCCGAAGCTTGTTGTATTTGACGCGGTCATTGAAAATAATCTATCTGGACATATCAAGCTTGATATAGCTTGGAATATTGATGGCTTGCTCACGAATGTGTATCAGTTGAAGGATTCCATGTATTCATTTGAATATGAAATTATGATTCCGCATCATGCCTTCTCAAGCACAATCTCGGCTAGGAAGCAGTGGAGAGTTAATCTATATCGAATCGATGAACAGGAAGATGGGACTCGAGAGTATCTGGCATGGTCGCCCACAAAAGCGATTGACTTTCATAAGCCCGAATACTTTGGATATATGACTTTTGATGAATAGTAACAAAAGATGCGGCTTAAGTGCATTTTATTGAAAATTACAATATTAGTTAGTTGTACACATGCTCATATAGCGGAAGTATGTAATTGCTGATAGAATGATTATTGTATGGTCAATTATTATCCAAAAGTACTATATTCATGTAACTATGGAAGAAGAGGAAGGATTCCATATGGAACAACCATCACCTAAAGTTAAATCTGCCGACCGAGTGCTGGACATCTTTGAATTGTTTACGGAAGAGAAGGATACCTATACACTTACAGAGATTGCGAAGTCGTTAAATATGCCATCCAGCAGCACCTATCAAATCTTGCAAAATATGCTGAGTCGAGGTTATCTGGAGACGGATAGCTCCGGCAAAAACTTTCAGCTGGGCAATAAAATATTTGAGATTAGAGTGAAGCATCGCCTCAATACGGACTTGACGAAGGAATTCTATCGCTCAGCAAGCAAGATTGCAGAGATCTTGAATGAAACTGTGTTTCTGAGCATTCGCAGTGGAGACAACAATGTGTACATCGCGGAGAAGCAGATTGCGCAGCCTTTGCGTTTCAACAACAATCTAGGATCTGTACTGCCTCTGCATGCGTCTGCCTCGGGTAAGATCTTGCTGTCTCGGCTGTCAGACGTTGAATTTGACGCTTTATACCCTAACGAGCAGCTGCTGACTTATACTAGTAAGACGATCTCGACCGTCTCAGCACTGAAGGCTGAGCTTATTAAAGTGCGCGCTGAGAATATCGCTTACAATTATGGTGAATCAATTGAGGGAGTACATTGCATAGCTGGACCTATTATCGATATGGAAGGCAATGTGGTTGCTTCCGTGAGTGTGTCGATACCACAAGCCCGTATAACCGAGATGTTATGGGAGAATGCGCTCCAAAGCATTGTGAACGCATGCAGCGAGATAAGCAACCGTTTGTATTTGCAAAACTAAGCTATGATGTGGAAACGATCGTGATCAGTGCAGGCTGAGAACGGTCGTTTTTTTATGTGAAAATGGGAGAACCGAGCGAAATCTTCCTGTTATTCACGATCCGTGCACGCACTTCATTTCACAGATAAGAAAAAGATAATCATATATGAAAATTAAATTGACTATATATGGCATTAAAGATAGAATTTGCTTAACGATAGCTAAGTTGGAGGGGTATAGATGACTTCTAATCTGCTTGCCGCGATTCCTGAGCATATCACGCGCTTTGTACAGCTGCCTAATGAAAAAGGACATAACGCGGTATGGGACTTTGTACGATCGCCTGATGATCGCTTCTACATAAGTGTATGCGGAGAGAATGAGAAACCGTTAACTGCCTTGCTGTACGAGTATTACCCAACAACCGGCGAACTTAGATTGATAGTTGATGTTGAAAAGGCTTGGATCGTTGATGCAGAGCAGATGCCCCCTAGCAAGATACATACAAGCATCGATTTCCTTCCAGATGGAAGATTGATCATGGCGACGCATAATACAGCCCCTGCGCCAGGGCATAAGCAGTGGATGTTCGAGCAGTATTATGAGCATCCGTGGGAAGGCTATCCCGGTTCCATTCTCATGATCGTGAATCCGGATACGAATGTAGTAGAGACTAGAGGTATTCCAGTTCCTAGGGAGAGCATATATGGCGGCATGTTGGGCAATGATCCGCGATACTACTATTTTCTAGGCTATATGAGAGGCCATCTCTATCGATTGGATCTGCATACGAATGAAGTGAAGGATTACGGTAAGCTGTCCGAATTCTCGTCCTGCCGCTTGATCAAGGATGATCGTGGACGTTTCTACGGAAGCTCTTATACGGGCGGGATCTGGAGATTCGACCCTGAGTCAGAGACGGTCACCGATCTTAAGGTCAGCTTCCATTCGCCGCATGGTCATAGACATCGAAGACAGTTTATATTTGGACTTCATACTCCTCGCGGCAGCTTGCTTATGGTTGATAACGTAGATTGTGAAATGATAGAGATTCATACCGAGACGTTAGAAGTAACTCGACATGGCCATATCCACCTGCCGGAGCAGATTCCGGTGGAACCTTATGGTATCGGAGGGTTAGCGGCTGATGATCAGTTTGTTCTGTATTACGGCCTCAAGACGAATGACGGCTATAGCCCGATCCGGTTGGTCAGATGGGACATTCTGAACGGAAGAAAGCCGGAGAACCTAGGCCTGGTAATACCGAACGGGAAGGATTCACAATACATTTGTGAAATGATCTTTGATCGTGAAGGCTGGCTTCATATGGTGGATGTATGCGGTGAATTCTCGCCTTATATTCTTGCTGTTGACGTGAATAGGCTGTCACCTCCAGGACCTGATGCGCCATCGGCACCACTCAGACCTTATTATGAACCGAGCTACAACGGTGTTGGTGTTCCCGCATATATGCATATTGTTGCAAAGAAGACACGCACGCTGCCGCTGCACCAGCATATGGATTGGCGGGATACAGCAGTCAGCCATGTGCGGGCTATCAATGACAAAATTTATTGTATAAGCGGAAAAGACCGTGTGCTGCTGACTGAATCCGATTATAAAGCTAGTTCGAACGGTAAGCTGTTAGACATAACAACAGTGTATCAAGGTGGATCGCCCATATCCTGTATCGACATAAATAATCAAACAATAGCTGTTCTAACGAGTGATCGTCACATCTTAATCGTCGATCTATTGTCAGGCAGCTGTACGAAATGCATTCCATTGCCAGCGGAAATCGAGCTGGCAAAGCTGCAGCTGCAACTTGATTCAGGAGAAATTCTGGCTAGCAGTACAGATAAAGCTCTGCATCAAATAGATTACATGATAGGCAATGGAGACTGTAATGTTCGAACGTTGAATAACATAGCGTTGCATACAGCAGATTCATTCGTGATTCCGCTGAGCAATCGCAGACTGCTGTTATCCGGATGCAATGATGACATCCTGCTCTACGATATCGACACTGCGTGTAGTGATCAACTTGAAGTGAAATCTTCATCGATTCAGGGAAGATCGTTTAAGGCCACGATTACAGGCGGCGCCGTATTAGCAGATGGAACGGTTGTGGCAGGTACAACCGATGGCATGCTGTTTACGCTATCTCCGGATCTAAGAAGACGGCGATCGTACGGCAGACTGTACTCCAGCGGACAGCTGCGAAATTTCATCAAGCTGAATGATCGGGAAGTCGCAGGTGTATATGGGGGGATTCGAGATGCAGGGCACGTATTTCACTATGAGAGCGAAAGCGGCTTTGTTGATCTAGGAAGACCTCGCGTATTAAAAGATAATGGCGAGCTGTCTGCTATCGATGCGGAGTGGGCGAGCATTCATTATATATCCAGCATCGCATACTCTCCAGATGATGATTCCCTGCATATTGCTTCAGGCGAGGAGTACGGCAGCGTGGTTCGTTTTACGGGTGTGCGAGTTCAGGGTGCAGGTTCCACAGCTGGCACGGGTGACGAAGTTGTCGAGAGCGTGACAAGAGCACAAGATCCTAAATTAACTTAGGAGCTGAGCAGAGTGAATTCACACGAGATGATGCGATCCGCATATCGCAGGATCGAAGAGACATATGATATCGTCGTTTGCGGCGGCGGGCTTGCTGGTTTATGCGCGGCTGTCGCCGCCGCTCGGCATGGTGCCAAGGTGTGCCTAGTACAGGATCGTCCGGTATTCGGCGGCAACAGTTCTTCGGAGATTCGTGTGCCTCCGCAAGGAGCTGCAAGCTCTCATGCCTATGCGCGGGAAACCGGTATTATATCTGAGCTGCTCATTGAGGAACGAGCGCGAAACCATGAGGATCCGACAGGTGATAATGGCTGGATCAACAGTGTCTGGGACATGGTGCAGTATGAGATGGCAATGGCTACTGCGAATTTGACTTTTCGGCTGAATACGCCAGTTAAAGGTGTGCTCATGAAGGATGAGCTGACTGTTGAGGCCGTTGTCGCCCAAGTTCATCATGCGGAAACGGAGCTCATCCTGCGAGCCCATACGTTCATCGACTGCACAGGCGACGGCATTGTCGCGGCGTTTGCTGGATGTGAGTGGCGCATGGGTTCAGAAGGACGAGATGAATACAACGAGCCGCATGCGCCGTTACAGGCCAGTGACGCGGTGATGGGCAACTCCATCCATTTCAAGGCGAAGGATATGGGACGCCCTGTTCCCTTTACAGCGCCTAATTGGGCGGTAAAGTATGAGGATCCAGATTTCTTCTACAAGCAGGGCCGCTGGCCGGGAGATACAAAGAGCGGCTATTGGTGGATCGAGCTATCGGTTCCTTGGCACACGATATATGACAATGAGGAACTCCGTCATGAGCTGACCAGGCATGTGATGGGGATATGGGATTGGATTAAAAATGGTGACAGCGAGTTCAAGGATATATCGGCGAACTATGCGCTGGACTGGATTGGTCAGGTGCCCGGTAAGCGCGAGAGCCGTCGTATCGTAGGCGAATACTGGATGACTGAGCATGATCCGCTGGAGAAAACGGTGTTTCCAGATGAAATCGCCTATGGCGGATGGTTTGTCGATCTGCACGAGCCAGGCGGCTTGCTGGCTCCATTCAGCGAGAGAACGACTAAGGATGGGCATGACAGCAGCTACGGCGCTAGAACCTACGTTGGCCCGTACGGCATCCCGCTTCGCATATTGATCGCGAAGGGAATGAACAATGTGATGATGGCTGGGCGGAATGTCAGCGTGACACATGCTGCCCTCGGCACAGTGCGGATTCAAGGCACTACGGCTCTGATGGGGCAGGCGGCGGGAACAGCGGCCGCAATCGCGAATCGGGATGGACTATTGTCCGTAAGACAAGTGCCAGAGTTAGCCGTCCATGAAGTTCAACAGGCCCTGCTTCGTGATGGGTGCTTTCTACTTAATACGCGTAACGAGGATCCAGGAGATCTAGCTAGATTGGCTGCTGTATATGCGAGCAGCGAGGCTAAGCTGTCAGGTGCCGAGCCATCGCTTCAAGCTGTGTTGGGAATAGATGAAGCGTTGGCCAAAAGGCGAGGACAATGGATTGCTGTCGGCGCTGAACGCATCGACAAGCTCTCATTATGCCTGAGCAACTTGTCCGACGCCGTTCAGACGGTTGAAGCTCGCCTCTATGCCGTTGAGCATATATGGGATTACCGCACAGAGCCAGGGGAAGCTCTGGCGGCAGCAGAACTTATAGTCGGTCCCGGTCATCACCAATGGATCGATTGGACGACAGACCTGGATGTATCCGAGCTAAAAGGTCGTTACATACGATTAGATCTGCTGGCTAATCCACTCGTATGTTGGCACGCCGCTGACAAGGTGGTACCTGGACATGTCAGCGCGTATGATCTTCAGAACGGCCAGATGCGTAAATACGGCAATGGACTGACCATGAGCTTCCGCATCATCCCGGAACAAGCCTGCTATGGCGCCAATCAGGTGATAAGCGGCGTCACGCGGCCATATCGCAGCACCAATCAATGGCGCTCGGACCCCGCTGAGTCGATGCCTCAGTGGATCGAGCTTGCCTGGACGGAACCCGTTCAAGTCAGCACCATTGAGCTGACCTTCCCTGGATATATCCTTCGCGATTATCGCAGTTATCCAGCCTTCTACCGCGATCCGGAGTGTCCTAGAGATGTGAAAGCAGAAGCACTCCTACAAGGACAATGGCTTGAGATCGGCAGTATAGGTGACAATTATCAGCGAAAGGCCACGATTCGACTGGAACAGCCCGTTCAGACGAATCGTGTGCGACTGACGGTGCTTGCCACGAACGGCGACGCGTCTGCCTCATTGTATGAGGTTCGTATTTACTCCACGTAGACGCTTAACTTTACTTTGCATCTAGGACTTGAACTTTCAGCCGTAAATGAATCTTATTGATTCGTAATCTGATGATAAAAGGTGATTGGATGCAAGTGCTGAATAACAAGGTTATATTGATCACTGGCGGATTAGGCAATTTGGGACGATCCGCTATTAAGATGTTTTTGGATAGAGGCGCTATCGTGTACGCTTGCGATCGCATCCCGATCGATACGTTTCCAGAGCTCCTACATCTACTTGATCAGTATGGTGAGACGAGATTTCGCTTCAAGCAGGCGGATGTGTGCGAAGAAAGGGATATGATCTCCATAGTTGAAGAGATTGAAAGCGCTTATGGAAGACTGGACGGGGCTTATCACACCGTTCATACGAATGTATGGAAGCCCGTATTGGAGCTGACGATGGAGGAGTGGGACGCTACGATTCGCGGAACGCTGACAAGCACATTCGTCGTGAACAAATATGCGCTGCCGTTAATGATCAAGACTGGCGGCGGATCTATCGTCAACACGTCTTCCATTCTCGGACAGATCCCTTCAAAGGGCTGCCTAGCGTACGGAGCCGGCAAAGCTGGCATTAACCAATTTACCAAAGTACTCGCTCTAGACTATGCCCAACATGGAATAAGAGCTAACGTGCTCGTGCCCGGTGATTTTAGATCAGTAGAGAGCTTAGCCGTTCAGTCGGAGCAAGAAAAGGCAGCCATGAAGAACAATTCCATGCTTGGACGAAGTGCCAGCGCAGATGAAATCAATGAAATGGCCTGCTTCTTGTTCTCAGATGCCTCCTCCTATACAACAGGAGCATTATTCACAGTGGATGGAGGGTTCCATCTATGAAGAACTATCTCATGCATCTATGCACCCGCGAAGAGATTGCAGAACGCGCGGCCCAAGGCTGCGCTGCTGTGATTCCACTTGCGGCGACTGAGCAGCATGGTCCGCATCTTCCTGTGTACACGGACAGTCTGATCTGCGAGCATATCATTCATCGCGCAGGTGAGCAGGCTGCACGTGAAGTTCCCATTCTGATTGCACCGGTGCTTCCAATTGGCTGTTCGCAGCATCACTTGTCCTATGGAGGTACCATCTCGTTCACATCCTCCACCTATATGCGAGTACTGAAGGATATCGGTGAAAGCTTAGTGCAGGACGGCTTCCGCAAGATCATCTTCGTTAATGCGCATGGCGGCAATGATCCGATAATGACACAAACAGCCAATGATCTCGCTGTCGCACATCCCATCTGGACGGCATCTGCTTCTTATTGGAGCGTTGCAGGTGAAGCGCTGCGTTCGATCAACGCGCGTGAAGTAGGGATGGTGCCTGGGCATGCGGGCGGGTTTGAAACGTCAGCGATCATGGCCATTCGGCCAGAGCTCGTTAGAGCCGATCGGATCGAAGATGAGCATATTAGCCGTGAGTGGATTAACTCCGGTCCTCCTGGTTCCTTTATCGGCAGGCATGGTGAGCTGACAGGATATGACGGATTCACGGACTCCGCACGTCCTGCAACTGCAGAAAGAGGACGAATCTATCTGGACACGATCATTGCAAGCTTATCGAGCTGGCTGATTCATACGGTTCATGCTATGAACAAAGGGGAGCGGAGCAGATGACCGAGCTTAACTTGAAGGGCAATTTTAACAATCCGAACCGTAAGCGAGTTGCGGCTATTGTAACAGAATACCGCTATAATTCACATGCCGACGTTATCTTAGGGCGGTTGTTGGGCGACTTCGATTATGAGCCGCAGATTGAAGTCGTCTCGATCTACACCGATCAAGTACCTTCTAGCGATATGAGCCGAGAAGCGGCTTCTAGATTGGGAATCCCGATCTATTCAACGATTCGGGAAGCGATTCGTAATGAGCATGGAACCGGCCCAATCGACGGAGTTATCATAATCGGCGAGCATGGAGCCTACCCATTGAATGAAAAGGGGCAGATGATGTATCCGAGACGGCGTATGCTCGAAGAAACGCTGATCGCGTTGGATGAGCTTCAATTGATAGTGCCGATATTCTCAGATAAGCATCTTTCATACGATTATCAGGATGCTGTATGGATGTATACGCAATTGAAAAGTAGAGGTATTCCGTTTATGGGGGGTTCATCGATTCCACATACCGAAATAGTTCCTCCACTTGATGCGAATAAGCTGCGCTCTGTAACCGAAATATTAGTCCTCAGTCATTCAACATTACTTGAAGCCTATGGCTTTCACGCCTTGGAAGTTTTGCAATCGCTGGCAGAGCAAAGAGAAGGCGGAGAGTCCGGGGTACTATCAGTACAATTCATGCAAGGACCTGAAGTATGGGAAAGCATGGACCGCCAGGAATGGCCAGAGGACTTATTGCTTCAAACGTTGCAGCTATTCCCAAATCTTCCTGCCATTCACCCGCGTTTGCTTGATTCCAACCCAATTCTTATGGTCATCAACTATGAAAATGGCTTAAAGGGCTATGTGATACAGCTTGAAAAGCTAGTTGAACAATGGGCGGCAAGCTTCCGCACGAAGCAAGCTGAAACGGTAGCTGTTCTCTATAACAGCGAGTTAGATCGTCCATTTGTTCATTTTGAGCATTTTACCAAGAAGATTGAGGAGTTAATGATGTCAGGTGTGCCGCCGATCCCGTTAGAACGTACACTGATGACGACTGCTCTGACCTGTGCGGTGGTTGATGCCGCTTATTACGGACCGAGCTATCAGTCGGAGAAGATTAATATTGTATATAGGCCTAATTCGTGAGCAGGTTATGAGGAAATTCGGAAATGTTTAATGGCATTAATGATAGTGTCGTGGACACACAGGCCGCTATTTGAGCCATATTGGGCTAATTCGATAGCTTAGCGGACCGTGGTTCCGCTATTTACACCTTTTTCGTTGGAAATAGTACGTTTCATAGCGAATAACGTCTCCTGTGTCCGCGAGATACGCGAAACACAGCGTTTTCGCAGAAATAAGGGCTGTACGGTCCGCTTCGCGTCGCTCGCGAATCCAAAAAGTCCTCTCCCACACGACCTTGATCGTTGGGAGAGGATTTTTTTCACAACTTGAATTCAAGTTGAATTTCCATCCTTGATAACATAATTTTGACCTAGATTCGGATCATGATGCGGAAGTAATATGGATGATAGACACGTTATATTAGCCTCAAGATAACACGTGCAAACACGTATATTCCTAGCACGTGTTATTTGCTTGCTTATTTATGTGATATATTGAAGATAGAGAGTACAATCCTTAGTCTATCAGCGCTCACCTAGCCTATTATTGCACAAGGAGTGAGAAGATGAGAAATCAGAAGCCTGTTGAGAAGGAACAATCGCTTGGCCATATTGTGAAGGTTCAGCAAGTCATCGACTTCATCGTCCTTGCTGAACTGCAGAAAGGCAGACGCTATGGAAAGCAAATCGATCAAGTAATCATTCAAACGCTGAGTGGAGTCGGCGTGAACGATTCTTATCTAGCGAAGCGCTTAAAGGTGCTTGCAGAGAAGGGGCATGCCACTAGTCAATGGGAAGATGATAACCGATATAATCGATACTATGAAATTACGGATTCTGGAAGAGAGTATTTCAATCAGTTGCTGCGAGATTTACCGGAGAAAGTAGAAATTGCTCAGAATGTGTATAGATTGTTTGATAAGGCATTGAAAAAATATAACATGTAGATTAACTTTATATTAATATCTCGCATTACTGTAATTGACAAAGTGGTAAATGATCATACATAAATAGGTTAAATCTCGAAACTACTAAGGATAGGACTGTGGTAAAGTGGAAAACGTTGCAGATTATAAGAAGCATGACACCGAGTTAATAGAAGCATTCGCAAAAGTAGCGCCATACTTGAACAAATTAATGCATGACGATATATCTGTTAGTGTATACAACACGGAGAGGCTGATGATCTCCGTTCCAGCCAAGACATTTTCACTGAATCTTAAGCCTGAAGAGCCGCTGTTGGAAGGAGATATTCTGACAGATGCCATTCGCAATAATAAAGAAATATCAGGTATAGTACCGAAGGAATTATTCGGTGTACCATTTGCTTCACGTGTTATTCCTATTCAAAATCAGCAAGGAGAAGTCATTGGCGGTGTTGGCGTCGGGACGAGCTTAGAGAAGGCGAATGAGCTCTATCATGTTGCAGAAGATTTATCCTCTATCGTGGAACAAACCGCTGTTTCCTTCTCCTCGATCACGAACTCTGTCGTGGAGCTGGCTAGTCGATTAGAAGAAGTATCTAACTATATGAATGATGTGAGCTCTGGCGCGCAGGAGATCGGGAAGATATCGAGCGTTGTTAAGGAAGTCTCTGATCAGAGCAATCTACTAGGCTTGAACGCGGCGATAGAAGCTGCACGTGCAGGTGATGCGGGTCGCGGCTTCGGAGTTGTGGCCGATGAGATCCGCAAGTTAGCAACGTATTCGAAGAATAATGCAATTCAGATTGATGACATTACGAAGAATATGCAGATCGCGATTCGTAATCTACAGCAAGCGTTCCAAGGAATCCATGATTACACGAACAATCAAGTCGCTTCGATTCAAGAACTGTCTGCAACCGTACAGCATATTAATCGGAACACGCAGCAGCTGTCGGAGATGGCGGAGAAGAATTTGATAATCGAATAGTTATCTATGAAACACAACATTACTAGCAGCAGCTTTTTTACTCTTAAGATTTATGGAGTTGAAGGCTGCTTTTTTTCTATCAATTAGGCTGTTTCTAGCATCATGCGGAACAGCCATCCTTATGGGGGAGGATATGAGGATGGACGTAACCAACAAGAAATGCGTTATTCAGTCTGTTCAATCGGTATTAGCAGCAGATCTCAGCTGTTCGACACATGATCTACTGTCTGATCATGTGTCTGTGCATCGAGCAGAACAACATGCTGGAGGCTTTCGTTTCCCATACCGTGAGCAATCTCTATCGATCTTGACTCTAGGAAAAGGAGCAGCTATCTCATGCAACGAAGAAAGAATGGCTTGGGCTCAACATGAATTAGGTCAGATATCGCGAGATCAGCTATTTTCGGTACATACGATGGGTCGAATAGACAACTATTTGCGACAGAACAACCAATATCTCGCTGGTCCTGATCTAAAATATGTATGTACGATTGAGGATCTCCGTGATCTTAATATTCCTCGAGATGTTACAATCACAATTCATGATTGCCATACAGTATCCAGCCTATATGCACATAAGCAATTTCAACATGCTCTCACCTTTAACCCGAACAGTGATCGTCCTGATATGTTAGCAGCAGTTGCTGAATATAAGGGAGCGACCGTGGGCATAGCAGGGGCTTCCGCAGATTGTGATACCATGTGGCAGATCGGGGTGGACGTGCTTCCAGAATATCAAGGCTTAGGAATCGGAAAAGCAATCGTTGGCCGTTTAACTCGAGCCATTTTAGAAGAGGGAATTATTCCTTATTATTCAACCTCATTACATAATCTGCAATCAAGACAGTTAGCAGTCAGCTTAGGCTATTGGCCTGCGTGGATGCAACTGTATGCTCGCTATCTTGAGTAATCGATATATCGGAGGACTTACATCATGGAACATTCGATTAAGGCAATCTTCAATGATGAGATCGCTGCAACAGCCGCTGCTAGATATGGAACGAGCATGGAGGAACTACAATTCGTTGGAGGCTTTCAAAATTTTATATACGAGTATCAGCATAACAACAAGTCCTACATCTTAAGATTCACGCCTAGTGCTCATCGATCCTCTAATCTAGTTCAAGCCGAATTAGATTGGATTCTCTACTTAGCAAGTAGCGGTATAGCAGTATCTGAACCGATACGTTCACTCGATGGCAGACTTGCTGAAGTGATCAAAGCACAAGGGATGTACTTTACAGCCGCTTCTTTCGAAAAAGCACAAGGAAGCAAGATTGGATATCCCGAATGCCTTCAGGACGATATGCTCTATTCCAGACTAGGGCAAATAACGGGGAGAATACATGCTCTATCAAGTCGCTATCAACCTAATGATAATACATTAAGAAGGGATGATTGGAGTCAAAACTATTATTTGCAGCATATTAACATTCTGCCGGACTCGCAATTGCGAATAAAGGATCGCTACTATGAGATAGTGAGCAAGGTTCAACAACTGCCGCAGGATGCTGCGTCATTTGGCCTTATACATGGAGATATAAATGTCGGGAATTTCTGTGTCGATGGGCAGGGGAAGATCACATTGTTTGATTTTGATGAGGCACAGTATAGCTGGTTTGTGGAAGATATCGCCATACAACTATATTATCTTGTCTATGTGTATGGTGGCGATGAAGGAAGAGCGAGTAGGGAAGAACAAGCTTTGCGTTTCATGAAGCACTTTATGGAGGGCTATCGTTCGGTGCATACGTTAGACGATTACTGGTTACAACAGATTCCTCTATTCCTGCAGTTAAGGGAGTTAATCGTTTATATCGGAGCCTTCCGCAACTATGACGGCGATGAAAACTTCAGCAATTCAGACAATCAATGGTTTAAGGATTGGATAGCTGAGTCTCGATACAGGCTGGAGAACGGAATCCCGATCGTTGACATCTGGACTTAATCTTGTTGAAAGTTATATAAGAAGAGCATGGTTTGAACTATAGCGGATCAGTCCATGCTCTCGAATTCTAAGTAAGCTATATACTGTGAACTACAATCTTCGCCAATTCAATCTTTCTCCTCTTAGCAACCTGTTCGCGACCTGATGTCCATATATCGAGTAAGATTACCGTCCCGAATACACCAATAGATATTAACTATGTATGGTTAACGTCCTTAAATAAATCTGTAATCTTTCTGTACGTTAGAAAACCAATATACAATACCGGCAAAATCGCCCCCAAAAAGGCTTGTTCTCTCTTCGAAAGAGACAGCCGTGTGATCAAGCATGCTGATGTTCGCATTCGACAAGTTTATGCCAATACCATCATTCGTTATATGAAAAAGAAGGCTACTAAAGATTTGGCGTTATCTACTTCTTTCCTAGGAGGGGACCGCATCATGAAGGAGCGTTTTTGGTTGATTTTTCACAATCAGACCAAAAAATCAGCCGCTTGGATTTCCTGCCTCATATTAATCTTAATCCTTGCTGGAGGCACTTTAGTCTCTTGTCAAAGCCAGTCCATTCAAAGAGAAGGTAAGGGTGGTTTTGCCAAGCTTTATACCTTATTCGGTTCATCAGAAAAGGATGTGTTTGCATCCTTATCACTGAATACAGGAGAAAATGTCGACAAAACAGTTTTAAGTCCCAACAGTACGGACTATCTGTTGAAGCAACCTGTTCAAGTATACGGTCATTCGAGTCAAGTGCAATTCGGTTTCTATAATGATGTTCTGATGGCACTGCAATATCGGTTTAACAACCATCAGGACGCATTTGATGTCAGTAAGTCGTTAAGAGATGAACTGGGTAAACTGCATGGCCAACCTAGTACGATTGATGGTCATCCAAACAAGCTGGATACATTGACAGCTTTGCCGAATGGACGAACTTTACCTGTAGACTTTTTGGAGGAATGGAGCATCACGGTCGATCCACAGATTTTAATAGCTTTATTCGGAGATACAACTCATTCTGTTAACCTGGAACTGCGACTCTCTTTGCTTGACGAAACCCATGCTTCCGTGACTGTACGCTATTCAGCGAATCGCAATAGTTTACTGAAGTCTAGTCCTTGAACGAAAGGTTGAAAGCGGTAGCCTGGGATGGGAAGATAAAGTCCTAGACTGCCGCTATTTTTTTGAAGAACCCTTTTAGGTCCATTGGATTAATTTGATCATTTCTACAAAAGACGACACAGATGTGCTTATTACGCTATGTACAAGCCTGCATGAAATTTCTATACTATCAATGAAATAAAAAATGAAATTTTATTTCGCGAATAGAAATCCAGATCCCATGTTGAAGGAGGCTCAATCATGAATGTTCCTCATCAATTAAGACGGAAATGGCTAACAGCAATCATCATTACTAGTTTATTCTTCACAAGTGTTGTCAACATTTCGGCGGCGGCATCACAATCACGTTCTAGCAACTCGGACACTACTGATATCCAGATTAACTACGAAGGACCACCAGAGTGGATGCCGCAGATTGAACCGGATTATTCACTCGAATTGCCTGTTTCCTCTTCATCTACAGTCAACAACGCATTTGCCTCCAATGTTATGTCCTCACTGTTGGAAGACTTCGAACAGACGAATCACTTATCGGCATCTTCAGTTAGAGCTGTACTGGGATCGGTGACATTGAAAACCTCAACCAGACCTTATCCCGTCATGCACGGCAATCAGGCTGTCCAATTAAACTATGATTTTACAGGAACAACGGGAACATCCGCAGCCTATCTGAACTTCAAGGCTCAAGATGGTTCTATCGGCGTACCTATGACAGATAATCCAACACAAATTGGATTATGGGTCTATGGAGACGGTCAATCTCATTGGCTTCGCGCACTGATACAAGATGCGACAGGTGCTAAAGCTACAATCGACCTTACGGCAAGCCGGGGATTGAACTGGAAAGGATGGCGTTACATAACGGCTGATTTGCCGGCAAATGCCGCAGCTCCATTACGACTCAATCAGATCTATGTTGTAGAAACGAATGATCTGAACAAGAATGCTGGTGCCATCTTATTTGATGATATACGGACGGTGAGCGGCAGCACCAATATTTATGAAGTCACGATCCAAGGTCTCAAGCCGATGCAGCTTATGGAAAGTCAAACTGTTCGTATCTCCGCTGCTAAGAGTGGAGTGGCAGCCCCGCTAGATGTCAGTCACCAAGCTCAGCTTATTAGCAGCCATCCGGATATCGTGCGGGTGAATCAAGATGGATCACTTACTGCTGTATCTGCTGGTACAGCATCGATCCAAGCGGTTCATCAAGGCATATATTCTGAACCGTACCAGGTGAATGTGACAGAGGTTGCACCGCATTTGCAATCCCTGAAGCTCTATGGGTTACCTAGTCTGGAGATCGGCATGATAAATCAAACTGAAACGTTTGCCCTTTACGAGGGCACAACGAAGCCAGTGAAGATGCTTAATGACATTAAATACACCAGCTCAGCTCCACATATTGCTTTGATAGATCCAAATGGTGTTGTATCAGCACTACAATCTGGTGAAACGGTCATTCAAGCCGTTTACGGCGCATCAGCTTCATCCTATACTTTACAGGTTACAGCCCCAATTCCGACGCTAGCTGAGATCAAGCTGTCAGGTTTGAGGGCGATGCATGTGGGTGAATCGCTTGCTGCTAAAGTCGTTGGCACTTATACTAGCGGCGATCAAAAGGAGATTACAGAAGCCATCACATTCAGCAGCAGCGCGCCTAGTGTGGCAGCGATTGATTCACAAGGAAATGTTACTGCATTAAAAGTAGGAGTGAGCCTTATAACAGCCACAGTGGATGGTAAGAAGGATTATACAACGCTTGTCGTATATGAATCCGAAGCAGCACCAAAACGAGAGCTTAGAGCCGCTTGGATCGCTTCAGTTGTCAATATCGACTGGCCACAAGCAGGTGTGGTGACGAAGGAAGAACAGAAGAAGGACTTTATCGATCTGCTTGATCAACTGAAAGAGATCGGAATGAATGCTGTCGTTGTTCAGATTAAACCGACTGCTGATGCCTTCTATCCATCTAAATACGCACCTTGGTCCGAATGGCTGACTGGGGAACAAGGTAAAGATCCAGGCTATGATCCACTTGCCTTCATGGTAGAAGAAGTACACAAGCGGAATATGGAATTCCATGCATGGTTCAATCCGTACCGTGTCAGCATGCAGCCAGATATCAATAAGCTGGTAAAGGATCATCCTGTACGTCAGAATCCGGACTGGGTTGTATCCTATGGAGGAAAATTGTATCTGAATCCAGGCATTCCAGCTGTAAAACAATACGTTACAGATAGCATCATGGAGGCTGTTCAGCTATATGATATCGACGCGGTTCATTTTGATGATTATTTCTATCCTTACAAAGTGGCAGGTGTTGATTTCCCAGATCAGCAAGCCTTTGAACAATATGGTGCTGGCTTTAGCAGCAAAGATGAATGGCGCCGCAACAACGTAAATACATTTGTTGAGCAGTTGTCTATTAAGATTAAACAGGCGAAGCCTTATGTCAAGTTTGGTATTAGTCCTTTCGGAGTATGGCGCAATAAGTCTACTGATCCTGAAGGGTCGGATACGAGCGCTGGTGTTCAAACCTACGATGATCTATATGCGGATACACGACTCTGGGTTCGCAAGGGATGGATTGATTATGTAACTCCGCAGATCTATTGGAGCTTTGGCTTTACACCTGCAGCATATGAGAAGGTACTTGATTGGTGGACGAATGAAACGAAAGGAACTAGAACCCAACTATATGTCGGCCATGCCACCTACAAGGTAGGGACGACTGGTGATCCCGCGTGGTTGAATCCAGAAGAATTACCGAATCAAGTTAACTATTTGCGCAGCGGTAAAATGGCAGATGGCAGTATATATTTTAGTACAAAAGATGTGTTAGCTAATCCGTTAGGCTCAACCGATCGTTTAAAGCAGGAGCTTTATCGGACGAAGGCATTAGTTCCAGAGATGCCATGGTTGAATGTCGCGCCTCCTGTTGCGCCTAAGGTGCTGACTGCGTTAGTAGATCATCAAGGAGTACAGCTTACTTGGAATGGTGACCTGCGTGACAACAATACCTACTACGTCATTTATCGAGCAGAAGGGAACGAAGCTCCTGACATTACGAATCCAGCCTTCATATTGGATACAGTGAGACCGAAAGCAAAGCAGTTGAATCCAATCATCACCTATAAAGATACGGCTGCTGAGCGTGGTAAAGTCTATACGTATGTAATAACAGCAGTTAATCGCGTGCATCAGGAGAGTAAACCAACACCAAGCGCTACAATTATGAATGAAGAGATTGTGAAGCTCATACTGAAAGGTAAAACTAGTATGAAGATAGGTGAAACGCAGCAACTATCTGTAGTCGGCATAACCAAAAGCGGAACTGAAGTTCAAATGGATGATGCGGTATCGTTCCATACAGGAGAGAATAAAGTGGTCGACATCGATAAAAATGGCGCAGTAACCGCACTGAGGAAAGGAACTTCCGCCATTATGGCCAGATATGGTGTAATGGTCTCACACCCGCTGGTTGTTAGGGTGAGCGATAAGTAGAATAATGTAATTAAGAAAGCTTCACTCTCATATGAGGGCGAAGCTTTCTTTTTTGATGAGATCGGGGCAGATTGAATTATAGTTTACATAATATATGTTATGTTGCTCTATGATTGCGAGTGGAGGAAATTTTCGTTCATTAACATTCAATTGCAATCGTTTATGAGGCATCGTAAACTTGGAATATATTATCTTCGTTTACAGATATGGTGTCTGTATTGAATTAAGTACTAACGACATTTCCTGTTTGACCGCGATAGGCATGCGAATGAGGGTGGGCGCCATTAATTGTCGTATAGCCCTCAAATAAGTGATAATGCCCACCTCCAGGTAGAGTAATAGCTGGGCCAGTCGTTCCCTGAATAATATGCGTATGGCCTTGATCCAATGAAGTAACCGTATTGTATCCATGTACATGTGGTACTCCTGTAGGGGCAGGTGCAGTCCAACTCGAATATTGATGTGAATGTCCATCATTCATAGTAGTAACACCGGAAAAGCCATGTACGTGGACAGGGTTGCCATTCCAAGATGTTATATATAGTTTGTGTGAATGATGCAAATCATCATCTCCAGAATCCATCACGAATCCGGTAACGGGAATTTTCATGTGGAACTCCTTTCGGTAAGTAGTTGTAGTATGGGAATAGCTTATGAATCATGACGTTTGTCTGGAAACGGCTATAGCCTATGTAATATGAAGTAAGCCCAGCACACTGGCGTGGGTTATCAGAATAAATGAATGGAAGTGCTTACATGCAAAAGGTTATTCTTCTTGTGGAGGACGATCGAGAAATTAGTCAACTGGTTACGAGCCACCTAAGACAGGAGAATTATAATGTACTTACGGCATTTGATGGAGAAGAAGCGTTGTCTCTATTTGAAAATAATAAGATAGATTTAATCCTGCTGGATTTAATGCTTCCCAAGCTAAGCGGAATGGAGCTGCTTAAAAAGATAAGAGCAACAAGCTTGACTCCCGTACTGATTCTTTCCGCTAAAGGAAGCGATCTTGATAAGGCGTTAGGCCTTGGCTTTGGTGCAGATGATTATGTTAGCAAGCCTTTTTCAATGATTGAACTTGTAGCTAGAGCTAATGCCGTCATTCGCAGGGCCACACAATATGTTCCTACAGTAGAACTCCCTGCTTCACATAAAATTCAATTTAAAGATCTCTCCCTTGACTTGGAATCCTTTACCGTGCAAGTTCAAGATAAAACCGTACAACTCACATCGAAAGAATTTCATATTTTGAAGCTGTTTCTCACCAATCAAAGCAGAGTATTTACAAAGGAACAAATATTTCATTTTATATGGGAAGAAGACTATTACGGCAATGAAAATGTGATTAATGTTCATATTAGGAGACTTCGCGAAAAAATCGAAGTAGATCCCTCAAATCCGGAATACATTCGAACAATATGGGGAATCGGCTATAAGTTAGGTGATTAGTGTATGGTCATAAGTTTATGTATTCTCATTGTCATTCTGCTTATCGTGATTGGACTCCAGTATCATTCGAAGAGAACAGTGGATAAACAGCTTACCGAAATACTGAACAAGTTATCGGATATAGTTGATCATGAATCAGCTGAAAAGGTGTTAATGCCAACCGATCAGAAAACGATTAGACTCTTCCTCGTTCAGATCAATCGCCTGTTAGATCGCAATCAAAAGGTCATCGCAGACTATGCGAGATCGAAAGATAGCTTAAGGAAAATGATGTCCAACATGTCACACGATCTGAAAACACCATTAACAGTCATTTTAGGCTATGTGGAGCAATTAAAATTAGGTCATGGTATGAGTGAGGTAGAACGGAGCGATGTAACTTTCCGCCTTCACCAAAAGACAGTTAGTGTCATTACGCTGCTGAATCAATTCTTCGATCTTGTGAAACTGGAATCTGATGATTTCATTCTCCCTTTGAGTAAAATCTGTATCAATGAAGTTTGCAGAAAGAATGTGCTCGAATATTATGCACTTTTGCAATCTAAAAACCTTAAAGTAGAAATTAACATCCCTGAGGAGAATGTTTTTATTCTTGGGAATGAAGCAGCCTTAAATCGAGTCTTCAGCAATCTAATCTCCAATGCGATTCGTTATGGAAGTGATGGAGGAGTGTTTGGTTTAACGATCCGAGAAGATGGAGACTCTATCGCCATTGATATCTGGGACAAAGGCAAAGGGATAGATGAGATCCATCAAGATCGGGTGTTTGAACGATTATATACATTAGATGATGCCAGAAATCCGAATTTTCAAGGAAGCGGACTGGGACTGAGTATAACGAAACACTTAACGGAAGCCATGAAAGGTTCGATCTATTTAAAAAGCAGGCCTTATGAGAAAACCGTTTTTACTTGCATGTTTAACCGAATCTCGTATTAATCGATTACAAGAGGGTGCCCGTGGGAAACATCCTCTTTTTCATGTTACATATTCCAAACTTAAGAAATTTGTAAGGATTGAGAAAGAAATAAGAAAATACTGATCTGTATGATTAAAGTACAGAGAGGAGGAGACCGGATGAATTATGTTGTGAAAACAGCCGGACTCACTAAACGAGTTAAGGATAAGGATCTCGTAACAGATATTAATCTTCATATTCGAAAAGGTGAAATTTACGGGTTACTTGGGCAAAATGGTGCTGGTAAGACAACTATTATGAAAATGATCACCGGAATTACGAAGCCAACAAGCGGTGAAATCCAATTATTTGATCAGACGCTAACAGAGCGCTCCAAGTCAGTTTTAAAGAGAGTAGGCAGTATCATCGAATATCCGATTTTGTTCGAACATTTAACAGCATTAGATAATTTGAAGCTGCACTGCGAATATTTGGGGTATTACGATGAAAAAGGGATGATGCATGCGCTGGATATGGTTCATTTAAGAGGAGTTGAGAATAAAAAGGTAAAGGAATTTTCCCTTGGAATGAAGCAGCGGCTTGGTCTGGCAAGAGCAATCGTAGTAAAACCAGAACTCATTATCCTGGATGAACCGACAAATGGTCTAGATCCGATTGGTATAAAGGATATTCGAGATCTAATCATGATGCTTAACAAGGAATATGGGATTACCTTTCTTCTATCCAGCCATATATTAGGTGAGATGGAGCAGGTTGCAGACAGAATTGGCGTTATCAAGAATGGAATGCTTGTCGATGAGGTAAGTTTGGAAGATATACGAAAGCAGCATACTGATTATATCGAGCTACAGACAACGAATGTGGAACAAACCGTTTATTTACTTGAGAAAGAGCTTTGTATAACCAATATGAAAATGATCCATGGGAACAGAATTCGAATCTACGATTTGTCTCACACTCAAAATGACATTTCCAAACTGTTAATTGTGAATGATATCGGATTAGAAGAGATCCAGAAGCATTCCAGTTCATTGGAGGACTATTTTTATAGGCAAATCAATGGGGGTGGGATGAATGACTAAGTTGATTCGATTGGAATGGAGAAAACTAAACCAATTAAACGTTTGGATGGAGTTACTCATTTACATGCTCATCCTTATGTTTTTGCCGGTATTTTTTATTAAGCAGGTTATACCTGCCTTCGGACAAAGTTATGCTGCAGCCATTGAACTAAACGGATTCATCCAGATGGGCTATGTGTTGTTTGGTGGATCGTTAATCAATCATGTCTTTATTGAAGATTATAAGAACAAGACCATCTCGCTTTCTTTCGGATATCCGATCAGCAGACAAAAGCTGTTTACTGCAAAAATACTGTTCATCGCACTCTTTGTCTTTTTGGCCACCATCATCTCATTTATTTTATCTGGATTGGTAACGTATGTGGTGGATCAGGTATATCCCATTATTAATGGAGAGCCTACAATTCAAGATATGTTGAAGTATTTGAACACTATGGTGATTTACTCGATTATGACGACTCTAACTAGTTTTATTCCGCTCTTTTACTTTGGAATATGGAAAAGGGCAGTTGTGCCAACCATCATATGTTCGCTCTTTGCCATGCAATTGCCCAATTTTTCAACATTTATGAATCTCAATCCTGATGTTGTCGTCATCATACTGAGTATATTAGGGGCATTAAGCATCTTTCTTTCGATAAAGACTACGGAAAGTATAAGTGAGATATAGAAGATAAGTTTCCACTATATAATAGTAAGTGAAAAAGGGGATAGAAACACCCTGAGGAGAAATCATTCCAGGGTGTTTTGAATTATTTAGTTTGAAATTAGGCAAAAGTTAGAAGTATGATCTTAGTGCAAAATGAAAAATACAAGAAATGCTTCAAGATTCATAGTGGCCAATACGGATATTGGATTGATGAATTTCTTAGGCATATTGAAATCAATCTAAAAAGGATCACAGAATTAAGTAATTATCATAAACTAGCTTATACAGATGGTGAAAGATTAACTCTGAGCTAAATTCATAAACTTGCACACATAAATACGAATTAATATGGTTAGTTTGAGGTGAATGTAATATAAGTTCAGAATATATGTAATTGGACAAATTTAGGGCTGATCGATGTGCCTCAGACATATTCCGTTAATACTCTTTCACAAAACCCGTATTTTGTACATATGTCTATAAAGTCAGATCCGTCCTTTTTCCGTATACTCTTTTTGGGACACTGATGATATTACTATCTTCCAATGCCCTTCTATATGGTCTATTTCTATACCTCTCATGGCTTGGTGATCTTTACAGAAACTTTTTTAATTGTTGAATGTTATTTTCCTCAAACCTCAACAGCTTTTCCATGAGACCTACAATCTGATGTTCTGCCTGTTGATATCGTTTGATGTTCTTCACCGCATCAATTACACCCATATTACTTCCTATAATTAGAATTTCAGAAATATGAGAAGGTGTTTTGTTGGTCAGCGTTTGCATGTTGATCATCAGATAGGTTTTGATTTTGTCAAATGTGCTAATCCCTTTTTCATCATATCCGTTATTATTTAATAGTGACCTTGCAGTATTATTAATTTCTTGGTACTCATTCAACTGGGAATGTAAATGTTTCTTGAAATTTTCATCTTCGACAATGCCAATCAACTGGTGTATTGTATCTACCCCCATTTGAGAATTCTGATATATAAAATTCAAAAGTTCTGCATTTCCACTCATGTGATATCACGCTCCTTTAACGTTTAGTATGAGTGCCAATCAACTTAAGTATTCATAAAAATTACAGCACCAACAGGAATGTAACCAATCCTACCCGGTTGCTTAATCTTCTTCCTGCAAAAAAACTTCCATTGAGAATTGAATATTTTATTTTATTTGATTCATAGTAATTTCTGTCTTTCAACAAACCAAACAGGAGTGATTACATTGCGTGAAGGATTGGTCCCTACAGTTCTTGGAACAGTGGTTACGGCTTCAGCGGCTTCACTGCTTGGAAGCAAGTATAAACTTGCTGCCGTAGGTGTGCTTGGTTTTGGTCTAGCACATGTCGTATTGGGTGCGATTGACCTATTTGAACACCGGTAATCATCACTTGGAAAGACCAGGGAGAACTTCTCCCTGTTTTTTTATTTTCTCAACCTTAGCTAAAAGGCCCAAAACAAAAAAACATGCCGCCTGATGAGCAGCATGTTACATATTTTACTTGGCTTCTGCGCCGTTACTCACATCATTAATAAATTTAAATGAGTAAATTGCACATATGCCAACGATTATATAGATGGTACGTGCAAACCATGAATCCTGACCGCCGAAAATCGAAGCAACCAAATCATACTGGAATAATCCCACCAAAAGCCAATTAAGCCCACCTACAATCAACAAAATCAAGGCTATGACGTTGAAAGTTTTCATTTTTTCACTCCATTTCATGTAAACATTTTTTTGTCTCAGGGAAAGAAATCTAATAATAGGTTTGCCCTATTCCGCATTTTTATTCCATAATTAAACAAGTTACGATAAATATTTTGCCAAATTTTTCGACAAACACCTAACCACTCAGACAGACTCTATCACTTGAATTATTAAACAAAAAAACCGCGAATTCCGAGACTTCGACGAGCGTGTGTTTGGTTCAATTCAAGATATGAGTCATGATATGAGCGCTCTCATTCATACAACTCCGTTTCAAAGGATAATAATTTTTTTTATACGACTTTGTTTTTATCGTATTGACTTCCCCTAAACTAGTTAGTACACTAACTATTATGGAGAGATTCATAAAACTTGAACAATGGAGGTTGAAATGAAATTTGTCGGTTATTTAATCATGAAAATCGCCAAGGATCTTCGGTATGAACTTGCAAAGGAGCTTGAATCTTTGGATCTAACACCCGCACAATGGGCCGTTTTAAAGTATATTGATATGAAAGAAGAAATGAATAACTCCTTAAATGAACGAACTTCTAAGTCCGTTGCACACGAGCTTGAATTTGATAAACCAACCGTTTCAGGTATCATTAATCGTTTAGAGATGAAAAATATGATCCATAAGCAGCCTCATTCCCAGGATAAACGATCCTTTATATTGTCACTAACAAAAGAAGCAAAGCAGCTTATTCCTCATCTTGAAGAAGCAAGTGAGCGCGTTATGATAAGATCACTGTCTGATCTTTCCCCTGGAGAATGTACACAATTTCTTGAATATCTCCAAAAGGTGAATTCTACACTACATCATGCAAATGTATAAGCACTCTATAAAAATAATTATGTAGTAAGTGCACTAACTAAGTAGTTCGAAATATTCTTTAGGAGAAGTTGATATGACCACCATATTAGTAACAGGATCTACAGGGAATATCGGGAATTACGTTGTAACTGAGCTACTCAAACGAGAGGCAAAGGTTCGAGCCGTAGTGACCAACATAGAGAGAGCAAAAACATTTTTTCAACCGCATCCCAATTTAGAAATTGCACCATTTGATTTTCTCCAACCCTCCACCTATCCAGCAGCGCTCAAGGACATAAAAAAAATCTTCTTAATACGTCCACCTCAACTAGCAAAACCAAAAAAGGATATACTCCCCTTCCTGCAAGCTGCTAAATCGGCTGGAGTTGAGCACATTGTATTCGTATCTTTAATCGGCGTGGAAAAGAACCCTGTTGTTCCGCATCACAAAATCGAAAATTTGATCCTTGAAATAGGCTTTACCTACACTTTCTTGCGTCCAAGTTTTTTTATGCAGAATTTGAATACCACACACCGTGAAGATATTTCGATTCGCAACGAATTATACATTCCTGTAGGGAAGGCAAAAACCAGTTTCATTGATACACGTGATATTGGAGAAGCCGCTGCAATATGCCTTACCCATGTAGGACATGAGAATAAGAAATATGAATTAACAGGTCTCGAAGCCCTTAGCTATGATGAAGTCGCTACCATAATGTCTAGAATCTTAGGTCGCAAAATTGTATATATAAACCCAAATGTTTTTGCATTTAGAAAAACATGTATTAAGCGAGGCATGCCAAAGGGGTTCGCAAATGTGATGACAATGCTCTACACGATGACCAAGTTTGGTACCGCAAAAACGATAACTCATGACCTAGAAAAAATTTTAACTCATAACCCCATCACCTTTGAGCAATATGTTAAAGATCATAAAGGAGACTTCAATAAGAAGTAGAAAACAAGGAGTACTAAACCTTGGAACAGATAAATTGAATATCCTCATAAATGCAATCAGCGTCTGGAAAACGGTCTAACAAATCTTAAAAGGTGTCACCAAAGAAAGGATAAGGACCCCATTGCTCAGAAGAGGAGAAAGCATGTTTCCTGCTGGCTGCTTCAGATACCCTGGGGAGTTATCTAAGTTCTAAACGAATTGGTATCCCATCGATACGAGATCAACCGATAGCGGCTGATCTCAAAATCCATTACAACCGTGTCCAAACTCTAGGAAAGCAGTTTGCCCGAGGGTCAATCAGATGACATTCATCTGCAATTTATATTTCAGTTCGGGGTAAATACGGCCATACAGCTTCCGCCTCAACAACGAATGAAACGCGGCCAGCACCAGGGTCACTACGATCAGCACCGCGGGCACAATATACAAGACAGGATGCTCCACGAAAAAACCGAATACATCATAGTCCCGATTGATCCAGCGCCCATAAACAAAAGCGGCGGCCACAATCAGCAGTACAGGCAGGGCGAATAAACCAGACAGGATATTAACCCTTTTCATTTTTTTGTATGTAGATTGAAAAGTATCTTCGCTGAGATATTGTTCGAGCAGGATGCACTGATTATCAAAGGAATCGCTTTTTTGTACCGGCAGCTGGCTATGAGTAATATGCTTATGCAGCAAATCCAACTCATGGCTGAACTCCAACGAACTTAGAACAGCTCCTCCTACATTCATGATCGTCACCTCCCTTCACTTACAAACTCCGGCGTCATCGACAAAGTGCCGAACCAGGATTTTCCGAACATAATATTGAATTATAACGTACATTCCTGGTTTCGACAATAAATGAGAGTGAATATCAAGATTGGCCTACTGCGCCTACTGGATGCGGCTGTGCCCTAACCGGTTACAAATACCCCCTAGACTACTTGGATTCAATCGATTAAATTGTTTCGCTAAGTACTCCATCAGCAGAGTTAAAGTTATCTCGATTATATCCAGATCACCGAGTACCTTCATCAGCATTTTGTGCTGGAGAGCGTATGCTTTCAATGTTTACGAACTAAATCCTTGGATACGTTTATCAGTCTCAGACAGTCGCCACAACTCACTTAAGATCATAATGTTAGTTGAACACTTTGCTTTGGACATCAGTAAAACGCCCTTCATTTATCAATGCAGATTAACTATCAGGGCAATAATACCCGTCCAGAATATCCGACAAATCAGATGGCAGCTTGAGCCAAGTACTGCTCCACGATTTGTGCGGCGTTTTCCGCAATTTCGAAAGTTCCGTCAACATGTAGAACGGGACAGGAGAGTGTCGCCGCCCATTGTTCATGAACCCTCCGGCACGGCGATCCATCTGAATCATAACGGCGGATCATAGCGAGGAAGTCCTTATGATTCTCGAACATGTCGCCACCCGGAAGTATCCTCTCATCAAACCTAGCAAACTCTCGGGCGTTAACGCGCTCGACTCGCGTCTCAACGGGTGCCGAGTTTAACACAGCCAAGTCAAACAGCGGAACGAAAGGCGCATTATAGCTATCCATCGAGCCGGACATGACGAAGTGCGGGAACTTGGATATATCGCCCATCAATAGCTCGATCCGCTCCTCCCTTGGCTTTGTAACCGTAAATGGGATCTCAGTATCCCAACGCCATAAATAGTCGTCCAGATCAAAATGTTGAAATCCGAGCCGCTTCGCAACTTCCCTGCCAAGCGTAGTCGTCCCTGAGCCGGAGGAGCCGAATATAATAATCCCTCTTGCCATTTAATTACCGTCCTTTGTCTCACGTATCATACTCTACTAATATAAATAATTCCTACTTAATTATTTCTTACCAGTTTACCTTGTGACTCTTTAAGAATTTCCACATTTTAATTACTCGCGAAGTGATCACACAATCCTGCCCGTTAGCTTCATGAAGCATCGTCAGTCTAATACTCTATTTTCTCAGTCTACAACTTTATTTGCTGGGTCTAACACTTTATTTTTCAGTTTAAAACTTTATTATCTCCTGACAATTTGTCCTCCTCATTAAACATTGCAAATTGACTTTTAAGCCATATTTGATTCTGAACTGCAACATATTGCTCCAGATGAATGATCATATTAATTAATTTTACTTACGTTCTCCTATAGCTCAAATAAAGCTCAGGAGCTGCCTCTTTTTTACCTAAAATGATTCACCTGTTCTACCGCTTTCTCCAAAGTTGCCCACAAACCTCTCCAATAGGACCATGCCTGAAGGTATCCCCCTAAATCATTCGGATGATAGAAAATACAGCACGCCATACGTCTGTACAGAGCCAGCAGCACCTCCCTGTGCAAACCTGCGGTATCGACCGGATGCCAGTCCTTCAGCATTGCTGCAGCTGACTGGATTGTATCCAGGTCCAAATCGTCAGGGGTAGAACAGAACGCATAGACCAGATCATAGATCAACTCATCTTTCGCCGGAATCGGATCAATGACGCCGGTCAGACGCCCCTCATCGAACAGAAAGTTGTGCATGCCGAAATCCCCGTGCAGCAGATAGGCGGTCCGAACCTTTTTAATCTCCACCGCCTGCCTGCTAAGTTCGACCACAAACTGGTAGTCCCCCTCTCCGAGATGCTCTCCAATGACATCGCGTGCCCATTCAAAACCACTGATTGAACAGGATAGTCTTGCAGAGGGCTCTGGAGCGGAATCCCCAGGCACTTGCACATAGTGATTCAACACATCCTCCACCAGCGTACACATCCAGTCCTTTTTTTTCACCCGCCGCTCATCTGTCACACCTGGAATATAGCGATAAATCATAAACCGGTGACCCGAATCGACATAATGCAACGTGGGAAACAGCGCAACGGTTTCATAGGTCTTTAAAAAAGCCGCCTCCGCCTGGATGACGGCAGGCTTGTTCATTTTCACCACGAAGCGCGGCAATTTCGAGTCAGCATATCCGACGGATACAAGCGTGCTCACGGTTCCTCCTGTTAACGGAGTGTAGTCAAACGGAACCGGAACCAGCTCTCTGGACCGGACCTCCGCTAAAACCTCTTCTATTGTAATGTTCATGCAAACCATCCTCTCTTCTCATCTTAAACAGAGGGCTATTGGCACGAAGAATACGGCGAACGTCAGCCCAAAACTGACTAGCCCCAGTATATGCTGTATGATGTGGGCTTTTTTTTCTTCCCCCCAACGACCTATCTCATTCAGTATAACATGCTCTTATTAAACTAAACTGCCCGGTAGCTTAACGAAGTACTGGTAGTCTTACATATCATTTACTCAGCAAATCGGTTAACCATTCAAGTTCTAGTCCATTTTCGGCAAACCATACAAGTTCTTGTCCCAAGGAAAAGACAAGAACTTGTATGGATAAAAATAAAAAACCGCACAGCTTGCGGATTTCAATCGATATAAGTTTATGTCCTTCGAACTTCACAAATTAGTTCGTATTTATATATTACAGATTTCCCTACAGATACAACGAACCGCCTCAATCCTGGATTGGATCTGGCGGTTCAAATGATTTCCTATTGCTTAGTTGTCACGATTTATACTTCACGAAATAATCGCCATAAACCATAAGTTTTTTATTCAGTGGTTGATACCCTTTTTGGAGCAAAGATCCAATTCTTTCTGAAGCAATCGGTATCGCTTTTGTGAGAATGGCATTAACATCAAATACTTCATAAAAATTCTCATCAGCGATATCCAATACCTCATTAATTATAGATGGAACTTCGTGCTTGCTCTTTAGATCAATTCTCAAAACGCCGTAATGGTTAAATTCATCTTCGGCGCTTCTATGAAACATTTCGATAGTTCCTATTTTCTCATGAGTCTCATTTAAAATAATGGTCCATCTAACAAAATACTTGTGTTTATAGGAGTAATCCCAAAAATCTATTACCTTTTTCATCCTCTCCACCGTTTTATAGTGGAAATCATCCCCATTGCAATTGTCAGAATTAAATAATGGAACTGCTTTTTCATCAGAATAGCACCCAAGTAATTCTTCTGCATCCCCTTCATTTGTTTGCCTTATAGAAATTTGCATTTTTTTATAAGACGGACATTCTTCATAAACATTGATCATAAATGAAAATACCTCCAAATAGTTATTTTCAAATACCTCACTTATAACGTCATCAGTTACGAATGATGGTTTAAAGCCTGTGCAATAAGATTTCCAAACCTTTGAATATCAGAAACGTAATCGAACCCATTCTTCCCGCCAAAGGTCCATAGACTATTCGTCATTCGTACAACCACCGCATTGTGTTCAGGGATTACAGTACATGAGCAACCCGACGCCCCTAGGATTTGGAATGTTCCTTCAGGAAGTTCTGGTCCAATTTCGGAGTTTGTAACCTTCTTGTTTTGTATCCACCAAAAATATCCTATTCTAGGCAGTTGAACAGGCAGTGAATTAGGAGTCTTAACAGAAGTAACATCTTCAAATAAAGCCTTAGGAAGAATCTGTTGCCCTTGTATAGTCCCCTTATTCAGATGCAGGTTCCCCCACAAAGCAAGTTCTCTTGCCGTTATGTAAAGATTACGATCACTACCTTCATTTGACTCGAGTCTCAAAGTAGGATAAGTATTAGGATCATTTATATCACAGACCAGCGTTTCCTTTCCTTCTGTTCTCCACTCCGTTTGAGTAAATCCTAAAGGTTTAAACACTCGTTCACTAATGATTTCAGCGACAGTTTTTCCTGTAGCTTTTTTAATAATCTCAGCCAAAACCTCGGGTTTTTTCCCTTCAAATGACGTACCTTCTGCAAACTTACGTACTACTACGCTATTCCCCTGAAATTGTAACCCAGTTGTTCTTGTAACTAGGTGTCTTATTGTGGTGTTACCGAGAATGCTATGATCGTAGTTCTTAAGATAATTACTTATTGGCTCATCCAAGCTTTTTATTGCACCATCGTTTATGGCAATAGCAGCGGCAAGCCCAATATACGTAACTCTAGTTGAATAAACATTAAATTGAGAATATTCATCGACCTTCCTAGCACCTTTATGGAAATGATGATAACCAGAATACCATTCATGTATAATCTTGTTGTCTTTCATCACGCATATTGCAGCTGCAGAAGCAGCGATACGGTCTTTGATTTGATTTGTATATTGATCCAAATCATTAAAGAAATCCATTCTATCCACCTCAAAATGGGAATGTTTGTTCTCTTTAATGATAACATTTTTGTTAAATACTGAAAAGGCAGAAAAACAATTAATCTCCCTCTATGTTCTTTTGTTTTTTTAAAATACTAGCTTTTTCACAGCATTTCTGAGTGGACTGTGCAGACAATACGGGTTAATGTTCATCCTAGTTGAGCATCCGGTGAAAAAGGGCGAGCGCAAACAAGGGATTTGTGTACGCAGACTAGGGCTGCTTTACCCTCCCATTCCTTGAACACCTCAGTAAACTCAGGGAAAAATCGATCTAGCCAGTTGTGAACACGCTCTTGTACACGCTTCGGGTTCTTAGACAAACAGTCTCTTTCATTCATTCCCTCCCGTAAGTCGGTGTATATATCTTCAGGAGTGTGGGATACGGTGTACCTTCCGTCTTAGACCAGTTGCGAAATGACGCGTGCATCCTTTTGGTCGCTTTTGGTCGGGTTGTTGTCCCAAGGTTCCTTCGTCTTTTTCACATGCATCGGATTGACCAGAACGACCTGAATCCCTTCGCGACGCAGGAATTGAACTAGATTCATCCAGTAATGGCCCAATAGTTGAGAAAACGGCTGCCGTCGTGTCATCATTGAGCTATCGTTTCCAGGTAAACATCGCGAGGCTGTCGCGGAGTTTGATACGGCAGCCTCGCTGTGCCAGCTGGCTTTTTTTGAAAAACTCGAAATTATCACTCTACAGGAATGCTATCGTCTGATGGATTGCTACCCACATTGAGGACTTTTAGTTTGAGAAACAAGCTCAGAGATCAATGAATCAGAGATACTTACATGACGTATTCAACCATTACAAGATTTCAATGTACCCTTCTGTTCCATTCACGCGAATTCGTTGCCCGTCATTGATCAATCTGGTAGCATTTTCAACTCCGACAACTGCCGGCAAGCCATATTCACGCGCGATAACCGCTCCATGGGTCATCAGTCCACCCACTTCGGTGACTAGACCTTGTATGGCAACAAACAAGGGTGTCCAGCCAGGATCGGTAAAGGAAGTGACTAATATATCCCCCTCTTCCAGATTAGCATCCTCCATGTTTAAGATGACCCTTGCCCGTCCTTCTATCACTCCAGAAGAAACAGGCAGACCTGCAATCGCATTAGTCGGTAGATGTTCTCGTTTGTACTTACCTGCAATGATTTCGCCTTCCGAGGTGATAACACGCGGGGGAGTTAGTTTTTCGAAAAATTTGTAGTCCTCTTTTCGTTTGTGGATGATCTGATAATCCAGCTTGTTCGTACGCACGACTTCGTGAAGCTCCTCGAAAGTCAGAAAATATATATCTTCTTGCTCATGAATCACGCCGGCTTGTGCGAGTTGTTCTGCTTCTTTCAGCATAGCTTGCTTATAAACGAAGTAGCGGCTAATCATGCCGTATTTAGGATATTCGCGATAACCGATGAAATTCCGGATTAGGCTGATCATCCGTTTTGTCTCTTCGGCCTTTTGCTTACCATCCGGTAATGGCTTCAACCGATCTAATAACTCTTGCTCTTTTGCCAAAGCTTCCTGGAGCCCCTGCTCAAATTTTCGCTTGCCGGCATTCGGCTCGATGTTCTTGATATTACCCAGAATCATGGGGACAAGGGTAATTGGTTTTTCACTCCAACGAGTTTTCGTAATATCGATTTCTCCGGCGCATCGCATTCCGTATTTATGGAGAAAAGCACAGATCGCATCTTGAGCTTCCTGTCCGCCATCCAGCTGAACCAGTTCATCCAAGAAGTGGTCATCCTTGGCATGCTGCAAATAATCAATCACTTCTGGATAAAGTCGAATTACATCCGCGACATCCAATAGCGCTAGACCCATTTCCGACGTAATATTGTTGGGTACAGATTGAGAAAGAGTATCTGCTGCGTTTTTTTCGCCTAACCACTTGTTCATGTTTTCATTGATCCATGATGAAGCATTTATAGCAGCCATAAACACAGCCGTACTTTGTGGGTCAAATAAGATCTTCTTTAATTGCTGGATATCTTCCAGAATGAATTCAAACAAATCCGAGCCCGATTTCGCTTGGATGTTTTGTTTTAACTCTTCTATCGATGTTTGACTACGCTTAATCAAATCAGAAACGATTGTCGGATCGTTCTCGAATTGTGTCAGCATATCTGTATTACTTCTGTTGGTAATCGGTGCTGTTTTATCTTCTGGTAACATTTTTATAAAATCTCGTTCTATTATTGTTATGAGTGCGCCTTTTATGAGCGGATCGGATCCCATGGTATTTAATAAAGTTTCCCGGCCGACAGTTGTAGCCAGCCTAGGTGCAACATCAACAAACAACCTTCCACCCGCTTTACGCATCGGTGCAGGAGTAATTAACAGGTAAAAAGACAATCCCAATGGTTTTATGGGATCTGTCATCATTTGTTGATGACCAACAGATAGATAGACGTGTTTTTCTTGATCATTCGCTTCAGGGATCGGGTATAAAGTAGTGATCGGTCGACTCTGGACAATATAAAATGTATCATCAGCTAAACACCATTCGATATCTTGCGGGCAACCAAAATAAGCTTCGATCTGTCTTCCGATGAGTGCTAGCTGTAAAATTTGTCGCTCAGTGAGAGTTTGAGACATCTGCTGATCAGGATGAATCTGCTTTGTCTCTGTTCCGCCTTCTTCCCTTCCATAGACAGCCAATTTCTTTGTTGCGATCCTCTTCTCGACGATTTCCTCATTCCGCACTTTATAACAATCGGCAGATACCAAGCCGGAGACCAGGGCTTCTCCAAGTCCAAAACTGGCATCGATGGATAGCAATTTTCGATTAGAAGTAATGGGATCTGCGGTAAATAATATCCCTGAAGCCTGCGGGAAAACCATCTTTTGGACGATAACCGATAAATAAACTTGTCTGTGATCGAATCCATTCCGCATACGGTAGATTACCGCACGCTCCGTGAACAGGGAAGCCCAACATTTGCTGATATGCTGCAAGATCGCATCTTTGCCGATGATATTTAGAAAGGTATCTTGTTGTCCGGCAAAAGAAGCATGTGGCAAATCTTCAGCAGTCGCGCTAGAACGCACTGCATAAGCATGTTCCTCACCAAATTGGGAGAGATAGTGAGCAACTTCTTTCACAACATCGATAGGGATTTCTGCTTCCGTAATGACTTGTCGAATCTTTCTGCTGATTTCTACAATTTGGTCTCGATCCTCTACTTTTAGCATGGTTAGTCGATCCAACAAAACATGATACGTTTCGTTTTGTTCGATGGCCTGTTGGTATCCCACTGTTGTAACACAAAATCCTTCCGGTACTTGTATCCCTTGAATGTTTGATAATTCCCCTAAATTCAATCCTTTTCCGCCAACGAGCCAAAGCTGCGTTTTTTCTATTTCTTGATAATCGAGAACCAAAGTACTCATTCAACATCTCTCCTTACCATTTGATTGAGAAAAACAATTGACAAGAGCTTACCAGCATGGTAAGCTTAATTTATAAGATGAAATAATTGTGTTCATCTGACTAAACACAGTCGTGGTCTGATTATAACATCGTGTCTGTTTAAGTGCAATATATAAAGAACCTGGTACTCCAGGTTCTTTTCTGATTTTCTGCTAACATCTATCTCATCAAAAACGTGGTCCGAGCCTACCTTAGCCACTTTCCTTAAGATATGCAGCCTACTACCCCTTAATATTTTTTTATTCCTTTGACAGGCCCCATATATTTAATTCTCTTCTTAACGGAAATGCTAATTTTGGACTTAGAAAACGTTTCTTACGTGCTTGTCTTCTGTATGCACCATATCTCGCAAAAATGAATTTATTGAATTGAAAAATGGAGCCCCATATGGGCTCCATTCATTATTTGTTCTCTTCTTGAGATAATCAAAATGACTTTTAGCCAAATTTGATTTTGTACTGCAAAATATTTGTTCCAGCTGAATTATCATGTTAATCAGCAGGGCTCGTTTCTCAATCCTCGTATTTCTTCATAATAGGAATGCTTCCCGTTACTTCAATAAAACAGGCAGCCGAACATTCTAGCCGGCTGTCTCCGTGTTCTTTTTCAGCTATTGTGTCTCGTTTAACAAAGCCTATTTCACAGTAAACTCCGCAAAAGCAGTTGTCTTGTTCCAGTTCACCTGTATCGTATATGACCCAGGTTGTAAGTTCTTAAATATCTTCTTATCCTTGTATTCTTCCCCAACTCCCAAATCAATCCTTTACACATGTTCTTAATGTCGAGTATTTACGGCGTCGTCGGCAAAACCACGGCTCCATTCGCCATGCCGTCAATGCCGAGAACTTCGATTTCATCGATGAATACCCAGACGTTGATCGGGAATTCGACTTTGACGTAACGGGCATACACTTTATCAGCTCCCGGATTCCCAGGCACGCCGTCTATTGCGCCGTTCCATTTCATGAAGTCGGCCGAGACGCCATTTTGCGATGGTGTCTGGGAAACGGTTGCTAGCTTACCCCAGGATTGACCATCTGATGAAACGGATATGACGACGTTCTTAGGGAAATAGAT
Source organism: Paenibacillus marinisediminis (assembly GCF_054343325.1). NCBI lineage: Bacteria > Bacillati > Bacillota > Bacilli > Caryophanales > Paenibacillaceae > Paenibacillus > Paenibacillus marinisediminis. Next base: position 264,195 of record NZ_JBTGUH010000002.1, read on the forward strand.
GCCGGGTGCCGCATCCTGAAGGAAATGGGCTTTAATTTGGCCAATCGACTTGTCTTGACCCAAATCAAATGTGATCGTGCGGCTTCGTTCCTCAGGGTAGTCGCTGCCTGCATATCCCTGCCACTGTTCGTTACGGAAATCCGCACCGCCGAATTGGCCGTTGGTGAGCTCATTTCCGGAATCGGGATAGCCACTGTTGGCCGGCTTGGAAATCGTATAACTTTGACCAAGAACCAGGTTGCTAAGGCCCCAACCATCAGACCAAGCGTGAATGAGAACTTGTGCGTAGGAATCAAGCACTGTTGCAATTCGGGCGGAAATCATTCCTTGCGCTTGGACGGCTGGGTCGTGAATATGCGCGAGAAAATCCTGCATATACGTTACGGCATCATTTGGATTGTTTTCATCCAGGAGCTGTTTGATGATCTGCAAACGATAGGATAAGTCTTTGCCAAAAGCCGGATCGATCTCTTTCAAAGCTATATAACGATTTACTAGCTCCGCCATCGTCTCCAGAGATACATTCGTATCATTCTTTTGATAATTTTTGGTTACGAATAGATACATCATATCATATAGAATGCGATTATTCGGGTCATTGCTTCTTGCGCTGTCGAGCAGCGCGACATTACCTTGATAATAGGCTTTGTAGGCATCGTTCATATAACCGTAGTCGACGCCGCCGTTCAAATATTCGATGTAGCGGTCCCTGAATTTTGGAAACGAATTCATCCGTTCATCGAATTCCATCTCCACGCCGATGCCGTATTGCTTGACAAGATTGGTCGTATCTTTAATTCGGGACGGATCACCCGGCTCATCGAAGAAGTAGTTCGGCTGTTGTGCTACCGCGTCGAAGCCAAGCTTCTCCCAAGCGGATATACCATTGCCGAAGAAATAAGGGATCCAGAAAAACTTCTGCTTTTCCTGGTGGACAAGCTGACTCGTATGTTGGATGATCTTCGTATTGTTCTCATCATAGAGGTTGGCGCTTTCATCCATCCAATACATCCCGGCCAGCTCGAGGTTGGAATAATTTTGCTCGGCCCAGCGCTGTTTCACCTGATGCATATACCAATCAATGGCTTTTTGCTTGTCGGCGAAAGCCGCTTCTGTGCCGACCTGATCCGGATTGAAGTTCTCCATCACACCGTCGCCGTCAACATCGCCGAACTCGCCAACCGCATCGCCCGGATTCGGAACCATTAGCACGACCTTCGTCTTGTGCTTCGGTTCGCCCAATTTTACGCTAACCTCTTTGGTCCCTTCATTGAGCTGCCACATATCGCCTTGCGGGGCGAACGTTTTGTCCAGATACCAGTGCCAATCTTCAAGCTTGGCACTCGAGCCAAAATCCCGCTGCCCGTCCTGCGTTCTAATGCCGAGATAAAGTACGCCGTCGTACAACCAGTCGACCGGCTCGCCTTGCGCGTTCACGTAGCTGATGTACGGGATGATATTGTCTTTCGTCCAATCACCGGCACCGCTATCGTAATGTCCATTGTACAGCAGCGCAAGATTGCGGATGCCTCCCGTCGCTTTGCCCGGCTGCAGGTAAGCTGGCTGTTCCGGCTTCAGCTTGACGGCGTGCTGAGCTTTGCCGTCGACGCCCCAAATTTCGATTTCATCGAGAAAGGTCCATACTTGGGTCATGAACGTAACTTTTACATATCGCGTATACACGAACTCTGCATTTTTTTTCTCTTTCGGCAAGCCGTCAGCCGCAATATCCCAGACAAACGTCTGATCTGTCGGTGGCCCCGGCAACCAAAGCGGGATCGCGGTATCTTTGTGCGACAGCGGCGCCCAATTCACGCCGTCATCCGACACGTACATGGAAACCGTATTCGGATAAAAAATACCGTTGCCCGTGTCCTGCATAAAATGCGCTTTCACGGCGTTAATCGATTTAATATCCTGTAAGTCAAATACAACTTCGCGCGTAATTCCCCGAAGGTGCCCCTGCCAGGCGCTATCCATGAAGTCCATCGATGCATACATGCCATCGGTCAATTCATTTCCGGAGTCAGGGTAGCCCTCATAAGGGGCGGCAGAGAACAGGTAGCTTAAACCTGTAGCCAAGTTTCTCGGATCTTGCGTTTCTTGCTTTGCAAATGCATTTGGAACAAGAGAAAATAACATGACAGCGGCTAACATGAGGGTGAATCCTGTTTTTTTGACAGAAACCATTACACAACCTCCCGACTTAAATCTATATTGATATTAAATCAGCCGACGATGCCTCCTCTTTGCGTATCCTTCCGCATTTGCCAGGTGATCCGGTGTTTCCCGGGAATTGCGGAAGCGATTACATCTTCTCCTTCCGATTATAGCAGTCATGCCCGCTTCTATACTTTCACTATCGTACAAACTTGTTGGGTAATCGTACGAACAGAGAAGGCTAGTACCCTGACCGGGTGTAATTTTAGGGTATAGACTCAATATTAACTTCGTTATGATTTCATCACTTTTATTTTGCCAATGAAAATAACCGCCTTCCGTAGAACGCGGTTATTTTAAATCTGAAGATTAAAGTATTTGTATGGCATAAAGCTTAAGATCCATAATTAGTTCACATGCTTCGAGTCTTACAGCTCTATCGATAGTATGCTTGCCGATTAAATACTTTACAAACTCACAGCCAAGGTAATATCCTACGTCAGAGTGATTATGAAATTTGCACCAATCACCGAAGAATTCTTGAGTACTCTTTTCAGTATTAATTCTGTGAAGATATTCCTTTTTGATAATGTCTTCATTCGAAGCACACCAGTTTAACCATCCATTTTTATCTTGATGGTAGAAATTCATATCGCCACAAAGCAACTGCTCAAAATACATTGCAACGCCCTCTTGATACAATTGTAAAATTGAACGTTCCCTTTGGTTTTGTGCGATGTCATATCTTCCATTTTGTTCGTGCCAGATATGTCCGAGTTCGTGATATATTAGTGCAGCAAAATCCCGAGGATTATCCCAACCTAGTTCAAGTATTTTTTCTACTCCAAGCAAAACTACATTGCGTTTATTTATTTTCGTAGCCCATCCAGCACCGTTACAAAGACCTAAATAAAAAACAATGTCAACATCTGGCTCAACCAAACCATGTTTATCAAATGTTGTAGAAAGAGAATCCACCACTTCTAAAAAAATTGAATGTAGGACTTCGAGAGCATCCCTTTTATCATATAATGCATTGATCACTGGAATTACATCATTTCCGAAATCGTATTCTGCCACATCCCCTTCACATTTAACTGCGAGACCCTCACACACTTGATTTGCATATGTCCGCCATGTCTCAAGATTAAATGGTTTGAGATTAATAAGACCCAGTATATCTTCATAGGAGTCGATAATCCTCATAGCTAGGTACCTCAAATGCTTATGTATTTTACAATTATATTTTCATAGTTGTCTGAAGAGTAGCATATACTAACAAACTGACACTATGAGATTTCTTATTTGTAAATAAACTTGACCATTTCAATGCAATGAATAACATCGAAATGGTCGTTTGGCAGACCGAAACTATCACATAAGCAAATAAGCGGACTCTCCAACATCATTCGTTTCCCACCTATTCCGTATGCTCGAAAAGTGTCACGCTCTCGATGGATATGATGATTCTTCTCAAATCTTTCGCTTGTTCGTTACTGATCTCTCCGTTTTCGTACATGCGGTGAATCTCAGCACGTTCTGCGTCCATCACCCGTATCCGTAACTCCTCTTTTTGCGCTTCGACAGTCTCATTGTATTGGGATGATCCTTTAAGTCGCTCGATCAATAGCTTGTAGTCAAGAATAACTGAATAAACGATGCTCTCCTCATGCTCTTTAATATGAGCTTTCAAATACTCGAGTGCTGCTTGTGATGCTTTCAGCTGGATGTCCCTTCCTATTTGCCGTTTGGCTATTCGATCTTTGTCACGATTGCGACGAAATTTGCCGGTTGAAAACTTCCAGTTTCGAAAGGCGTTTCCAACAAGAAATTTGAGTCGGGAGCCCCCATTTCGAGATAATGCTTCTTCACGCAATTCAAGAACCTTCAAAAAGATCTCGAATAATTCTTCATCCAATTCTTGCTGATCCATTGCATTCTCTATGTATCTTCTCTCAGCTTTCAGTGCCATCAATCGAACTTCGACCATTTTTTTCTCGAACTCGTTGTCATCTACAGAATTCGTTCGATTGAATGCATTCGTATACCCATCCATCAAACTATATACCGCGATTTTGTTGTCTTCATTTAATTCTGAGCGGATCTGATTCATAGCAGTAACTAAGAGCCTGTTTTTGGCTTTTTCAATATCTAAATAACCAGACATCTCTCCTTCTGACGCCTCTCCATTGTTTAATAAAGGTAGAAATATGGTAGCAATGATCAAGGTGAACAAGATGACGCCCGCCGCTAAGAAAAGAATGAGTGAACGTTCGGGAAACGGCGCCCCGCTCTCGACCAGCATCGGTATGGACAATACTCCGGCCATAGTTATGGCCCCTCGAACACCTGTGAAGCTCATCAGCAAAGCCATTTTAATTGTCGGTCTGCTAGTATCTTCATTTCCTTTAATAAGATGCTCGTAATATGAAAAGATGTACGACCATACGAACCGGATCGCGAGTATCGCTGTCCCGATCACCAAAACATATCCGATAGCGAGACCATTGTTAATGAATGGGTCCTCAACTGTTGAGCGAATGGACGGAGGAATGTTCAAACCGAGCAACAAAAATACAACCCCATTCAAAATAAATAACACCGTGGACCATATGTTCTCTGTAAGAACCTGTTCCTCCGCATACAAAGGTTCTGCTCTCTCTCGGAGCAAGGAGTGGACGATCCCTCCCACGACGACCGCAATGACACCGGAAGCGTGAAGCATCTCCTCTGTAACGATATAAATTAGGAAAGGCGTTAATAATTGAAGCAAAGAATGCAATGTTACGTCACTGATTCCTTTTTTGCGCAGTGTAAAGCGGGTCCATGTCATCAGTAAGCTAAGCATAAGTCCAAGGACAGCCCCGGCGATAAACATGTATGTAAAGTCTAGTATCGCTTCGCGCAGCGAGAAGTACCCCGTGACGACTGCGGCCACAGCGTAATTAAAAGCCACAAGCCCGGAAGCATCGTTGATTAGCGATTCCCCGCGCACGAGATTCAGTACTTTCTCCGGAAGATGGATACGCTTTGCGATGCCATTCACCGCAACCGGGTCTGTTGGCGACAGGATGGCAGCTAAAGCGAAGGCAGCGGCAAGTGGAATGCTAGGGATAAGCCAATGGATAAAGTATCCGCCGCCAATAGTTGTTAACAGAACCAGAATAATCGCATTTCCGAAAATAGAAGCTCGCATTTTCCATAATTCATCTCTTGGAAAATGCCTGCCGTCATTGTAAAGAAGCGGTGCCACGAAAAGAAGCAAAAACCACTCTGTTTCGATTTCCAATTGAATTTCCTGAAAAACGATTGTGATGATGATACCGAAAGCAATCTGCGTCAATGCGGTAGGAATGGATGGCACGTAGTGGCTAATGATATTTGAAATCACTAAACACACAAGCAACAAAATCACGGTCATTAGTACTTCCAATACGTTATTCCTCCTAGACGAAGTCACTATATAAATTTCGTAAATAACGCCGACGGACAAATATCATCACATCGGCGTTTTATTTATTATTCGGAGATTCAACCATTTTTATCCGGCTCCCAATCCTGCTCAGATCCTACTCATACACGCGGATTTCCGTCAGCGCCGCATGCGGACTGCCGTTCGTACGTTCAATGACGACGCGCAAACGATCGGCCTCAACAGGGGTGAAACGATGGATCCGTTTTCGTTTTCGGTTCACTGTCTCCCTGTGCAACGTTATCCAATGTCCGTCTACATGTGCCTCAAGCCGATAGTCCGCGGCCAGCTCGGGAAAAATATCGAACGGCGTGCGCATAAAGTGAAGATTGATCAAATATTCATTCACATCGTCGTTCCAGGTTAGGTGCACTTCCGACAAGCGAATCGGGCGATTCCAGGACAATTGCAGCCAGGCTTCACGTCCTGCAGACTCATTTCCTGCATCCGCGCTTTCCGTACCATTCGTGCCAGCTTCACTTTCCGCAGCGATACAATGAGCTGCACTTTTATCAGAAGCGGTCAAAGGATCGGACAACCATACATGCGGTCCGCCATATGGACGGTTGTAGCCGTCGATCACTTTGTCGGCGCTATATGCCGTTGTTTCTCCTGCGACGCGGAAACAGAACGGCTTGCGGACAACGGAGCGCATGTTCCAGTCCCTTACAGGCTGGGCAGCGTACTGCCCCTCGCTCAACTTGGCAACAATAGGCTCCGGTTGCCTAACAAAACCGAGCACGCCGAACAACGGCTGATAGGACAACCACAAGGCGACATGCGGATTCGCCTTGACGATGACGAAGGCGTTCTGATCCTCCTGAGGTCTCCAAGATAAATCAGCGGAGATCCATTGCTGCTTTCCGGGGCGCACTTGTATGCTGCAAGCTGCAATGAGCGAATGCGGTACATAATTTTCCGCTCGGCCGGTGTCCCACAGCTCAATTTCCAGCAAGGTTTCCGCAGCGACATCCGCCAACAGTTCGAGACCTTCAAGCTGGGGAGCGACCGGAAACAGCAAACCCGCATCCTCGTGCAAATGGTGAAGCTCTTGCGGCTGCTCGACGACGATGTGCCTTAACGAACTGGAAGAGGTCACTGCAGCGCCAAGCGCCAAATCGTGCGGATCGCGATTTGCTATGCCTATGATGGCTGCATCCTGACGTAGCAAGGTCTGCTGCAGTTCTTCCAGATGATCGCGACATAATTCCCTTGGCGTAATGCCTTTCTGAACACAGAGCGCCGCACCAGTCCCAGCTGCCTCGCCCATTACCGCGCACGTCGCCATGACTCGCGTCGTTCCGAAAGCAACGTGTGTTGCGCTAATGTTCCGGCCGGCCATCAGCATATTGTTGACATTGACCGAGTAGAGTGAACGAAACGGAATATGGTAAATACCGTCGGAACACAGATGTTTTGAACCCTCTTCTGCCGCATACATCCCTTGCGGCGGATGCAAGTCGATCGACCATCCTCCGAACGCAACCCTGTCGAAGAATCGAGTCTGTTTGATAATATCATGCTGATGGAGAATATAATCGCCGACAAACCGACGGTATTCGCGCTTGCCCGGGATGGCCCCGACCCATTCCAACGTCAGCTGCTCCGCTTCATAGTTGCCCGAATTTTTAATATAATCCCATATGCCGTAAATGACCGACCACAATTCGTCGCGAATTCGCTCATTTTCATGAACAGTGTCCAATTCGCCACCCCACTCAATCCACCAATAGAAGCAGCCGGAGTCGCCGCTCCGGATAACTCGCCGCATCGGAATCGACGTTTTGGCAATATCTTTAGCGAACGCAGGCGGTACATATTTGACCGGGTAGCCAACGTCCTTCGTATAGAACAGCAATGTGCTGCCGAGCGTAATATCATCGGCCGACTCCGGCGCCCATGGTTCACCGAATTCGCTTCTTGCTTCCCGACCCAGCCGGTACTGAGCCCCGGACAGGAAACCGACCAGTCCGTCCCCTGTACAGTCCAGGTACATGCTGCTCTCAAAACGAATTTTCCGTTCCGATCCCATCATCCATCCGGTTACCGAGCGGATTGTCCTGGACGCTTCTGTGCCTACCGCTTCCACTTCGTGCACATCGGTATTAAGAAACAAGCGGATGTTCGTCTCGGCAAGTACGGTCTCGAGGACGACGAGATCCCAGTAGTACGGGTTGCCATTCGGATTGCGGTACTGGTTCTCAACGAGCATTTCGCCGATAATCCCCGTTTCCCTGGCGTATCGCTGCGTGCCTGTTGATGTAGCACCGCTAACCCAAACCCGCACCTCGCTGCTTGAGTTGCCGCCAAGCACGGGACGGTTCTGCACAAGCGCCACCGAACGGCCGAGCCTGGCCGCTGCCACGGCTGCGCTAACACCCGCTAAACCGCCGCCAATTACCGTAATATCGGTTTTAACTATTTCGAACTTCATTCAGGGTCACTCCCTTATTCATCAAATATGCAGCAAATACGCTTCCAGCGCCCGCGCAAAATCGGCACCGAATTGGCGGCAATTGTCCTGAGAAATTACCATATTGTGATTACCGAAATAGGGTAACTCAAATGAAAAGGCAAGCTGTGCACCCGTTCTTTCAAAAAATGCGCTGCAAGTCGCTCCATTCGGCTGATTCCAATCTTCACCCATCTCGATATCATGTATTGAACTATAAGAAATCAGCCCTGATGCAGCACGACTGCGAGTTGCGTCAGCAAGACATGCGTTGAACCGTTCAATTTCACCTTTCACGGGCGATCCCCTTTTAACGATAAAAGGGAAATCGTTTCGTTCTCCCCATTTGTATGGGCTATGCAAATCAATCCCTGCTGCCAGCTCAAGCGATTCCGCATATTCTGCGATGGCTGCCGTAGCCTCATAGTGAGGGGTAGCGACGTAATCCCGGTTATGGTCGTGAGGCTGGCGCGCTTTGCCCTGATCGCCGTTCTCTACGCCATCCAGATCAACGAATGGGACACAATGGATGGCATATTGCTGCAATACCGGCGATTCAGTTTGCGACAAATAATAGTACAACAGCCCTTCCAGCATATAAGAGGGCGGAGACTCGCATGCGTGATGTCTGCAAGTGAACATAATATGTTTGCGAGCTGCAGCATTGCCGATGACAAGCATCGGGACGTGCCGCAATTGTTCCGAAAGCGCAAGATCTAGCCGCCGAACAGCAGGATTATCGGAGATGCGGGAATAGAACCGTTCAAAATGATGCAGTTGATACGGCAACGAGAAACTGAAGTAGGCGCGCTCCCCCTCAGTGAACGAGTATCGGAACGATTGCCGGGATACTAGCGAATCGGTTCCAAGCCATTGCCACCTAATGCCGTCCGTGCTGAAAGCAGGCCCCCATGGACCTATGACTTCACCGTTGAGAAAATCAAATACGACTGTCTGCGCCTGATCCGCTTCCGCGCGGAAATTCCAATAAAACCACCAGCCTGACGTATCTCGGATGTCCTGCTCCAACTTCACCAGATCGCTTTCTTGCGCAATAACACGAATATTTCCTCCTGCGTAGTTGTCGGTAATTCGAATATTCTCCATCAGCTTCATACTCCTGACATGGAGCAGGCAACGGAAAGTGTATTTACTCCCCGTTGCCCGTCCTTCCTAGTTTATGATGCCAAGTTCCTTGAGCTGCTTCTCGGCGGAATCCAGCATCAGCTTATATTTGAACGTTGTTTCCAATGTTTTCAGAAAGTCTTCATATTCGCTAAGCGGGCGTTTGCCGTATGCAAATTTCATCAATTCCTCCAGCATGTATCGTTCGGCGTCCGCAGGATTGTATCCTTCCGGAAGATCAAGCAATCCGTTATACACTTCGATGCGCGGTGTGTTGGCTGCAAAATCGATCGCTTCAGCCGGATAACCGGATTGCAAATATTCCATTTCATTTCGACCAAGCAGTTGATACATAAAGGCATGTTCCTTAGCCCTTAGTTCGGTCCTGACGATTTTGCCGTTCTCGCGATTCCAGTGGCGGCCTTCTTCCCCATGGGCGACAAGGGTGGAACCTTCCGGGCTCGCCACGTAATTAAACAGATCGAGTATTTTCTGCAATTTCTCCGGATCTTTCTCTACCGACTTGGAAATCGCATGCATTCCTGGTGCAATGCCGATATCCCAACCGCCGGCATATTGTCCACCCGGACCTTTCAATGCCGGAACTTGCACCCATTCAGCGTCAGGATTTACCGCCTTGTATTCTTTCACGCGCTCGGGGAAAGTCATTCTCGGGAAACCATGCCAGATCATGCCGACCTTCCCTTGAAACGCCTTCTGCTCATGCTGGGTGCCTGTATTAGTAAGAAGATCCGGATCAACAACGCCGGCATTCACCAGCTCATTGATAAATTTCAGCGCATCTTTCATCCCCGGATCGTAGAAGGAATTCATCAATTTGCCATCCTTCTTGTAAAACGTTCCGAAAGTACCTACGCCAAAAGCGGTGAAAATGGGATCGAAGGCAGCCAATCCCGTTCCGGTAATGCCGTAGGTGTCTTTCTTGTTGTTGCCGTCCGGATCATTTTCTGTAAATGCTTTGGCTACTTCAACAAACTCTTCCAACGTTGTCGGAACTTTTAGATTCAAATGATCCAACCAATCTTTCCGGATCCATATGTTAAAGAAAGGAAAGGAAGGCTTTTTCGCCAATGCGTATACTTTCCCGTCCACGGTTCCTTTCTTTAGACTATCCTCTCCGATAAATTGCTTCGCCTGCTCCAGCTTTCCCATATACGGTGTCAGATCGAGCAGCAGTCCTTTTTTGGCGAACTCCTGCATCGATGTGCGGTTAACCGAAATGACGTCCGGATAATCTCCGGCAGCCATGCGCACATTTACCTGATTATAATCATCGAATAAAGACAATTGGATATCGGTGTTCAATTTCTCGTCAAGCCTGATTTTCATCCGGTCATTGTCGCCCTCCGGCAATTTCGCACCGCCACTGTCCGTCATAATCTCAAGTTTGATTGGTGAGGCTTTTGGAGCATCAGAGGAAGATTCGGTTGAGGCAGGGGAAGCGGATTGTCCTGTATTATCTCCGCATCCGGCGAGCATTGTGCCCAGCAACAATATGGTAGCCAAACATAGCGACACCCATTTCTTTTGTTTCATGAAAACATCCTCTCTTCCATGTTAGAATGGTTTGCGAAACAACGGATCGAATCAGCCTTTGATCGAACCGATTAACATGCCTTGCGTAAAATACTTCTGCACGAATGGATAAACAACGATCACAGGCAGACAAGCGATAATGACAGAGGCCATCTGGACCGCTTCCGTAGGCAAAGGAACTTCAACATTCTCAATAGGGTTTTGTGCTCGCGTCAGAATGTTGCGGACAATCACCTGAATCGGATGCAGCTTCCTGTCGGTTATATACATAATTGCGCTAAAGAAGGAATTCCAGTGGCCAACGACATAGAAGAGGCCGACCGTCATCAGCACGGGGACAGACAACGGGATGACCATCTTCAGCAATATCCGCCATTCCTTGGCCCCATCGATCCGCGCCGATTCAAACAATTCTTCGGGAAGATTCTCGAAGAAACTTTTCATAATCAAAATGTTGAACGCGCCGATCGCCCCGGGGATAATCATCGCCCAGACCGTATTCAGCAGCCCTGTCGCCTTGACAACCAAATAGAGCGGAATGAGGCCACCACTGAACAGCATCGTAAAGGCGATTGCCAGCAGCAGAAAGCTGCGTAGTGGCAACGTTTTGCGGCTTAACGGATAAGCCATTAACACAGTCAGCACCATATTGATTGCTGTTCCGACCACCGTGATGAACAACGTTACCGAGAATGCGCGCGGGATTGCGGAGTTACCCAGTAATTCCTTATATGCGTCAAAAGTAATGCTGTGGGGTATGATGACATAGCCTCCATTTTTCAACACTTCGGACATCGGTGTAATAGAAACGGAAACAACATACATCACCGGAAAAACAGTCGCCAGCCCAACGAACAACAATATCGTATAGACAATAAAATCAAATACACGGTCTTCGATCCCTCTTACCAAATCCCTTCCCCCCATCGTTTCGCCAATTGGTTCGCTCCCACCACAAGAATGAGACCGATGAAGGATTTGAACAAGCCGACCGCCGATGCAACGCTGAAATTCAACTGTTCAAGACCGGTGCGGAATACCCAAGTATCGATAATATCCGCAACCGAATAGACCTGAATATTATAAAGGATATAAATTTGATCGAACCCGGCATCGAGGATATACCCCAGCCTCATGATCAGCAGCAGCACGATCACATTACGAATACCTGGCAATGTAATGTGCCAAATCATACGCAACCGGCTCGCCCCGTCCACTCTTGCTGCTTCGTACAACGCCGAATCGACGCCGGCAATTGCAGCCAAGTAAATGATCGCCCCCCACCCAGCGCTTTGCCATATATCCGAGCCGACTAATATGCTGCGGAACCAATCCGTTGATTGCAGAAATGGGATTGTATCGAGCCCCCATTCGGTCATCCAGCGGTTGAAAAGACCTGTCGATTGCGAGAGAAAGGCTAGCAGAATCCCGTAGATGATTACCCAGGACAAAAAGTGCGGCATATAGCTCAACGTCTGGACCACACTCTTAAACCATCGTTTTCGGCATTCATGAAACAGCAGTGCCAGTATAATCGGAGGGATCGTGGAGAAGATCAGTTTGTAAAAACTGATGACAAACGTATTTACTAGCAATTGCGTAAAATAAGGCGAATCATAAAAAAATTTGAAATGCTTATACCATGGATCCGCCCATGGACTCGCCAATATTCCCCGTAACAAATCATAGTCCTTAAATGCGATGATTGCCCCATACATCGGTACATACTTGTAGATTACAAACCAAATCAATCCAGGCATCAGCATCACGAAAAACACCCGGTGTAGCCATACTCTTCTGACAAAAGCGATGGCCTGCATCCGTTCACCTCCTTCACAACGATTGGCCTTGCATATTCAAACTTTAGCACCATACCGCGGCTTAATACATTCACGTATCTGTGTTCTTGATAGAACATTTTTAAGCAATTTCATTGATGGATTTCATACCGCATTCCTGTTTCTGTAGTGAGCCGGTGTCATCCCTGTCCGTCTTTTGAATATTTTGATGAAGTAATTATCGTTGGCGAAACCAACCCGCTCTCCCACCTCATTGACCGTCAGTTCGGTATGATCGAGTAAATTTTTCGCTTCCTTGATCCGGACGCCGTGCACATAATCGATGAAATTCCCGCCTGTTTTTTTCTTGAACAGATTGCTTAGGTAATGCTCGTCCAAAGCAACAAATTGGGCCATCGATTTGAGCGTAATATTGGAATTGTAATTTTCATGGATATAATCGAGTATTTTGTTGATCTCGTTATGGTTGGTCAGAGGTTCCTTGGTTCCATGCGTATGCCTCACGCTTGTTCTTAACCTATCTACCAGCTTCGCCAGCAATTCCTTATGATTCGTGCACATGGTCAGCTCGTTCGTATCGACGGCCGGCATATTGGCGATGCGCAGCAGCAAGCTGTCAAGTTGCAGCGCCGTATCTTTCACCACATACATGGGGAGCAAGCTTCGCTCCATTCCGCTCCATATCTCGTCTAGCAAAGATTCGCATTCCTCCAGTCGCGCCTGTTCAAAATAATGAATCAGCATGCGTTCCTGCTTCCACGGCACATAATGGCCGCCACCAAATAAGCGTATCCCAATCTCGAAAAAATGAACTTGTTTTCGCCCGCTATACCAGAATTGGTCTAATTGCGCGAGCGTATCTCTCCACCCCTCATACAACTGTTTGCCTGGAGCGGGCGCACAGACAACCGTAGGATATAGCGGCTCTTCGTGGGAGAATGGCTTCAGTTCGATATTATTCCGATGCCAGTAGAAGAATGTCGTTTGACCAAAAACGGAAAATTGGTGAATGGCCGCATGCCTGTCAGGCACGACAATACCGAAGGCAGAGAAATCGTCAACCGTGACTGGAATGTCGCCGTTCAGCATCGAGCAGATCACTACATGGGACCAGCGGCCACCATATTGCTCCAGCTCTTGCCCGGTTAACCGATATTCCTTGCGTCGAATGAGCGCTTCCCACATTTCATGATAAATTTGCTGGAAATCAACGAAAAATATGCGGGAAGTTTGTTTAGCAGCGTGGTTTAATTCAGCGTCAACCTTCGCCAATATCTCCTTCATCGTGGCGATATCCATGGAAAGCTTCAGGATGTAATCGAACGCTCCGTGCTGCAGAGCCAGCCGCACGTATTCGAATTCGTTTAGACAGGTCAACATGACGAACAGGCATGGCAATCCCGCCTCTTTCGTCTTTTTCAACAATTCGATCCCGTCCATAACCGGCATGATAATGTCACATATGACCAGGTCCGGCTGCTCAGCCTCGATAAATTCCCACGCCCTTAATCCGTTACCGGCCTCGCCAACGACTTCGAAGCCGCTTGCTTGCCAATCGAAACTTGATATTAACGACTTTCTTACATGAACTTCGTCTTCAACGATCAGAACCTTCCACATGAAGCATGCCCTCCAATGCATAAGGAATGGATACAAGCAATGGTATAGTCAACTTCACTCTTGTTCCCGGCGTTAGGGAAATCAGTTGAATATCCGCATCCTTCCTAAACAACAAGCGGCATCGTTCTCTCAGGTTTGCCAGGCCGATGCCCTTGCGGTTCCGGATGGGCAGTATAGACTTCGGCTTGTGCAAACCGATGCCGTTATCCTCCACTTCAATTGTCAGCTTGTTCTTTTCCTTATATATGCGGATCATGATGATTCCGCCGCTTTCCATGTGCGACAGCCCATGGTGTATCGCATTTTCTACAAGCGGCTGCAAGCCCAGTTTCGGTACAAGGGCATATTCCAGAGTCTGATCAACATCGTAAAAGATATCAAACAGTTGGTCATAACGAAATTTCTGAATATGTACATAAGCGCGAAGCAATTCAAGTTCACCTTTAAGATGTATAAGCTCGACATCGGAATTTAAGCTTGATTCCAACAATTTTCCGAGGGAGAGGCAAATTTCCGAGATCGTATCATTTTTCTGTTCCAGCGCGATCCACTTGATGGAATTAAGCGTATTCAATAGAAAATGGGGGTTGATCTGGTTCAGCAGCATCTGCAGGTGAATCGCCTCTTTTTGCCGCTCTTCGATCTTCAGCCGATCTACGAGATCGTTTATATCCTGCACCATTCGGTTGAACGCCTGATTCAGCCCAAGAATTTCACCTTTGTGAGCGTTTTCGGGAATGTGAACTTGCAAATTATGTTTGGCCATTTCTTTCATCGTTTTTTGCAATTTCTGCAAGGGACGGGTAACGGAAGCGGAAATAATAAAAGTAAACAACGTAAATACGCCGATCATAATATACAACGTAATCAGCACCTGGTTGCGCATCGCTTTCAGATCACCCAGAAATATATCGAGCGGAAATACGTTAATGACATACCATTGAAGCGAGGATAAATAACGGATATCGATAAGGGAATTGGTTTTTTTGTCCATATAATAGGATATGTTCTGTCCGTTACTTAATTGGGATATGAGTTTTTGAAAGATGTCGGATTGCACTGTGACCCCGCTGCTTGTCCTGGCAATGACCGTTCCGCCGGAGTCGGTTAAGAGGAAACTTTGACCTGAGGAGATTTCCCTGGCAGCAGACTTGAACCACTCGTTGTAATCAACACGAATTCGCAGCATGCCATACGGTTCATGATGTTCGTCTTTGGCTACAGAATAAAGCGTGAACAACGGAGCGTTGTTCCACAATGATGCGCTGGCTTTCTTATCAAGCAGCAAGAAATAAGAACTATCGCTGCTCAGCAGCTCGGCCAATTGCGCCTTGGGCATAATCTCGTCGAGCGGTTCGTTATGTTCTGTCTTGTACGACATATAGCGATTCCCATGAAAGTCCGCGAGCGTAAAATGCACGTAACTGCTGTATACATATTGTTGCAGCTGTTTGTACCTGTCCTCGATGATGTTGTTTCTTTGCAATTCATCATATTTGCCCGGATGTTGCAAAATGGACATGACAGTCCTATCCTTTTCCAACGTCAGCATCGACATTAATATTTTGGTCTTCATTCCTTCGAATGAATTTCCGATCTGCTCCAATTGATTGTCATTCAGCTGACTGACCCGCTCCTTGATCAGATTCTCCATCATTCTGTATTGATAGATGTGAATAGCAGCAATCGGGATGAGCACAAACAGGATTAAAGCAAAGAAAAAACGGTATTTCAGTTTGGCCGGGATCAATCGATAAAGGAAACGCTTAACCATCATGACAGCTCACCCTTACTCAAAATCATAACTCCGGATTTGCACACCAGCCGAGCGACCTTTAACAATCAACGGCAAGACGAATCGAATATCGAAATCTTGATCCTTCGTTGCCGTTTTATCGGACCAATAATTGGTCAACTGGGCTGCGCCCGGCTGGTGAACAGGACAATAATTGCGCAATACCTCTGCCTATTGCGTTTTCTTTTCCAAGTCAATCATATGCAAAATATGACGGATCATCTCTAACCGCAGCAAATCTTGATTCGTCGAGCGCTCATCGACTTCCTCCAACCAGGTTAAGGCGTTGTTTGCGGCGTTTGCCCGTTCCTGCTGACCCGAGGCAATGGCATCTGCAGCAAGCTGCTTGAGCTTCGTCGCATAGCGAATGTCGTCGATGCCTTCGCGATAGCCTTCCCAGGCGATGGTGTCGATCAAATCCGTTTGGGTCGGATAAACCAGATTGAAGTTGCGGAATTCATCCTGAATGGAGTTGTCGTTCCAGATGTTCGGAGGTCCTTCATAAAAAATATAATTGTAAGTAGCATCATAATTCGCTTTGTATACCCACATTCCATGACGTTGGCGCATCAGGTCAGGGTTCTCGGGACCTGTGTGCGGGTAAGCATAGTTAGTAATGATCTTGTCGTCGCCGAAACTATGCCAGGTCTCCGCTTTCTCCCGCGTCGGTTCGCCAACTATATTCAAGAAATTTTCTTTTACATCTAGCCGGTAGTGACTCTCATTGCCTGTAGAAAATACTTTGAACCCTTTATCCTGTATATATTTCCACAGCTCCTGCTCGTACTGAAGCATCGACCAGCCCGGTTCATCCCATCCGTCGAAATAGAGATTGGTATGGCCGACATAATTGGAAACAAAATCAATCGCTTCATCCAACGACGCTTTATGGTCATCAATCCCTTTACGCCAATCAGTGTAAAGTTTATCCATCTTAAGCTTGTTCTCTTGGGTCGGGTTCGCCTCATAAGCGGCTTTAGCAGATAGATAACCAGTATATGTCGTAAAAATATGATAAGGAGCAAATGTCTGCCTGACGCCAAAGAGCGGATTCAGGCTGAGTCCGGCTTGCTGCATCAGATCGATCTGCTTTGTGAAGGCAGCTTTGTCCTCGATTGAATATAACGGGCCCGGAATGTTGAGTACGTTATGGTCTACCAAGTTGCGGTAATCGTTCAGCAGCTTGGTTTCTACCAGTTTCATATTCCCATTCGCCGTTTTCAAATTTTCCTTTACGCGGCTTTGATGGTAGAGCATGACGTAAAAGTCTTTGTTCAAATCATAATACGTCTTTGGTTTGGGGAGCTCGAACGGCAGCACGCGAATCTTCAATGTTATTTGTCCAGCAGAAATTCCGTCTGCTAAAATATCGATCGTGCCTGTATATGTACCCGCCGGTGTATCGCTGGGGACATGTGAGGTCAACCACATCTGCTTGGACTCTCCTTGCTTTAGCGTGATCGGAAGAAGTATAGGGCTATCTGCAACCGGCTCATTATAGGTGTTAAACTTGGTTGCCGGGATATTAGATATGTCCACGTATTTCGCCCCATCAGGATAATCGATACGCAACGAATTTCCCTTCCGGGCATGATCGACTTTGATCAAATTTTCGTCGTGCAGCAACAGTTCAGGCACCAGCACACTTTTGGCAGAGTCGGCAAAGTAGCTTTGCCATGCCGTCCCGCCCTGGTACCAGGTTTTTACAACATGCAGATCTACCGCATTTGCCGGAATCGTGCTTTTCTCGCCCGTCAGATCGCTCACGGTAAAGGTAACTGCATTCACATCGCCAAGCGGAGCAAGCACGAAAGAAGCCGCTTCAAATTCGCCTTGCGCCGAAATGACGGAAAGTTGGTCGCTGATTGCCCCGTCTTCAGGGAGCAGGTCCGGAAGTCGCTTGATCGGGCTTACCGCCGGAACATTATAGACGACAAAGGGAGAATTCGTCCAAAGCTTGCTGCCAACCGTTTTAAAATCATTTGCTAACTTCAGCGCATAATTCAGCTTCTTCCGGGTATTAGAGCTATCTTCTTGGGTAGTAGGAGAAGACAATAATTCATTAGCTTGATCACGCACACTTACAAGATATTGTTTCATCTTCAATGAATCAATCATATCTATGTCCATATTCAGTTGTCCGACTTGTTTGTTCAGATCACCCTTAAACAATGTCTCGCCGGAAGCTCTTGTCTGTGCCATGGCAGGCGAAATCACCGTTAGTGCAACGCAGGTCATCAAGACAACTAGCATTAGACGCTTTCCCATAAATTCATCACTCCCTTTGCAAATTCAATTCATTGTCCTCTGCGTGGCGAAGTACACATGGGTGTCGGCATACTCTCTTGTCAAAAACTCTGCTTTGCTTAAGTTCACCTCTTTCATGCAATTTGACTTGCATGTTCACTATAGCACCAGGATCTAGCATAATACATTCACGGATCTGTGTTCTCGATAGAACATTTTTAAGCAATTTCATTGATCTAATTAAATTTTAAGAGTACAACCATCACCTCGATCTTGGGGATGTTGATATGTGAGCCTCTCGATTTTAGGTTAGGCTGTAGTTCATAAAATTGTATTCGGTATATATCCATTAATTACCTTTTGGGGTCGCATTCGAATTTTTTATACAAGTTCTTTTCATTGGCTTTTGACAAAAACATTTATCGTTAAAAGAAAAAAAGCCGCAACTACGCGACTATTAAGCATATATGTTCTTATACACCCTCATCGCAAAAATATATGCCACGAGCATGATTCCGACGCACCATGCAAGAGCGACCCATATATCATTGCTCACCGGCTGATCTAACAGCAATGCACGGATGGCTTCTACGATTGAGATTGGGTAGGAAAAGGTGCTTGCGCCATCGACCGTTTTTACGAACAATCCGGCAATTGCTGCGACCCAAGTTAAGGCCAGAGTAAACAGCGCGAGTATGCCGGCGTCGGCAAGCCATGACAGCACTATTCTCCTCCTTATATAACCGTAACTTTTGACAAATCGACGACCCATAGGCCTTTAAGCGCAGCATAGGTCAGCTTATCCATCGTCGCGCCGTCAAAGCAGACGGTTTTGAAAGCAAGGTAAGATTTGTTTGTTACGGAAAAGGGTAGACGGAATGACACGTTCTTGAGTGTCGCTCCCCTAAACGAAACGTCGTTCAGTGCAGACTTGTCAAACTTGACACCGATGAAGGTCTGCCCGTCAAAACACATTCCTCGCAGGTCGGAATATTTGAAATCCACGCCAGTAAAGATACAACGATCAAAGATTGTTTTTCTAAGGTCGGTCTTGGTTAGCGTGACGTCGGTCAGTTTTACGTCTGTGAATTTTGCTCTGTCTAGTCCTGATGTGTTGAAGTTGGTGCGTACAAGGATCGATTTATTGAAGCTCGCATCCGCAAGATCTGTGACGGAAAAGTTGCAGTCTGTTAGAATTGCGCCGTCAAAATTGGCTTCACGCGCATTACTGGTTGCAAACGAGGTACCGGTCAAGTCAGCTCCAGCAAAGTCGGCTCCGCGCAACGCGGCCACTTTGAATTCTCCTTTGTGTAAAATAACGCCCGCGAAGTCACTCTCTTGCAGATCGATCGCACGGAGGTTTATCCGCACTTGCCGTTCCAGCGAGCGGGAGAGGTTAGCGACCTCCTGTACCGTTTGCTCAATGTCTCCGATGCTATCAATGGTCATCTCAAAAGCCGTTTCATCGTCCTTGCCCTCGGCTTTGAGTTCACGGAACCGCTCCTGCAAATCGGAAAGCAGGTCGTACTTCAATTCGGTGACGCTTTTTACCCCATCGTACGGTGCGAAAACGCCGTTCAAATGGTTGGTCAATTTCTCATTCATAACCTCAACACTCCTCATAATAAGTTTTCAAGCACGCGTTTTGCATACTCCCAGTTGCTTTTGTTGCGAGAGTATGTATCCTTGCCCTTTTCGGTAATCCGAAAATACTTGCGTCGTCCGCCCTGTGATTCATCGCCCCAATACCACTCGATATCACCGTCAGTCTCAAGCCGGCGTACGCTGGAGTACATCGTGGCTTCCTTTAATTCATACTCACCACCCGAGCGCTCGGCAATTAGCTTGACAATCTCATAACCGTAGCGGTCAGCTTCGGACAAGAGCCGTAAAATCATCGTGTCGGTATGGCCGCGTAGCAGGTCTGATGTAATTTTGTTATCGCTCATACAATCACCTCCACAATTGCATGATACGATATACTACTGTGACTGTCAAGGTAGTGTTTTGATTATAATACACTGTCTGAAGTAATTGGTGCATCCATAATAAAAACTGCGCAGGGCGCGGTTTACCTAGGAGTATATTTGCGATGTCTCACCTTCGAACCTTACATCTCATTTTCGAAATCAAGTATTCTCTAACGAAAAGAATACTGTTGGATCATGGCATAGTTAATCAAACTTATAACTAAAGAATAAATAGTAAAACCTTCTAATAGAGCAACTAATTAATTCTAGTTTGCCTCTAATAGAAGGTTTCGTATGCCCGTATATTCGATTACTATTTCCAATCATTGAAATGATCTTTTATAAAAGGTATCTCTTTCTCATAGTGAGCCAAGTGACCCTCATCGATCATTTTTTGAAAGGCTTCGTTTCCGTTAGCGGCAAATTTTTTAATCGTATCACACAGTACAATCAACCGTTGAATAATCCACTCTTGCAGATTATTGGGGACAGGAATTCCATAGGATTCAAAAAACAATTGAATTCGCCGACGTCGCTCTGCAGCATGTTTATCACGCTGGTATGCTACTATATCCATTGTTCCAGAAGAACGGTCAGGCGTGAAGCCGCCAAGAGGAACCGATGTGTAAAGAGTATAGGCAATGTCCCACAGACGCGGACCTGGGCCTGCCATGTCAAAATCAATCAGCGCCGCTGGCTCCCCATTTCGATTGACAAGATTGTAAAACGCTGCGTCATTATGACAGATTACTTCGTACTCGGCTTCATTTGCGTATTTAAGCTGCCATTTATCCTCGCTATTGAAAGTGAACGATTGAGTCGCATCATGGAACTGACGCAAAAGGCACGCCAAACCAGCAAGCGTTTCGTCCGACCAGATGTACGGTTCAAGTTCTGGTTGAGCAACATCTCCAGTTACAAAAGTCAATATTTCACGACCAGAATCATCAATTCCGAGAAATCTTGGTGCTCCCTCAAAGCCTTGTTTTTCTAAATGTTTGAGCAGTTCATGAACACTTGGACTCCAATCCCCCGTAGGGCGGCGAACAGTGTTTCCTATACGGACAATATGATTTACATTTCCGCCTTTTAGCACTTCTTCATGGGACATAGGGTTTCATTCCTCGCTTTTCATTGCACTTTCTATTGCAGATTTTATAGAGACACTCACCTGATCATAGCAAAATGTTACTGATATCGTTAAATAAAGAACAACTATAATAAACATTTCTCTTGTTATAGTTTAGATCAAGAACAATACTTAAAAGGGATAGTTAATGATAAAGGAGTTATTGATTATGGAACAATGTATCTATAGTAGAAGATATAAACTTCTTAAGGATTTCTCTTCAGTTCATCGTTTTCTTACGGATATTTATTCATTTGATACATTGAACAGTTACCTTTTGCCACAGTTTTTTGAATACGCACATACGCATCCATGCTTTCATCACCAGTTAACACACCGTTTCGGTCTTTGGGAAAATGGCAGTAAACTTGTCGGTATTGCTTGCTTTGAAATGAATATCGGTGAATGCTTTCTGGTAACTGACCGTGAGCATACATTTCTTTTGTCTGAAATGCTTGCATATGCAGAAAAGGAGTTGTCTGTAGTTGATAACGACAAGCACACCCTTTCTGTTTGGGTAACTAATAAGGAAACAGAGAAGATTGAACTATTGTCTAGGAACGGTTATACAAAGGTACATACCGAACCAGTACGGATATTTTCCTATAACAATTCGTTCCTAAATGCCAAGTTACCAGAAGGATTTTCTATAGTTTCCTTAGAGGATGAAAACGACTATAAGAAAATCCATGATTGTCTCTGGAAAGGCTTTGACCATGGAGATAATCCTGATAACGATATTGACTGCCGAATGCTGATGCAAAGCGGTCCAAATTACAGAAAAGACCTTACAACAGTAATAAAGGCTCCAAATGGCGATTATGCCTGCTTTGCAGGAATGTGGCTCGATGAGACAAATAAGTATGCATATCTTGAACCTTTAGCCACCGTTCCTAAATATCGCAAGATGGGACTTGCCACTATTGCACTCACTGAAGGAATGAAAAAATCAAAAGCGTTAAGTGCAACCTATTGCTTCGGAGGTGTTCCTGAATTTTATACCGCTATCGGCTTTGAAACCAGCTGCTACCGTGAACTATGGAAAAAGGTATGGTAATAGGCTCAAGGCTGCCGATTGATTGTTGCACCGGCAGCCTTGTATATGTTGAAGGTATATTTCTTATTTATAAAATCCTCTATATAAATTAACAATGACTGATACAAAAAGACTAAATATCTCGTTCCTCATACTCAAAGGGTTCTTCACACGAGTAAATCTCATGGAAGAATCCCATATACGGGATATCGTCTTCCAAACATTTTATGAGGTACGACAGTTCCTCGTCACACTCCGGTTCCTCACCGTTGTTCTGCATCACTTCGAATGCATCAACAATATTTTCCATGAAATTTACCTGAATAAATAAGGGTAACTTATCCAACATCGAATCTTCGATCTTGGTCTCGGATCTGTATCCCGCGAGGACGATTTCAAAATAATCATCCATAAACTTTTTACGTTTACTGACGTCTGGTTCGAATTGTATCCAGCCCACTCCGCTTCTCCAGAGACCTGCCAGGTCAAACATATACCAACAGTTACATGAATTATCGAAATCATAGACGGTGATTTGCCCGGTATCAAAATCTATTGAATAATTCCCATCGTTATAATCAAAATGGACCATACCAAAAGACTCATGGTTCTTGTCCAATCCTTCTAAGGTTTTAAGGAGCTCTACCAGCTTCTTCTTGAGTAGTGATAACGAGTCGGGGATCAGTTTATCGATATAATCAGCATTGTATTTATCAAAAAAACTATACCGACTATGGACAGGAGTATACCCTTTCGATATTTGGTGCAGTTTCCCCAGGACTTTACCGCAATTATAATAATATTCGGTAATTGGAGCTCCTTCCCGGTATTGATAGTGATTTTCTACCA
This sequence comes from Paenibacillus marinisediminis, assembly GCF_054343325.1. Lineage (NCBI taxonomy): Bacteria > Bacillati > Bacillota > Bacilli > Caryophanales > Paenibacillaceae > Paenibacillus > Paenibacillus marinisediminis. The sequence continues at coordinate 287,406 of NZ_JBTGUH010000002.1, forward strand.
GCAGTTTTCCATTAGCCTTTTCAAACAGGCAGACATAAAAGGTGTGATTCTGATGAGTTATCTCTTCCAGCAGATTCCCCTGCCGGGAGCTGATGACATTTGAGACGCTGCCACCGTGCTCAAATAGATACCTCACATATTCCATTTCACCTAGAAAATCTTCCCGGCTCCTGTCAGGCAAGAATGCAATTCGAAGTATTTTTGCGCCCACGCCTTCTTTCTCACAGGTATAGACGACATTCCGGCCTCCTTCATGTGGCGGAATCTGCTGAATTGCATAGCCTTCTAATCCATACAACTCTGATATTAATGGAAGTAAATATGCATCACCGATTTTAACAACCTCGTTATAAGTCATAGCATCTCTCCTTTAGATCGTAACGTATTTATAATAGATATATGTACAGTTTAACAGTTTCTACTGATAAACTGATTAGCAAAAACAATTATAGTTGAATTATCCTGCTTCGTTAGTTCAGCGCTCCATTTAGCAAGAACCCATAAGAACGAAATAAACCTTCCCCGGAGATACGTACCGGGAAAGGAATGTAGGTTAGATCATCATTTTAAAATACTATGTTTATGAATATGTCTCCGTATTAATTGTCCCCCGAGTCACATTGATGTTATAGTAGGTGTTTATTTTCATAACCTTCAGGAAAAGAACCAGAGCATCTTCATCATAGGAGGTCGGCGCCTTGAATGTGAAGTTTCCCTGCTCGTCCGCCGTGACCTCGAACTCATGAAGCGCTTCTACCTTTCCGGTTTCAGGATTCTTTTTTTGCACCAGCAAGGTATGGGTTTCCCCGGCAATGTTCTGAAATTTCCCCTCCACTATCAAGATCCCTTCAGTTGTATACTCTGCGTTAATCGATCGGTCTTCCAGTTTGTCAGGCTTTTTATAATATTCATTAACAGGCATCTTAGGCAGCGCCTCATCTGGCGTTATGGACTGAGGTCGACCTTTTATCTCCTTCAGCTTGGGCTGGAGATAATGCAGCATTGCGGCTGCGTCCGCTCGGGTCATCTGTTTATATCCTTCAAAGCCCTGAATAGATCTCGATGTAACTCCACGGACATAGTCCATGGCGAGCACGTACTGCACCGTCTTGGTGAAATTTTTACCGTCTGCCGCTGCAATGATGTCCGCTGCCTTCTCTCGTGTCATGGCTTGGTTTCTTTTTTTTACATCGCTGATCCCAGCTAGAGGTATATTTCGGCTCTTGGCAATCTGGTAAGCCCCGTCGGCCCAGTACGTGGCTTTAGCAGGCTTGTAAGCGTCATAATGGATGTTTAGCATCTTCAGAAACATGACCCAAAACTCTGCTTCACTAACCGTCTGATCAGGCTTGAAGGTTCCGTCGGCATATCCGGACATTACTCCTGTATTCAGCGCCCATTCGATCGATGTCTGCTGTTCATGGCCCTTAATATCAACAAACGCTGCTGGATTTGAAGCAGTGTATTTTTTGGTCTTCAGCTTGTCCAGAACAGTGACCTTAATATCGGTGTTATACCCGCTGCTTGTACGTACTGTAACGGTATAGCTACCCGCTTTATTTCCGGTTACTACCCCACCGGATGTGATGGTCAGGCCAGCTTCTTTGCTGCTTGAAAATACAAGACTGGGCGGGTTGACTTGAGTTGTCCTGTCATCGTAACGGCCATGAATGACGAGCTGTTCAGGGCTTCCGGTGTTGATCACAAGCTCCGGATAAAGCGCATAGATCGATTGCAGCTCGCGTCCCTTCCCGGTTGTAAACGACCAGGTCCGGTTCAGCTTTTTGCCCGAGTCAGTTAGTACAGCTTCCACAGAAACAGTATAGGTGTGATAGCCCTGCAATATTTCTTTTGGATAGAGAAAAATCGTTCTACTGTGGCTTAGCTCATGGTAATAAGGAATAACATTCCCCTTTTCATCCGTGATGACTGCCTGGTACGAAGCAACATTCTCATCCGCCGTGGCAGAGATAATCATACCTGAGTAATCGATCCCAAACTGCTGCAGGGGATTCGGAATTTCACGCCCATAAAATCCAACCCCGGAGTTGGTCATTCCATCATAAGGATAGACCGAAAGGCCGGTTGGAGTCGGAGAGATGTTTAGAAACTCGCCTACCACATTAACAACAGCAGTGCCGTCAACCAAGCCGATGCCGATTACCTGGTATTGGGGATCCATAATAATTCTGCGATGGTAAGCGGTGTTCAGCCATTCCTTCATGGCATCCGTGCTGGTCTTCTTTTGAAAGCCCATAACCTCGCCTGTTGCACCACCATACCGGGTCTTATAACTATATCCGGCGGCTTTAATGCGGTCTGATACGTTGCTGCCTGTAAATCCCGGCTTTCCAGACTCCTCCGTATGTGCCTTGAGTGTAACCTTCTCCTCTTTATTCTGATTATAATACATAGCATGGGCTACAGCCGCCTGCGTAACATGAGGATCCAACGTTAAAGGCTGGAGTCCCGACTTGGTCCTTATATCATTAAGAAACTGCAGCGCCTCCACTTGGTCTTTGGAAAACGATGATAAACTTGAATCGGCATAGGCAATAAATGAGTCTGCTGTTAGAATGCCTGATGTACCGCTAAGCAGAATGCAGAGAATTAACGTTCTAACTAACCACCTTGACCAGGCACCTCTCCTGTTTAATCTTGAAACCATCGTACAGTCATCCCCTCTTTTTCTATTTTCGTATAATCCAGTTACTCCCATTACGTATATTTGTTATATCGGTTTTCGTTCTTTTGAAGTTAAGAATCCCTGAACACAAAAAAGTCTATTTTCATTTCCATAATCTAAATCTAATATAAAGACAGTGGTACATACTGTATGGCTGTCGGGATAGGAGGTCCATTATGACGAAGCGATACAAGATACGCGCAGCATTACTTCTGGCATTACTAGCTATCTCTTCAACAGCCTTATTTGTATATCGGCCTGCTCAAACGGATGAATCTATTTTCCAACCTACACTGGAGCAAAATGAAATAGAAACGTTGGAAACGGCGACTACAAAGCCACATGTGAAGACATTAGAAGATTGGACCCAACAATACAAGGACATGAAACTGGTAGACGCTCATAATCATAGTGCGACAAATTATGAGTTCCGTTTGAAGATTGATAGGATGTGGAATCGATATGGTGTGGATCGGATCGTGTTATTCGGAAATGTATCAGACCCGAGTGCCGTGTATACGGATGAAATCGCATGGGAAGCTTATCAGCAGCATCCCGAACGATTCATCCCCTTCGCTTCAGGCATTAATTTATTGGAGGAATCCGGGGTGCAAGTGGCAGAGGAATATTTGGAGAAGGGCTTCTTCGGATTAGGAGAGCTTGCCGTCGCTTCTACATACTCGGAAGCGCTGGCACATTCCAGCTGGAAGACACAGCACCCAATGGATGGCTTCCTGCCTGACATCTATGAGTTATGCGCACAGTATAAGGCGCCTATATTGATGCACATCGATCCGCCCGAAGGCTATCCCATACTGAAATTGGAGGAAGCGGCAAAAAAGTATCCGGACACGATATTTATTTTTGCACATGCAAATGCCTACAATTCTCCCGATAATATTCGATCACTGCTTAAGGAACACTCGAATGTTTATGCAGATTTTTTTGAAGGCTTTACGGCATTCAATCCATCTAGTGCATTTAAGCTGGAGGATTATGTTCCGGTCATTAAGGAATTTCCTGACCGCTTCCTGATAAGTACGGATTCGGGATACGGCATCTCAAGCGAAAAAGATGCGATACAAGCGATGTATATGCTGCTAGAGGCTATAGATGATCCCGAGGTAGCTATGAAGATCGCTTCAGGCAATATCGAACGGCTTATCCGCGAGCAAATGGCAACACGTACTCAGCTTACCGCCATACGGCAACTTGAGAACAAATCAGGCAAGAAATACGATACTTCCAACATGTCCAAAGAGCAAGCCGGCAAGCTTTTGATTGAAGAAAGTAAAAAGTTGAGCAATACACAATGAAACCTAAACCGGAAGGTGGGTCTGAATCAATAGCCTATAGACCAACCAACGAAGATACTTGCTGTATCAGCCTCATTAAAGTACATAGAAATAGAATCACATATACCTTCGCGGCTTACCCTCCTATATCTCACAGGGTCTACGTTCCCACTTTACTTAGTTAATCTCGAATCCCGGATACCTTCGATGGTATAGCGAATGGATTCCTGCAAGGCACGCATTGGCTCGTCTGTTGGGGTGTGCTCCTCCGACTCAATTGAAGCTTTCAATACTTCCGTTTAAATCAAAATACTATATAACGACTGACCTATTCCGTCATGCAGCTCACGCGAGATACGTTTATGTTCATTTTCTTGCGCAGACAGAATCGAGTGGGTAATTTATCCCTATAAAAGTTACCTTGAGGATCACAAAGGAACAATGCTACCAAAATTGAAGACCAAAGCGATAATATGGATAAATGTGAATTGAAAGATGTATAACCCTCGCGATTTTTTTAATAACATATAGATTAATGTGACAGATACACTTTATTACCTTCTCATCTTCCCTATCGTAGTGGCGTATTTCACAGTTGCGATTGATTTCAAAAAACTGTGAGAAAACGAAGATAATAAAAAAACAGGTCAATCATGGTGGTAACTGACCATAATCGACTTGTTTGATGTATCGGCATAGCGTTATTTAGGTTATAAAATTAAAGCATTTGATAAGAAGGCTGAGCTAATTAAGGAGGTAGCTATGAAGATCGCTTCAGGCAATATCGAATGGCTTATCCACGAACAATTGACCACACGTACTCAGATTGCTGCCATTCGGGAATTCGAGAACAAATCAGGCAAGAAATACGATACTTCGAACTTGTCCAAAGAGGAAGCCGGCAAGCTTATGATTGAAGACAAAAAGGTGAGCTATAGCAGCCCCCATTAAAGTACATAGAATAGAAACACATTACACTAAAGGCAAGCCGGTTATCCCTGGCTTGCCTTTAGTTCCCTTTTCTTCAAGATTTCTTTTATGTAATCGGCCGTTCGTAACGCAAGCGACATGACGGTGTTGGTCGGGTTCCCCGCGCCGGAAGTGACGAAAATGCTTGCGTCGCAAATGAACAAGTTGGAGATGTCATGACTCTGCCCGTAAGAATTGACGACCGAATCAGTAGGGTTATTCCCCATGCGGCACCCACCCATCATATGAGCTGTGTCCGGAACGACGAAATCGACCTTACCGCCCTCCGCTTCTAATATGGAGCTCATCGTGCTCACCGCGTGTTTGATTAGTTTTTGGTCGTTCTGTCCGTAGCTAAATGTAACTTTTGCGCGCGGCAAACCATATTCGTCCTTCTCATCCACCAGGGTCACGCGATTCTTGGGATTCGGTAATACTTCGCCGACTAAAGTGATTCTACCGTAATGATTATAGTCCAATAGTGCCTGCCTGAGTCGCTCCCCCCAAATTGGGCCTCCTTCTGCTTTGGAAATCCCGTTCGCAAACTCAACCGGTCTAGAACCATGGGCATGAAGGGTATATCCGCGAACGAAATCACGGTTCGGGTCTGTTCGATAAAAATCAAGAGTTGTCGCGAGTACCGGCGTCCCCTTATACAATCGCACCTCGTGATCGAACTTTGCATACACGTCATTACTGCTATGAACCATGATTGATTTTCCAACCATGCCGCTACTGTTTGCGAGTCCGTCCGGAAACTGTGCATTTGCTGAATTAAGCAGCAGTCTGGGCGTCTCTACTACAAACGCACTAAGGATGACCATCTTGGCCTTTTGTTCATACATGTTTCCTTTATGAACGAACGTCACGCCTCTAGCTAGTCCGTCTTTACCCATCAACACTTGCGTCACCATGCAATCAGGCAACACCTCGGCTCCGGCCTTGATCGCTTTCGGGATGTGCACGATGAGCGTGCTGAATTTGGCGTCAGGCATACAGCCCTGGTTGCAAAAACCACGGTTAATGCACGGAGGACGTCCTTCAAAAGGTGCGGATAATATAGCTAGCGGTGCAACGGACGAACGAATCCCCAGCTTGTCACAACCATTCATGAACAGGTAGGCATTGGGACTTAACGGTTCCCTCTCCGGATAAGGATATGGTCCATTAAAATGCCCCCACGGAAAATACTTCGGTCCCGAAACCGCAATATCTCTTTCCGTTCGGGTGTAATACGGCTCAAGATCCTCATAGCTGATCGGCCAATCTTCACCGATCCCGTCTATTGTTTTTGCCTTGAAGTCCAGATCCTGAAAGCGCAGAAACACGCCCGTAAAATGAACGGTTCCGCCGCCAACTCCGCGGCCGGAATTGTTATGGCCCATAGTGAGCGGATCACCGCCGTCCACGATTCGCGTATCTTGCCAACCAAGATTCCTCATGGAAAGCTCATCGCTGGCAAAATCCTTCTGGGGATCGCGCATAGGTCCTGCGTCCAGCACAACGACAGAAAGTCCGGCTTCACTTAACTCTTTGGCCAGCACCCCTCCCGCAGCTCCAGCACCTACTATGACACAATCTACTTCTTCATTTTCATATTTACGCTTCATGTTCCGCTTTCGCCTCCCATGGATCCAATTGTCCGAGCTGCGTTCGTACATATCCCCTCGGATAAGCCGGCCCCGCATAGCCGATCTCCGACCAAACCCGCGGGTGGGAGCAGTAGGATTCAACTGTGAGCCGCATCAGCTTGTTGAATAAGTCCTTCTGAGGAAGTCCGTTCCATATCTCTGACGGTTTCGCTTTCGCCGTGCTGATGTCCTGAATCATCTGCTTTTGTTGTTCGGCATTTAATTTAACGAACGAGTCGGAATACTTCTGTTGTGAACACTTATCGATTGCCGTGAGCCCTTGCCGGATCAATTCCGGTGCTTTCGGTACGTCGACTTTCCTCTGACCTTCTCCTGGCGATGAAAATAACGTATGGTCGATATGGGCAACGATAAACTCAAGGGCTTCTGGTGAACTATCATCCACCAGCAAACTGCAAAAGCAGCGTAAAATATCAGCTTCACGTTCGTTTATAAACTGAAAACTTACTTTTGCATTCGTTCTCGAAGTCACAATTTGTTGGGTATGATCATCCCACTCATCTTTTTCGTCCAGAACGTTAAAGGAAGGGTATCGCGTATTTCCGCTCATATCGATTCCCTCCAATAGACCGCGATTAGCCCAAGAACGCTTATGGCCGTAAACATTAATGGTAGTATAACTGGCGGTCCGATCAGGAAATTGCGCAGCGCCCATCCGCCAACTCTGACACCAACCCCCCGAAAATGAAAATAAAATCCGATTAGCCCGAAAACTACCCCGAACCACATCAAGACCTGAAATAATCCACTTAACCATGAAGCATTATAAATTGTTAGGGCAAGTCCTACTATAAAAAAAATCGGTGAAGAAATAACCGGAGCCCACATCGCCTTATGGTGAAAATTTTGCCTGTAATGAAACATTGTTACCTGAATCCCCAACAGCAAGAAAGCCAGGCTTACAAACAGAATCAGTATTCGTGCAATGGGCCAAGCATCCCAATACATGCGATCTCCCTCTATTCATTAAGTTTTGGATGATTTTAGCATGCCCAGCATCCAGAAAATACATCCAAACGTGGTCATAATGTACAGCATTAGCACTCATACTAAGAAAAAGGCAAGGAGATGTTGGGAGATGAATGTTGCGGATGTCATCATCGAGCAGCTGAAACTGTGGGGAGTCAAACGGATTTACGGAGTGATCGGGGACTCTATTTTTGGCTTGATAGATGGTCTCTCCCGCCAGAATGATATGGAATGGATTGGCGTAAAGCATGAATCTGTCGCTGCCATGATGGCGTCCGCCGAAGCCAAGTTAACCGGCCGTATTGGGGTATGCGCCGTGCAAATGGGACCTGGTTTGACTAATTTAATGACCGGACTTGGGGATGCTTTCTTAGACAATGCTCCAGTTTTGGCCATTTCCGGACAGGCGCCAACCCGCAAAATTGGAACGGAATACAAGCAATATATCGATCAACAGGGACTGGTTCAAGCGATCACCGGCTTTAGCCGGATCGTTATCCACCCCGATTCTGTGATTGACGCTATTACGCAGGCCATGTTTACGGCAGATAAACAAGCAACGCCCGTTCATCTATCCATACCTTCCGATATATGGACACTTCCCTGCGGGGCAAAACCACGCAAACCGATCCAGATCGCAAATCAAGCATCAGAACAGAGCGCAATCCGACATGCGATGAACCTAATGCTCGCGGCGAAACGCCCAACGATCCTTGTCGGCAATCGAGCCAGTCATTCTGGTGACGCGATCCGGAAATTGACCGATCGTTGGGGATGCGGAATCGTCATGAGTTACGGGGCTAAGGGCATCGTAGCGAATTCTCACCCTAGTCATTTGGCTGGTCTGGGTGAAGGCGGAAATCCTTATGCAAGCGATCTGTTTAAGCAATCCGATATAGTACTTGCCATCGGAACATCTTGGTGGCCTGAAGATCATGTTCCTGAAAATGCGCAAGTGATCCATATCGAAGAACGGGCCTCAGCCATCGGGCGAATCATACCTGCTCAGATCGGCGTCGTAGGTAATATCGCGGAGACGATTCATACCCTTTCCGAAGGCTTGACAAATTACAGTCCCGATCCAAATTGGCTGCTACTCGTAAACCAATGCAAACAAGCCTGGAATAAGCAAAATGAACGGGAACGTGCCATCATATCTTCGCCGCTTCATCCCGCATCCATTGTCAGCGTCATTGAACAAACCATTGACGATGACGCGATCATTGCTCTAGATGAAGGAGATGTCACCCTATGGTTTCTGAGAAGTTTCAGGGGAACAGCTCATCAGCTAGTGCTATCGGAGCGATGGAGAACGATGGGTTTTGGATTACCGGCCGCAATGGCTGCGAAATGCTCTTATCCCAATCGCCAAGTCCTATGTATTACAGGGGATGGCGGATTAGGAATGGTACAAGCGGATTTGACTACAGCCTCACGGTACGGATTACCTATTATCGTCATCATTTTCAATAACGGAACACTTCAAATGGAACAGGACAAAATGGCAATGAAACATCTCCGTCCGTTTGAGACGGATATCTCCAATCCGAATTTCGTCCAAATCGCAGAAGCGTCAGGATGGATAGCCAAACGAGCGGAAACGAACGATCAGCTGCGGACAACCCTTAATGAAGCGAAATCATCCTCCAGACCCTACCTGATTGATGTCCCGACGGCGAAAATCACGCATCCGGATTTTCGAAACCAACAATAAAGGAGCTTGAAGCCATGGCAACTGAAAATGAAAAACATCCTTCACCCGTAACTATGCCTAAACCGCCCTATCCTTCTCAGCACCAGGACGTGCAACCCGGTATTGAGTCTTTGATGAACCCACGTCCCATCTATGACGATCCGAACTACAAACCGGGCGGTAAGTTAACAGATAAAGTTGCCATCATTACCGGAGGAGACAGCGGTCAAGGACGCGCGATTGCCGTGGCTTACGCGAAAGAAGGCGCCGATGTCGTCATTGTATATCTAAACGAACATTCGGATGCGGAAGAGACCAAACAGGTTGTCGAGCAAAAAGGACGAAAATGTCTGTGTATAGCTGGGGATATCGGCCAAGAAGCCTTTTGCAAACAAATCGTGGAACAAACCGTTAAACAATTCGGCAAGATAGATATTCTTGTAAATAATGCTGCCGAGCAGCATGTGCAGAACAGTTTGGAGAACATTACCTCCGAACAAATGGAGAAAACGTTTCGAACCAACTTTTTCTCGTTGTTTTATTTAACGAAGGCTGCCCTTCCTCATATGAAACAAGGGTGCAGCATCATCAACGCCGCTTCCCTCACGGCCTATGAGGGTAATGAACAGCTAATCGATTATTCATCCACCAAAGGCGCCATCGTTGCTTTTACCAGGTCTCTCTCGAAATCGCTGCACAGCAGGGGCATTCGTGTGAACGGTGTTGTCCCGGGAAGTATATGGACGCCACTTATTCCCGCGTCGTTCCCTGCTGATCAAGTCGCGAAGTGGGGAGAGAAAAATCCAATGGGTCGAGCAGGCCAACCTTGCGAGATTGCACCCGCTTATGTATTTTTGGCATCGGATGACTCGTCCTATATTTCCGGGCAATTCATACATGTAACAGGCGGCGTTATTGTAAACAGTTGAGGAGGTGAAGTTCCGTGAAGATTCGCAATATAGAAACCTTTCCACTCTTCTATCGCCTACCTAAGCCTTATGGCGATGCCAACGGGATAAAAGCGTACCGCACCTGTTATTTGATTCACATTACGACCGATATGGGGATCGACGGATGGGGAGAATGCACCGATTGGCTTCCAACCTTGCATAAAGGTTTTCATGAACGAATCATACCCTATTTAATAGGCAAATCGATTTTTGACAGAATAAAAATCGTTCAAACCATAAAAAAATGGCATTCGCGCGCCGCTACCGCCGTCAGCATGGCGTTAACCGAAATAATGGCCAAAGCATGCAGGGTATCGGTATGTAACTTGTGGGGCGGTAAGTTTCGTGACAAAGTGCCCGTCTATGCCTCTTTTCAGTCCTATTCTGAAGATACGGACTGGCAAAGGCAATCTCTTGCAGCTATTGAAAAGTCGGTCAATCAGGGGTTTGAAAAGGTCAAGGTCAAAATAGGCGGAAAATCGATCGCCGAGGATCAAGAACATATCACTACGTTGCAATCTTTGTTACATGGAAAAATCAAGCTCGCTTTGGACGCCAATCAGAGCTATGACATAAGTGCTGCTCTGCAATGGCAGTCTTTACTTCAAGCCTGGCCTAATCTGCTGTGGCTTGAAGAGCCCCTGCAGATCAAGTATATTGCCGAATACGCATTGCTTAGAAACCGATTGGTTATACCATTGGCTGGCGGCGAAAATATCGAAGCGCCGACAGAGTTCATTCCCTTTTTTACGCAGCATGCTCTCGATTTCATCACACCTGATCCTCTGCACGTGACCGGTATAGACAGCTACAGAGAGCTATTGAGCCTTGCCCGAAGTTTTGGCGTTCGCATAACACCGCATGCTTATGATGGTGCCTTGTCGCGTCTATATGCCCTTTTTGCTCAAGCCTGTTTAGAGCCGTGGAGTAAGATGGAATCGGACTCCATTGAGCCCGTGGAATGGGATGCTATGGATAACCCTTTTACTGGTTTACTCCCAATTCGCCCTTCGAACGGAGAAATAACCATTCCAGACGGCAGTGGAATTGGGCTCGAACTGGACCAAGAATTGATTTCATTCTATCAATGGGACGGAAGTAGTTATAGGTAGTTGAATGGCGACTCCATGGAGCCGCCATTTATCATTACAGGTTTACTTCAAGTACCTTCCCGTAATCGACTGCTCCGCATGGATGATCTGCTGAGGTGTGCCCTCGAACACCACCTGGCCGCCCTTGCTGCCTCCGTCCGGTCCCATATCGATGATCCAATCCGCTTGGCTGATCACATCAAGGTTGTGCTCGATGACGATTACCGTATTGCCGGCATCCACGAGGCGGCTCATGATCCCTAGAAGGTGACCGATATCTGACATATGCAAGCCGGTCGTCGGCTCGTCCATCACGTATATGCTGCCTTGCTTATGCAGTTCGCTTGCTAGCTTGAGGCGTTGGCATTCGCCGCCAGAGAGCGTACTGAGTGGCTGACCAAGTGTAATATAGTTCAGCCCCACATCACTCATCGCCTGGAGCTTGCGCACAACCTCTTTTAGCTGGAAAAAGTCCAAAGCCTGCTCCACTGTCATCTCTAGCACTTCTGCAATCGACTTGCCATTCAACTTGTACTCGAGTACCTCTTCCTTGAAGCGTCTTCCTCCGCATACTTCGCATGGCAGCTTCACGCTATCCAGGAATGCAAGGTCCGTATACACAACACCCAGCCCTTGGCAGTTCTCGCAAGCCCCCTTGGAGTTGAAGCTGAACAAGCCTTGATTGACCTTGTTCGCTGAAGCAAACGCCTTGCGCACATCATCCATAATACCCGTGTAGGTCGCAGAATTTGAGCGTGTTGACACGCCTACCGCCGACTGGTCGATAACGATCGCATCCGGATGCTGGCTGAGGAATACTTCGTTAATCAACGTACTCTTGCCCGAGCCGGCGACACCCGTAATGACTGACAGCACTCCGGTTGGTATATCTACACTCACGTTCCGCAGGTTGTGCAGTGTGGCATCCTTGACGGTCAGTTTGCCGGATGGTTGCCTGCAATCGTGCTTCAACTGGAGCGGCCGCTTCATATAGTTACCAGTCAGTGTGCCTGAGTCCAGCAAGCCATGGTAGCTTCCTTCATATACGATGGTCCCTCCGCGGCTGCCGGCGTATGGACCGACATCGACAACATGATCCGCCACCTTGATCACATCGGGATCATGCTCAACGACAATCACCGTATTGCCCTTGTCGCGCAGCTTTTGAAGCAATTCATTTAACCGGTGTACGTCGCGGGGATGCAATCCCACGCTGGGCTCATCGAAGATATAAGTGACATCCACCAGACTGCCGCTCAGGTGCTTCACCATCTTGACACGCTGCGACTCGCCGCCGGACAAAGTATCTGTCTCACGGTCTAACGTCAAGTAGTCAAGTCCGATATCCACCAGATGCTGCAAACGCTCCGACAGCGACTTAACGACCGGCGCAGCGGCAGGATCGTCAATCTCTTGAATGACGCGAATAAGCTGGCTAACCTCCATGGAGGACAATTCCGCAATGTTGAGTCCATTGACTTTGCAGTTGAGTGTGGCTTGACTCAGTCTCGCACCCTGACAGCTTGGGCACGTGCACTCGGTGATGTATGGTGCAACTGTTTTTTGTGTGCGCTCAGACTTCGTCTTCACATCCTGCTTGATGTATTTGTTAGTGAACTTCTCGATGGCGCCTTCCACTGTGATATTCGTTGCCTTACCGGCGAAATCCATCTTCACTTTCCTTGCCTTGCCGTACAGCAGCTGCTCCAGATCCTCATCCGAATAATCCCTTAGTTTCTTATCGAGATCGTAGGACCCAGACTGCACGAGCATGTTCCATTCCCAGTCATTCACCGAATAGCCTGGCAGCATAATGGCCCCTTCATTCAACGACTTTGACATGTCCACCGCCTTGCTCATGTCAACGCCTAGTTTGCGACCGATCCCGTTACATTCGGGACACATCCCTTGCGGATCGTTGAACGAGAACATGTTCACTCCTCCAACATGAGGCTGACCCACTCTTGAGAAGAGAAGACGGAGAATGGGGGAAATATCGGTGATCGTGCCCATTGTGGAGTGGGATCCGCCGCCTAGCCGCTTTTGATCCACAATTACGGCCATGCTCAGGTTTTCGATCGCATCCGCATCTGGCTGCGGATAGCGCGGCAGAAAAGTACGTACGAACATGCTGAAGTTTTCATTCAGCAAACGCGTTGATTCTGCAGCGATCGTATCGAAGACGATCGATGATTTGCCGGATCCAGATACCCCGGTGAAGATCGTAATCTTCCGCTTGGGAATACGCAAGGATACGTTCTTGAGATTGTTTTCCCTCGCAGCCGAGATTACGATATATTCTTGATTAGACTCGCTCATAACTAACATCCTTCCGAAAGTGTCAATTTCAACTTATATTCACATTGCACCATTCATCGTGCTTAGAAAGTCGGCAGCCTTGGAACGGGACAAAAAGTCTTAGACTGCCGCTTGTATTCTATGTTCAACGAACAACTCTACTATGGTGCCACTTCCATCATGAAGTTTTCAATGCATACAGCTGCGAAATCATCTGATCGAGTCTCTCTTTGATGAGGATCGCCTCCGCATATCGGGCTGGAATGCCCTCATAGCCGTAGTAGATACCTGCCAACCCTCCGGAGATAGCGCCGATCGTATCGGAATCTCCTCCTAGGTTTGCCGCCTGCTGCACAACTCCTGCAAAATCTGAAGAATGGAGCAATATATGTAGTACCCACCGAAAGGTATGCACCACAAAACCGCTCGGCGCACAATCCGGCTGCGCTTCAATGTTGCCTTCGTATTCACTTCCCGCCACTTCGGCCATGATGGCTGCTCTTAAGTTTTCGCCCTGTAGAAGGCGGTGAGCTATTCGGTTGTATATGACGCAGACTTCGGCGCACCTTGGATCATAATGCGTCATCCGTGACTGTATGACCGTCACTCGGTCAATGTCCGCCGGGTCCTTGTACGCCAGTGCCGCTGGCAGGCATCGCATGAGGGATCCATTCCCGGCGCTTTGCCCCAAATCCATGTGCGCAATAAAGGCCGTTTCGAACCAGTCTCCCTCGTATTTTTGAAAAACATGACGGATGATATTCCCTATGTCTTTGGGTCGCGATTGGTACCATTCCATAAAAAAACGCCCGATCGCCTCCATCGGCTCTTCAGGATTTTCGAGTATTCCTTCCGCAACACAAAGCGTCATCATCGTATCGTCGGTCACTTCTCCCGGTTCTAAGTTCCACACCCCACCGCCGATGATCTCTGTCAAGTAGCCGTACTTCACCTCAATCTCCCGCGTGCTCATAAACTCTGTTGTACCGCCAAGAGCGTCGCCTACAGCAACTCCGTACATTCCGCCCTTTATGCGGTCGATTAATTTGATTTCCATGCCAACACCTCACATTCTGTTCAATTAAGAAGAGAAATCTAGTAGGTTCATATAAATTATGATTATAACTAAACGGGCCGTTGTTTGCTACCTTCTAACATCGCCTACCCGTTACCTTAGCACAAAAGCTGCCAGATCGATCTGCAGGCAGCCTTTGCTTGTCGTTTATTGAGTTATAAAGGTATGTTCAGAAAAACAAGACAATTCCTCGAAGCCATTTTTCTTGTAAAATCTGATGGCTCCGGAATTTGATTTTGCAACTCGCAGGCAGACTTTCTTTATTTCTCTCTGTTTAATCAAATGTCTTATGCAATGAGCTAATATTGCAGTTCCATACCCTTTGTTTTGAAACTCTGGTGAAATAACAAGATCACGGATATAGTTTCCGTCAATGATATAGGCTCCCACCAATCTGTCCTCGATCCAGAAGGAGCGACACTCATCCTCTAGAGTTCTACTATGTAGCATCGATCGGAAAGTCTCGGAATCCGTCGAATACCAATCGGTTTCCCAACCGTTATCCTTATTTAGTTGGTAATAGCCTTGTTCGAATAATGTAATGAAATCCCCTAGCATCCAATCCTCAAAAGTCTTCTCGATGAATTCAGTCTTTGGGGCGACTGGAATATCCTCTGTATCGTAAAATAGAATGTACCCCTCTATGTCCTGTTTAAAGCCCATTTTTCTAACAAACTCAATTACTTTTGTATTTCTCCCATAAATATTAAAACATAGCTCTTTATCTCCACTTACCATATAAGGCTCGATCTGTTGCTGAATCAATCCCAATAAAGCTTCATCCTCTAAATCATTAACGAATGAAACATAAGCAATATCACACTCATTGTTGCTAGCCACGCAAAATACACCGTTATTTTCCGCAGATTCTTCGTAGTGATATATGGTAAGCTCGTTATTGTTCATCGCGATATCCACAAAATCTCTTGCACCCGGAGAGATTCTCTCAACCAGCTTTAGGATCTCTTCTCTCTTTTCGATTTGCATGTTGAAGATGCCTCCCTCAAATTAATCTTTCAGTCATCTACCCCAAAAGCCAACTGCTCAATAGATGCTTTTAGAAAGTTTATCATAAGTAATAATAGAATATCGGTAAAGTATGGTTATAAAAATTATTCACTCTTACAATCCGAACGAATAACGAAACACATTTAGGTTGAGAAGTTCATCTTGTCAATTTATACAAACGAAAAACCTCTAACAAAACCACATTCAAGCTAAGCCAGACGCCACCGAATACGTATCCTGCGGCAACATCACTTGGAAATTGCACGTCAAAAAATATAAGACTTATACCAACGAATAAACAAACAGCCATCACAATCAAAGAAACTGCATATCGAATCCAAATGCTGCTAACGTGTCGGACCCCTAAATAAGCACAAATACCAAGTACAACAAGTGTAATAAATGTTTGTTCGCTTGGAAACGTATATGGTGTATTACCCATTGAAGTTAAATGTCCTGTTCGGTGAAACAAACGCCTTAAACTTTCTTCCCACACTTCTCCACCGATGACGACAATCAGCATAAATATAATTTCTAGCTCTCGATCTTTGCCTTTAAACATAATCCAAAACAGTGTTAATAAGACGATAGGTACTAAGACCTTGATAGAAGCTATGAAAGCGAAATTATTCATTAAAGATGACCAGCTTTCGTTAAACATCGCGTGGATAATAAACGAGGTCACTATATCGAAGTCCCCGAATTCTTTGGCTAAAAAATCTTGAATTAAACCAATCATCAAAACGAGCAGCGATAAGAAGACTGCGAATGTGACAACAATCAATGTTTTTACACGGCGCGGGGAATGAAATTTCTCCTCCCCTTTTTTGAATACATTCATGAAAAATTCAATGATTTGAGGCTTGTATTTTTTATAGAGGAAAGAAAACACAAACACAACTGCGATAATGATGGTTACAACCACCACGTATTTTTTTATTATGACGTGATAACGGTCCCATTCCGGCCCGAAGAGTTTTCCTAAAGAAACGAATGTAGCGGCCCACAAGAAAGCCCCAATGGATGCATAAATGATATACGTTCGAAATGGAATTCGTGTAATGCCTGAAAAATACCCTGTAATGTGTCGGACGCCCGTAATGAAATAGTTAATGGTGATAACCTTATTTCCGTACCTCTGAAACCATTGGGAAGCCTTATTTAATCGGTCCGGTCCCATATGAATGCGGCTGCCGTACTTTTCAAAAAATGGAGTTCCCAATTTATAACCGATCCAATAAGCAAGGGTCATACCGATCGAACTGCCGGTTGCAGCCACCAATATACTTATAAACCAATTTAATTTCCCTTGAAATACAAGAACACCACAATACCCCATTACGAACTCTGCGGAAACAGGAACAAAAAGCAGCTCAAGCATAGGAACAAAAAATAATACGATATATCCGTTCTGGTCTATCCAGCGCATGATCCAATCGAGCATAACCCCAGCCTCCGACTCACATTTTAATACATATATTGCCCTGATATTCCACCTCCATCCAATAATGATCTTGTACCATTTAACATAAAAATGACCCAGTAGATATACACCCTCCTAAAGGACGTCATCTAACGGATCATTGTATGCTAACCAATAGTATTTATTATGTAGATAATGCTTAAACTCCTGTGTTTACAATTCCATAATGAATCAGGTCTTCAAATTTATTTTTTTATAGATATGCTGTAAGAGAACACCTTCTTGCACCATGCCAGATTTTTGCATAACCCGTCCTGAGCCGGGATTTGAAGCAAAGTATCTCGCATACACTCTATGATAATGTTTTTCTGAAAAAGCAAACTCAATGATTGCTTTTGTTGCTTCAGTTGCATATCCTTTACCCCAGTATTCCTCACCTATCCAGTATCCAAGTTCGCCATTTCTATGTGTTTGATTATTTGACAGTCCAATAGCTCCATACAGCTCGTTGGTACTTTTATCAGCAATTGCAAACTCATAGAATTTACTATTGTTAAAATTATCTTCATGTGATTGAATCCATGATATTGCACAATCAATGGGGTAAGGATAAGGCAGCGTCAAAGTACTTTTGTAGACATTATAATTATTGCAGAGCTCACAGACTCGTTGTGCATCGGATAATTCAAATGCTCTTAAAATCAATCTTTCGGTAGTGATTGTTCTGTTTTCTGGATTGTACATTGTTATACCCCCTTGTTTAATGTTCTTAATATAATTTGACACATTATAAATGGTTAATAATAGGTTAGTCAATATCATGTTCTTTCCCCCTATATTTCCTTTCTAGTAAACAGAATCATAGTTACGTAATAGGAAGCATAGAAAAGAGAGCTGCTCGATTGAACAACTCTCTTACTTTTTTATATGGTATATCTCATTTTTTCGTACAGTATCAACTAGCGATTATCTAATGAATTTTGTTCTCTAAAGTCTTCGAAATTCTTCTTATCCTCATTATAAATATCTTCCTTAATGAGTCCCGCGTTATATTGAGCATCTAAAAACCGCAGCTCTTCACTCCACATTTTATCCGTTAATTGAACATAATCTTCACGTTGCTCTGCTGTTAAGTCATTCAGGCTGATTGGTTCTTTATTTGGCTCTTTTGTATTATCAACAAGAATTCCATAATCGAGTTCTAAATTTTCTAATTGTTTATGCAATTCATCTAATTGCTTTCTTTGTTTTATTAGCGAATCCACTTCCGAACTTGTAATACTCGGATTAATTGATTTGCTATACGCTAGCTCCTCTTTGGAGAGTTCAGAGTTTGTACTTGGATTTGCAAATGTATAAGTAGATACTCCCATTGTTATTGCAATAGCTAGTGTTGTGATAATTACTTTTTTCATGTTAGTCTATTCCTTCCACAGTTTGATATGAATTATGTTTCGTTGAATCAACTACTACGATTGTATCAATTCCGTAAATCTTCTTTCAATCTCATCCAATTCAAATGAACTACATACTCTACAGTTCTCTTTATCTAGAATTCTATAGTGTTGTGAAAGAATATTTTGTTGAATTATATAACCGTTCGATTCTCTTAGTTCCCGCCACCATACTTTGCCCCCAAGAGTCCTTGGGAAGTTATTATTGTAATGTTTGAACGCGATTGTCTTGATAATTTCGTTGACATCATCCCCGAATGTCATCTGGATGATCTCACTGTGTTCAAACACCGTTGCGACACAAACTGCACCAGCCCAAGTAAGGGTGCTCCTGCCTTTTTCGATTTCTACTAATGTTTTCTTAGATAAACCGATCATTTCAGACATTTTGTCCTGCGATAAATCATTTTCAATTCGGATAAGCTTTAATTTAGCATTTACCAGATTAATAAATTCTTTCTTATCCATATGCTCTCCCCTCTCTGTCTTGGTGTAATATTACACTATAATGGAGTTTACGTCAACATTGGTGTATTATTTCTTTGTTATACCTTTCAGTTTTAGTTCATAACAGAAATGGATCTGTCTAATGAGAGACAACTCCATTCGATTTCTAGTGTCACGCTATGCTGTTTAGTATGAGTCGACGTATCGTTGTATTTAGATCCCCGCCCAGACATCCTTAGCAACTCGACCATCGTCTTGAAGTTGCTCTAACCAAGCTGCCGATTCCTGCTCATTTACACCATGAACATGTTCATAAGCCAGCTTTAACGTAGCTTCCACATCTGGCGCCATTCTGCTGCCATCTCCGCAAATATAGAGGTGTCCGCCTTGATCCAACATCTCGATTAACTGCTGTGCATCCCGCTCCATCAGATGCTGCACATAGGTCTTTGGCTCACCCTCTTTACGAGACATTGCAGTATGAAGCGTTACGATCCCGTCACGGACATATTGCGCTAACTCATCATGGTAAATATAATCGTATTCGTTGCGGCACCCGAAGAACAAATGTGCAGGACCAAGCTGCTGACCTTCCGCCTGTATGGCGCGCCGCGCCTGAAGGAAGCCGCGGAACGGTGCTACACCTATGCCAGGTCCCACCATGATGATCGGTGTTGCCGCACTCTCCGGCAGTTGGAAGTTTGACTCTGGAGTATGTACGAAGATGTCAATCGAATCACCTGGCTGACGTTCAGCTAGGTAGTTCGAAGCTACGCCTCGATATTCGCCCGTTCCGCTCCATGCAGGACCGCGGACTACACCTACGGTTATGCTTGCCTGCTCAGATCGAACTCGAGGAGAGCTGGATATTGAATAGTATCTTGCCTTCAGCGGCGGCAGCAGCTCGAGAAATCGTTCAAACGGCATTTCACACGCCTCATACCGCTCTAATAGGTCCAGTATCGTCACCCGCTTCTTCTGCACATCAGCCTTATAAGTATCTTCTTCCAACAAGGCCTCAAGCTCACGCTTATGCGGAGGACATACTGTGTAAGATGCAAGCTCGCGCAGCTGGGCGCGACTAGCGAATTCCTGCAGCTCTACACTGTGAGTGAGTAGTTCAAATAAGCTGACAGGTCTCTCCAATGGAAGATGTGCCGCACTTCTTCCCGCAGCACTTAGAATCAGATGGTCGTTGCCATTGAGTCGGAAACGACGCAGCACTCGCTCTACCGCGTCCTTACGATTATGAGGCAAAACTCCGATATGATCCCCCTCAGAGTAGTTAACTCCGTCTGGAAGCGCAATCTCAATGTGACGAGTACTGCGATCACTGTCAGGGCTTTGCAGCTCACGATTGTCCACGATCTTTGCATTGAAAGCTTCGTAGTATTCTACCAATGGAGTACCAGCAATGCTGGTGACGAATTGCACCGTAAGGTTGTTCGTTTCCTTGATAACTTCCTCACTAACTTGCAAACCAAGTGCTGCTAAGACATCCGCTCTTAGCTGGTTCTGCCATTGCTCAAGCTGCAGTTCAAAGTCACCACTCGCATCGCCTTCGCCAAACGAGGTAAGACGAATCGCCCCCTTGGCTGCAAGCTGCTCGTCGATAAGACGCGGAACTGCTTGATAAGTGCTGGCCCAATTATGATCCCCGCATCCAAAGACAGCATAGTGTACCCCTTCGCACTCTGAATCATCTGCTTGTTGAAGCCATTCCACGAATTCGTATGCATTGCTGGGCGGTTTGCCGTTATAGGAGGCTGTTACAATAAGTACAATACCTTCCTTTGGAAGCTTAGCTGTCCAAGTATTAAGCGGTGCAATCTCTGTCCGGAAACCTTGATAACGAGCTGTATCCGCTAAGGATCTCGCAATTCCTTCGGCTGTGCCAAGATTGGATCCATATAAGACGAGCAACGGCGTATTATGTGCCTCTACTCGGTTCATGGGAGCGGCATCTTCATTTGATGAATCTGCAGCTGACTTAGTATCAGGAACAGCTCCGACGAACACTTCTTGATCGCCGCGGGAACAAACGCGCATCGTGAAGTCATCCGGCTTCAGCGTTAACGCTTCCTTTACTTTTAGCTGATAGTTCGTGTAGTCGATAATTTCAAAATGCTTTAAAACCATCCCCAGTACAAGAACCGCTTCTTGCATCGCAAATTGTTGGCCAATACAGGCTCGCTGCTTTTTGGATTTAAATTGTTGGGAAGAATCAGATCAATTTAGCAAGACTGGAATCGAACCTTCTTCGGTTATGAACTTTCATACGATACAACAGATGCTTTTAGAAGATGGCGAAGACAACATGGCTGAACTTGTTGGGAATGTATATGATAGGGAGCGTACACCAGACGAAATCGTCTTAACACTAAGAGATAAAGGTTCAAGCGAAATTTCTGGGATTGCTTATTATCGAGTCAATATATATGATAGCGGGAATAGCAAAGAACTTCATGCTTCTGCGTTTGGATTGCATTTTCGTCCTAGGTTTGAAGTAAGTAGTAAAGAGAAAAAAAGATTATTACATGCTGCTTTATTATCCATGAAACAATTGAATGTACAGTGTGTTATGACCCGAATGACTTTAAAGCATTTTGATGTCTTTTCCGCACTTGTTGCAGAGGGGTTCAATAACAATAAATTAGAAAATGCAAACATCATTCGTCTACAGAAACGTATAAGTCCAATATGAAGAAATATATAAATGCTAAAGAAGTATTACCGGCCGAGTTGATTCAAGAAATACAAAAATATGTACACGGAAAGCATATTTATATTCCTCAAACCGTATGGGATGATTGGGGATCTTCAACAGGAATTCGTGATGAGATTGATAAAAGAAATGATGAGATATTCCGTAAATATAATGAAGGATATCGATTCGATCAACTAGCGGAACTATTCCATCTAAGTGAAGAACGTATTCGTGGAATCATTTATGTGCGAAAGACGAATTAGAGCAAATCATATTTTTGTGACGTTGAATAGTTGTGACCATATCTAAAAAAAACAGCGGCAGCCATGGACGCAAAAGTCTTAGACTGACCGCTGTTTTAATGTTCACGTACTAAAGTATATTGTTACTCTATATGCTACCAGCGAACCGGCTCCTCGTTCCGCCATAGAATCCAGCGGCTTGTTTCCGATATATCAGCGGTACCTATCGTGTATTCATCCCTGACCCCACTGTTCAGATCAATAAAGTGGAGCATGCCTCCGTATGTTCCTACCGCTAACTGCGCTTCATCTGTTGATAAGACCATCCCTGATATCGTACTGCCGACAAAATGGCGCCACACCTGTTGACCTTCTCGATTAATATATCGAAGATAACCGTTGGCGTCGCCTAAGATATGGCCATTTTCCAGAGCGACTGCGGCGTATACACGCATTTCCTCGTCCATGAGATCCCACTCTTCATTGTCTTCAGCAGTACCTTGCCCGGCCGCTGAAACTGGCACACGAATCGTTACACCATTATAAAAATGACAGGAATTATACCATACCTCGCGACTGTCTCGGGAAAAAAGGGAAAAATGCGGGTAACTGGATTCAGGTGCAAATGAATATTCGGTTCCATCAGTCAAATCTCGCAGTAGATGCTCACTGCACTGGCTTCCATAAGCAATCCAGCGTTCATCCGGTGAAACGGCTCCATGGGCCATAGCAATGGACGTAATCTCAAAGTCATCATCCTCTAAAAACTCAGAAATGTCCGGATGAATCAACTTTGCCTGTTCGCTTTCCACTGTATAGATTCCGAGATCGGATACAAGCAACACCTTTTTCCCATTGCCATACGGAATCGCTTCGATTAACATACACTCCGGATGCTCTTCATCTGCAAGAGATTCCAAGTTAGCGAGTGAGGCTTTAATACTGCTCTTTATATTTTCCCACGCAAAAAACGCTGTCTCTTCACCCTCAAAATGACAATTCAATTCACGCACGATCCGAATACCTTCTTGATTAACAAGAGCAAAATAGTTTCCGTCCGGCGAGCAGCCGATATGATTCAATCCTGAAATCTCAGTTATTTGATCTTGATAAACAAGGTACAACGATCCACCCGTTCCTGGGTGTGCAGCAGTATGTACAATGACACCGCCATCCTTGATAAAAGCAGTAGGCCTAATTGCCTGCAGCTCTTGCTCACGTGAATGCGTAATCGGCCACGTTGCCGGTGGCAATTCCCGCCGCAGTCGTTCTACATCTCCAGCTTTATTTGCAGCGCGAATCATTTTAACTACAGCCGAAGACATTTGATGACGCTGGTCATACTCTGGTTCCTTTTGATTTTGCTTCCAATCGGTTTCCATTCCGATTCGAACATATTCGTTTATTTCAGAAGCATACCTTTTACCTTCGCTGCGCCATTTTGCTGCCAGCTCTTCATTTAACCAGTTCAAATGAATATCCTCCTTATGAATGTGTTGAGGTCTTGATTCTAGGTATCCATCGAAATATCATCCCAATGTTCATCCCGATGTCCGGTCATCCAAAACAGTCCTCTCCGTCTTTCCATAACAATACTTTCATTCATGCCGGCAGGAGCTTCCTCTCCTTTAATTCTGCTATTTACACATGCCCAATGAAGTCTATAGATTTTATCTGCCTCATCTAGTATCTCTTGTTTGCTGCGCATCGTAGTTGTCTGATAGAACTGTTCGAACGATTCACAGTTGGAAACGATGTTAATCGCATAATCGCAGTCGCATACCTGATCAGGGAATTCAAGTGTATCTACAAGCCCCAAAGCCCATATAAGCGGCCAATACGCTTCATATTGCCAAGTTAGATTGACAGCCTCTTGCACATCAGGTTCATCATCCTGTAAAAAGCTGCTTTCATTCTCAGTCAAGCCATCTTCCACGCCATATTTTTGCAGCAAGCTTATAAAGAAGTCTTTGGACTCATGGATATCTCGGCTTTGCGCGACATCACAAGCATATTGGATCACGATTAATAGGGCGATAGCTCGTTTTGCTATTTCTTCCTGAGTTTTAAACTGACATTGAACTATTGGCGGCAGCTGAGGCATCCAGCTAATATACGGAATACCCCTTTCATTTAAATAGGCTATACTTCTGTCTTTTCGCTGTTCGCCTTCCTCGGATGTGATCTCAGGCCCCAGCACCTTTCTCGGAGCGGCATGAGGTCTAAAGTCGGACGAACCCGATCTGCCATCAGGATAAACAATGACATCTCCATCTTGATCAAGTAATATTCCATTTGGCAAAAAGCCGATCCCACCAACTTCTGTTAGCAGTCTCGTGAATAGTTGCATCAGTCCGTCGTTGATTTCTTTCTCCGATTCGATGGCAACCATCGTATTCAACACGGATATTTGTGTCATAACCAAATCTTTTAAATTCTCGTCTCCGAAAGGAATACGATCATAAAACCCCATCATCCCAGGAATATTATTCGAGAAATAATCGGGATTCGTTTCTTCGGATGCGACTCTGATCGTAATTTTGTGTTTGTTGAACAGCGTCTTGGACTTGATAACATATTCATTCACGTTAACTTTAACGTCAAAGCCCTTAGCAAAAACGTCTAGTATCTTCGCTTCAATATCGTCAATGTCATTCCTGGATGCAAATATCGTAAAATGATTCAAAACTAGTTCCTCCTCAAATTCCTTGTAAGCATTTTTGATAGAATGTTCATCTAACTGATACCAGTCTATAAAAATATCATTTCAACTTCAACAGACTAAAGGACTACTATTTACGTAAAAAGGACATGAAAGTAGAGCTTAGTCATCTGACCAAGCTCTATGGGCGATATTGTTGTATACGGACGGAAATTTTTTTAATACGTTGGTATACGACATCAAAGCTTGCAAACGGAAATGTAACAGTTGATGGTATGTGTGCGTCAGCACCATTTAGTGCTCCAGCAACTTCAATCGTCCATTTATCTGCTCTATTCGTTAGAATTTGATGAACGGTTTTCGTGTCTTTGTGATAACCTACAATCGTTAATTCAGCCTCGGAGTTCCCATCCCCATCCTCCTGTAGTGCGATTGCTTCACAATTGCTAATTGTTGAATAAAAAGTTTATATCTGATGAACCCTACATATAGCATCCAATATCAAGATGTAGGAGAAAAACATGAACCATAGCTTTTCTTTATATATTCGAACCGTAACCATGTTCTTGATCTTGCTAATTTTAATTAATAATATAAATCATTTAACTGTTAACGCTTCTCCTCTCACGCCAGAACTGTCCGAGGAAAGCTATGATATTATTGTATTCCCTCAGTTACACCGGTTAGTTGTCTGTAAACAAGGACGTAAAATCAGATCATACCATGTTGCTGTCGGAAACCCTTCTACCCCTACCCCGGTTGGGGAGTATCGCATTATCTTCAAAGGTGAAAACTGGGGGCCTTCATTCGGTCCGCGATGGTTAGGTTTAAATGTACCTTGGGGTCATTACGGTATTCATGGTACCAATAGACCCCATTCCATTGGACAACATTTAAGTCATGGCTGCATTCGAATGCGCAACCACGAAGTTATAGAGCTGTATTCGATGGTTCCAGTTGGGACAAGAGTTACGATTCTAGGACATGTATTGGGAGATCTGAATCACGAACCGCGTGTTCTGGCAGAGGGGGACGTCGGTGGAGATGTGCTATTGATTCAATCGCGTCTACAAAATGCAGGATATTTCAAAGGCGTGTGTAATGGCAAATTTAAATCAAGCACAACAGCAGCTCTCAAACGTTTTCAGCAGGATCATCAATTAACCGTTGATGGTGTGGTATCGAAAAAAGTGTACATTAAACTTGGGCTATTGGAATGATGGACGATTACCCCGAAATATGGATTTCATAAACACCAGTTATGTGGAGGCCAGAACATGATCCCTTTAGTGACTCGCACCCTGATATCGCTGCTCCTCCTATCCTGTTTTTCCTATAGTACAATAGTCCATGCTGATAACAAGGCACCAACAGCTGAAGCTGTTATAAGTATTCGGATTAGTCCATCTGCAACATTTGAGCACAATATGGTTTTAAAAAATGCGGAAGTCCTTCATTTATTCAAAGATAGTAAGGAAGAGAAATCCGAGTACCCCACTGCGCTCTCCGACATTTATATTACGACTATGCAGAATGGCAGCACAAGAAATTTTCGTATGGAGAAATCCGGTGCCTTGTGGAATGCAGCTGAATTAACACGTCTTGTTCTTACACCGAAAGCAGCGAAGCAATTACTGGAACATGTTGAGTCATTAAGGAAACTTCATTATGGGGCGATTACCCCTTGGAACGAAGCGAAAGTATTACTCCCGAGGAAAAGTAAATTCACTATTGTTGATATGGAGACAGGATTGAAGTTCCGTGTGCAACGGCGGGCCGGAAGCAAGCATGCTGATGTGCAGCCTTTAACCAAAGAAGACACGAAGACGATGAAGCAGATCTACGATGATCACTGGAGCTGGAATCGAAAAGCGATATTAGTCGTGACAGAGAACAATATGAAAATCGCTGCTTCTATGAATGGGATGCCTCATGGTGGGGACGGAATTCCGGACAATGCATTTTCCGGACACTTCTGCGTGCATTTTCAAGGCAGCAGTACACATCGATCCATTGATTCAGATTTATTTCATCAGTTGATGGTCTATACGGCTGCTGGAAAAAGAGAGGCATACTTAAATGCCATCTCACCCGATATGCTATCGGAAGTATATATTGTAGCATTGTCACAAGGGGATCGAGATCTCCTACAAACCGTGTTGGATGGTGCGAATTCTGAAACTTTACACTACTTTCTAAAGGAGCTGGACAGCGGAACGACATTTCGAATGGTTAGAAGAAATGAATCCTACTTTACGAACATCGAGGATCAATTATCTGCAGAGGCAGTTATATCTATGTTCGTTAAACGGAAGAACCAAACAGTAAAAAGTGTTGCTTTCCGATTTGAACTTGCACGGGAATCTGTCTTTTCACCATGGAAGATACGAAATGTACAACCCATTAAGAACATCGCAGTCACAGGAATTGGTAAGTAAATCAAAAACTTCGATATCGAATCGACCACTCATGAAGATCTTACCAACGATCACTTCGCTTTAATCGAATGATTAGATAGGACTGACCAGCTATGTAACGATAAATTAAATGGCTATCCGTCCTCTCTTCTCTTTCTTGGCGCTTCTCCCCATTAAGCTAGTCTGATCTTCTTATCAATTCGCCCCAACAGATTACCTTACATCTATCTCTCCCCATTGTTATTCGTTAACCTATTATCATAAAAAATCTAGAATTAGGCTTGAAATATATATAAGTAACCAATAATATAAGTGTGTACAAATATAAGTGGAGGTGAATATATGACTGATAACATTCTCGATATCTCCACCAAACTAAAAGTTGTTGGTGATCCTACCCGTTTGACGATAATAGCTTATTTAAGTGCTCAGGAGCTGTGCGTATGTGACCTGGTTGCATTGATGGGACTATCTCAGCCTGCCATTAGTCAGCATGTAAAGAAACTTAAGCAGGCCGATATCATTACTGAGCGTAAGGTCGGCACTTGGGTACATGTCCGACTTAAGAGTGATTTAGAGCCCTATTTAAAGGAGATCATTCAAGCTCTTCCCTCTCAATGCGAAATCGTAGAATCATATCGTAAAACAAAGTGCACAACGTGTTCTTAGATTCAATTAAAGGTGGTTATCAAGATGTATACAAACAAAAAGATTATTTATTTTCTCTGCACAGGCAATTCTTGCCGCAGCCAAATGGCAGATGGGTTTGCCAAGCAATATTTAAGCAATGAATGGGATGTATACTCTGCAGGCATTGAAGCTCACGGAGTTAATCCAAAAGCAATCGAAGCGATGAAAGAAATCGGTATCGATATTTCCAATCATACTTCAAATGTGATCGATCCCCAGTTGCTGCAGCGTGCAGACCTTGTAGTTACGCTCTGCGGACACGCAAATGATGTTTGTCCAACAACGCCGCATAACACAGAACGCGCACATTGGGGCTTTGACGATCCTGCGAAGGCTGAAGGGACAGAAGATGATAAATGGGAGTTCTTCCAACGCGTTCGTGATGAAATCGGGGCAAGAATCAAGCAATTTGCTGATACAGGCAAATAAGCAGTTAAGGAGATGAGCAACGCGTGGCTAAAGTTACGAAGCGTCTATCCTTCCTCGATCGATATTTGACCATATGGATTTTTGCAGCTATGCTGCTTGGCATCGGTATCGGATATGTTTCTCCACAATTCGTGGAAGGCTTGAATAAGTTCCAAATTGGTACGACTTCCATACCCATTGCGGCTGGACTTATTATTATGATGTATCCCCCACTTGCAAAAGTACGGTATGAAGAGATGTGGCGTGTGTTTAAAGATTGGAAGGTACTACTGCTCTCCTTAGTTCAGAATTGGGTGATCGGTCCTGTTCTGATGTTCATCCTCGCCGTAGTTTTCTTGAATGATTATCCTGAATACATGGTAGGACTCATTATGATTGGACTTGCACGTTGTATTGCAATGGTCATCGTATGGAACGATCTTGCGAAGGGCGACCGCGAATATACAGCTGGTCTAGTCGCCTTTAACTCTATTTTTCAGATCCTGTTCTATTCAGTATTCACCTATGTATTTATTACCATTCTACCAAAATGGTTTGGATTAGAGGGCATGGTCGTGGATATTTCCATGGGACAAATTGCAGAAAGCGTGTTTATCTATCTTGGCGTACCGTTTCTAGCTGGCTTCCTAACCCGTTTTTTATTGGTTAAGCTCAAGGGGCGCGAATGGTACGAGAAAGCATTTATACCCATTATCAGTCCGCTGACCTTAATCGCATTATTGTTTACCATCGTCATAATGTTCTCGATTAAAGGCGATATGATCTTAAAGTTGCCGATGGACGCCGTCCGCATTGCCATACCATTGTTGATATACTTTGTCGTCATGTTCTTCGCTTCTTTTTACCTGTCTAAACGAGCTGGAGCGAGTTACGAGGTTAGTACATCACTAGCATTTACAGCAGGAAGCAACAACTTCGAATTGGCTATTGCAGTAGCTATTGGTGTCTTCGGAATTCATTCAGGAGCAGCATTTGCTGCTGTCATCGGTCCACTCGTGGAGGTTCCTGTAATGATTGGTCTAGTAAATGTATCACTCTGGATGAAACGTAAACATTTCACTTAAGTGATGAAGACAAAAGGAGCCTGAAAAGGCTCCTTTGTTGTATATTCAATATTACTTTTTTGCTTGAATGATTGCTGAAACAATAAATTGATCTATGTCTGCGCCAGGAAGCCATTCCTTAATGTAGAGCTTGGATTCATCCTTAGCCGTAATGCTAATATCTGTGAATCCAGCTTGCTGAAGAAAACCTTCAAGCTCCTCAATCGAAGATGCTCCTGAAATGCATCCTGAATACGTAGCATCGATATCTGCACGAATCTCAGGTGGCATTTCTGCTGTCATTATCACGTCTGAAATCGCTAGACGGCCGCCTGATTTCAAGACACGATGTGCTTCGTGGAACACCTGCTGCTTATCTGGAGATAAGTTAATAACACAGTTAGACATAATCACATCAACAGTATCGTTCGCCACAGGCAGATGCTCGATCTCACCAAGCCGGAAGTCAGTATTGGTGAATTGACCTTTAGATGCGTTCTGACGTGCTTTAGTGACCATCTCAGGTGTCATATCAACTCCAATGGCTAGACCTTCTGAACCAACTTGTCGTGCCGCTAAGAAACAGTCAAAGCCTGCACCGCTGCCTAAGTCTAGAACGACTTCTCCTGGCTTAAGTGCTGCGATGGCCTGCGGATTACCGCAGCCAAGTCCCAAGTTAGCTCCTTGTGGTACAGAAGCCAGTTCTTCAGCGGAATACCCCATCTTCTCAGACATCTCATCAAAGTCAACTGGTTCACTTGATCCACAGCAGCTTGATTTGATGGCAATCTCTTTGATTGCCACTTGTTTGTATCGACCTCGAACATTATTGCGGATTGAGTCTTTCTGAATGTTATCCATACCTCTATCACTCCTTATTTGTCTGTAACAGCTATATCACAACTCTTTGATTCTTGCTTCAAAGTTGGGAGATGCTCTATAGTTGCTTGCAAGTAGGGTTTGTCGTCCAATGTAAGAGCATAATAAATCCATTGACCTCTTCTTGTTTCGCTCACTAGACCTGCTGACTTCAACTTTCTTAGATGCTGACTAACGTTCGGTTGTGTCGTGTGCAGGTAATCCACGATCTCACAGACGCATAATTCTGACTGTCCCTTCAATAAGGAGATGATGGTCAGTCTCGTTTTATCACCAAGCAGCTTGAATACGGCAGACATATCATCTATTGGTAAAGCCATGTGCAAACATCCTCTCCTCATCCATATATATAATCATATAATTATTTAATTATATTTACAACAAATAACTACTCTCTCGAGGATTATAATTTGATCGTGACATGACATAATTAACATCTATTTTCAGGTTTGCCTATAAGAATCCTCTAGATACAAGCTTTCTAAGAATACCTCAATAGCTTGGCTATTCGCGCTTCAGATATACAGTCATGCATTGATCATATTCATCATTTTCAGTGTCCAACGCCTTCTTTATTATAAATCCTGCTCTTTCTATTTCCTGCTTATGCTTTACCCAATTTACTGCTCGATATGAAGTACTTGCAACCATAATCTTTCTCCCTGTTTCACCAACAGTCCTTTCCTGCAAATGAAAAGCAGTAGATGGATTTGACTCCCTCTCTAATTGCCCGTCCCCCTTGTTTATTAAAAGCAGTTTACCTTCTGGTCGAAGCATGTTATATACTGCATCAAGAAATTGTTTCCGATCTTCATCTTCGACAAGCAA
The DNA here is from genome assembly GCF_054343325.1 of Paenibacillus marinisediminis. Lineage (NCBI taxonomy): Bacteria > Bacillati > Bacillota > Bacilli > Caryophanales > Paenibacillaceae > Paenibacillus > Paenibacillus marinisediminis. The sequence goes on from NZ_JBTGUH010000002.1 coordinate 318,313, forward strand.
GTGCAAAGTTGCAATCGAATATATCCAGTTAAATTTTCTACCAAAAGTCTTGTCTGCAGATAAAATGTCAGCTAAAACAAAATTAGCATCTATCCCTCTTTGACTCGCAAGCTGCGTACATTTCTTAATAGCTGTTTGTGAAACATCTAGTGCAGTTATTTTGTACCCTTTTTGAGCAAGGTGCAGAGCGTCTCTTCCTTCCCCACATCCGACATCACAAATTTCATCATTAACATCAATGTTGTTACATTCAACCCATTCTAATAATTCCGGTGTAGGTTGATCTTTAAACCAAGAAAGACCTTCACTATGTACTCTCTTATAACGTTCTTCATAAGCAAGATAATATTTGTTCATAATTATTTCTCCCCTTTTATAAAGGAAAAGCCACCCCTATGATGGAATGACTCTTCCTTGAGCTGCGTTACTTATCTTATTGTTGAAGCGTATTTATAAATTCATCTCGTGTTAGTTCATAATCAATTGAGGATTGCAATTCTCCCAATTGGTTTCTCCATGAATCATGGCGGACGGCAACTCTTCGTAATCCGATTTTTTCATACACGTGCTGTGCTCGGGTATTATTGACATTCGTGTCTAAGATGACTTTGTGATATCCCATGTCTACAAACAATGAGTTAATTAACATCATTAAGAATGTGGTTCCGAAGCCTTTTTCTTGTTGATTGAAATCACAAATCTTAATTCCAATCTCAGCTACATGATCGGCAAGAGTTCTATAATTCATCTCTCCTACAGGAACACCAGAGATCTCCAAAATTAATCGACGATTGAGATCAGTATCTGTATCAAGATTCTCGATAATTTGTTGTTCCGTAGTACCAATTCCATTTGGAAATCCTGCATGGGCCATAATCTTGCCATCATTCCACCAGCTGCATAAGATTCGTGCATCGTTTGCAGTAGCATTTCGGATAACCAATTGATCCTGTTCTAAAAACATATAATTAACCTCCCTATATTGGAGAGCTAAATTATAGTCACCCTCCAAGAACCTATTTGAGCAAACAAGACCATATTTTTCATTGTTATCACCCTTTCGATTAATCTATATTAGGAGTCATTAATCATGAAAATATCCTACTCAAGATGAGCACATCTATCATTCACACCACACTTCCATGTTAACTCACCTCGTTATAAGGTATGATATCAAAGCATTCAACTTATTTGTGGGAAATTATAGGTATAATTATTAATTACTAATGGTCTTTACTCTAATGAAAAATGCGGGATTCACAGCAAAAAAGGAGCACTCCCTCCAAATGAATGAAAGAAAATGCTCCTCCTCAATATTAAACTATGGAATTGACTTCTCCACACTTCTGAGTTATCCTAGCATTCCTCTAGAATCGCATCAATCGTGCGCTTTGCCTCCAATGCCATAGACGAATCTTTATCATGCCCGTCATAGGTTATCAACGCTTTCCACAGTGCCCAGCCTCTTGCCCGATTCCATGTATCTTCGTCACATTCTAGCGCCTCATAGAAAGTGCTGCGGCTCTCTTGATCGAAGAACGTCCAAGCCATTACGTAATCACAAGCAGGATCTCCTACTCCCAATATGCCAAAGTCAATGACAGCACATAGGTTACCATCTTGGACTAATAGATTGCCCGGCGCAACATCACCGTGAACCCACACGTTTCGCTTGGTCCATTTCGATTTCATAGCAGTAGACCATATGTCATTCAGCCTATCCGTTGGCAGCAACGCTTGGAGATGTTCAAGTGCAGCTTGCATCTGATCGTGATAGATCGATAAATCACCGCCGCGATAAAAGTTATGCGCTCCTGCAATAGGTCCATCGGAGGCATCGATCGACTGAAGCTCCTTTAAGAAACGAGCCAGATCTGCGGCGAATTGATTCAAGTTCTTCGCATTGGCGTGATTCACTGTTTCTCCCTTAATCCATTGATTGATAGACCAAGGGTACGGATATAGTTCCGTTGGTTCTCCTTTAGCTAACGGAGTTGATATGGGTAGCGAGAGCAATGGCTTCAGCTTAGGAAGCCAATAGAGCTCTTTCTCAACCTGTGGCGCATAGCCTTCACCGCTCGGCAGTCTCACAGTCATATGATCTCCTAAGTGAAACGTTCTGTTATCATGTCCGCTCTTCTCAACTGGACGAATAGGCAAGTGCATCCACTCGGGAAATTGTTTCTGAATCAAAGTTTTTACTAATTCTGTATTGATCTCTATCATAATTACCTCTTATCATTTAAGTTCGAATCGTACGTGTAAACCTAAAGTCGACCATTGATAAATTCATTGACTTCATGTATTAAATCTTCGGCTTGCTTACAATTTCCTGTATTATCGATAAAGGCGTGTCTTGTGTTTTTATATAGGGAGAAATGAACGTTGTTGCCTGCATCTTTCAGTTTATTCGCATAGGCCAGTGACGAGTCTTTTAGGAAATCCAGATCACCAACAACGATCAACGCATCCGGCAACTTAGTATGATCCTTACATTGCATCGGCGAAACGAGATAACTATCCAGAGGTTCCTTGGATTTCTTCAAATACATTTCCAATATCGCCTCTCCAAATGCACTCTCCGACTTATTCATCATCCCACTACTCATCACGGTTAGATCTGTCGCTGGATAAAGTAAGATTTGCTTGGAAATGCGGAACTCTGCACGATCTCGAGCTAGAATGGAAATAATCGCAGAATAATTGCCCCCTGCGCTGTCTCCCGAAACGATCACGTTATCGACATCGATATTCAGCTCTGCTGCATGCTCGACACCCCATTTAACAGCCGCGTAGGAATCCTCAAGTCCTTCTGGAAATGGAGCTTCTGGTGCTAAATGATAGTCTACGGATAGGACTACACAATCTGCTTGGTCAGCTATAGCTTTGCAGTAATCGTGAACCGCATCAATAGAGCCGCCGATCCAACCACCGCCATGGATGAAAACCATTAAAGGACGCTTAGCTTCGCCTTCCGGTTTATATATACGAATACGAACATCGCTATTGTAGCCTTTAATATTGCGATCTTCGATATGAATCGGTCTAACAGAGATATCCCTGCTGACGCCGCCCATCATTTTTCTAATTTTCTTCACGTTCGATTTAATGAAAAATTTGGTGACAAATGAAGGCATACGTATGTACCCGCCGAAGCTTTCATTTTCAATAGCGACAAACTCATAATCTCGTTCCCTGTAATTCATAGTAACTCCTCCTGTTCATCACAAAGAATTATAAGTACTGTTGTCCTACTACCATCATATTTCTATCGCTGCTATGAAGTCAAATTATAGCACTTATGGCTCTATTCGGCTCAAGATAACCCTATAGGCCCCGAATAATTGGGATGATGAATGCCAAAAATATACTTGAATCCTAAACTAGAAGAAGAGACTGGCAGGTGGAAAAATGCAAACAGATCGAGGACTTCGAATCAATTCCCAAACTAACCCGAATGCGCCCAAAATCATCTTCATCTGTGTCGATACTTTAATGAGTCACTTGATTGATAAAGGAATCGAGCAAAACAAGCTTCCCGCCTTTCAGTTCCTAATTGAACGGGGTCAATACTATAAGAATGTCGTTACCTCATTTCCAACCATGTCTGTGTCGATTGACAGTACTTTGCTGACAGGGACATTTCCGGATCAACATCACGTACCGGGATTGGTCTGGTATTCTACGCGAGATAAGAAGATCATTAATTATGGCAGCGGACCTCTGGAAATATGCAGAAACGGAATCAATCAGTATTTGAGTGACGCATTGATCCATATGAACGGAAAACATCTGAATCCGCATATCCCAACCATCTACGAAGATTTAGTCAAAATGGGTATGACATCGGGTTCTATTAACGGCTTGATTTATCGGGGAAGCTCCGACCACCAGCTGACGTTTCCGTTTTGGATTCACATGCTTACCGTGATACCTAAAAAACTTAAAGTAAATGGACCTGATCTATTCTCGTATGGTGCATTCTTGAACCCTCTAAAAGGCAAGATATACCTACCTGTTAATTTAATCAATCGGTTCGGCTTCACTAATGAATATGCTCTAGAAACAGTAAAGTATCTCATTCGGAACAACCAATTACCACATTTCCTATATGTCTATTTTCCCGATCTAGACAGCAAGATACATAAGAAGGGCCCTGAAGATTTGGATGGTGTTATCAACACAGATAAACAGCTTCAGTCTCTGCTGCAGTCTTTTGGTTCTTGGGAAGAAGCTTTGAACAAGGCTGTGATAATAATTATGGGAGATAACGGAATGGCTCATGTCCTGCCGGCTAATCAACAATCGATCATTGAACTAAGCCACTCCTTAAAGGAGTACAACGTCTTACGACCGGGGGCAGACGTTACGAACCATACCGAGATCATACTTGCGATAAATGACAGAATGGCTTATCTATATAGGCTGTCACAGCACTTAACATTTGAACATATTGCGAATGCTCTAAGGACTGACAATAGATTCGATATCCTGGCTTGGAAAGAAGATGGATGGATTCGCGTTGTTCAAGCAGGATTATCTAAAGAATTCGCCTATCAATCTGGTGGAGCAATGGTCGATCCCTATAACCAAACCTGGACATTAACCCATGACCCGGATGTGTTAGATCTACTGATCAATTCCCAAGCGAATACATTGGACTATGGACAATATCCTGATGCTTTACAGCGATTGTTAACAGCGTTAAATTCACATGATGGCGATTATATGGTGGTCACAGCTAAACCTGGATATGAATTGAAGTATGGCAGCTCACCCACACACAAAGGAGGCGCAGGCCATGGCGGCATAAGTCAACAGGAATCGCTCATTCCGCTTATTATTGCCGGAACCGACCGTGAACCGGAGTCACTACGGATCGTCGATATCAAACGATATATGCTTCAGCTTTTGAAGGGAACATAGTTATTTTCAATTATTTTGAAATGATGCTTCTCATGTATAGCCAGAAGCTGAATGGACTGAATCAGGTTAGGGTAATTTGCAATCGGGTCCAAAAACACTATGTGTCCCGCTATATCTTCGTCTATATATTCAACTAATGCTTTCATTTCATTGGTCTCGTTCAAGAGCAATCGCAATAAGTCATTACCATCTAAAGAATGACGAATCCTTTTGGGCGGTATTAAGATCCAAGGGGCTCTCATTCCCCTTCCCTTTTTTTCTTTGAACTCGGCGTAAATGTCATGTATTTCAGTTGCGAACGGCTTATTTCTCCTCCATTTAGCATATGGAGTGAGCACTAAAGATAATTTTGTCGCAACTTTAAGCATTCTTGTAATTAAATATAAGTGATAGATATGCTCACCTATAGACCACTTTCCCTCTGTATATCGATACCATAATTGTTCTAGTGACATGGATTGCAAGGTTTCGGCAAGTTGATATCTTTGCTCCGTTAATGTATCAAAATGTTTTGATATACTTTCAGATTTCATCTATTAGACTCCTCGCTTCATTTGCTAATTTGTGAATAGCAGCCCCGTTTATTGCTTCAGCAAGATATACGAAAGACTGTCCAGATCGTAGAAACTTATACGATCTGAACAGTCCTTCTCAAGTATAACTATTCCTCTATTAGTTAGCGAGAATCTCCAGATCCACGCTGAGCGTGCACTGTGAATCGCCTCCAACACGAATCATGAAACGTCCTGGCTCTACAACGCGCTTCAAGTCGCGAGTTACCATTTGAAGCTGCTCTTCCCCGATATCAAATACGACAGTTACCGTCTCTCCTGCCTCGATATGCACCTTTTTAAAGCCTTTCAACTCACGCTCCGGTCTTGTTACAGAGCTGAACAGATCGGTTACGTACAGCTGAACAACCTCTTTACCCGCAACCTTTCCTGTATTCGTGACTTTAACAGATACCTGACAGCTGTCAGCAGGTCCCATAGAAGCTCTGCTAATCTCAAGGTCACTGTATGCAAACTGGGTATAGCTTAATCCGTAGCCGAAAGGATACTGCGGCATATGATCCATCTCGACATACCGATGTCCCCGCGTTCGCTTCGAATTGTAGTAAACTGGAAGTTGTCCTACATCCTTCGGAATCGAAATCGTGAGCTTACCGGAAGGATTGCTGTGCCCGAACAGAATATCAGCGATTGCACTGCCTCCTTCTTGTCCTGGATACCACGCTTCCAGAATGGCATCCGCATGCTCAACAAGCCATGGCTCACTGATCGGACGGCCATTGATGTATACAACAATTAAATTAGATGTTACCTTACGAATCTCTTTGACAAGCTCTAGCTGGACCCCGAGCAAGTTCAATGCAGCACGGTCGAAGCCTTCGCCACACTCCATATCAGACTGACCAGAATTGGCATTAATCACGGCTGCGCCCGTTTGTTCGTTAATCGTATCCTCACCAAAGTCTCTTGTGCTGGATCCACCAAGTACGACAACTGCTGCATCAGCTTGTCTTGCTGCCTCGATCGCTTCCGCAAAGCCATCTCTGGAATCCTCTTTGATGCTGCAGCCTTTCGCATATAATACCTCTGTATTGTCACCGACCAGTTGGCGAACGCCATCCAATATCGTGACCACTTGCTCGCGTTTCTGCGGAGATGTATAGTCACCCAGTTGATTGTACATATTGTTCGCATTCGGTCCGATCACGGCGAGCTTCTTCAATGTTGAAGACAGCGGAAGCGCATCATGTTCATTTTTCAACAGCACAACGCCTTCTTCAGCAACCTGCTTCGCAAGCTGGATATGCTCGTCAATTCCAATTCGAAGCTCCGCCTGATCAGGATCAACATATGGACGTTCAAACAAGCCCAGCTTGAACTTGACGTTTAGAACTCTGCTAACCGCAAGATCGAGCGTCTCCTGATCAACCAAGCCGGAATCACAAGCGGTACGAAGTTGTCTCTTAAATAATTCGCCTGACATCTCCATATCCACACCAGCGGTGAGCGCCATTTTGGTAGCAATCTGCAAATTCTCGGCTACATAATGCCCCTGATGCAGCAAGCTCATAGCTCCGCAGTCTGTAATAACGAAACCGTCAAAGCCCCATTCATTCCGCAAAATATCGGTCAACAGCTCGCGATTCGATGTACAAGGTACACCGTCAATCTCATTGTAAGCGGTCATGATGGACTGCGCGCCTGCTTTAACAGCTAGTTCAAATGGATACATATCCTTCTCACGAAGCTCGATGTTCCCGATGTGAGCTGGCGCGCCATTTCTTCCGCCTTCAGGAGAACCATATGCCACAAAGTGCTTCAACGTCGCCACAATCGCATCGTCTGCATCCAGACGTTCACCCTGTAGTCCACGCACTGCTGCTACCGCAAATTCTCCATTAAAGAAGGCATCCTCACCATATGTTTCTTCCGTTCTGCCCCAGCGCGGATCACGAACCACATCCAACACAGGAGAATAGGTTGCAGCTCCGCCCTGTGCTCTCGTCTCCTTCGCAATGACACGACACATATCTTCATAGAGCTGTGCATTCCAAGTGCTTGCAGCTGTCAGTGGAACGGGGAACACCGTACCGCCGATGGCCATATGACCGTGAGAACACTCTTCGCCAAATAGAATCGGGATACCCAGACGGGTATTCTCAATTGCATATTTCTGCATTTCATTCGTGATCTCAGCGCCTTCTTTAACCGTGAGACCTGTCTCTAGCGTAACCTTCGTCCATGGATCCGCACGAAGAACACCATAGAGAGAACCAATTCCCCCCTGAGCGATCTGCTCTTTAAAAGAATCGCTCAGTCCAATCTGAGCACCCTTCTTCTCATAGGCTTGCCAGCCAAACGGCTGCATAAGCTGCCCAATCTTCTCTTCAATGGTCATTCTATCAATCAAATCTTGAACTCTATCTTGTATCGATACAGTAGGATCTTTATATTTCATCATCACTTAGTCCCTCTCTATTCTAGTTAGTATTGGTGATATGATTATTTACTTACCATTTAAGTTTTATATTTAGTCGTAACAGTTACCGCTAACTCATCGGTCAACTGTGGTCATCATATCATCACAAGACAAACAATTGCAAGATAAAACGTTTTCTTTACCATAACATTATATTCCATATACGATTAGCCCCATCCATATATCTCTATATGAAATGGGGCTGATGCAATCACTCTATTACCTATTTGCCGGAAGCAGCTAACCATTCTTTAAATTGTGACTCATACTCTGCAACAACTTTGTCCAAGCCAGCGGCTTTCATCTTTTTAATCGCTTCAGGGAAAGCTTTGTCGTAGTCCAACAAGCCAAGCTTGATTGGCGACATGCTTGTCTTCAGCTCTGTCATACAGTTCGCATATTCAACCGCAACTGGACTTGCGTCAAAGTTAAAGCCAAGAGTGATGCTGTTGATTGCATCATCTGCAACTTTCGTTCTCATCTCAACAAACTTCGGATGAGTATCAACATCCCAGCGGTTCATCTCCAGATTGCCAAGCATCCAGAACGCTAATGAATACGTTTGTGCACCGTTAGCATCTTTCTTAAGAATCTCCATGCTATTCTTTCCTGTGTCTTTCCAGTGTGTATCTTTTATTCCGTATAAGACAAGATCAAAATTATCCTGACTGCTGAATACCCAATTCAAAAACTCGATAGCAGCTTCAGGATGCGGGGATGTTGCGGATACCCCGTTAGAGTTCCGAACACCGACAGGTCTAAACAACTGTTGATCTTTTAAATAGTACAGGTCAAGTTCTGCTCCTGGCACATCTTTTGAAAGCTTCTTGGAGCCTGCAATTGCTTCGCCTTCACGATACAGGAAGCGTCCTTGTGTTTCTTCACGATTTGCTACTTCTACTGGCAGCGTCAAGATATCAGGATTGATCAATCCACGCGTATAAGCTTCTCGGAAATATGTCGCATCTTTCTTAAACTCTTCTGTCTCCAGCCAGGATTTCACATTGCCCTGCTGGTCGATATAGATTAGATTTTGAAAAATGGTGAACGGAAACGTTTCATATGTGGTATGCAAATAGGTTGTAGGCTCATCAGGTAGAACCCTGATATACACTTTTTTATTATCATCCGGCCAATTTTTCTGTAACGTCTCTGAAACATTCAACAACTCTTCAGGCGAGGTTGGAGCTGGTATATTGTTTTTGTCGAGCAGGTCCTTTCGGAACGTTACCATTCCTTCCGCATAGGCGGTATCGAGCCAGAAGTTAGGAACAAATATGGTTTCACCTTTAACCTTAGCTGTATCCCAGATCCAATCCGGCATGCTCTTCTTCAGCTCAGGACCGTACTCATCCAAGTATTTATCGATTGGGATGATTCCACCGTTACTGGCAAGCACATCCGGCGTCTTCATATCATGCATAATATGGATGAGTTCAAATTCTTCGCCTGTGGACATCATGAGGTTCGTTTTTTGATCCCATACATCCCACGGAATGTAGATTGCCTTGTAAGTTAAGTTCAAGCCATCCGCTTCTAATTTCTTATTAATAGCTTCCTCTACCATTGCTTGATCCTGCGGTGCAACGCCAGGCATAACATAGCGCACCATCTTTTTCTCTTTGCTATCGGTGCTTGCCGCATTCCCCTGTTGATCTCCGGCTGCAGCATCACCATTTCCCTTATTGCTGGAGCACCCTGTGAACAATGACATCACCATAACTAGACAGGCAATTGCAAGAATAAACGTATTTCTCTTCTTCATAACATTTCCTCCCTTTTGATGTGATTGGGCTTCGTTCGGGTTCATCTTAAGCTCGATTGGAGGTATACGTATACTTTGAAAATCAATAATTCCTATAAACTAAAGTATTTCATCAGTATAAAAATGAAATGAAGCTTCAATTATTTAAAAGCAGGCAGCAATAGCGGAAGCTCGAATAATTGAAGTGCATTACTATCTAGTCTTTAATCCTTCAAAATAGCTTTGAAGCGATTCCAAATATCCATATAAACGCTGATTCATAGAACTAAGCACACCAAGTTCCCCACGATATGACGGTCCTTGAGTCACAGGAGACAGCTTGTCCACATAATGTTGGATACAGGCTTCTACTTGACAAGATGCGATCAGATTCATCGCTTCCTGAATTCGCGAGACCTGCTTAGCCTCTTCTTCAGCATCTAGAGCAGCACAGCTTGTCTCATATGCGAGACAAGCACTTCGCAAGGTCTCAATACGTTCAAACTGTTCAGATAATTGATGAAGCTCCAAGGCCAGCTTAAGCATCTGATTCAACTGCTGCAATCGGGATCCGCGTTCAAGCGGCTGATTCGCCAATTGCTGCTGCAGCGCATTTACTTTCGTGCAGCATTCATCAGTAAGTCGTCCCCACAAGCAATCGAAACCGTAAAACTCCATGGATTGAACACCTTTAAACCAATAATCGCTGTCCACCGCGATCACTTGCTGAAGAACCTTTGCAGGGAGATTGACACACTCACTTCCCCAGATCTCGTTGTAATATTTAAGAGGTGTAACCGCTTGGCTCCACAATCGCTTGTCCATATAGCTGAATTGATCTTGAATCTCTTTGATACGCCAATGAATCGCAATAACGCCTTCCGCTCCTAACAGCTCAGCTTGATGAATCTGACGCTCCAATGAATGCAATCGCGGCTGCGGATGCCATAGCTGATGATCACCTTCAAACCAAGGAATGATCCAATACTTGCGATCCTGCAGCTCCAGCAGCTCCTTCGGACCATCCACTTCGCCAAGATTAGGGGCTAAACAGGAGAAGATGATGTTCTCGTTCAGCACATCACTTAGTCCTCTCAGCATCTGTGGAAATTGCTCATCTCCGCCCCAGCCGGAAACAACTGTCTTCACATGCGGCATATATCGAGTGAGCAGCACCTGTGCTTGCTCGAACATCGCCAACGACCAACAGCCATCCATGCGGCGATCATATCGATCCAAGTATGCAAAGTACTGTTCATGCATATTGCAGTATTCTTCAAACCGAGTATCGGGACGTGGAATATGATGATCCATTATGGCATGCTCATGCTGCCATAGCACCACATAATCCAGCTCCGAATACTGTGCCGCAATATACTTAATCGTATTGCCAAGTATCTCTTGCGAGGCAGGATGAAACGGATCCAACACTAGATTAGACAGCCTAGCCTCTGCCGGAATAAGCGAATGGATCTCAGGTGGTACAATACCTGGCTCAAAGCCTAATCCGACCTTTATCCCTCGTTCATGCGCATAGTTCAGCAGGCTTCTAAACATATCAGCGGCCTTCGTATAATGCTGCTCTTTGTTCTGCGCGGACAACGTGAGATCACTGCCAAATATCTCATCTGAGAAATAAGGCTTCGCTTCAGCACTGAATGCTGATGTTGACCGTGGCACATTCCCCCAGCGAGCCGTCGCAGATGTATCAAACTGCGCTTCAGGAGTAACTCCCATCCACTCGATCTTTATAAGAGGCTCCACATATGGCCAATATCGTTCAAGCCCCCCTGTATAGACATGAAACATGACGAAGTTGCAGCGCAGCTTCGCTAGCTGCTCTACATACATGAAATAATCCTGCTCATTCCAGCCAGTAGGGCCGCACAAGAAATTGTGCCACGGCAGTGTGCCGCGAATCGCGAAAGAACAGCTCGCCTGATGCTGCATATTCTTGACTGGCACTGAAGTCGGCTGTTCGAACACATCCCCTTCCATCGTGTAGCGAACACCGAGATACTGTTCGGCAAAGGAATATACAGCATACAGCATCGCGGCTGAATCCGTTGCCTTCATCGTGATGTGAATCGGCTCAGCTTCAGCTTCAATATTCCAGCTGTAGCTTTGACTAAACGGCTCTCCTTGCTGCTCCGTAACGAGAGTATAGTGAGCTTCCGCCCAGCCCGTCATTTTGCATTGATTGACATACTTCTGTAATTCATCAGTTGCGAGCCTTGCCGTTCGATCATTCAAGCAAGCATCGACTTTAATCATTAATAATCACTCATTTCATATAGAGAATGGAACACTGGTTAGCAAGCTTTCTCTGCTAATGAAACGCCTTCAGCATATCCTGAAGACCAACGGCATGTGTAGTTTGTTAATTGATAAAACCTTCAATCTGAACGCTTTAGATAGTTTAACTACCTATAAAGACTCCAATTATCGCTGATTAGGCATCTTTATGTTGGTTCAGCAAGCATTCACTGCGATACTGTGCTGGAGAAATCCCGTATTTCTTCTTGAACAAAGTATAGAAGTAAGTGGTGTTCAATATCCCTACCTGTTCGCTAATGCTCTGTGTTGATGCCGTTGTTTCCGCTAACAGCTCCTTCGACTTCTCTAACCGGATCTGCTTCAGATAGTCGTTGAACGACATATTGTTGTGCAGCTTGAACAGCTTCCCTAAGTACCCCGGAGTCAGCTGTACTTGCTGCGCCAGCATTTCGAGCGACAGATCATGCACGGCATAGTTAGCGCTTACAAAACTCATAACGGACTGAATTAACTGCGCGTTGCGATTGTTGGTTTTCTCCTCGATCTGATTGCAGATGGACATGCATACCTGATAGAGATCAGCCTTGAGTTCCGATATCGTTTCATAGGTAGATAAATCATAGGCGATCTGTCGAAACCGTCCACTCTCTTCCGAAGAAAGATACGACATTTCCGTAAAATGATTGTATAGCGAAACGAGCAGCTGATTCGTAGTAAACAGCGCCTGATGATAGTTTCCCGAACCGATGCTATTCATAAATGAGTCCAGCGTCTCAAGAATCTGATCGCGGTTAGTCGACTGTATGCTCTCTATTAATTGCTTTTCAATAGAAGCGGGATATTCGACTTCCTCATCATCGATATGATAATCTCCATACTCGAAGATGCGGCCGTTCCCTTCGAAGAATCGATTATGGCTCGTTTCCTTCGCGATCAGATACGACTGACGAATCTGATCGCTCCCCTTGACCACGGGCCCTATACTAATCGTCATGCTAATGTGGAAGAAATGCTTGATATTGCTCTGAATCTGGTCAAGCAGCACTAATAGCTCTGGTCCATACTGAGGCTTCTCGATCGAGCCTAGTATCGCGAATTCTTCATCTGAAATCACGACAACCTCTGCATGATGGAAGTTTGCCATAATTTCTTGAGCAATATTGTATACACCGTATTGGATAATGGAACGCTGCTTCACATCGTGCATGGCTTTAAATGCTCTCACCTCGTCTAGCATCATCACTACGGACACAAAATATGGACCCTCCAGCGTCTCATAATATCTATTCACGAGGTCCACTTGGCTGCCGTTCAGATAGCGAAACAGATGGCTCTTCTTTACAAGCTCTAACGCGGGTTCAAGCTGGGTAACTTGTTCATTTATCGTCGAGTAGATCTGATCCAGATAACTGAATTCATGCTCCTGGTTACTTTTTACCTGCTTGGAAACATTCATTCGAACGATCTTATCCATCAGCTTCTTGATCGGATTATACATCTGATTGCTTAACCAAATGGATGCAAGAATGCTAATGATGATCGTGGCTCCAGCGATTATTAATGTTGTTACCTTAAGCATATTAATATTGTCTATCAGGTCCTTATAACGGCTTACACTCACAAATACCCACTTTAATCGAGGCGATTTCACAAAGCTAATCTGACTTTTCTCACCATCAACCTTCTCGACAAAGCTTCCGGAGTTAGCCTCGCTGTTCAGTATCCGATTGATATACGACTCCTCACTTAATGATTGATTAAACTGACTGCCGCTCACATCCGACAGCACGACTCCTTCGCTGTCTAAGACCATGATATTTTGTGATCTCGTATTCTTCATCGATCCTATCAAGCTTTGTATGTATTGAGCATCAATATTGATCGTAATAGCGCCTTTCTGCGGCATAAAAGAAGTGACACCTGGTCTCAGCACGATGGTGAGCACATTGTAGGTTGAACCGCTGCCTGGATCTATTATTTTTCGTGGAATATATTGAATATATGGTGAATTGGAGCTGTCTTTAATAATATCGATAATCTCTTGGTCATCAGAGTGACTGTACCCCTTGTTGTTCACGTATCGATCCGTGATGCCATTGTAGATTCCAATATAGTGAATAAAGGAATAAGTAGATTGAATATCCCTCAAGACGCTGACTGCTTCAAATTCCTTTATTCGATCTAGCTCCTTGCTAAACATGACGGATCGTATGGAGTTGTTATTAATTAAGTGATTGCTGATCTCATATACCTGATCATTAATAATGTCTGCAGCATAGCTCGTCTGTCTCAGCATCGACTCTGATATCTCGCCAACATCCTTGATCGTGCTCTTGGAAAACAATATGAACAAGCTCATGCACAGCACTACCGTAACCGCTGCTGTTAATAACGCTAAACTTAAGAACATACGAGAATAAGCAGAATGTCTAATGAGCCTGCGTTTTTTCTTCATATTGATTGCCAACATCCTTTCTAGTAGCTTGTACGTTGATTATGGATAGATATCTTGTGCTTTATATTTATAAATCATGTACTTCCACATTATATTAGCATCTATAGTTTAGAGCGACGTAAACTTGCACAATTCTAAAAAAGTATAGAGATTTAAAAAAATTGAATAGCCACTTCCTCCTAATCTAAGCGATTTCGTTAATTTCAAAGTTTACGCTCCTGACAATAAAAACTATGGTTAAGGCATTAGAGATCGACTTAATTCGAAGCATGAGGAAGGGAGCGGGAAGCGGAATGAAATCGAAGAAGAACAAATCATCTATCTACCGTGAACTGCGAAAAAACTACCAGTCATATTCATTAGCATTACCAGCATTACTGTACACCTTTATATTTGGCTACTTGACATTACCCTACATGGCAATCGCGTTTCAGAAATTTAATTACAAGAAGGGACTGTTCGGCTCAGATTGGGTCGGCTTTGATAACTTCGAATTTTTCTTTGCATCTAACAGGGCTTGGCAAGTCACGTTCAATACCCTGCGGCTTAACTTTTTCTATATTCTGTTCAGTACTTTATGTGCCATCGTGCTGGCTGTACTGTTCAATGAGCTAAAGAGCAAAATGTTCGCCAAAATTACGCAGTCCACGATTCTATTCCCTAACTTTCTATCCTGGGTCATCATCAGTTATGTGATATACAGCTTGTTCGCATCGAACTACGGTATCGTTAATCAAATATTGGAGTGGTTCGGAATCGATCCTATTAACTGGTATTCATCTCCTCAATATTGGGTGAAAATACTCGTAAGCACAGCCATCTGGAAGGACATTGGGATATCGCTCGTCATTTATCTTGCAACCATTGCTGGTATTGACAGCACCCTATATGAAGCAGCCCAGATTGATGGCGCGAACCGTTGGCAGCAAATTCGCCGAATCACGATTCCGCTGCTGAAGCCGACTGTTATTATCCTGACCCTGCTTTCGCTCGGTAAGATTATGTACGGTAACTTCGACATGATCTATGCCATTATCAAGGATAATTCGCTGTTGTACCCTACTGTCGATGTTATTGATACCTATGTATTTAGAACTTTGCGCACGGTTGGTAATCCGGCTCAAGCGATGGCAATCGGCTTGTATCAATCGGTAGTCGGCTTTATTCTCGTATTCTCGGTCAACTGGATTGTCAAGAAATTAAGTCCAGAAGATTCATTATTCTAGAAAGGCGGTGCTCCTATGAAAAAAGGCAAATGGTTTGATTACCTGAACAATATACTCATAACGATCATTTCTATTGCATGTATTCTTCCATTACTGCTTGTACTGATCGTATCCTTCACAGACGAGAGCGCTATCCTAGTGAATGGCTATAGCTTCTTTCCTGAGAAATTATCCCTTGATGCTTATAAAATGCTGTTTTCAGGCTCATCGCCATTGCTGCAAAGCTATATTGTCTCCATTACGATTACAGTAGTAGGTACTTTCTTAGCTGTGCTGATCACGTCGATGGCAGGTTATGCACTCTCCGTTAAGCATGTTAAATATCGCAATGGAATGTCCATGTTCTTCTTCATCACGATGGTATTCAGCGCTGGACTTGTCCCTTGGTATATGATGTGCAACGCATTGGGGCTTAAAAACAACATATGGGCGCTTATCATACCTTCACTTCTATTTACACCGTTCAACCTTTTCTTAGTACGGAACTATATGAAGCAGCTGCCAGACGCTCTGGTGGAGGCCGCGAAAATCGACGGAGCGAACGACTATTATATTGCGTTCCGTATCTTTATCCCTCTAAGTTTGCCTGTTCTCGCAACAGTAACCCTATTCTACGGGATCGGGTATTGGAATAACTGGTTCAACGCCATTATGCTCGTTGACAATCCAGATCTGTACCCGCTTCAATATTTGCTGTTTAAGTTAAATTCAGAGATAAGCATGATTCAACAGATGCAATCGAGCATCTCCAGCGGTACAACGGCACAATTGCCTAGTGAATCGGTGAAAATGGCAACAGCGATCATGACGATTGGACCTATCGTTCTCTTCTATCCGTTCCTGCAACGTTACTTTATTCAAGGGCTATTAATTGGCTCAATTAAAGAATAGCAAGCGCACAAGCTTGATAAAGTTAAGTGTGGACTTCGGAGTACTTTGGATCTGTACTAGCTTGAATTGCCTATAGACAAAGTAAAAGACGCTGAGCACTCATTCTGAGTAGACTCAGCGTCTTCGATTATAGATAGACCTAGTGGCTGTATTTGCTTACTTTCCCTCGTTCACAATTTCTCCATGCCTATTCCTATGCTTGATCTTGCTCCGATAACGAGTTCAAGGGAACTTCCCACTCCTCTTCAGGATTGTTCAACGCGTAGACGCGTGCTGTCTCATTCTGCTTGTTCACATGTTGAATATAGATCGGTTTCCCATCGCACAACACAGTCGCCATTACGGGAGAGGACGCTATTTCTTGTGCTCTTTGAATATTCATTCAGAAATACCTCCCTTTCTAAGTAAAGTTTGACTTTACTATGCGCGAGGTAAATATCCATTATACATATTTCTTACCAACGCAATAATGAGTACGGTACATTGCACACCTTGCCCAATGTGCTAGCTTGTATTGATTTCAGCAGCCACATTTTGTATAACCATATATGCAAACCAGAATCTAGTGGGCCGCGCTTTGAATTTTTCATTAACAGGGAGGTCATTTCCATTCGTAACGATGAGTTGAACAATTCAAGAACATCCTCCGAGCCAGTAGATGATACCGAAGCTTTTATCTACGAAATAGAAGAAGAGGATGAACTGGATACTCCCACCCAAAGAACATGGATCACCAAGTCTATACTTATTTTGCTTGCCGTCTTGTTAGTTGGCAATCTGATCGCTTTTATACCGCAGATCTACAATCTACCGGCACTCCGGTTCTTGAGCAAAGACTCACAATTATCTCAAGATGAACTGATCCAACAATATAAGCAGGCCGTTGTCGCGGTAAGTGCGGGCGATCGAAAAGGCACCGGCTTCAATATTGCTGCGAACGGTCTCATCATTACGAATCAACATGTAATGGCAGATGATCAGGCAGGCACGATCCAATTCCTTCATGGGGAGACGTATCTGGCAGATGTTATCGTCATCGATAAGGATCTTGATATTGCTATCCTCAAGATTCGGGACAATATGAGCAACCTGCCAGCCTTGCAGCTAGAGACTGAGACATCCTATCTAGCAGGCGACCCAGTCTATGTCATTGGCAATCCGCTGTCATTCTTCCACATCGCCATTGAAGGTACGCTGCTAGGATTGACTCCAACTGAGAATCGCGAGCTTCCTATGCTTATGTTACAGGCTCCTATACATAACGGTAACAGCGGCAGCCCTGTTATCAACAACAAGGGTCATGTTATCGCTGTAGTGTTTGCGACCACGACTACGACTCAAGGAGATCAATCCGTCACCGTGGGGCTTGCCATCCCAATCGATTATTTGCAGAAATATGAGAAGTTCATATATGAGTAAGAGATGAGAGAGCTGAAGGTTTCATTCGTAAAATATTTACCACGTAAAATACAGCGAACAGAAGGCGAGTCCATCTGTTCGCGGCGCATAACATACTACAGCGGCCTAAGATATCTTAGCCGTAAAGCATGAAGAAATGAAGCTGATGGCCTGACTGCTTCAAATAGTTATAGAGCTGCGATCGGTGGTGAAACGTATGCGTGACGATTTCGATCAGCCACTTGATCTGAACCACTCCATGCTCCGCATAGAACGCTTTGGTTGACTTGTTTAATAACTCGTCATCACTTAATGACAGCATGTACGTCCGCAGTAAGTCGTAATTGACCCGAAAACGCGCTGCCAATTCCTGCGGATCCTTTACTTCACTTACGCTTGTTTCTACCCGCTCTACATCTGCTTGAGACTTCTCCTGCAATATCGCCAGATCAGAGGCTGGTATAGACACCAGATGATGCGCCAACTCTAACAACGTGCGCATATTGTCAGCTGGTCGATATCCCCACTCTTCTGGTTTGATACTGATCAGAAGCTGATCGACTGTACGAACAGCTAAAGCTAATTCGTCCAACAGATGATCCCGAATTTGTGCAACACCATTCATCCTTCTATCCCCTTTTCATGTGATTGGATTCAAGCTTATCATACTAACCATGACATCATGTATGTCACCATTAGTGGAACGTGTTCATCAAAAATCACTAATATGGGAGCCATGTCGTGATCTTTATGCTTGAGTGTTTGAAGGATGGCAGAAGCATTCCAACGTATGGTCATTTACCAACCCCACCGCCTGCATATATGAATAACAGATCGTACTGCCCACAAATTTAAATCCATCTTTTTTTAACTGTTTGCTCATTTTATCGCTTATTTCGTTTGAAACAGGCACTTCCTTAAGTGTCTTCCATTCGTTAACGATTGGGGTGTTATCTACAAAACTCCATATGTAGTTGGAAAATGAACCGTGTTCTTCTTGAATTCTTAAGAATGCCCTTGCATTCGTTACGACGCTTTGAATCTTCAGTTTATTGCGAACAATACCTGCATCTTGCATTAAGGATTGCAATTTATCATCTGTATATTGAACAATCTTCTCCGCCACAAAATGATCGAAGGCTTTTCGGTAATTCTCTCTCTTTTGCAGTATCGTCCACCAACTGAGACCGGCTTGTGCTCCTTCTAAGCAGAGCATTTCAAATAATAGTCTATCCTCGTATATGGGGACACCCCATTCTTTATCGTGATACTCCATATACAAGGGCTCATTTGTATTCACCCATGCGCATCGACTTTTCATTGGTAGAATCATCCCTTTCTCATTTCGTGATCATGTACGCCGTTTTCTGACCGTTGTACACTTCATTGAATAATGGTACATCGCGGTAGAAATTTACTTTTATATAATCCCTGTGAAGCTCACTCATTGCGATAATTAACCCAATTATAGAACATTCGTTCGCAGTTATCAAATATCAATAACAAAATTTAGCATAGCCTAGGAAATAAATAATGCACAATTCGCAATATAAAAAAAGTGCTGGCAATTATGCCAGCACTTCTTCATGTAGATGCATCACGAATTCTGTTCTCTTTTTACATCTAACAGTCTCGGTTAATGATATAGTCCAATAAATGCTTCAGAAAAGCGGCATTGCGAGGCATCTCTTTCAACGCTTCTATGGCGAGGCAGTAGTGCTCCCACATTTCTTGTCGGGCACCTTCCAGACCGAGGATCGTCACAAAGTTCGAATTGTTGTTCTCAACATCCTGGCCGGTAGGTTTACCAAGTAAATGTCGGTCCCCTTCCACATCAAGCAAATCATCTTTTATCTGAAAGGCTATGCCCGCATGATAGGCGTATTTCTTCAACGTCGCAATTTCCGTCTCTTTAGCTTGAGCAAGTATGGCGGGCATAACCAGAGCAGCCTCGAATGCAATTCCGGTCTTGTAGAAGCATATCCGGTTCAACTGCTCCAGGGTCAACGCTTTGCCTTTGGAATGCAAATCCATTTCCTGTCCCATACACATTTCTCCAGCCTTTTGGGACGAATATTGTATCATGGCAAGTACACTTTTAGGATCGAACTCATGAAGGGTTGACTGTTCCTCAGTCGCTTTCTGGATCAGATAAATACCCGTTAATTCAGCAGTAGCGCTATTATGAACCTGATGTAGTGTTTGACGCCCTCTGCGGGTAGACGCATTATCCTGTGTTGGCAGATCATCGAAGATCAAGGATGCGGTGTGCATATATTCCAATGATCTCAGGAGCGGCACGACTGTCGAAGCTTGGAGACCATAATGCTGTACACCCATGAACCAAGCTAATATAGGTCGTAATCGCTTACCGTCTCCTTCGAGACTGTAATTTGCAGCGTCGATAAGCGACTCCTTCATCGGTGGAATCCCTTTAAGATCAGGAATCTGCAAATGTTCGTTGATCTGATCGCGGACAGATTTGATCGTTTCAATAAATTCATCCTTCTCACTTCGATTGTTTCTCAGAGCGGTCACCATCTGGTCCCGAAGCAGTTTATCGAAGAAATCCACATCATCTGCTTTCTGAACCATCTGTTGAATCAGGCGATTGAATTCTGGATTACCGGATGCGAATATGTCCATGATCTCGTTATATTTCTCAATACCAACACGTGCCTTGCAGCGCTTGAGTCCGTTAATCGCACGATCCAGTATCACCTCTCGCGTCTTGGCATCGGAATGATACACGGTATGGATCAGATTAGAAATGACCGCCCAATAAAGTTCAAAGGGATTGATCAGATCAGAACGACGGTCGCGATATTTTAAATAATACGTATAAGGTGTTACCGCCCCGTCCCTCATATCGTCAAACATATCCGCAAAGTCATCAGCCAGCTGATTGTAGATGCCATAATAGAAGGTTCGATGATCAAAGCCTTCATCCTCTGGAGCACTAATGACGGAACGGACGATCAATCGAGAAGAAGATGATTTTAGGATGACAGGTAGATAAAGCTCTTCATTGGTGTATTTCGCATTCGCAAGATCCTTTACACGGTCCATATCCTGAGATTGAAAGAACACATAGGACTGCTCAAAAAATGTACTCAATGCTTCAGGCCGTTGATATGTCTTAATATACTCAAAAGCTTCCCGCAGTTCCGAGTGTACATATTGAATCAACTCCAAAATATGACCAGCCCACTCCCCTAATTCCGGCACAGTTCCTGTGAGAAGCGCTTCACGAATCATACGAGAATACTGTTCTTTCTCTTGAGCATTGAAGACTTGGGAATCGAGAAGATCGTCAACAAACGGATAGGTCAGACCGTAAGAGTAACCCAACCTGATGGCTTCATCGAGTCTCCGAGCACGTTCATCCGGTAATATGTCATCGTCCATTTCTTCAACCACATGCAGAACAACCCCGAAAATGATCTTGATCAGTTTGCGAACCGCGTGTTCTGCATTCATTTCACTAGGAATATTGGCGGATACACCCTTTATCTTGTCTATCACCCAGATCGTGGCGTTTTCAACACCTTCCTTCTGAGCCCAACGGTATAACCTTGCCATACTCATATCTTCTGGTTGGTCTCCCCCGTTTGTTGCGGTGGAATGAATCAACTTTCGTTTAATATCGGCAACTGCACGCTGAATCCTGGTCTGTGTGTCAGGAGAATTCAGATCTTTGCCCAAATCCCTCATATATATATAAGAAATGCTTCGATCCAAGTAGTCGTCCAGTTTACCGGTATAATTCAGCCATCGAATATATCCTCGATTATCCTGAGAATCAGGTTTTCTCTTACCTCGCGCAAAAAAGGATAGCCATGAACGATGAGTAAAATGCTTCCTTTTCCACAAATGAAAATCATCTGTCAGAGTAGGCACATAAGTCTTTTCCATAACTTGCTCATATAGTGATGCAAAATACTGAGCCGCCTTCTGCTCAGCTTGCCTATACCAACTATCTGCACGTTCTGTAATGTCCACATTCATACGATGAATAACCCCAATTTCTATTTTAGTTAAACATATATCCACTCCACTTCTTTATACGTGAAAGTATCCATCGCGTTACGAAATCGTTTTGGGAACAATGGAACTAACTGCTGAAGAAGTGAAAATGAAGAAGATCGTATATTTGAGTGGAGAAACGAATAATGATTACTGTGCATATGTGAATGCTTAGATAAGTTATAAAAGTATGTTAAAATGTACTTTAAGGCTAAAATGTCAGAGGTGATGGGAATGCTAGAACGTTCCATGGAGAATGTAATGGAATCAGAAAGAGAAAGGAAGTGGTGCAAAGAAGAGCTCATCCTTCGATAGCGGCTCTTCTCATTAATTAGAAATGAGGACGATTACGATGGATAACTATCAATATATAAATAGCGATGGATTTAAACTGAATTATTGTGTTATGGGAACTGGGAAGCCCATATTGGTCATAGGCAGCAGTGTGTATTACCCTCAATTATTCTCAGAGGATTTATATCATACATTTCAGTTTATTTTCCTTGATCATAGAGGATTTGTGAAGCAGCCCCGAACCCTGGGACCAGAAGATTATACCTTGGATAAAGTATTAGATGATATCGAGATGGCAAGGCAGAAACTAGGCATAACAGATTTTATTATACTGGGGCATTCAGGACATGCTTTTATGGCAATGGAATATGCGAAAAAATATCCTGATCATGTCGCTAAAGTCGTCTTGTTAAACTCAGCCCCAACAAACAGCATGGAAAGGCAGCATCAAAGTTTTGCATATTTTAACGAGACTGCAAGTCCGGAAAGAAAGGAGAAGTTTGAAAAGGATATTGCACTATTAGATGCAGACATTGAGAAAGATCCAGAACGACGATTCGTTCATATGTGCGTTCGAATGGGAGCTCACAGTTATTATGATTATGCATTCGATGCAGCATATATGTGGAAAGATGTATATACGAACATGCCGATTATCGATCACTTATGGGGAGTAGCATTTGGAGAGCTGAATCTTATACAATCACTGGCTGGGTGTAATAAGCCCGTATTTATTGGAATAGGCAGATTTGATTATTTGGTGGCTCCTGTCTCACTTTGGAATTCTGTTGATCATACGTATGCACATGTAAAGAAAGTGATCTTTGAGTATAGCGGTCACAACCCTATGTTTGAAGAGCCTCAAACCTTTGATAGAGAACTTATGAATTGGATATGTGAGGACAATTAACAATATTGCTCATCATGAGTATGGGGCTATCTCTAAGTCATCTTAGCATGACTTTTGAGGTAGCCCCTTTCAGCATACCTTACCTGTTGTTGACAGAGTTGCCGCTTTAAATAGGTGTTTGTACTTTTCCTAATCGCCCCTTGCATCATACATTAATATCATTAATCAATCCTCAGTACTTACAGACAACAATCCGAAATAATCCACTTTCTAGTAAAGGGTGATGCGTTTTTGACTGTCAGACGTGTATTTAGCAAATGGAAAAAGACGTTGATTCTGCAAAAGACATCATTGAAGCGTTACATTCCCGAGACAGCTGTTTACAGTTCCAGTCGATTGGATGAAATGCTGAATCGATACGAGATGGTATACGTTAAGCCTGACACGGGTACTCACGGCAAAGGAGTAATGCGTGCAAAAAAACGATCTAATGCATCTTTCGAGCTTAGGGAAGGTGTCTCTACTCATTCATTCCATTCGATGGATCAACTGAACACTAGAATAAAATCAAGAATCGGTAAACGAAAGTATTTAGTTCAACAGGGCATTCACATGATGACCCACCAAGGGCGAAAATTCGATCTCCGTGTATTGGTCCAAAAAAATTTGAGCAATAAGTGGGAAGCTATGTCCATCTTTGGCCGTAAGGCTGCGTCCCATAAAATTGTAACCAATGTCAATAATGGCGGCAAAATAGAATCGCTAGACGTCTTAATGCGTCCTCATATGAACGAGTCTTCCATTCATCAACTGCGACGAGAACTGAATCAACTGGGATTATCGGTGGGAAAGGAATTAAGCAGAAAACATAAAGGTCTGAAAGAGCTCGGACTCGACATCGCGCTCGACAAGAGCATGCGGCCATGGATCCTTGAGGTGAACACCAGACCGGCCATTTATGTTTACCGAACGTTCAATCCCTCCGCTTATCGCCGTATTCTGCGCTATGCCAATGCTTATGGTCGATTTAAGTAAGGAAAATGGTAATGCTCTTTCCCTATGAAAAAAGGACCGACAAATTGTCGGTCCTTCCCTCTGGCAAGCCCTCGCTCACGATACGAATGCCATCGTTACTTGTTCGATTTTATTTCTCGTGTGATCATTCCGACTATAAAGCCTAGGCATCCGCCCACTATCGCAGGAACAACCCAACCAATCCCCTTATCATACAGCGGAATAACATTCATCCACGCAGTAACAGCGTCTACAGAAACCCCCGCCGCCTTCAAGCCGTCAAACACACTTATTAGCAATGTCCCGATAAGCGCTCCTACATATATAGAAGAATGACCGCCTATCAGCTTATGGAACAGAGATAGCACGATCAGTACTATCGCTACCGGATAAATGATGAGTAATATCGGAACTGATATTGAAATAATTCGATTCAACCCTAAGTTGGCAATGAGCAGACCGACTACACAGATAATACATGATATCCAGTTATAGCTCAACCGTCGCGATAAGGTAGAAAAGTATTGACTGCATGCAGAGACGAGTCCGATGCATGTCGTCAGACAAGCTAGAGTCACGATTACGGCTAGTAGAATTAATCCAGAAGGACCGAATAGCTCCTGGACAGCAAGCGTGAGCAGTTGGCCGCCGTTAGCCGCGTAGCCGAGTGATTCCACGCTCGTGACGCCAATATAGCCAAGTGCCGCATATACTAACATTAATCCGATACCTGCAATGACAGCAGCTTGAGTCACAGCCTTTGCTAAGACTCGTCTATCCTGAACGCCTCTGTCGCGAACCGCATTGATAACGATAAGGCCAAATGCGAGCGCTGCGATCGTATCCATCGTCATATAGCCTTCCATAAAGCCTTTGAAGCCAGGTGATGCTGCATACTGTTGTACTGCCGGCTGTGGATCGCCTAGCGGATTCAGCAGTGCAGCAATGAACAGTCCTGCAATGGACAAGAGCAATAACGGCGTTAAGATATTACCGATCCACACCACAAGCTTTGATGGATTCAAGCTCAACACGAACACGACAATAAAAAATACGATCGAGAACACAAACAACACCCAACTGCTAGATTGGAGCGATTCCGGAACAAAGGGTTGCGCCCCCATCTCGAACGCTACGTTCGCAACACGTGGAATAGCCATCGATGGTCCGATTAAGATATATACGGCTACAGCAAATACAATACCGAACTTCGGATGCACTTGTCCCGCCAATTGCTGCATGTCTTTACCTGTCAGCCCCATTGTAATGATCGTAAGCAATGGCAGCCCTACGCCTGTCAGTATAAAACCGAACATAGCAAGCGCGAATTGATCCCCTGACTGCTGACCTAATATCGGAGGAAAGATTAAGTTGCCCGCTCCGAAAAATAACGAAAATAGCATCAGCCCAATGAAGAAAGTATGACCTTTGGAAATTTGTTGCAAGTTAGTCCCCCCCAAGATGTATGTTTTAAACTATATAGCAGATCCGAAAATAAAAAAATCCGTCCCTTAAAAGGGACGGATTATATTCCGCGTTACCACCCATCTTCATCTAGCAGCAACTAACCCCGTTGATGCAAGATGCACTTTGCCACGTACCTACTACGTACTCCGGATAACGGTGGAAAGCCGGCACAGCTTACTGTCGTTCAGCAGCGCTTCTCGAAGATGATATTCACCCATGTACCGAACATTGGCTTGCAGCAGTTTACCAACTCTCTGTGGATCGGATGACATGACTTACTTATTCTCGTCCATGAATTTATACATTAAGAAGTTTGTACTTTATTGTATCTTGTATGTTCGAGAAGTCAATAAACTTTTTTTGACATCTCATCTGATCGATCACATCCACTCTCCAAATTGAACACATTCGCTCATTTATCCAATTTTTATATTGAGATATAATAAATATCATTAAATATTTAGGAGGTACATAAATTTGAAGCATATAGCAGTATACTGTGGCTCTAGTAATGGAGCAAGCGAAATGTATCGACAAGGCGCAGTTGCACTGGGCAAAGAACTCGCGCAACGCGGCATCGCACTCGTATATGGCGGAGCCAGTGTTGGTGTGATGGGAGCTGTTGCCGACGCTGTCTTGGCTGAGGGTGGACATGTAATCGGCGTCATGCCAGGTTTTCTAGATAAACGAGAGATCTCACACAAAAATCTGTCCGAACTAATCGTGGTGGATTCCATGCATGAACGCAAAGCAAAGATAGCCGAACTTGCTGACGGCTTTATCGCGATGCCTGGCGGCCCAGGTACTTTGGAGGAATTCTTCGAGATCTTCACATGGGCGCAATTAGGACTTCACACGAAGCCATGCGGGCTGTTAAACATCAATCACTACTATGACCCGCTCGTAGCCCTGTTCCAACATATGACGGATGAGCAGTTCTTGCACGAAAAGTACCGATCGATGGCCATTGTAGACAGTGATCCTAAATTGCTATTGGACCAATTTGCAACATATGAGCCGCCAACTGTGAAAACATATACTACGGAGAATTAAACGTTCACTACAAAAAAGCACCCTGTAGGGCCAACAGAATAGAATCGTTCTGTATGGAACTTCAGTGGTGCTTATATTTAATACGTAATTCCATGATTTACGATCTCTACTGATACCTTTGGATTAAATGTGACCTTCTGATAATCCTCTGTCCAGTTCAATTTGCTCCAAGTATCCGGATGGTAGGCCATCATTCTTCGTCCGATCCCGAAACCATCATGATTGACCTGCTGCATGTTCCGCGTAATGGCTTGCGCACTTCTCGTCAGTTCTTCCGAAAGTATCTTATCTAACTGTTGTACGTTCTGCTTATCCTCTAGATGATCCTTCGCGTATTCAATTGCTGTTACTTTTAAATGCAAATCCAACGCTACTGAGATATCCTGGTTGCTTTGAACGTTTACTTTCATCTTCCGTTTTATCGATTGAATTTCCATCGCTAAATATTGTTCTGGGTTCGATTGCCCCCCCCCATTTACTTTAAGGGTCAAGCTGCCCGACTTGTTTAATTTATCCGCCATCAGAAGGTACAATAGTGAATCCTCTGATTGTAACGTGCCTACCATGTGATCACCGTTAAATAATGCTATTCCATTGATCGCTGGATGCGTTACATCGTTAGATATATAGGGGACAGCAAAATCATCTCCTGGATCCTTTATCTTTGGACGAATAAGCTGCAGGTCAACCACTGGGGCAATCGTTCTGCCCTCTGCACTTTGGATCAGTCGGGTATAATGCTCGCCGATTAGTTTTGAACCCGATATTTTCTTGCTGATGTAATCACTGGTTTTCCCCCCTATGACAGCAATCTTTGCATTCAAGGCGCTTCTAGGATCACGATAGAATACATCGAGAAACGGATAAATACCTTGTTTCGCCAATGCTTCACCAATGAGGATGACACGGAGCTTGGCAGCTGTGAATCTTCCAGAAATTTCACGGTCAATAATATCTCGGGTATGTCTGCTTGTATTGCCAATCGCCGTATGGATTTCACTATACTTTCTATTCCCCGTTTGCTCGCCGCTTACGTCAAGAACTGAAGAAGTCGTTTGAAGCTTTCCATCTGAACTCAGATCGAAGCCCACAATATATGCAATTCTGGCGTCTTTTAGCAGTTGCTGATCCCAGCAACCCGATACTAGCGCTGCAGCCAAGCAAACCGTAATGATAATCAAGCTCGTTCTCATCCCGCACTCCCCCTAGCTTCCTTTACATTGAATAGGATGGAAATCATGAATAGAACGAAGGGAATTCCAAATACAAACACATAATTAGCGATCGACAATATTTTTTTGATACCATCAATCAAGAGCGGATCCTGACAGAACAAGACAATGACAAACACAAGAGCCACCGTATATGGAACTGCTCTTCGATGAGTGCCCTGTGCCTTAAAAAGATTCGCAAGTCCTCTGGAAGCCATAAACATATAACCCATCATTGAAGTAGATGCAATGAACATCCATAAGGAGAGAAAATAGAGATCCGGACGCTCGAACACACTGAAAGTTAACGCCTTAACCATGTAAAGCAAGGGTTCAGGGAGCTGACCGATCTCCGAAGGACTAAATACGATAAGACTGGTAAAGACCGCAAAAGTATACAACAGTGCGGTGAAGGTATTCGCGAGGCTGGCTGCTTTTAATTTATCAGTTCTTGCCCCTTCAACAAAGGGATAACAGATCAGCAGAATCTCATACCCCGATACTGAGTTCATGGCTGTGTGCGCACCCTCCGCAATCTTCCATAAGCCAGCCTGTCCCACAGGCAATACGTATAGAAAGTTCACACGGGTGTACGCGTACGATATTATAAGGATCACCGGGATGTAGCAGAAGAAGGCAAGAACACAAAAACGGGCAATTGTACGCAGGCTCTCCCGAACCAGATATAGACTTACCCCTAACATCATGCCCATGACGATCCATCTGGGTGTATCTACTAGTACCCACTCATGTATGGTCATACTGAATTGCAATATGATATAGCTGGATACCAACATAAAGTAACCCACATAAATAAATTGAATGCATTTGCCTAAAAAAGTCCCCAACAGAGCAGGTAAATAATCATATAGCGTTAACGAAGGAAACCTTCTGCCTAACCCCCACATCACGACAATGAACAATTGAGCCAATATACCCGCCAGCAGCACAGATAACCACGCATCCCCCTTAGCTGCGTTATGCACATTGTTCGCAAGTCCTAACAGCCCGACACCAATTTGGGTCTGAATAATCAAAAACACGAGCTGTCCCGGCGTAATGTAATCCTTGGAATTATCCATCGTTCTGCTGCTCCTCGCCTGAAGATTGCTGCTGGTCTAGTTGTTGTGGAGCTGGGTCATTTGAACGCTGGTTCAACAGCCATTGAGGCATTCGGACGATCGTATCCTTCCAATCCTTTAATCGTAACGGAGCTACAGGGGCAAAATAAGGCGTTCCAAACGATTCTAATTTACATAAATGGATCAAGATGATCATTAAGCTGAACACAATTCCAAAAAAACCGAATAACGATGCAGCTAACATGACAGGAAAACGGAGGATTCGAACTGAAGCACTCATCTCATGAGAAGGTACCACGAAAGAAGCTATCGCCGTTAAGGCAACAACAATGATCATGGCGTTCGATACTAGACCTGCTTTAACAACCGCATCTCCTATGACAAGACCGCCGACGATTCCGATTGTTTGTCCAACTGGCCCGGGAAGGCGTATGCCCGCTTCTCGAAGCAATTCAATCGCCAGCTCCATAAACAGCGCTTCAAGGATCGGTGGGTACGGAATGAATTCAACACTGTTTTTAATGGGCAGCAGCAGATCCTGTGGGATGACCTCAAAATGAAAAGACACCACCGCAATATAATAAGCTGGAAGACCGATAGCGATGGCAAAGCTGAATAGCCGGATTAATCGGATAAACGACCCTTGCAGTGAACGAAAGTTATAATCGTCTAGCGATTGATAAAAGGCAAAAAAGGTCACTGGCATGATTAAAGCAGTAGGACTGCCTTCTGCTAACAGCGCAACTCTGCCCTCCAGCAAATTGCCGATGACTCGATCTGGTCTCTCCGTATGCAGCATCTGTGGAAAGGGAGAAAAGGAAGTGTCTTCAATATATTCTTCGATAAATTCGGTAGATGTGATATTATCTGCATCAATATTTTGTATTCTGCGGTCAACTTCCTTTATGAGCTTGGGATTGGCTAGATTCTGCAAATAGACAATTACCGCTTCAGATTTCGTTTCATGACCAAGCTTATAACGTTTTACAACCAAATTGCGATTCTCGATATGCTTGCGAATGAGTTGGAGATTAATGCTCATGTTTTCCACAAAACCTTCGTGAGAACCCACGACAATTTTCTCATTGCTCGGTTCTGAGATGTTTCGAACATGGCTCGATTTCACCTCAATAACAAAGCATTCTTCCATACCTTCAATACATAGCACGACATATCCTTTAACTATTTGATCAATTACTTTTTCAAGTTCGCTATACTTGTTCGCACGTATCGCAATCAGAATTTCATCTAAACCATCGTTTTTGCTTTCCATGATGGGATTCAATATTTCCTCACGGATCTTAGTCTGTCCGCACATGGAGTACATATAGAGAATCTCGCTTGTATGACCTGGAATCGACACAGCTAGATGAACTAGATCGTCTGTATGAAATAGCGCTTCTTGCAAATATTGAATATTCTCCTGCATGTTTGGAGATACCGGTTGAGGTTTCAATGTGGACTGTTTCGACTTGGATATGCTCTTTCGCTTGTTATTATTAAATGCATTATTAAATAACCCCATATCCATACCTCCGTTTCCTAATCCGATTGCTACATTGTAGATTTTCCCTAGAACAAGAAAAATATCCCTCAGTGTAGGCGGAGGTGAGATACACATATGACACAAAAAAAGGCTACCTATGGCAGCCTTACACTTCATTTTTTAAATGTTCATATGTATTCAGTAGCTCATCTAATTCTTGAGAAATAATTAATACCAGCTTGGATGATAAACCTAGAATGCTGCTCAGTAACAACAACTGACTTCTCTTTTGTTCAATCTCCTGTTTCAATTGAGCCAAACTTTCCACTGATATCCCCCCATATGATGAATAGGATGAACTTATTGTTAAATCTTAAATTGCTTGATTCTATCTTGCAATTCGTCCGCCATACGGGATAGCGAAGAAGAGGACGACGATATTTCTTCCATCGAGGCAAGCTGCTCTTCCGCTGCGACCGAAATACTCTGCGCACCGGTTGCTGAGTTCAGCGCGGCCTGATTAATATGTTCTACGGAAAGAAGCATCTGCTCCGTCCCTGAAGCTATATCTTGAACTTCGGACGTAACTTCTTGTATTTGACCAGCAACCATATTCACAGACTGTTGGATTAGTTCGAACGATTGTCCGGCTGTAGTGACCATTTTAATGCCATTAAATACTTCATTTGCAGTCCGTTCCATCGAGTGAACTGCTTTTCCCGTTTCTAATTGTATGGTAGAAATAAGTTCCGATACTTTCTTAGCTGAACCTGCTGATTGCTCAGCCAGCTTGCGAACCTCACTAGCAACTACGGCAAATCCCTTGCCATGTTCTGCAGCCCGCGAAGCTTCAATAGCCGCATTTAAAGCTAACAGATTAGTTTGCGATGCAATCCCTGTAATGGCTTCTATTATTGCACCTATCTCGTCGGATCGACGGTTCAATCCCTGAATGATCTGACCCAATTCGTCAATGGCTCCATGAATTGAATTCATCTGTTGTACGACCAATTCAATAGCTTGATTACCTTCTAGTGACTTATTCGATGTCTGAATGGCCGTTTCAGACACAATTTGCGCATTCTGGGCAATATGCTGTACACCTTTCCCCATATATTTCAACGTTGCCACCGTTTCTTCAACCGCTTGCACCTGCAATTCCGCTCCACTCGCCAATTTTTGAACGTTGGAAGCAATATGCTCACTAGCAGTGCTAGTCTGTTGAGCATTTGCTGATAGTTCAAGCGAGATCGCCGCTACTTGCTGTGATGTATCTGCAAACTGACCGAACAAACCTTTTAATATAGTCATCATACTATTCAACGAGTTAGTTAATTGCCCGAGTTCATCTCTGGAGTGATAGTTCACTTGACCTGTAAAATCTCCACGCTCCGCGTCTTTCATTACTTTCTGTACGGATTGGATCGGCTTTACGATCAGACGAGTGATCCATATCCCTACTCCGATACATATCACAATTAGCACGACAGAAATAATGATCGTGAGTAGAATGCTTTGTTGGGCATCTTCGGTATTGGCTTGGTTTAGTGCTTCTGCACTATCCATAAGCTGCTTCTCTAGCTGAACACTTAACGGTTGTATGACATTGTAAGCTTTCATCACTTCCGATTTGAAGTAAGCGGAAGCCTCTTCTTTATCCTGCTCTGCCAATACGATAGTGTGCTTCAAAGATTCAAGATACGCCGGATAGCCCGCCTTAATATCATTCACGAGCTTCATCTCTTCCTCCGACATCCCTGACATCTGAAACGAATCCAGATACTTCATATTCTCGACGGATAGTTCTTCAAATTTCTCCTTATACTTCTTTACATCTTGAGCCACGTTGACCTGCATGATTTGGAATACAATGGTCTCCATGGCTCGGTTGTTTGCACGATACTTCAAGAAGTTAGCTTGAGGTACCATTCGATCTTTGTATATAACATCCGCATCCTTGGCCATAGAGTTCATGGAGAAATATACAATGCTCGTTAACGTTACCATTCCAATAATAAAAATTCCAATTAACAGGAATAACTTAGTTGATACCTTTAAATTACGCACATGCACTAACCTCTTTTCTACTTTAAAGTCAAATAGCTATTTAAATAGTAGAACAGGGTTATTAAAACAAGTCTAAATTAAGTGTTTGTTATTTATGTTTTTTCGTTATATTTCATTCATTCTTTCAATTTCGATCCATAGACAGAAAAAAAACCTTCTCAGGGAAGGTTACGAATGATCAAACTAATTCAAGGTAAATTTATATCCTATTCCCCAGACTGTTTTAATATATTTCGGGTTTTTAGGATCTTCTTCAATTTTAGACCTTAACTTCATCACGTGTACATCGATTGAACGCTCATTGACCAACGTATTTATACCACGCAAATGAATAATCAATTCCTCACGGCTAAACACACGCTCTGGATGATTGTAGAACAATTTCATAATCTCAAATTCGGTACAGGTTGTTTCCACACGTCGATTATTAACATTTATCGTTCGATACTCTTGTTCAATGATGATGCTATTTCTTTCTAGTCTGGATCCAACATCGTCATTGTTCGATTCTCGTTGAATAGGCCCATGATAAGCCCTTCGTATATTAGCGATCATTCTCGCCGAGAGCTCCTTCATACTGAACGGTTTGCATAGATAATCATCCGCGCCATCTATCAACGCATCTACCCGATTCATCACTTCTGTATTCATCGATATCATAATGATAGGCACTAATGAATCTTTGCGTATTTCCCTGCATACTTCTGTACCATTAAGATCCGGCAGAATGTAATCAATAATGACGACATCCGGTTTAAATTCTCTTACGAGGCTAAGACCCAGAGTTCCAGTATCTGCTCTCCTTATGAAGTAGCCTTCTTCAGCCAAATACATTTTGATCATTTCACCAACGATTGCGTCATCTTCAATTAGTAGTACTCTCATTGCTAAACCCTCTCGCCATCATTTCCATAGATGTTGTTGCTATCGTATCCGTTATTCACATAGTGTTGCAGCGAAACAATTATGATTTGCAATTCTCTGTCCAATAGTTCCATGCCAGCATCCATATCTCCACCTTGCTCTAGTACCGTTTCGAGCTTGATTGCTGCATCCAGCAGTCCAACTGCAGAGATATTTGCAGCTGCACCTTTAAGGGTATGGAGCATTTTACGGAAGCATATGAGATCGTTGCGTGACAACGAATCCTTCATTCGGGATGCAAAATGACTGTAATCGCGCAAGAATACATGAAACATATGAATCATAATGTGATACTTTCCATTAATTCTTCGAAGAGTGGCTTGTACATCTATTCCGGTTATCGGACCCTTTACAGGTTCTCGATGTTCGCTCACAGTGAACAACCTGTGGTCATTAGCAGCATCCTGCCGATTAATCAACGATATCAGTTGATTGATATCCAACGGCTTCGTTAATACACCATCGATACCAATGCTATGATACATCTCATGATCTTCACATACCATATTGGCCGTTAAGGCGAAGATCTGCAATTGATCAAAACGATGATCTTCTCGAATGATCTTCGTTGTCTCTACTCCATCCAACTCTGGCATCTGAATGTCCATTAAGAGCAAATCCCATCTACCCTGATTCAGTAAATGAAGAACTTCAATGCCATGATTCGCAACGGTTACTTGAAAACCATAAGATCTCAACATTTCGGTTATTACAAGCTGACAAATCTCGTTATCTTCAGCAAGCAGTATATTCATGTGGCGATCACGCAGGGCATTGACTTGTGTTCTCTGAAGCATCGCAGGCTGTTTGACTTCATTCCACACCAAGGACCTCATCGTACGCATCAGACCGATCCGACTAATGGGCATCAGAATAACGGCATCCGGCTGTAAATCATCTGGAAGTTTTCTGATTTCTTCATGAACCTTAGCAGTCAGAATCGCAACATGATGAACTAAAGCAGAAGTCCGTCGCTTTAACAGCAGCCAATCATCGAGACTATACTTGTCATCCGTACTTATATCTGTCAATATCACTTCAACATTCATACTAGATAAATCGAGATACTTGTCATGTTCACATGCGGTCACTCGAAAATTCATAGATTCCAACATAGAACATATTCCGCTTCTCACTGCCTCATTACTCTCGATTACGAGTATGTTCATTTGTGAATAATCGATTCGATCCTCCCAACTCATCTGGTCATGAAGTGATACTTGATCGAATGGAAGTATAAATGAAAACTTGCTTCCATGCCCCGGCCGACTGCTTACATGAATAGTTCCTCCCATCATCTCAACGAAGTATTTACAGATCGATAAGCCTAATCCCGTTCCACTGTATTTATTCTTTGAATCATATCCCACTTGAGTGAATGGTTCGAACAGTTGACTCATTTGTTCGCTTGTAATTCCGATTCCCGTATCTTCCACTGAAAATTCAATATGAAACAGATCATCCTCAACACTTACCAATTCCACTTTGACATAGATATGTCCACAATCCGTAAATTTAATGGCATTATTAATTATATTGATGAGAATTTGACCGATTCGCATAGAATCGCCATAGAGTGTCTCCGGAATATCTGCGGATGTGTCGATGATAAATTTGAGCTGTTTATCTCCTACGAGCACGGTTAGGATATCAGATAATTCCTGCATCAGATGGTGTATGTTAAATTGAGCTTTCTGAAGTTCAATTTTGCCCGCTTCAATCTTTGAGATATCAAGAACATCATTTATGATCCCAAGCAATACATGGGAAGAGGAGAGAATCTTGTCCAAATAATCTTTCTGTACAGGTGACATCTCCTGCCTCATCAACAACGCCGTTAAACCAATAATTGCACTTAACGGTGTACGAATCTCATGACTCATGCGAGCGACGAACACACTCTTGGCTTCATTAGCCTCAACAGCTGCTCTACTCTTCTTTAGATTCTTAATATCATGTGCAGTGCACATAACTCCGACGACGATTTGATTCATGTCATAAAATGGTGACAGTGTGACGTAAAAGTCGAATTCTTGGTTATCACACTTGATATTGTATTCAAAGCTCTCCATTGTCCTGCCAGAAACAACTTGGTCAAAATGATACTGCCACGTCTCAATATGTTTCCCAGGAGTAAATAGTGTAGTTATGTGCTCTCCTATTAGGTATTCCGACCGCTTAGAAGTGACCTCTAATACTTTCTTATTTACAGCCGTAATATGCCCTTCTACATCCATTCGAATGATAAAATCTTGCGAGCTATCAACGAGAGTGCGATATAGTTCTTCGCTTTCTACGAGCTGCCTCTCTGATAATTTGCGTTCGGTAATGTCTGTCACTGTACCAATGACGGAACTAACCCTATTTTCGCTGAATATAGGCTTTAAGGTTGCCAATAGAGTATGCTCCGCAAAGTTTAATTCAAACGATACATACTCACCACGCCAAGCCTTCTCTTTTTGAGATTGCATGAAATCATTCAACTCACTCGAAAATACGGTTAATTCATCAATGGACTTTCCAACGATATCTTCATATGAAATCCCGATCTCGTTTAACAGTGTGCCGCCAGCAATTTTATATACGATCTTTCCTTGTTCTTTCGTTAATTTGTATATAAATCCGGGTTGAAGATGAAGAATTTCTAGTAAATCGCTCTGTAGAACATCTAATTTCTGCTTTAGCTGTTGAGACTTACTCATATAATACAGCTTCGCCGCTATGAATAGGCCAGATGCCTGATAAACGATAATAAACTGCAGTGCAACAGTTCCTAATGGAAAATAATCTAGAAATAAATAAGATAATAAAAAAACGAGGTTAGAGCAAGTAACGGATACTACCCACTGCATCCAGTAGTGTTTAATAAAACGAACAGAAATAATACTTATAATAAGGTTGAGTGATATAACGACTGTTACCGATATCATTGTTTCGATAGATGACTCGAAGGCTAATCGAAATAAAAGATTCATTACCGTCGTTATCACTGCAGATATCGGTCCCCCAACGTAGGAAGAGATCAGAATGGTAATCTCGCTCAAATCCGCTATTCCATGATAATTGTAAGGGTGGCCACAGGAAAATAAAATGACGCCTACAAATCCTTGATAGAGCCCTACCTTCCATGTGTATCGTGTACTATCTTTCAAATTCGCATTGACTTCCATCAAATAATGCTCGAAGAAAAATGTAAAAAACGTCAGCAAACCAAAGCTAAGAATTAAATCTCTAGGGATGATTGTTCCTCACCTGCAGTAAGTAAATTGGATTTGGTCTATATAAATATACAACAAGTTCTATATTTAGTTTTACTGGTAATAACTATGGTATTTTCTCATCATAGTTTATATCCTTAATATAATTCTAAGATGTTATAAAACATGTTCACGTCGTATTAATTTTGTGTTAGTAAATTTAATACTAGATTCATATTTCGAACACAAATAAAAAGGACAGCCCTTTTGGACCATCCAATGTAAGTTAACCTATTCTCCACTATCCTTCACCCCTGCTTACACTTCGATGATGATAGGAAGTATAATCGGCCGCCTTTGTGTTCGATTGTATAAAAATTGACCTAAAGTATCTTTTAGCGTCCTCTTCATCACGTTCCATTGATTAATTCGATCCTCCAGCATCTTCTCAACGGTCGCGGCCACGAGCTGGTTTATATCTTCGATAAGCTCTTCAGAGTCACGTACATATACGAACCCTCTTGATATGGTATCTGGCTCAGACAATAGCTTACCTTCTGCCTTGCTTATCGTAATCACCACAATGATGATACCGTCAGCGGACAATTGACGCCGATCGCGAAGCACGATATTGCCGATATCTCCAATTCCTAGACCATCTACAAGGATTTGTCCCGCGGTAATGCGCCCTTCTTGACGAACAACCCCATTGGCAGACTCCACCACATCGCCATTCGTAAGGATAAAGATATTGTCACTATTTACCCCAACTGCTTCCGCAAGTATACGATGTTGATGAAGCATGCGGAATTCTCCATGAATCGGTACGAAGTACTGTGGTTTCATCAGGGTAAGCATTAATTTTAACTCTTCTTGACTGCCGTGACCTGATACATGAAATTCATTGTGTGAACCATATACAACCTGAGCGCCAAGAGCGTACAAATTATCAATGATACGAGCAACATTCCGTTCATTTCCTGGGATAGGATTGGCGGCTATTATAACCATATCCCCTGCGTCTATTTTCATATGTCTATGTGCGGAATTAGATAACCGGGCCAGCGCTGCCATCGGTTCGCCTTGACTGCCCGTACAAAGAATTGCAATATGATCCGGCGAAAGATTAGCTGCCGTCTCCGCATCGACAAGCATATCGGGAGGTATCGTTATATATCCTAGCTCCTGCGCAACGGATACAACATTGACCATACTTCGACCTAACAAGAACAGTTTGCGGTTATGACGATGAGCAGCGTCAACAACTTGCTGAAGCCGGTTAACGTTGGAAGCAAATGTGGAAACGAATACTCTTCGCTCCGCTTGATTAAATGCCTCATCAATATGAGCTCCAACGATACTTTCTGAAGGTGTAAAGCCTGGGCGTTCAGCATTCGTGCTTTCAGATAGGAGAAATAGAACACCCTTCTTGCCGATATCCGCCATTCTGTGAAGATCAGGATATTGCTTGTTGGCAGGTGTCAAATCAAATTTAAAATCGCCCGTATGCACGACTGTTCCCTCTGGCGTGTCAAATACGACGCCAAGGCAGTCCGGAATACTATGATTCGTAGGAAAGAAGGAGCAAGTAATAGCCCCCAGTTCAATGGTTGAATCAGCATCGATTCGCTGCATCTTCGTTTCGTGAAGAATCCCATGTTCTCTTAACTTGATCTCAATCAGGCCTAACGTCAAGCGTGAAGCATAGATAGGAATTTGTAGCTGCTTCAATATGTAAGGGATACCGCCGATATGATCTTCATGTCCATGCGTAACCACTAATCCTCGGACCTTATCTTGGTTAGTTAATAAATAGCTTATATCAGGAATAATAAGGTCAATTCCAAGCAGACTTTCATCCGGAAATTTCGAGCCGCAGTCGATAACGACAATATCATCTTCGTACCGTAAAACGTACATATTTTTACCAATCTCGTTGACTCCGCCTAATGCAGCTATCAATAGTCGTTTATCAGTATGCTCCATGGTGTACCTCCATCAATATCCTTAACTATGACCAGGTATATTCTTTTCTTTATACCGTCTCCAAAATGCAATAAGGATATTCAGGTTGCTCAGATGATTTGTATAATTTACTCGCACTATAAGCACTTTATTAAGGATTCAATATATCCATTACAACATCTTTAGGAGGAATCAACATGCATCAACAAAATACCCACCAGATTCGCAATACAATTCAACAATTAATTCACCAAACCGAAATGGCTAGCAGTAATTACCAGCGTCTACTTCAGCAAGAGCAGCAAAATGCTCAAATGTTAGAACAATTGGCACAGCGTGAACGCCAAGCCGCTCAAATGATTCAAACTGCTCTTCAAGGACATCAAACTGCGGTTCAACAAATGCAGTCCGTTATTCAAGCATGCAATCAATTAGAGCACGTTGGCGATTTTTTACGATCCTATAACTTCAACCAAGGTTATGCATCACAAATACAACCTCAAACTGATTTTTCAGGGTACATGAATCGTTAATATAGTTTGTCAATCTGCTTATAGACAAAAAATCCCGCCATCTACACAATGGCGGGATTTTTTATATCGTACTATTAGTCATTAGGTTCGAGCCGTTTTGCAATACGCTCCGCGGTTTGCTCGCCGTTCGCAATACAGTCTGCGATCCCGACGCCATAATACGAGCATCCAGCTAAGAAGACGCCTGGATAATACAGCTCCATCTTTCTCTCCAGAGATCGCACTATACCAGGATGCTTCAGATGATAATTCGGCATGCTGTCATGCCACTTGGTAATCTCGCAAGTCACAGGATCTCCTGTAATGCCGAGGCTTAGCTTGGCATCCCACAACGCGACTTCCTTCAACTGATCTTCCGGGAGCTCAATTAAAGCTGAGTAGTGCGGATTGGAGCTCTTATAGAACAGTCTGATCAGCAGTCGCTGGTTTTTGGAGGTATGTGCCCATTTCCGGCTTGTCCAAGTGCAGGCATTGCATGTCAACTCACTGTCCTTGCCTACGATGAATCCGGTTCCTTCCATCGGCAGTGCCTGATCAGGGATATCGAATCCCACATACACGCTGATCATCGATCGATTGTTCAACTCGTCGAAGTCCTTATCCAGCTCCTCTGAATTAAGCATGGACTGCGCTGCCGAATGCAAAGTGCTTAACACGACCATATTTGCTTCTATCTCGCGACTATCACTCAGCCTCACGCAGTATTTATCCTGATCTTTCTCGATGGAAACGACTTTGATTCCCTTCCATATCTCTACATCAGTTAAACGTTCCTCCAATGTGTCGATCAGTGCATTGACTCCATGCTCAAAGGAGATGAATTTCTTGCTTCCGTTTCCTAAGAACTTCTCTTTGTTCTCTGATAATCCTCGAATGATGCTTCCGTACTGGTTCTTATATTCTAATAGATACGGGAAGGTAGAAGCGATCGTCAGATCGTTAAGTTCCCCTGAATAAACTCCGGATATGACAGGCGCTATCTGTTTCTGAACAAGCTCTTGACCTAGAAAATGCTCCAAGAATAAGCCGAGAGAGTCCTGCAATGTGAAGGATTCATTCGTCGTGCTGAGATCCTTTAATGCCTCTGCCTTTCCTGCATCCGAGACAATGTCGCTCGACAATAACGACTCTATGCTAGTCGGAATTCCGAACACCGCATCTTCCGGAATCTTCTTTAATTGTCCATCTGTATAAATGTAAGAGATGCCAGTCGCATTATATACGATCTTCTCTGTCAGCTTCAATTCTTCAAGGAATGGCACCATATTCGCTTTGCGCGCAACGATGGAATCTGCACCTGTCTCGATAATGAAGTCTTTCTGTCGAACTGTTCGAATCTTACCGCCTAATGTTTCACTTGCTTCAACAAGCACTAATCTTGCGTCTATCGATTTCCCCTTCAGGGCCTTCTGCAAATAATACATGGTCGACAGACCGGTTATCCCGCCGCCAATAACTACAATCGTGTTCACTGTGACTGCCCCCAACATGGTAATGTGATGACGCTCATTTACAGGGCTATTATACCACATGTACTCATGCGAACTAGAATGTCCTGCCTGCTGAATGTGAACAAC
This sequence comes from Paenibacillus marinisediminis, assembly GCF_054343325.1. Classification (NCBI taxonomy): domain Bacteria; kingdom Bacillati; phylum Bacillota; class Bacilli; order Caryophanales; family Paenibacillaceae; genus Paenibacillus; species Paenibacillus marinisediminis. The sequence continues at coordinate 358,967 of NZ_JBTGUH010000002.1, forward strand.
CATTTAACATTAATAATTACCCTCCAATGTACGACATATTTATTTTTTGGAGGTGGAGTGTTCTTTGCTCTGTTCGCTCATCCGAGTAACGATCAGAACGATGTTCCCATACGCTGCGGACCGCCTCCAGAAGCTCGGTGTCAGTCGCGCCGCTGCGCAGCATGTGACGGAGGTCGAACCCTTTAGAAGCAAATAAACACGTATAGAGTTTGCCATCTGAGGATAGGCGTGCACGAGTGCATGAGGAGCAGAACGATTCAGAAACAGAAGTAATAAAGCCTACCTCTGATTCGCTCCCTGCATAGCGATAGCGCTTAGCTACTTCGCCGTAATAGTGCTGATCCAGCGGTTCTAACTCGTATTGAGAACGCAGAATATCATAGATCTCACGTTTGCTAACGACCTTGTCATAGCTCCAGCCGTTATCATTGCCAACATCCATGAATTCGATAAAGCGTACCATTATTCCACGTTCCTTAAAATAAGCTGCCAGCGGTACTATTTCCTGTTCATTTACATCCTTCTTGATGACGGTATTTACCTTAATCTTGAATCCGATAGATTGCGCCAAGTCAATATTAGCCAGTATGACATCAGGAGTTATGCCGCGGCCATTCATCCTCGCGAACAGTTTCGGATCTAGCGCATCCAGACTAATATTCAATCTGCGCAAGCCCGCATCATACAGTTCTTGAGCCTGCTGCTTCAACAGCAGCCCGTTTGTCGTTAATCCGATATCCTCGATTCCTTCTATGTTCATAAGCATACTAACTAACTGAGACAGATCGCGGCGCATTAACGGTTCTCCGCCGGTTAAACGAAGCTTCTTAACTCCAAGTGATGCAAACAATTGGGCCATGCGACTTATTTCAGCAAATGTGAGCAGCTCTGCTTTCGGCAGAAAACGATAGTCATCTCCGAATATTTCCTTCGGCATGCAGTACGTACACCGAAAGTTGCATTTATCTGTTACCGATATGCGCAGATCGTGAATCGGCCGTTGCAATTGATCGAGCATAGGTTGAATTTCCATCGTTCCCCATCCTTCCTGCAACTGCATCATACCGTATCCGACCACGAGCGGGCAACTAATTCGCAAATCAGTTCGTTAGAATCGATCTTACCTGTTCGAACAATACATGATTCTCGAGATGAATATGCTCAAACGTATCCTGTTCGAGCAGAGACAGCCGTTGATAAACGAGTCGGTACGTACCGCAGGCGTCAGCAGGCGGTTCATAATCATGGGTAATGTCGCGAAGCTCCTTCAGCAGATTGCCGGCACCGTCATGGTCATCTTCTAAGCCAAGCAGATACGGCATCAACTGCTCTCTAGTTGCTTGCTCTGGATGGTTTACATATTGAAGCAGCAGCGGAAATACAACCTGATCTTCTTCCTCCGTATGCTCCAGCAATTCCTGCTTCAGAGCTGTAAACAGCTCCTGAACTCTCAGCAGATGTGGATGATACTCCCCATGAACACGAGCTACTTTAGTGATATAAGGGGTTAACTGCGGCAGCTCTTCACGAAGAAATGCATGATGCTTCTGCTGAATATATCGAATAAGCTCTGCTTCATCTTGTGATTGCGGACGGCTTGATTCATATTCCGCTTGCTGGCGTCCAATCTTCTCTACTTCCTCCAGCACCTGCTTAGGATCTAGCTTCCGTTCAATCGCAGCGAGCTCTAGACTCTCTTTCCCGCCGCAGCAATAATCTATTCTTAATTGACGAAACAAGTCCGCTGCTCGCGGGATGATCGTTACGATGTCTGCCACTGATGTTTGCAATGTAATCTTGCTCATGAATATTCCTCCAATAGATTGAATTTTAAATATGCTATAATCTTATGATTTGCATCACGCTTAACTTGTGATTCCACTCACATGATAAGAGGTCGTTTTGTGAACTTCTTTTAGGATTGAATGATTATATGTTCTATTGGCAGCATGAAAAATGTTAAGATAAGGAATGTCTGTGCTATCGAGGTACGAGAAAGGAGAATTGATATGAACACACATGCCAAACGACATTCTATAGTTCTTCTGTTAATAATAATGCTTACACTGCTGGTTACAGCATGCGGTTCAAAGCAAAGTCTAGGTAATGAGATATCAGCGGTTAACTCTTCTACGGCAGCTGAACAAGAGCAAGTAGAACTGCTAGTTTCAGCTGCTGCAAGCTTGAAGGACGTATTGCAGGAGATAAAGGGAGTCTACGAAACAAACAACCGAGATATAAAACTTAACTTTAATTACGGCGGTTCGGGTGCGCTGCAGCAGCAGATAGAACAGGGGGCTCCTGTAGACCTCTTTATCTCCGCAGCCTCAAGTCATATGCAAGCACTTGTAGATAAAGGTCTTGTAGATGCAGCACAGCAGAGCAACTTACTCGCTAATGAGTTAGTAGTAGTCAAACCCGCTGGCTCCTCTGTAAACATTAGTAATCTGTCAGATCTAACTTTGGACCAAGTACATAAGATCGCGATTGGCATTCCGGAGAGCGTTCCTGCGGGCTCATATGCGAAGGAGGCATTATCGACAGACAAGCTATGGGACAGCTTGCAGTCGAAGATGGTTCAAGCTAAGGACGTTCGACAAGTGCTTCAATATGTCGAAACGGGGAATGTCGAAGCGGGATTCGTATATAAGACAGATGCATTAGCCTCTGACAAAGTGGAAATAGCGCTAACAGTCGATGCATCAGCGTACTCCCCTATTGTTTATCCGGTTGGAATCGTAAAAGCTACTAAACATCCCAAGGAAGTGGAGAAACTGTACAGCTTTCTGCGATCAGAAGAAGCGATGAACATTTTCATAAAGTACGGGTTCTCTGCTGTACCGAATACATGAAAATAGGCGTTATCGACTGGCAGCAATTCTGGTCTCCAATCCGACTTTCTGTGCAGGTAGCGCTATTATCCAGTGTTCTTGCTATTCTGCTCGGGGTTGCTGCGGCTTGGTGGATGTCCAAACGGCAATTTAAGGGGAAAGTATGGATCGAAACACTGTTTATGCTGCCGATCGTTCTGCCTCCGACGGTCATCGGATTCCTGCTGCTCGTCATATTGGGCCGAAACAGTGCTTTTGGGCGATTCCTGGATTGGTTGTTGGGAGCACCACTCATCTTCACTTGGTGGAGTGCTGTTATCGCCGCGGTCGTTGTCGCTTTCCCATTAGTGTATCAAACGATGAAGACCGGGTTCGGAGCGATCGACCAAGATCTACTTGCCGCGGGTCGTGCTATTGGAGCTAATGAACGGCAGCTATTCTATTATGTTGTGCTGCCATTAACATGGCGATCGTTCATGACGGCGTATATACTCGGCTTCACCCGCTCCCTTGGGGAATTCGGTGCGACTTTGATGGTTGCCGGCAACATTCCAGGCAAGACACAGACTCTCCCAACCGCCATCTATGTCGCGGTCGATTCCGGCAATACCACGATGGCATGGGCGTGGGCGTTGACGATCATCTTGATTTCTTTCCTCATGCTGCTGTTAACAGGACGAAGTACGCGATGAACATGAACATACATTAAAGGCGAATTTCACATGCCTCGTGAAATTCGCCTTATTTCTTACTTCCTATGTAACGGATGCTGTTATGATTATTTTTTAATTTCAAACAATTAATCTCGTTAATGACTTACTGAAATTGCTCTTGCAACGTACGGACAGCAAATTCATAAAATGCGAAGGCATCCTCTTCATTGGCAAATGCAGCCTGAGCAAGTATATCGCTGCCGCCGCCCTTTCCGTTGTAATGAACTTGGTTAGCTTTCATGAATGCACCACAAGAAAAGCCGGAAATATTGCGCTGAGATAAGAGCACTTTATTCTCCATAGTAGTCAATAGCAACACTGGAGCATCGCATTGAGAGTTTATTTTCCCAGCTAGATTCTGAAGATCTTTCAGTGACTTATCTTGGAATACAGTTGCAATGAGTGCCCCGTCTTTATTAGCTATCAGCTCACGCGCGGCGTAGTCATCATATTTGTCTTTCAGAGCTGCTATCTCTTCTTGGAGCTGCTTATGCTCTTTCTCCCACTTATCCATTCGATCAAGGATATCTTCTTTGCTCGATTTGAACTTAACCGATAGCGCTCCTACAATTGTTTGATGTTCACAAAATTCCCCCAAGGCACGATTTCCGCATTTAAAATAAATACGCATGTTTCCCTTATGCTTCTCCGACTTGAGCAGCTTGATCATGCCGATCGCCCCCGTTGAAGAGACATGCGTTCCACCGCAAGCGTTATGTTCGATGTTCTTGATCTCTACAATTCGGATATTGTCTGTCAAGCTCGTCTGTTTGACCAGTTCTAACTGATTAACCTCTTGTTCCGTCACCATATAACTGATGATGCTGTGGTTCTGATATATTTGTTGGTTAACTTCATGCTCTATCGCTTCCAGTTGACTAGAGGTAAGCTCAGACGCTTCCACATCTATCGTGCAGTAATCCATTCCGAGATGAAAGCTAAGCGTCTTCGCCTGATACATGTCAAGGCATACCGCTGATAGCAGATGCTGTCCGCTATGCTGCTGCATATGGTCGAATCTGCGCGTCCAATCAATTCTGCAGATTACTTTTCTCTCTTCGGGCAGGCTTTCAAGCTTATGTAAGATGAGCTCAGATTCAGTGATGACATCGATTACTGGAACTCCTTGAATATATCCTTTATCACAAGGCTGTCCGCCTCCATGAGGATAGAATGCGGTCTCTTTCAAGATGACATATATGCCGTCTTCTCTGACCACGGTTTCTATGATCTCCGTTTCCCATTCGGTCAAATATGCTGAATCATAATATAGTCTTTTCGTCATACTTGTTTCCCTCACTTTTCTCTGCTCTAGATGCGATAATCTTGGAAGCAGTTCTTATTGCATCGTATCTCATAATGATCTCTCCGATGGCCGTTTTACTATTCCATATCATTTGCCAGAGCGATCAGCTTGTTAATCGTCTTAAAATTACGTGTTGTCGCGGGCACATCCAGCTTGTTCAGATTGTTAGCCAACTTGGAGTTGCGTATGCTGCTACGAAATAAGAGATACACATCACGACCCACGATACGATATTCATCGTTCTCATTATTGCTGTTCTTCAGCCGATCCATGCTTTCTGGCGAAGGCTTATCAAGCAAGAATGCCGCATACAAGCTCTCGCCATCGCATGAGGCAGCTGATTCTTCAATTTCCTTCTCTGAAAATGGACAGCTATCTGCCACCCTCTTAATTTCCTCTGCCGTTCTGATCACAACTGATATCGAGAATCCGAATACTCGCTCAATCTCATGTTCCATGAGCTTACGTATAGATTCTTCATCTTGATCCGACTTGAAGAGTACGTTGCCGCTCTGAATATAGGTTCGTATTTGGCTCAAGCCTATCGCTTCACACATCTGCTTCAATTCCGACATCTTGATCATATTTTTACCGCCTACATTAATGCCGCGCAGCAATGCGATATATGTTGTCATCACCTTTACCACCCTTATAATTGATCTAATTGTCATACCAAGCTCGCCAATATCTATGTCATAAATATAAAGCATCTTGATTCTCCATGCAAAAAGAGACTAGCCCATTAAGCTGCGTATAGCGCCTAAGGGATAGTCTCTTTAACTTGAATTGAATGTTACAGAACTTTAGTTGTCCAATCCTCACAGTTCCAAATGTCCGTAACAACGTCACGATAGAACTCTGGTTCGTGGGAGATGAGCAGAATGCTGCCTTTAAATGCTTTCAAGGCGCGCTTAAGCTCATCCTTCGCGTCTACGTCCAAGTGGTTCGTCGGTTCGTCCAATACGAGCAGATTCGTTTCACGGTTGATCAGCTTGCAGAGACGCACCTTAGCCTTCTCACCGCCGCTCAATACCGCGATCTTGCTCTCAATATGCTTTGTCGTCAGACCGCACTTCGCAAGCGCCGCGCGCACCTCGAATTGCGTGAAGTGAGGGAACGTCTCCCATATCTCTTCGATACATGTCTTATAGTTTCCGTCCTTCATTTCCTGTTCAAAGTAACCGATATCTAGGTTATACCCGAGCTCTACTGAACCCGACAATGAAGGGATTTCGCCCAGAATGCTGCGCAGCAACGTCGTCTTACCAATACCATTTGCCCCGACAAGCGCAATCTTCTGTCCGCGCTCCATCAGCAGATCGAGCGGACGAGACAACGGGTGGTCGTAGCCAATAACCAATTGCTTCGCTTCAAATACTAGCTTGCCGGACGCCTTCGAATCCTTAAAGTTAAACTGCGGCTTCGGCTTCTCCTTCGCAAGCTCGATCACTTCCATCTTATCGAGCTTCTTCTGTCTCGACATCGCCATATTGCGAGTCGCAACGCTCGCCTTATTGCGCTGCACGAAGTCTTTCAGATCGGCAATTTCTTGCTGCTGACGCTTATAGGCGGATTCAAGCTGCTGCTTCTTCATTTCATATACTTGTTGGAATTGATCATAATCGCCGACATAGCGGGACAGCAATTGATTTTCCATATGATAAATGAGGTTGATGACACTGTTCAAGAACGGAATATCGTGAGAGATCAAGATAAATGCATTCTCATATTCCTGCAGATAGCGCTTGAGCCATTCGATATGCTGTTCGTCCAAATAGTTCGTCGGCTCGTCAAGCAGCAGAATGTCTGGCTTCTCCAGCAGAAGCTTAGCTAACAGGATCTTCGTACGCTGACCGCCGCTCAAATCGTGAACGTCACGATCTAGGCCGATATCGGTAATCCCGAGACCGCGCGCCGTTTCCTGCACCTTAGCGTCGATCATATAGAAGTCTTGGTTCGTCAGCGTATCCTGAATCGTCCCGACTTCCTCTAGAAGCTTCTCCAACTCCTCAGGTGAGACATCCCCCATTTTTGCGTACATGTCGTTCATCTCTTGCTCTAGATCAAACAAATATTGAAATGCGCTTCTCAACACATCCTGAATCGTCATTCCCTTAGTGAGTACTGCATGCTGATCCAAGTATCCAACACGTACCCGCTTCGACCATTCCACCTTGCCTTCATCGGGCTGCAGCTTACCTGTAATAATATTCATAAAAGTGGACTTACCTTCGCCATTCGCACCGATTAATCCAATATGCTCGCCCTTTAAGAGGCGAAAGGATACATCCTTGAATATGGCACGATCTCCGAAGCCGTGGCTAAGATTTTCTACATTTAATATGCTCATTCATGACACCTTTTTCTATAGACTTGTAATCGCTCTATTATATACGGAAAATGACGAAGAATTCAATCCATAGTCGTCTTTTTGGATCTAGATACTGGTCTCTGTAGTTAAAGTTAATCTCTCTTCGATATGCTTCATATTTCATACAACTTGATAATTGATACTTGTTCCTATCAAGCGACAATATATAAGTGAACTCACTGATTGCCTCCAGAACAGGTATGGTTGAACGGAATCCAGCAGTCAAGGAATCAGGTGTGTTGGGGTAAGTTATGTGATAGTTTTAGCTTGTGTAACGCTTACGATGACTACATATATGGCCGAATGTCTTTTATTCGGACCGAGGAATACTTCCTTATAAAAATATCTAATGCAGGGGCTTCAAATTCAAGTAAAACATAAGGCTCTCGTCCATACATTTGTTCAACAGGAAAACTGTCCGCATAATTTATAACAATCTTTTGATTGGAAGCCTGGATGTTCAATAGCTCAATAGATGCCTCCGGTTCTGCAACAAGTAAAATATAAGTTTTGTCCTCATTCATGTTTGCATTGCCAGAAATAAATACTTCTTCAGCTCCATGCTTGTTATCCAGATAGGTCCGCGCCCATTCTTTTACTTTTGGGTCTGCTTTATCTAAAGTAATGGTGCTATATTTGATGGGTTGGTCACCCGTCTCGATGTCGGAATCACTAACCGTTCCATAATGTGTAGCCGTCCAAATTCCGCCGTAGTTATGTCTTTTGACAAAATCAACACGGTATATTGTACCTTCTGTACTTCCGACGACTACGCTTCTTGGATTATACGTGTCAGGTAATGAGAACATAAAAGTAACGTCAATCAGGAGCTTTTCTTCTGCAAAATCTCGAACAGCCTTCTCCCAGTTTTTCCGCCAATCTTCCTTTTTCATATTGTCAAGCTGATCCTCCGAATAATCGACACCCGTATAGTGGCTAATTTGACGGGCCAGTTCGGACAACTGGTCGTAATTTACAAAGTCTGTTGATGCAACTTGCTTGTTCGAAATTTCGCCTGATTGACCCTGGGCCGCTGGTTCTTCTTTTGCCAAAGACGATGGAGGGGAACTGGAATTTGAAGTACAACCCACAAGTAAGCTAATCGCCAACAACATTATGATAAATACTCTCATACCAACAAATACCTCCTTACATTAGCCCCTCCTTTTAGACGAAAATACTACCAATTGGTTGCGCCGACCAGCTTGGCGATGTCTCCATACGACGGACGTATCTATACATATTTCGTTAGGTTTGTCGCTTTCCAACTTCTCAGGTGCTCTCACCATTCTGAGGATATGGGATAGTACTCAAAGGCTTCGCCAGACCACTACCCTTCTACCACCGTTTCGCTATTATCCCAACTTCTCAGGTGCCCTCACCATTCTGAGGCTAAGGGATATTACTCATAGGCTTCACCAAACCAATACCTCTACTACCACTATTTCGCTGTTATCCCAACTTCTCAGGTGCTCAACCCATTCTGAGGAATGGGTATAGTACTCGAAGGCTTCGCCAAACCAATACCTCTACTATTGCCATTTCGCTATTATCCCAACTTCTCAGGTGCTCACACCATTCTGAGGATATGGGATAGTACTCAAAGGCTTCCCTAAACCAATACCTCTACTACCGCTATTTCACTATTATCCCAACCTCTCAGGTGCTCAACCCATTCTGAAGAATGGGGATATTACTCAAAGGCTTCTCCAGACCACTACCTCTACTATTGCCATTTCGCTATTATCCCAACCTCTCAGGTGCTCACACCATTCTGAGGAATGGGGATAGTACTCGAAGGCTTCGCTACAACACTACCTCTATTACCGCCATTTCGCTATTATCCAAACTTCTCAGGTGCTTACTCCATTCTGAGGATATGGGATAGTACTCAAAGGCTTCGCCACATCATTACCCCTTCTACCATCATTTCACTATTATCCCAATTTCTCAGGAACTCACACATTCTGAGGATATGGGATAGTACTCAAAGGCTCACCAATACTGAGTCTACGAAAAAATGATCAACAACCACGACACATACTCAGCAAAATAAAAAAACACCGCATGCCCTCATCTCAAGGACACACGGCGCATCATCCATTCTGCTATAATCCCGCTAATACTTGATGCCAGATCCCGCGCTTACTGAACAGCAGTTCGCGGATATACTTCCAGCTACCAGTATCCTCGATCGTAAACACACTAATGACCTGATGCTATATATTCGAAATTCATGTCTTTATCATATTTAAAGTAAACGAGTAAGGCACCTTCATTAGGGTCATGGCTAATAAGATATCCGATATCTGTACCCGCTTCGGTAGTAACAATACTGGCTATATACATAGGCGCATCAAATATTTTAGTAGGAAAAGACATGTTATTATCTAGCTTAGTAAATAATATTTCATCTCTGTTTTCAATTAACTCAAATTCAGCGTTATATTCTTCTTTTAGCTTATCAAAATCCCCATTTGCTATGTAACGCATAATTCTTTTTGATGCGAGATCAGCTAATTGTACGTTAGTTCTTGTTGTTTCTAATTGTTTATTCTCTTCTTCTAATTCAGTATTCTTAAGGGCCAGTTCGTTAATATGTTTTTTCAGTTCTTGGTTTTCTTTCTCCAGTTTTTCAATTTGCTTGGTGTATTCAGTAGTGTTTTCGGAACAACCTGTTAAGAGAAATAAAAAAATTAGCAATCCAAGTGCACGTTTCAAGTAAACACTCCCCCTAAAAAATAAAGTCAATATCAGGTTCAACAACAGACTCTAATGCAAATTTATGTTTACCATTCATAAAATCTAGACCCAATTACGTTACTAATTCAAAATTCAATGAATCAGGATATTACAAGCGTAAGCGATATAATGGTGATTGGTAGACGGATCGTGCTTATGATGATAACAAAGATAGAATGATTATTTTGTTGTTTCCCGCCTAATAACTGTAATATTATTATTTTGGGCTAAGACGGTTACTTTCGGTGATGATAGAAGCGACTGATGATCTTTTAGGTACTCTGAAGTCAACAATTCAATCTGTTCAATTAAAACAATCCACTTAGCATCCTTTTTAATAATAGGAATAGCATAAGCAGGTACTTCCCCAATATCTTTAATAGTTTGACTAACTGTTGCATGATACTCATTCGCCGAAATTTGGATATAGTCATGGATCTCGTAGTTAGTAAGAATCTCATACATATCAGGTTCTGAAAACGCACCTTTCATAACCTTGGCCCTTTCATCATTGTTTCTATATCTTAAATCCTCTGATAGGCTCATATACGTGTCATAATCACTGAAATTTTGGAGTGCATTAAAAAATGATACTGCAACCTTTTTCACTTCTTCGAGTTCAGTTGGCGGAACTGTAGAGGACTTATTATTTTCACTGGGCGAACTGGAGCATGCGGCTAAGAATAAAGATATAATCAAACATATGACTACAATTTTTGACATCTGAACATTTCCATTTCCCATTTTATTACTCCTTTACAATATACTAACTACAAATATATGACGCTAATATATGTAATTAGTTGCAGTAGTAGTGTTCGGGAAAATAAATACCCGATTAGTCTTTGATTGTTTTCATACTTGTGTTCAAGCGATCAACGATTAATTTACAAACCTATACGTCAGACAGAGCTAATTCACATGGACAGTTCCAAATAACTGCAATAATGCTTAGATCAGGTCATAAGGCCTCTTTTTAATAATGTTTAACCTGAAATGTGATGCTTTCTTTTAACCCATTATCCTCGATCACTTCAATTTTGATATGATCATGAAGTAATTCATCTTTTTTATATGGCATACAATAAGACCAGCCATCTTTCTTATTTGTGTCTACAAACAATAACTCCCGCAATGGCCATGTATTTGTCCCTGTTGGTATTTTCCAATAATTAATTTTATCAGCTCTCTCTGCCTTTACATGGATACATAATTCTCCACCTTGGCCTGAAGGTAAGGTTACCCAGTTATCTATAATGGGATAAGGAGTCGTTTCTACTGAAACTTCGTAGCTAGGTAGAATATTTATTGGAACTTGGGGATAATGACTACAAAAAGAACTAATCGCCATTGTAGCTAAAATCATTACTTTAAACAAGGTTACACCAGTCCCTTTTTATGTTTAGGTTAAGTGTATCCATGATTTCCCTATCTATTCAGTAACAAAATTCTGACCTACTGTTAATTATTCCACTGCGTAGCTGCTACACTCCTTCTCCCCGAAATCTATCATTCTGTAGCTTTATTATTACGACTTTAATAATCTCTTATCTCTCCTGAGCAATTATAAACTGCTATACTAATATCTTAAAAAGTATTGGGAATCGCGTCATGTTACTTAGGGATGATTACAGATCAAGACTATTACGCGGTTAAATGAATGAGATGCACATGAATAAATTGATTTTTGATGATTAACGACAATAATTCGATAATCCGCCGTTTCAAGTGGAGTCTTTGTTGTTGCTGCCATTGTACAATAGTATAATAATAGAATTTAAATATAATCAGATGAAATGCCATCCTACTTAGAAAGCGAGAATATCGTATGAGAGAACATCAAGCTGCAATCATCCATTTTTCAATTGGCTTGCCTAAATCGATGGAGTACGGCAATGACAAACAACTTTTGACTGGAATATGCAAAGAATCAGTTGAAGAGGCTTACTTAACGAAGGATGGCTTTCGCGGAGACGGAGTTGCTGATTTGCGATATCACGGCGGCCCGGATCGCGCAGTATGCATCTATCCCAATGAGCACTATGCCCTATGGGATCAGGAATTCGGGCAGCCATTGCCCGCTGCAGCGTTCGGAGAGAATATGACCTTGTCGAATATGCTGGAGAAGGATGTATATATAGGCGACATATATAGGTTCGGTGAAGCTGTTGTACAGATAACACAAGGCCGTGTTCCGTGCAGTACGATCACGAAGCGATTGGGTAAACCTACACTTTTAAAGAGAATGACTGAAACAGGGTACACAGGATATCTATGCCGAGTGTTGGAGGAAGGTATCGTTCGAAAGGATTCCAAGATTGAGCTTATACAGCCTCACCCCCAACAAATATCTATCTTATACTGTAATCAGCTCTATTATCAGAGGCATAACGATATTGAAGGGCTGCGCAAGGTGCTGACGGTTTCTGAACTGGCAGATGAATGGAAACTCATGTTGAATAAACGTTTAGAACAGGCTTTGGAAAAGTAAGACTTAGGTGATGCTAGCATCATAATAATAGAAGGACGGCTTTTCCCTGTTATCACAAGGCATAAGTCAATTCTATTCACTGTAACAGGGAAAAACCACGAAAACTCCTCCATTATACTTCTCTCACTCGTCCGTATGAAGTTCACTGCCGATGCGACTAATACGAATCCATCTATCAACCGCTTCAGCAGCCGATCCGGCAGGCGGAACGATCACATAGCCTGCTGCACAGCCATTAATCCTTTCCATTGTGTACAAGGCTCCCTCCGGCGTTAATGTGATAACGCCACTTTCAATTAGCTCGATGTTCGGCACGTAGATAACCGTTGGAGCATCTGTCTCTAAGCGGGAATCTTCAGCCCAACTCATCGTGAAGGAGCCGGTATCCGAACAGTGGCGGTACTGCTTCAATTGGCCTGTTACCGCCATCGGGTAAGCCCGACAGATAGCAGGAAAGTATGAATAGCGATCCATATGCCGATTCTCGTAGCTCCAATACGTATCACCGCATAGCAGCTGCTCGAATATATCCTTAACGTCACATGCGGTGTCCTTCGCTCCTGCTGAGCCATAATATGCTCCCCATTCTCCAATCATCATCGGCATATTCAGCCTTTTGCGCGTCAACTCGTGCCGCTTGAATATCAGCTTCAACCGTGCGGGATTCGCTTCATCCGAGTGAGGCGTATCGGTGACAAGATCGTAGCCGTGCGGAGCATATACTTGGTACATATCCAGCTCCCCGTCCACGCCGACCGCGGGTTCAATGCCGCTTAGCACGCCGAGATTGCTGAAATAGTTCGTTTCTAGAAACACCGCTGTGTCTGGATCAACTTGGCGGATCGCTTGCGTTACTTTGCTGAAGAATGCCGACAGCATCTCGCGTTCAAAGCGGCTGTAGTCCTCCGTTACGACATCAATAATGGATGCGTAGCGGTCGGGATCACTCATGAACTGCAGTACATCCATTCGTTTGACTGGATCGAAGAAATCCGCAATCATGCTCTCGATGTCGGGATTGGGAATACCTCTAGCTGCAGCAGCCAATTCCGCATACTTCATATACATGAGCGGTTGAATTCTCGTCACTTCAGAACCAATGAACGGCTCGTTCATCAGATCGTAGCCAATGACCGCTGGATGCCCTGCAAATCGCTTCGCAACATGCCGCCAAGCGGCAGCATAATGATCTTGCAGTCCAATGCCATCCGGAGCTGGGGCATTGCTCCAGAAATGATCGAATGCTCGATGAACCGCAGGACTGATCAAGTAGGAATCACTCCACACCTCGCCCGTTAAGTGCGGCTCGTCATCGGTTATCATCGCCCATCGTGGCGCTCCGTCGCTGTATTCCCCCCCATACAGATCCTGATGCATATCGAGGAACACCCATATGCCGTGCTTCTCCGCAGCATGAATGAGCTTCTCTACTCCATCCAGATAGGCTTCGTCATACTTGCCTGGTTCAGGCTCGATACCGTCCCAGATGATGCCTAACCGAACAACGTTGAAGCCCCATTGTCTTAGAAGTTCGAAATCGTCATCGTCCCAAGCGCCTAGGTAGTTGCAGGTTTTTTCTTTGTTCACCATATTGATGCCATGCAGAATGACTTGGCGCCCCTCTTGATCTACCCATTGATCATCCCGCACTCTTATTGGATATAATGACATGCCGCTTCCCCTTCCTGCTATCAATTACTTGGTCCCCACCTTCTTCGCCAATTCGGTCAGATCATGCCCCTTTAATGCACCTTCCACCAGCTGCGGAAGCAGTGCAGGTGTACAAGCAAAGCATGGAGTACCGTCTCGGGACAAGGTCTTTGCCATCTGCTCATCATAGAAGGGCTTGCCTTCATCCGAGAGCGCAAGCAAACACATCGTCCTCACTCCAGCTTCCCTCAGCTCGCGCATTCTGCGTATTAATCCAGCTCGATTGCCGCCTTCGTATAAGTCTGAGACGATGATGAACAGCGTCTTATTCGGATTATCGATAAACTGCTCACAATAGGCCACAGACTTATGAATATCCGTTCCGCCGCCAAGCTGGATGCCGAACAGCATATCGACAGGATCATTAGAGCATTGCTCCGTTAGATCAACAACCTCTGTGTCAAAGACGACTACCCGTGTTGATAAAGAAGGCATACTCGCGAAGATCGAGCCCACGATTGATGCCCATATGATCGAATCCGCCATCGATCCGCTCTGATCGATATCTACGATAACTGTCCATTCTTTGCTTCGTCTAGCTCGATCAAAATAATAGAACTTCTCCGGAATAAGCTGGCGTCGGTCGGAATCATAATGCTTCAAATTCCGTTGAATCGTTCGTTTCCAGTCGATTCCGCTTAACGATGGCAGCGGAGTATGCTGTTTGCGGTTCAGAGCGCCAGTCACAGAACGGCGCAGATCATCTTCAATCCGCTTCGTCAAATCATCCACAACCGCCTGAACTAGCTGCCGTGCTGTATCTTTCGTCTTCTCAGGAATCTTGCCTTTCAAAGACAGTAAGGTACCAACAAGCTGAATATCAGGCTTCACCGTTGCCAGAACTTCGGGCTCAAAGAGCAGCTGCTTCCAGCCCTTCCGTTCCATGGCGTCATGCTGAATGACCGACACGACATCCTCTGGAAAGAAACGGCGGACATCGCCCAGCCATTTGACCAGTCGATGAGAGGAGCCCCCACGTCCTGCTCCTCTTTGCCCGGATGAACCATTGCTGCTATTGCTGCTATCAGACACTTCTCCCGTTTCATCATAGATAGCTGCAAGCGCTTGATCCATAATGAGCTCTTCTTCCGTCAACTGAAGCTGCTTCTCCCCGCTATATCCCGCTAATTGCTCATCAGCAGACTGTCCGAGTATAAGTCGCCAGCGAGTTACTATATGAGTATCAACAGCTGCCCCCTGTGTCATATATCGTCAAAGTCAAAATCGTTCAAGTCCTCAATCATCTTGACTTCGTCCTCCTTCAGCTCGCTCGTTAATATTTCCGCTGCTTGCTCTGTATTCATACCCCATAATTCGCCAAGTATTTCTGCGACCATCACCTTCTCCTTCGAACTAAAGGTGCTGAATGCACGCCGTAGAAATACGAGCGCGCGCACAAACTGATCATCCTCCAGTGAAGTGATATATTCATTCAGCTGCTCCCATAGGCTCATTCTGGACAGGAGCGCGTATCTGTTGCGAGTTGATACGCCCTCGAACCAGCCAGCTCCAAGATCCGCTGAAATACCTGGCGACAAGCGGCGGGAGACCTCTTCCGCGCATTGCTGTGCTGTTATTGCATTGCGTTCCAACAATATGGCGCAAGCGACGCCAGATAAACGTGGATTGCGGTCATCACGTTCCGAGAGCCGCAGCAGCTCTTGAATCCATAGCGCTTCGTCCACTTGCTCATGGTGTTCATTGGCTGCCTGGTTCAACATATTCATAGCGGCGATCATGTCCGTTGCAGCTTCATCGTTGCACTGACTTGCCTCCAGCAAAAATAGACATGCTCGCAGAAACAGCTGTTCCATCAATGGCAAGAGCGGTGATGTATCCATTCGCCGAATGTCGCCGAAGCGGATTAGGTTCGATAGTTCCTTAACCGCTGAGGCGATCTGCACCACATCGCGGCTGTCTGCGGCAAGCCGCTGCAATGTACTGCGTCCAGCTTCCATCTGATGCATCATTCCGCATTCATAGGCGGTGCGCACTAGCTGTGACGCTTCAGCAATCGTACCGCAGCGTTCAAGCTTCTGCTGCAGCACATAAGCGGCTGCAATCTCAATCGTCTCTCCGAGAAGATTCGATTCCACGACCTGGATCTCCACTTCAGGCGACCATTTCACGATCCAGTGTTCAGCCCATGTCGCATGATCCTGCTGAGTCGGACGCAGGATGGCATAAGCAACCCCCAACAGCCTTAACCGATGGAATAGGAAGGATCGGTTAAGATCCAAGAACGCCGCTTCCTCTGACGATACTCTTCGATTCTCACGCAGATCTAGCGCGAGATCGTTCGCGACGACAGTCTTGTACTTCTCCAGCTTCAGCCGCTTAAATTGTCTGTTCAGATCGTCCTGAATCGGCGTCTGGCTGACTCCTTCCGCAAGCTCTCCGATCGCTGTGCCGATATCTGCTCGAGCAAGGGCTTCAGCGACAACGGCCAATTCTCCTCGACCGAGCAGCGTTTGGGCCGCATCGCGCAGATCCCGCAGCGTCGGCGCGCTTCCGCCGTGCAGCGATGCTAACGATTCAGCCAGTCTAACGGCTTCGATAACTTCCGCTGTTGAGCGATAAGTGCCGCTCTCCCGCAGAGTGCTGGCGACGACGGCCATATAATGATGTGGCAAATCCGCCAGCGCATCGCGAAGCATATGTTGCCACATCATCTCATAATAATGGGGAGCGTTATTGCCCGCTCCATATCCTGAGAGCGAAGACAGCTTATAGTTCGAGTATGGCATGAGCGTCAACTTCGTGCCCAAAGATGGCAGAGATTCCACTTCTCGATCGGTCATGACATTCTCGAGATCAGCGAGTGCGGCAGCATGATAAGCGCCGCATACAACAACGATCTGATGAGGCTGATGACCTGCGGCAATCATATCTGCGATCTGTCTTCTCATATAAGCCTCACGCACCGCATTATGGGCATATTCAGTGACCTGTTCATGCCGCTCTTTCTCTTCGGTCAACTCCCGCATCTGAGCAGTATAAGCTAAGATCGCTTCACGGTAAGCGCCCGCGCTCATGTTATGCTCGAAGCTTCGCTCCCAGTACATGTCATAATCGTATTCGCCCGCAATGTCTGCGATCGTATCATAGATTGATGGCGCGAGTTGAACTTCTTCACCAACACGACTCTCTTCAATTGTCTTCTTAGCCTCTTCGTCACTGGCGCTTATTCTGAGATTCTGCAGCGCAATCGTTACGGAAGACGGCAGATCGATGAATGCGACCTTCGCTCCATGCTGCTTCGCCCATTGCATCGCTTGATATTCAGGCGAATATACGGCGAGCGGCCATAAAGCAGTGCGAACCGGCAGCTCCTCAGTGAAAGCGAGTATGGCGAGCGGCGGCTTAGAAGTTCTATTCGCAATGTCAGGTATGACAGATGTCGCATCCGAAGGACCTTCGATCAGCACTGCCGTCGGCTTAACTTCTTGAAGAAAGCTTAATAAGTGCATAGCTCCGCCTGGTGATAAATGCCTAACCCCAAATATTTGCACACCAGCTCCAGCAGCAGCCATTACTGGTTCAACTCCTTACAAGCGCTGTACAAGCCTCGCCATTCTGCACCGCGCTTCTTCATCACATTGTCAAGATATTCTCGCCATACGAGTTGATCCTTATCATCGTCCTTCACGATAGCACCTTGCAATCCTGCGGCCAGATCCTCATCCGTCAATGTGCCATTGCCGAAGCTGGCAGCAAGCGCCATGCTGTTCGTCAGAAGCGAGATCGCCTCCGCTGTTGAGATGACGCCTGCTGGCGTCTTCACCTTTTCCTTCTTATCCAGCGTCATGCCGCTCCGCAGCTCGCGGAAGATCGTGACGACCTTGAGCAACGCTTCATCGGCAGGCGCAGCTGCTTGAAGATTGTATGAGGAAGCGATCTCGCTGACACGCTTCTTCACAATCTTCACTTCCGTATCCAGATCCGCTGGAGATGGAAGCACGATAATATTAAACCGCCGCTTTAAGGCAGTCGACATCTCGTTGACCCCGCGGTCTCTCGTATTTGCCGTAGCAATAATGGAGAAGCCTTTGCGGGCGTTCCATTCCTTCCCGAGCTCAGGAACGCTGATCGTCTTCTCTGATAAGATCGAGATCAATGCATCCTGTACTTCGGAAGCGCAGCGGGAGATCTCCTCGAAGCGCGCGATGCCTCCCTCCTCCATGGCCCGCATAATCGGGCTCTTCACGAGTGCTTCAGGTGAGGGCCCTTGCGCCAATAACATGGCATAATTCCATGAATAACGAACATGTTCTTCACTAGTTCCCGCAGTGCCTTGGACGACTAGACCTGAATGACCATATATGGCAGCAGTCAGATTCTCTGACAGCCATGACTTCGCTGTTCCTGGCTCACCGATCAAGAGCAGCGCGCGATCTGTTACTAGAGTAGCAATCGCCATTTCGATTAGACGTTTGTTACCTATATATTTGGGAGTGATGTCCGTTTTGCCTGCTCTTCCCCCTGTAATAAAAGTCAGTACCGCTTGAGGAGACATCTGCCACCCTGCAGGTACATGGCCTGTATCCGCTCGGCGGAGTGCTTCTATCTCATGCTGATACAATAATTCAGCTGACTGACGCATAATATCTTGCATTTGCTCATTTTCCAACATCCACTACACCTCTCCTTATCTACTTCATTACTTCTGCATCATGCGAATCACATAGTGAAGCTGATCTTCAGCTTCATCTGAGAACTTCGGTAGTACCGCGCGAATTCGATCAGCATAAGAAGCTGAAAGACCGCACAGCTCTTGCATTGTATACGGTTCGATCAAAGTGCATTTCGAATTGCGCTCATCTTCTAGCGCGTTCATCAACAGCTCTTGACGATCATTAGTGGATACGCCTGCTCGCTCCAAGCCCATCAATAGAACGTTGAAGAAGCGATTACGGAACTCAGGATTGTTTTGGATCTTACGCAGCAGGTATCGTTCTGCTTCTTGATGCCCAGGTCTTGCAAATACGCTGACCAACTCATATTGATCATGCTGGATAAAAAGATCAAGCCAACGCGGATCCCACTGCATCTCAATAATATGAGGAGGGATCATTTCAACCACATAAGTATAGATAGATTGATCTGCAGATGAGCCCCATGGTTTAGGGAATTGCTTATATCTTCGGAAACTTACAATATCTAAGATCGTGCTAAGCAGCCGCTCAGATTCTTTGGTCGATTTACGGTTCACTGCATGTGCTTGACCTTGCAGTATTTCCCCATATTGTTCAAATACTCGCGCAGGAGATAAATGAGCATAGGCGTCCTTGAACACGTCATGCAAGTACTGATTGCTATTTCTGTAATAGATGATGTTGCGTTCCACCGTGCTTCGAACCAGTTCCCTCGCTTCCTCAGAGCCTTCATTCACCAGATAGTTCATCGCTTTATCGATCAGATGGCTCCACCCAAGCTTATTCATATAGAACGAATATTGCTGAAGCACCGAAATAAACAGCTTCTTGAGCTCTGGAGTGGTCTTATCATACAAGGTTTGCAAACACAGTCTAACCTGATCCCATATCTCATCCAGCTTCGCCTTATTATCCTGCATATCCTCAGCTGACTTCAGCTCAGCAGCCAAAGCTTCAACCAGCTGCTTCGTAAGCTCACCAGATTGACATTTTCGCAGTGCAGGAACGACAAGCTCTTTATCTTTACTTGAAAAAGCTTCATACAATCGCAGAACCGCATTGGTCCACCCGCTCTCGGCAAGTGCTTGATAAGCCGCTTCGCGGATCGATTTGCGCTTATCCTTGCTCCATCTGAGCAGTTCGGCTTCGTACTGTTCATGACCAGCAAGCTGTTGAATAGCTGTCACGCGAACTTCATCAGAACCCGACTCTGCCGCTTGATAGATCAGCTCCAGAACCTCGCTGCCGCCTACGGCTGCAATAACATTCAGTTTTCTTGCTTCTTTCCTACCGCCGGAAGGATCGAGATCTTTCGTGATTAACGGAAGGATCTGTGGTCCGTAGGAGGGAAGGATATCCCTCATAACCATATCCGCAATTTCTGAATAAGGATCATTCAGCGCTTCAATCGCGAGCTGTACCAGACGCAGATCCTGAAACATCCCAGCCTCGAATGCCTCCTTGACAATCTCATAGCGTCCGCTGCCACTAGTCGTCAACGCTTCTTGTACCGCATTCAGCTTGCGATAGGATAGATTCGTTGATAATGATAGGGGGCGGCTGCACACTTCACGCAGCTCACCTTCTGGCTTCGTCACCCCTTGTGTATGCAGTACGGAGCTCAGTAGCATATTGAGATCCTGCAGCTGCTGGACGGTCGATAATGCCTCTGTCGGATTCGGCTCTATAACAGCCGCAATTCCTTCCCCTAATCGTTTAAATATCGAAGCGCGCTCCCCAAGCTGCTGAAATTGCGGCAATAAACGCTTTAATCGATAATCTTCAGCGGCCAGGTCGCTACCCGCTATATAGAGACGCTTAACTTCTTGATGAAGCTCTAGCAATAATGCTGTACTCATAACGCCAGCTACCTCCTTAGAGAATGTGATTCATCGAAAACTAATAAAGAAGTCGGATGATTTCTGAACCTTTTAGTATCGTCAGTGGCTGTGCTACCAGTCGTCCAGTATCAAGCTGATGCTCAAACATAACGAGCATCGCAGCATCAGTTAGTAGATCTGAAGAGATGCTGGACAGCAAGGACAACGCATCGTGATCGGTGATGACGGTATATCCGAGCGCCAGCTGCTGACCCGATTCGTCAACCATTACATAATCGCCATGTTCGGTTTGATTCACTTCTGCAGCATGCAGCAGAAGAACCGGATTCTTATCTGCAAGCAGGTTCTTCACTTGATTCTTAACCAGCTTAATTGCTTCTGTATAGGAACGTTGCGCGCATGCTGCGATCTGGTTGAGATCCTCCTGCGTTATCGGTCGAGTTGTCATTTCATCGAATCGCACTCTTCGGTTAAGATCACCTGGATAACGATATAAAGAAGGGATAACCGCAGCTTCAAAGAAGCTGTCATCCTCACGAATAAACTTAGCCGCTTTATACGGTCGATACTGAATCGTTCGGTGTATGTCGCCAGTGGATTTCTCAATCCAATAGCCTACATCTACATACTCTTGTCTTGCTTCATCGTTATAGCTGAAGAATGACAGCTGAATCAATTCCGCGTTCTCCGTCATTAGCCCAAGCTCCTTCAGCTCGGTTAATTGCCATGCATGTCCCAGCCATTCTTCGATCGTACTTTCATGATCTAGCGCCATAGCAGGAGTCTCCAGCTTCGCTGCTAGATGCGCACGTCCCTTCTTAATTAACGCGTGCATACGCGATAGCTGCTCCACAGCTAGGGTGTACAATTCCTCCTGACTGCTTGTTGAAGAAAGCAGAACCACTAATCTTCTTAATTCAACTTGCGCTCCTGTTAAATAATAATTCCCGAGTTGCTTGACTTGGGCCTCCATATCCTTAAGAGCTTTTTTATCGATCGTACCAAGTCCGGTTCGAATGACCGATTGCAGCAGCTTCTCCAGCACATCTAGGCCTTCTAATTGAGCTGTAATCTTCTTCTTGAGTGCAGCTGTATTCGTCTTCTTAGGCTTCGAATCTGTGCCTGCTTCTGCTTGCTGAGCTTTGCGCTCTTCACGCTTCTCTGCTTTCTCCCGTTTCGCAGCAAGATCCTCGGGAATAGCTGCGGTATTGAATGCTCCTTTATTGACATAGGCGTAGAGCAACCCTAGAACATGCTTGCAAGGAAGCTGCCGACTTGGACAAGTGCAGCGCATAACAGGCTTCTCCTGCACAACAAAATCAGCGGAAGGATAATAATTCGAGCTCCCGCTGCCGCTGCATTCTCCAAAAAGTACAACATCATCTTCAGACTTATGTAGATGTAGGAACTTTCCCTTTTTCACGAGGCCTTGGCCATTCTTAATGGCTGCACTGTTTGGCGCTAACGAGTCAACGAACATTTCTGTTATTTCAATCAAACCGATTTACCTCCTGCATGTATTAGTTGATATGAACCTATATTTGACTGCTTCCCCTCTATTCTTATCTGCATCATCAGCACATTATTACAATCACCTTCTACTGCTAATTAGCCTAATTAAAAAACTTGGAGCCACTCTATTAAATCGATAGATCTGCCCTATCTTAGCATTAATCCCAGTTTATCACATTTCATTCGTGAAATAAGCACCTGTTCACATAAGTGTAGAATTACATATCACTCCTTATGTTAACCGGTTCCACTAGAGTTTCTATTCTATTGAACAAATTAATAATTGATCTGCATTAAATAAAACTACGGATATCCCAACACATAGACAAAGCCCGCGATAAAGGCGCGGGCTTTGTTACATCTTCCAAGTGCTTCAGCTATTCGAATTTAATCCTTTATACTCTTTGATAAAGAGCGAGGGATCGGCCTTCAAAGAATAAGTAAATACACCCTGTTTGGTGTGCAGATACAGTATGCCTTCATCCGCCCCCAGCTTTCGGTAAGATATATCGAATATGTTCTGAATATCAAATTCCCGGTGTTGTGTCACCAGTTTATCTTGATATAAGTACATGGTACGTTCATACACAACCGTCTTCTGTTCAACGCTGGACATTACCCTTTCGACTTTATAATAGGGCTGCTCAGCTATCCACTTCATGAGATCTCTCCTTTATCGCTATACTCTTCAACATTATATCAGAAATCACTCCGAGACCCGAATGTCACCGACGTCCATCATCGTGATCTCCGAAGTTGTTTATTCGCGAGATAGAGTATTATGGCGCTCTTATGCAAACAATAGCCATGTGAAAAAACGCATATGGAGGCGCAAAACATGGATACACAAGACTTTCAACCCGCAGCATTGGACGAGTCGATGATCATGAAGCTGAAGACTTTTGAAGAGTCGATATCCGATGAAGCCGGAAGCAAGATCGTCGTCATTGCTTACCAATCCAAGGATGAGTCCGCGGACAGAAAAACTAACGAGTAAATAAAATCAAGGAGCTGTCCCAAAAGTCATTCTTCTAATCTCTTTTGGGACAACCCTTCTTTGATTCTTCACCAACAGAAACCGCTAACCTAGTCGATGAGACTGGATCAGCGGTTTTTTGTCCGATAGTACAGACGGTGATAGTAAGGCTGTATGACCCGCGCTTGAGCGGACACAGATGACGCTATTTGCTTCAAAACTAGCACTAAACCGCTTATTTGGGTCAAATAACGGCGCTACGGTCCGCTAGTATGTCGAAGTTCTTTATTGTACATACGTCTCAAGATAATATTTAAGAATGTCTAACTATTATTTGAAGCTAATATTCAACTCCACAATTTCAGAACGGCTGCCCAGTCGAATAGGCGGTCCCCATGTGCCATATCCAGAAGAAACAACAGCGTGCATCTTCTTTTTCAGCATATAACCCCAATCCAATTCAAACATTCGTCTCGTCACAAAATGATTAGGCACGAACTGTCCTCTATGGGTATGTCCGCACAGCAATAGGTCTACTCCCGCCTCGGCAGCAAGCCCAAAGTCGTTTGGCTGATGATCCATCGCGATAATAGGGCTCGACTGATCAAGTCCCTCCGTCAAGGCTGCGATGCTCTTGCGACCTCTCGCATCCATCCTCTCCGCAGTGCGATCCTTCCGTCCGATCACATAATAGGAATCTGCTATTTCTACAACTTCATCCTGCAATACGCGAATACCAATCTCGTTCATAACTGCTGAATACTGCTTAATCGATCTCCCGTAGTACTCATGATTGCCGAGTACTGCATACACTCCGTGCTTCGCCTTCAGCCCTTTCAGCGTATCCTGCATCCGATTGCGCAAGAACGGTTCGATGCTGTCATCAAGCACATCTCCAGGCAGAAGAACGAGATCCGGCTCCATTTCATTAATGCGGTTAACTAATCGTTTCAAATGACGGTTGCCCACGATGTTGCCCAGATGAATATCGGATGCGACCGCGACACGGAGCTTCGATAACTTAGGCACTTCCTTCTCGATCACGATCGAATGTCGTCTAACCGCAGTGCTCCACGCATTACGCGATCCCCACAATAGAACTGCTATGAGAATAATTACTACGATGCCCCCCGCGAAAGATACATAACCCGCTGTAGATTTACCTGTCAGTTTCAGTATCCAATAGGCCACATCAACGATCGGCAACAGAATGAGAGCGAACTCCAATACCGCCAAGTAGTATGAACCTATCACTTTAAACAATCTAGCAGCAGGGCGCACATGTCTAGGCCATGGTACAACACCAATTGCATATGCGAAGGCAATTAACATGAACATGAACCAGTAGATCAAAGGTTCTGTATTCGGAAACCACTCCTTAATCAAATACCAGCCATGTATACCAATATACAGTTGTGCGGCGACCAAAGCTGCGATCATCAACAGCCCAGAAATAATTGTCCGAACACCCTTCATGCCATCGAGCTCCCATCTGTTTTATTTCACACAAAAGAATTTACCATGATTCTGGATTCGCATCAAATGATAAAAAACGAGGAATAGTCTCACCTGTATGCTGAATCGATTCCTTATAATCATTCCACTGAGATTCCCTGATAGGGATAGCCGTTGAATTGCTTGTTAACAATATTTAAGATGCTTAATCGTTAGATTTGACCGAGCTCAATGGCTTAGGATAAGATTTAATCACACAAGTTCAGTCAGGAGAAAGGAACTGCTATGCAACAAGATATCTCGAGAAATCATAGGTTTAATGATGTTTTTGAAATGTTTCTATATGTGATATGTGGATTATCAATTATTTATTTTGGTGTAACTGGAGCTTACGGCAAATGTTTTCAAGCGGGTCTCATCATTATTGTCCTGCTGATCTTCAGGGGCTTAATCGTGTGGACCAAGAGTGAACTTCCTCCCGCACTGCGATTCTCGGTGCTGATCTTTATCGCGCTCACGATGATGATCGCCAACCTATTTGGAATGTATGCGTTCATCCCTCATCTAGATAAGATCGAACACCTGCTGTCTGGAGTTATTCTCTTCTTCACAGGACAGTTCATCTTGAACAAGATGGCTAAGCGTAAAGGATTGAGCAGCCTGCCTTCCAACATCGTGATCGGGTTCTCCTTCTTCTTCTCTGTTGCTATGGCTGGAGTTTGGGAAATTTATGAGTTTACTGTCGACCATTTATTCGGACTCAATTCGCAAAATGGCAGTTTGACGGACACGATGCTCGATATTATCTGCGGAACAACTGGGGCAATTGGCGCAGTCTTGTACCTGTTCTCCAGAGCGAGCAGAGATCCTCATTCCGTAGAAGATATCACTTAAGATGAAATAAAGCCGAAGGGCTATCCCTTCGGCTTCTCGCATGAACCATCATTATGGACGGTACTTCCCCGTTAAATATTTATAGGTGTTGTCATATACCGCACGAGCATCCGGATCCGTCGACTCCGCTGCCTTCTTCAACGTTTTGACCTGTTGATAGAAGGCCTTGAAAGATTTCATATAGCCGTGCTCAACACCTTTATTCAGATAAGCGTAATACTTATTGCGCAGATTCGGGTCCGTCAGTACAGCATCGTTCATTTCAATCTCTACTCCCATGCCGTGTTCGTACGCCGCTTGTGCTATCGAATCCAAACGGTCGATTGTCGTATTGTGGAACATATAGTTCGGCTGCATAAGCGCAGTATCGAAGCCATTCTCCTTCCAATCACTCCAGCCGCGAGCGAAATAGTAAGGGATCCATTGAAATCTAAGATCTTGACTGTGTACGTATTCCGAAGTCCATTGCAGCAGTTCATCCTCATTCACACTCGTTTGACGTGATACAAACTCGCTGTACCAGTAGAACGAAGCAAGCTTCAAATTGCTATAATTAGCTTCATCCCAGCGGTGGTTCACTTCATCAATATACCATTTAATGACCTTCTGGCGATTGATCAAGGCTTGCTCTTCGCCGATTTCCTTAATGTTCATATTCTCATTGATGCCATCACCATCAACATCTCCGAAATTGCTCTGATCCACTCGAGGATACGGAATCGTTATCGATACTTTGGCTTCATAATTGTTCCTCTTAAGATCAGCTTTCGCCTCGCCTACCGCTTGGTTTAACGCACCTAACTCATAGTCGCTGCGGAACAAGCGGTCAAGATGCTTAATCCAATCCTCTTTATTCGTTGGCTTTCCCGTGTTGGCAGCAAAGTTCGCGCCGTTTAATAGCGGACCATACGGCAGAAATAAGAAGCCGTCAAACATATAATCCTTGCGTTTCATATCCTGATCTACGTATGAAACGTATGGCTTTAGATCCTCTTTCGTATATGAAATCCAATCTTTAGGCTCATATTGCCATTCCCCTGTGTACAGAAGCACTTGGTTATCAATCCTGCCGCTCTCTTTAGAGCCCATCTTCGGATATCCGTCATCCTTCTTCGACTTGTCTTGGGTATGATGCAGCTTGCGACCAGAATCGCCATGTGTACCCATCACTTCAAGCTCATCCATAAACAGCCACGACGAAACCGGAATGTCCAGTTTCACGTAACGAGCTGATCTGTCAATGTTCGTGATGCCGATCTTTTGAGTAAGAGGGCCGTTATCAGTCGTTGGTTTAGTACTTCTGCCGTCCTCCAACTGCTGCCACTTCTTCCCGTCAGCTGAGAGTGAGAAGCCTACAGACTCTGGAAAGAAGATGCCGTTCTTATTGTCCTGCAGCACATTGAGATAAATTTCCTGAATGGTGGCAACCTCACCCAAATCAAGCGTAACGATACGGCTTCCCTGCCACAATCTCCCGATAAACGCTTTGTTGGAAAATACCGTGCCTCCGTACTCACCATCTGTCAATTGCTTGTCTGTGTCATCCGCGTGTGTGCTTTCTGTCTTTCCAAACAGTGTATCTACCGGATAAGGCGTTTCGATTGTATAGTTCTTGTTTAAAGCGAGATTAACAAGCTGTAGATCCTGTTCCGCCTTCGCAGATGCCGTGAAGCTGATTGAAGCTGTGAGCGCCGCCACAAGCAGCAGCGCCAATGACCGTTTCAACATCGATTATCATCCCTTCAGATTGCCTTGATTTATTTCCATAGCGTTCGCAGCTATGAACAATCATGCTATCATCGCACCAACTTGCTAAGGAAGCTTATCCGATATCTTAACCTAGGCCTTCCTCTGGAAGCGCCCTTCTCTTCACCAATGATCTCTACTAGCCCAGCGTCCGTCCAAGCCAGCAAGAAACGATGAACAGTGCGTACGGTTACACCTAACGTTTCAGACAGCTCCTGAGCATAATAATCCAGTTGTCCAGAGCGCACAGTATGCGCCATTAATTTGCTCAGATACAAGGAGGTCATACCCGCTGCTTCAGCTCGCTTTATTAGTTCGGTATCCACCAGCGACAGATTGAACTCATTGGGTATAGACATTTCCAGTGGTCCAACTATGCTTGCATCTTCTCGCACGATAAAGCAAGTCTCACCTCCGCTATCTAGCGCAAGGCGCAGCGAATGTCTAGCATGATTCCCTGCATCCCCTGCCGTATACCCGAATCCGATGCCGATGCTGATCTTGTGACCATTAACCTTTTGATGCTGAGCCTTATTTGATAACGGAATATACTTGTATCCGCCAGTTTCACGTTCAAAAATCCCTCTAGAGGTAACCAACATATACTCTCGTTCATTCAACTGCTGAATATGTCCTTCCAGACTCTTAGCAAAATTCAAAATAATATGCTGAATGTCTGCCTTAGATCGTTTATCCTCTAATTCCGTATGTAAATCTGGTATTTGCTTCATACTTTCAGAAATATGAATGTAGCCGATTACGATCTGTGCTTCTTTATTTCTTCTCCATTCAGTAGAGAGGAGCGCCCGCTCCAGTGTCACGATAATATCCTGCTCCGATGGCTGTATCCATTCGCATGGGACTCCTTCTTTACGGAGGTGCACGGCTACACTTCGCACAGATGTTAGTGCTCCGTGTGAATGTCCAGAGCGGTAGACTGCAAGATGGTATTGAACCAACTCGAACACAGTAGGATACGGATCGCCTTCATAGACAGGCCATTCCGTATTCGCAATTCCAAGCTCCTTCAAGGCAGACTTCAGTACACTTTTGCTCAATGTGTCCACCGAATAACATCTATCACCGCTCAATCGATCCAAACGGAGCAAGCTGCGATAGAGCACAGAGCTGGAGAGCGGAACGAACAATAAGGGCAGCGGCAGTGTTTGATGTGCGATCGCTAGTTGATAAGGTACTGGTCCGGTAAACACAATCACCTCTACCTTCCCTACAAGACTTAATGCAAGCTTGTCTGCATCCTCTTCCTTGCGATACCCTTTCATGAGAGGCTCGAATGATGGAAAGGCACTAAGACAGTGCGCCATCGTTGGGAGTTGAAGCTCTGGACCGACAATTCCAATTCGTATTCTTGATGAGTCCGAAGCGCGAGCATCGTTTGACATCAACATACTTTTCCTCCATTAAATAGAATAATATGACATATTTCAATCATATTCTATTCCATTTCAGGAGGGAAACATGAAGAAGAATGGGCAATCGCCTTATTCAATATCGAATCAGCACTCCAAGCGCATGGCTCACGTCCTCCTTCAGCGCTCTGTATGCTGCTGGTGCATCATTGATATCATATTCATCCGTTATGAGCGGTTCGATCCGAAGCCGACCTTTCTCTACTTGGCGAACATACTCAGCCATGTTACGGCCTTCGGTCCAACGAACATATGACCTTGGATAATCGATGCCCTGATCTTCATATTGCTCATCATATCTGCCTGGTCCCGCAGCTCTGGCAATGAAGAAATCCGCTTCCTTCTGAAAGAACAGCTCGCGTGAGAACTCTATTGGAACGTTGCCTACTAGAGCAAACTTCCCTCGGAACGCAAGCTTCTGCATGCATGCTTCTATGATCTTGGAGCTTGTGGAATGAGCCACCAGTGCAATGCTGTCGAAACCATGTCCTCCAGTAAACTGTCGTATTCGTTCTTCAACTTGTTCGTCGCTAGCCAAGCAAGCGTCGATACCCAGATCGGCAGCCAGTTTGATTCGAGCTGGATTCATATCCGTAGCGAACACTTGATAGTTGGCCTGCTGACATACCTGCGCGATGAGCTGCCCAAGCAAGCCGAGCCCAACTACCCAGACTGTCTCGCCAAATTGCATGGAGAGACGGCGAACACTATGAATAGAGACAGAACCGAGGCCTACAAGCGCCGCTTCCCGCATAGCTTCACGAGTAGACAGCTTTACACATAGCTGCCTCGGCACGGATAATTGCTCGGCGTGGTAGACATAAGGACCGCCATAGCAGGCAACCAGATCGCCAGGCTTCAGATCCGTTACCTTACTTCCTGTCTCTATGACCTCACCCGACGCGCTGTATCCCAGCTTAAAGCCATCCGGTACATTTGAGTGATGGATGAGATTAAGCTCTGTTCCAGGACTGATGCAAGAATATTTTATTTTCACAAGCACACGAAGAGGATGATGATCAGCCAAAAATGGAGCATCTGTTTCCTCTAATACTGCTTGATGCTGTTTAACGACAATTTGCTTCATCATGTACACGCTCCTTATCTAAGCATGAGTATCAGCGGTCTCGTATTGCCAGTCATCTAGGAGCAGATAGGAGACAACTGCAGCGAATCCGGAAGCTTTGCGGAATGTCGTCGAAACCGGTGTTCGATCAGGATCATCATTTTTCACGATCGGGTTGAACAATGAAATCCCTTGTTCCTGAATCATTGAAGCCACTTCACGAAAACGGTTTTTGCCTCTTTCCTGAATATCTGGGTCTGCGGAGTCACGCGATAAGCACATGTGCAGCTCCCAACCGTTATCCCAATCTCTTGCCCACCACGGCGCTTCTGTCTCATCGTTTGGCGGATTGCGTATCGCTGTCAGTATTGTGTCCAGCGCCTCATCTGAGACACGGCTCCACTCCTCTCTCAGTTCTTTCGACAACAATGGCAGCGCAGTATGGGCAAATGCGATGATCGTAGCCTGATACATAACGCTGTTCCCCATAACGACTGTGCCATCCCAATTCTCAATATAAGGCCACCAGCCCGGGGTGTTTTTACCGAATCGGTTTATGAGATGCTTAAACACCTGATTGACCTTCTCTAGATACTCGGGATTGCCCGATAATTGGTACGCTCTCGCGAACGCATGAGCCGCATACATATCGCCATTCAGCACATCAAAGTTTTCGCCCGGACGCTTTAGGATGACAGCTGGATTCTGCTTGGCAACCTGTGTCAGCAAGTATTCAACCGAGTGAATTAAGCTTTCCTTTGCATCCTCGCAGCCCGTTATCTTGTAAACATGATATAAGCTGTTCGCCACTGCCCCGATCTCCGCGATATCGACCGTAACAGGATCGCCCTTTTTCACGTAGAACGGCTGGCCAAACGCTCCGCTTGAGAGTTGACGGCGTCTAACTTCCTTCATCAACTGGTGAGCGATCTCGAAGCCGTCTCCTCCATGCAGCAACCCGTCTGCGGAATAGATGCAAGCCGTTAACCCCGTCGTGCCGCAGCTTGCCCGGTCGCCTAACTCTTCATCAACAATGTAGAGCGAGCCCGTTTCAGGGTCATTTCTTAATAAGTTGTCAAAGTAAGGTCTCATTTCACGAATAACTGAAGAAACTAGCTGCTTCATCACGATCATCTCCTTCAACCTGTAAATAGCTATTATTTTGTACCTGTCAAAGTAATGCCCTGAATAAACACTCGTTGCACGAAGAAATAGAGAATGACGATCGGGATCGTAAACAGTGCTGCCGCAGCCATCAGCATCCCCCATTCAATCTGATACTCGCCGATAAATGCTTTAAGCCCTACAGACAATGTCCATTTAGCAGGGTCATTTAAGTATATGAGCGGCATCTGGTAGTCCTTCCATGAGAACAGAAATACGAGCAGCCCCACAGTAAAGAGCGCTGGCCTCGACAAAGGCAGTATCATCTGCCAATAAATGCGAAACTCAGAAGCACCATCGATCTTAGCAGATTCCGTAATTTCATGCGGTATTCCCATAAAAAATTGACGAAGTAAAAAAATATAATAGGCGGCTCCGAAAAAGGCTGGCAGTATGAGTGGCCAAAACGTATTGACCAGATTCAGCTTGTTGTAGAGCACATAAAGCGGCACCATCGTAGATTGTGACGGCAGCATGATCGTCCCCATCATTATCATGAACAGTACATTGCGGCCTTTGAATGGTACTCGAGCTAATCCATAAGCTGCTAAAGGAGCGGCAAACAGTTCACCCAATACGCACATCAACGCGATGAAAAGTGTATTTAAGGTGTATTGAAGAAACGGTATCGCGTTGACCGCGTTAGAGTAGTTCGACCAGTACACTTGGTCAGGCCACCATACAAATGGTACTGCAAATATATCGTCGATGGATTTCACGGAGGTTAACAGTAAATAGAAGAACGGCCCTAGGAAGCTGATTCCTGCTATACAGAGTATGAGGTGCTTAAGTATGGATGCCGTAATTTGTTTAGCTGACCGTCTTTTTTTGGCGAATGTGATCTTGGTTGTAAGCACTGCTTCAGACATCACTTTTCACCTCCGTAGTAAACCCATCGTGCTGAAGTCTTAAATATAATTAACGATAGCGACATCACGACGGCAAACAGAATCCAGGCCATCGCAGACGCATAGCCCATGTTGAGGAATGAGAAGGCCTGCTGGTACAGATAGATCGAGTAGAACAAGAGTGAGTTCTCCGGCCCGCCGGTTGATTGTGACGCTTCAGCAAACACCATGCCTTCTGTGAAGTATTGAAATGAAGCGATTAATAAGATAATGAGTTGAAATAGTGTCATCGGTGAGATTGCCGGCAGCGTAATGCTCCAGAACTGCCGCAGTTTGCTGGCACCGTCGATCTCAGCAGCCTCGTAAAAGACTTTCGGCACCTCTTGAAGTGCAGCTAAGTACATAACTGTTATTGTGCCTGTTCCCCAGAAGCCCATCATAATGATAGAAGGTTTCGTCCAATCCGGCGAGATGAGCCAATTCGGTCCGGTAATACCAATATACGATAGGAACATATTGACAAGTCCGTACTGTGAATTCAAGATCCACATCCATAGCAAAGAGCCGGCAACCGCTGGAACTAATGTCGGCAGAAAATAAATGGTACGATAGATGCTTTGACCCTTCACCTTGGCGTTCAGTAATAAAGCCATCAACAGCGCAAACGCCATATGAGGAATAACGCCAAGCACCGTTATATATAGCGTGTTATACATAGACAGGTAAAACTTATCGTCTTGAAACAAATTCTTATAGTTCTCGAACCCTACCCACTTGGGTGGCGAGAACAAATTGTATTCCGTCATGCTGTAGTACAGAGAAGCAAGAATTGGATACAGTTGAAATACAAGGAATCCGATAATCCATGGACCCGTGAACAATAAACCGATGAGCAGCGTTTTACGTTCTCGTTTGCGTACGCCGACAGCATTGCTATTGGTGTCCTTCATCATTCCGCCCCCTTTCTTGATGTAAACAAGTGGATCGTACGAACCGATCCACTCGTTTGCTTTGAAGCTTATTACTTCTTATCTACGAGAAGCTGAATCTTCGCCGCTACCTTATCCATGGCCTCTTGCGGAGTTTGCGTGCCTTTCAACGCCTTCTCTGTTTCTTCGGATAGCGATTGCAAATATTCATTAATGTACGCACTGTTCGGGAAGCCTTTCAGATTCTCACTCTTAGCTGCTTCAAAGTACGGCCACATCAATTTGTTGTCTTCAACCTTCAGGCGAGCGTCGTCAAGAGCTGGCTTCAGCGTTGGAATAACCTTTGCTTCGAGCGCGAATTGCACCTGAGCATCAGCTGACATCATATACTTGACGAATTCCCATGCGGCATCCGCTTGCTTAGCCTTCGCTGGAATAAAGATCGCGCGAGGCGAAACCATGCCGGAGCCTTTTAATTCAGGATTGGCTTCTGGATATGGGAACGGCGCTGAACCTATTGTACCGTTTTCCTTGCGCTCTTCTTTAAAGTGATACTCCCAGCCGATGAACATTGCTAGCTGACCTGTTAAGAGCGGGTCTTGTGGAGTACCGCGCTTCCCCATTCCCGACTTGAATTTGTCGATTTGATCACGACCGAACTCATCGTAGAACGAACGCTGGTAAGCAATTGATTTCACATTAGCTTCAGCATTCGGCGTGACTTTGCCAGTGCTCTCATCAAACCAAGAGCCGCCGAAGATAGCTGGCCAGAACACATTATCAATCCAAGGGTAGTCTGGGATGAAGCCGATCTGTGTAATAGTGCCGCTATCATCCTTCTTCGTGAGCTTCTTGGCATATTCAAACATCTGCTCCAACGTTTCTGGAGGTGCAGTAATCCCTGCTTCTTCGAACAACTTCTTGTTGTACAACAGTGTATTAGCCATACTCATCGTGAACGGCATACCGTAATACTTGTTGTTAATCTGCATACGTTCCATAGCCGCAGGAATCATAGTAGTCACGTCAAACTTGTCTTTCGCGATATAATCGGACAGATCAAGCGCCGCACCTGCAGTCGCCCACGGTCCAATATTGTTCCAATACGTCATAACAACATCAGGCGACGCTCCGCCTGAAATAGCTGTCAGCTGCTTCGTTGGATCTTGATTGCCAAGAATCTTTACTTCTATTTTATCTTGGCTCTTATTAAAGCTCTCAACCACATGGTTGATCGGACCCGCATCGGCATCTGTGTATGTATGCCAGAAGTTGATTACTACCTTTTCTTTTGGCTCTTCCTTCTTCTCTGGTGTTGTCGTGCTGCCAGTCGTGCCTGAATTGCTTGAAGTATCAGACTTCGCTTCACTGCCATTGGTGCTGGAACTAGAGCCCGAACAGCCTGCAAGAATTGAGAACAGCATGATAGCAGAGACTAACAGCACGAACGATTTTTTAGTTACATTTTTCAATCGAGACGCCTCCTTTAATGGAATACTCTTTCTACTCTACTGAACGAAATAGATGTGTTAGTGCTGCAGCATACTGAAGAGCTTTCACCTCCTCCAACGAATCATCGACTTATGCTTCTATCACATAAACTTCCATTAAATGTTTTATTTGAGCTACTGAAAGCGTTTGCGTATTAGTGAAGGTCTGATATAGAAGTCTTATTCCAATAGACGTTTGCTATGCTGGTTCTAGTGGTCAGATGTGTTATTTAGAAAGGAGAGATGGAGAGTAATCTGAGGCGAAAAGCGGATCGCACTTGCATACCTCGATTTCGAATGATAGGACTAATCTTTGTCTATTCTAATTCAAGTATTGGAATTTATCTCTATTTTTACTATTTATAGACGAATTATTCTCCGATAGGTATCAAGCGATTTCAACTGCTAATTACTTGCATATAAACATTCATAATCACAATAGGCGATCTCCCCATATAATGATGTACATTGTTATAAAGGAGAGAAGCATTATGTATACTCAACCGTTTACCGGTACATTCTATGCTCCTTATCAGGTCGAACAATACCAACCTTACTCACAGCACTACAATCCATATGTAAATGCCCCACATCCAGGATGGGATACCGCCTACAATCGTGAGGATGTGCACTACTGTGCGCACTCTGCTTACCCGGTTGTACTTCATGAGGAATCTTTCACCTTGCCCCGCAACTCAGGCTCAGTATCCATGACAAAATCGCAGTGCGACTTCAGAGCTTATATGCGTTTATTGTGGAATCAGCATGTGGAATGGACACGAATGGTCATTATGAGCATCGTATTTGGATTGCCTGATCTGGAAGCTTCGATCGCACGACTACTGCAGAACGCTACGGATTCCGGCAATTCATTAAAGCCTTACTATGGGGAGCAAGCAGCGGCACAATATGCTAAATTAATGAATGATCACTTAGTCCTTGCAGCCGATCTTGTTAAAGCGGCGAAAGCCGGAGATATGCAAAAAGCGGCGGAAATAGAGAAGAAATGGTATGCGAACGCTGACGAGATCGTCCAGTTCTTAGGCAGTATAATGCCGTACTTAGATCAAGAGCAATTCAAAAAGATGTTCTATAATCATCTTGCCTTGACGAAGTCAGAAGCTGTTTCCATGCTGAAAAAGGATTATAAAACAAGTATAAAACTGTACGATCAGATTGAGATGGAAGCACTGATGATGGCGGAAATGCTGTCTGATGCGATCATTAAGCAGTTTCCGCAAATGTTTCAATAGCTGGCTTATACGCAAAATGGGGCAACCGCATTCGTCATCATCATGACTAGCGGAAGCCCCATTTGCATGTTCATTTCAAGAATAATGGATTATTTAGATACGGATTTGAACCAATCGTTGACTTCCTTCGTAACTTCGTCTCCACCATTCGATTTCCAGCTTGCTACGAATTGGTCAAACGCATCAACTGGAAGTTTACCGTATATGATCTTATTGAATGTTTCCATTTCGGACTGACGAAGAAGGTTCCACTTCGCGATCATCGTCGGCGTTGCTGCTCCCGTAAAGTAGTTCTGCTTGCGGATATCCATTTGCGACATAACCACTTTTGCGGCGTACCAGTTTTCAGGCTTGCGGAATTCAGACAATTGCTTCTCATAAGGAGTTTCTGGTTTCTGACCGTCAGCAAGCTTAACCAATGTCTTCATATAAAGATCCGGAATACGCGCAGGACCCGTCAAATAATTGAATTTGTCAAAGAAATCCGGAATCTTGTCTTTATCACTCGTAGGCTGGCCATCGACGATATCCCAGTCATAGCCTTTAGCAAATCCGTGCTCAAATGGGCTTCCCACTTGAGGGTTCGCCAAGTTTTCCAACATATAGTTATAATAGAGAATGAGCGCTTCTGGATGCTTCGCATCCTTGTTGATCATATAGCTTCGGTTGACACCGGAATTCTGCCACTTCGTACCCATCAATCCGTCAGGACCAGCAGGCACAGGATATGCTTTATACTTGGCGCCTGGCACGTTCTTCAATAAGTCTGGAGCAGGCCAGTCTGGAACCCAGTTCGCTCCAGGCAGAATACCCGCTTCGCCTCTCGTCCAGATCTCAGCGGACTTGCCTTCATCCCATAGTGCGGAATCAGTATGAATATAGCCTTTATCCATCCATTCTTTCAGCTTCGCAAGCGCTTGCTTTGATCCAGGATGAACGGAACCATATTCAAGATTGCCATTGGCATCCTTGTTCCATTGCTCTTGGATAGTGCCGTATGCGCCGAACAGCCAATCCAGCCCGCCCATCCAAGTGTTGGTATTGCCTTTCAAGGAGATGGCAAGTGGATACACTTTATCCGGAGCCAAGCCATCTGGATTCTCATTCTTGAACTTATCCATGATCACTTCTAAGTCTGCTATCGTTTTCGGAGCTTGCAGATTCAACTTCTCCATCCAATCTTCACGAAGCCATAGGATGGTGTCGTCATTATCGGTATATTCCATGATAGGTAGATTGTATCTCTTGCCGTCCCGTGTAAATGGATACCATAGTTCCGGATTCTTCTCCGTATGGCCTTTCCATATATCATTGGCATACTTGTCAAACAGCTCGTCAATTGCGATAAACTGACCGGAATCGATCAATTGGTTGGTCAGCACGGCATCGGTGGGCACAAATACAAAGTCAGGCAGCTTCTCGCCAGAAGTAATTGCAAGCTGAAGCTTCTGTCTGTACTGCTCGTCGCCTGCAGGATACCACGTATCTTTATGTTTCATACCCAGTGTTTCCAGCATCCAGCGATCATGAACGTTGTTCTCGTTCGTATCGCCTTTGACATGCTTGGTAGGCATTAACACAGAGCTGAACTCGATGGGCGGATCGTACTTGCCTCTCGAGAAGACCGTATCAATCGCATTGGAATCAACAACTTCTGGTGTGCTCGGCTTCGCGTTATCTTCAGGCTTGGCAGTATCTCCGGACTTACCGCTGCAAGCTGTGATAAAGACGAGTGTCATGACGAGAAGCAGGAGCAATGACTTTTTGAATTTTCCCATGAACACTTCCCCCTACAGAGTGTGATGTTTACACAGGTAACTTTATCAACTAATGGGAATGTCATCTATATGACAATATTAGTTTTCATATTACTCTGTTATGGTGTTCATTTCCTTCACGATATTCCTGCGGCGTTATGCCAAATTGTCGTTTAAACACCTTAATGAAGTAAGCTGGGTCGAGATATCCGATGTCTAAGCTGATCTCATACACTTTCTTCTCCGTCGTCTTCAACATATGGCAAGCGCGCTCCATCCGAAGCCTGTATACGTATTCGCTGATGCCCTCGCCAGTTTCGATCTTATAGATCTTCGACAAATGTGTAGGATGGAGGTTGACATGGTCTGCCAAAGTGCGCAGTGATACATCCCGATGCAGATTATCCTCCGCGTAGGCTTGAATCTTCTTCACATACTGAGAGCGGATGTCCTTCACTTCATTCGAGGTTCCCTCTCTCAGCTTAGTTAGAGCGCTAATCGCCCACTTGCGCAGCTTGCTAATGGAGGAGAATGCTTCTCCGCTCAGCATCTGTTCCATATTAGGCCCTAGCAATTTGGCTAATGTATAGCCGTTTCGATGAGCAAGATTGGTATAAGAGGATGCGATGACGTATCCCGCTTCCATACAATGCTCCAAGGAATCATGCCATTTCATATCCAGTTCCGCGCATACGGCGATAAGCTTCTCTTCCGCTGCCTCCCATCGTCCTGCTTCCAGCAGATTCATCAGTAACGGCGGCATATAGAGCTCGTCCAACGATCCATTGGCATCATGGTGCTTCTTATCACCTACCTTGATGATGAATTCCTTTTCATCACCTACAATCTGCAGGAAATACGCAATGGCTTGACGGTACTGATCCGATAATTGCTCGGACAACGGAAAGCTCTCTGTCGTTACGATCGAGAGCGAGCCCTTCAGAAACTGCTTCACTTTGTACTGAAGTTGCAATGCAAGCTTCTCCAACAGCGCCTCTTGTCCTATATCAGCATGCTCCCGCTTCATCTGCAGCGCAAATACAAGATAGCCATGTTCCTCTCTAACGCCCCATACCTCCATGAACTCCCCCATAATTTCTTGAGCCATATTGATAATGGCATATTCCAACAACTGCTGTCCGTTTTGTTTATACGGCTCGAATTCACCCTCCATACGAACGAGCATTAATGCGCAATCTCCGTCATGAAATGGCAGCCCGTACGTCATTAGCTTACGATTCCATTCGTCTTTCGATATCCAATGACCATGTAGCGCGTCCAGTAGAAGCTGACCGCGCAGCAGCGGCAGATTTTCTCTTATCGTATATTGGGTACGTTCCAGCGAGCTGACGCTTTCCCATTCAACATTTAACTGCTCGATCGCCGTCCTAACCGCATCGAACAATTCATTATCCATCGGCGGCTTTAATAGATAATCCACCGCTTGATGGTGAAGCGCCTTCTTCGCGTATTCAAAGTCCGAATGACCGGATAGGATGATAAACTTGATTCTACGATCCCGCAGCCGAATGTGTTCGATCAGCTCAATTCCCGTCATCTCGGGCATCAGAATATCCGAGATGACAATATCAATCGGATAAGTTTCAATGATTCGCAGCGCTTCCTGCGCGGAATAGGCTTTATGTACAAGGTCAATGCCTAGAGTGTGCCAAGGCTTATGCATGGATAAGTTATCTACCCAATGTGGTTCATCATCAACGATAATTAACTGCAATTGTCTTACCTCCTGGTGTGGTTGTGTGCTGACTCTGCTGCTCCTCAGCGGCTATCTCCCAGACAATCTCTGTACGAAATCCTCCACAGGCTGATTTCTTGAATGTCAAATTGGAATTCTCTCCAAATTGGTGCATCAACCGTTGATTCGTATTCCATAATCCGCAGCCCATCTCTTCCTGCAGCGACTCATGCATCTTGTGATTCAATGCATCCAGCATGTCCGGCTCTAAGCCAGGACCGTCGTCATCGACATAGATTCGACAGAAGCCGCTTGACATCTCGCCACTAATCCGAATTTCCCCTGCGGTATAAGATTTCCCTACGCCATGAATGACAGCATTCTCTACGATCGGCTGCAGCAGCAAGCGAGGTACACGCTGAACCAGCATTTCTTCCGGTATATCGATATGATAATGAATCCGCCCATTGCGAAGCTTCTGTATATCGAGATAGTTAACGAGCAGCTGAACTTCATCCTTCAGGACGGCCGACTGCTGTTCCATCCGAGTCGTGTATCGA
This sequence comes from Paenibacillus marinisediminis, assembly GCF_054343325.1. Classification (NCBI taxonomy): domain Bacteria; kingdom Bacillati; phylum Bacillota; class Bacilli; order Caryophanales; family Paenibacillaceae; genus Paenibacillus; species Paenibacillus marinisediminis. Next base: position 398,403 of record NZ_JBTGUH010000002.1, read on the forward strand.
TAGTAAGCGCTGAGATTATAAGCCATTGAGACGACCGCTTCTTCATCCTTCATCTGAGCCATATTGATAATATAGCCGAGACAGTTATACAGAAAATGCGGATTAATCTGCGCCTGCAGCTGCTTTAAAGTCGCCTCGCGAGCTCTTAGCTTCTCAGTAAGCACGTTCTCTATTAAGTCCTGAATCTGACGAGACATATCATTAAAGCGCCTAAACAAAAACGTAAATTCGTTATTGTCGTTAGAACTGATCCGAACAGAATAATCTCCCCGCTGAACTCGCTTCAATCCATGGATCAGCTTCTGGATCGGACGCTGGACGTTGCGGTACAACAGAAAAGACACAGATAAACCCACTGCAAATAATAGCCCCAGCGAAACATAGAACAGATTGCGGCTAAATTCAATCGGCCCTAATACTCGGTCTAACGGCACTACATCAACCAAATGCCAATTCAGATATGGAGACTTGTTCGACATTACCAGATAATCCTTGCCATTCAATTGAGCGATCTGCTGTGTCGTATTTTCAAGAGTTTTGGTATCCAAGTATTGCTGAACTTCATTCATCAGCACATTGTCCGCGGTACGGTTCGTAATTAAGCTTTCTCCTTTATGATAAAAAAAAGGATCCCCCTGTCCCCCAGCTTTATAAGTATCCAGCATGTTTTGAATGTTTTCGTGTCCGAAGCGAGCGGAGACGACGAGGTTACTCCCAGTCAGCGTACCTTGCTGTCCAGTTGAGTCGCTATAGAACCAATAGAAATCTTTCTTCTGATCAGCAGCGATGCTGGTGCCGTCACCGTATGTCCATTTTCCGCTCATATTCTGTTTTAAATATTCCTCATCATATGCCCTAGCGTCGTTTGCGTTAGAGACCATCTCTTTATTCTGCTGAGAATACACCGTGTATTTTGCAGGCCATATGCTTGTGATCCCTGACTGCAGCCTCATCTTCTCTTGAATGACATATCTAGTCTGCATGCGGTCATAGCGATCTTCCCATAGCGCTAAGCCATTGAATTTCTGTACGTTCGGATCTCGTGAAAATGTAATGGTAAAGTCCATCATTTGGTTAATGCGAGAATCGATCTGATTTGATAGAAAAGCCAACTGTCTAGCATTCGACATCTGAAGCTCTTTACTGACTACGTTGAAGGCTACATCGTTGGAATAGGAGTACATAATAATTATCGGAACAAATAATAGTAAGATTAAACAGTTCATTTTCGCTGACAAACTAAACTTCGCGCTTGCTTTTCTACGCACCAATCCAATCCCATTACTTAACCCCATTAATTGTCCCCCCAGATGATGTTCTCTACAAAACCATATCAATCCTAACAATGTCATATAGTCCCGAGGCAAGTGTGCTTGATACTATATATAACAAAGATTCCAGCTATGCACAAACCATTTTTGGAGGACGGGAGAGCATTATGAGAGTAGAACCCTTACAGCAAGCAGCTCGCACCAACAAGCCGAAGTCAAGAAAGTCAACCGGCATAAAGCAGCCTTGGACCTTGCATTTTATGGTGCTGCCAGCGGTTATCATGGTCTTTATCTTTTCGTATATTCCGATGACAGGCATCATCATAGCGTTTCAGGAATATAAGGCCAATCTAGGAGTAACGGGCTCTCCGTGGGTTGGACTGAAGCATTTTCGTTATATGTTTGAAAATGAATACTTTATGCAAATTACGATGAATACGCTGTTCTTTGCATGTTCGAAGATCGTGTTGAATTTAATCATCCCGTTTGTATTCGCCTTATTATTAAATGAAGTCCGCCATATGGGATTTAAGCGTTCCGTTCAGACATTCGTCTATCTGCCGCACTTTCTATCATGGGTTATTCTCGCGGGAATATTGATCGATATGCTTTCTTCGACAGGATTAATTAATCAATTTGTCGTCACTCTGTTCGGCACTAAACCTATTCCGTTTTTAATGGATGGCGATTGGTTCCGATTTACGGTCATATTCAGTGATGTGTGGAAGGAGTTCGGCTTCAATGCAATCATTTTTTTAGCGGCATTAACAAATGTTAACCCCGCTCTGTACGAAGCAGCTGAAGTAGACGGCGCAAGTCGATGGAAGCAAACGACACACATTACAATTCCTACTGTTTTGCCTATCGTTATCGTGGTTGCTACTTTAGCGCTAGGCAATGTATTGAACGCGAACTTCGATCAGATCTTTAACTTGTACAACCCACTAATCTATCAGCAGGCGGATATTATCGATACGTTCGTCTACCGCCAAGGTTTGCTAGGCGGTCAGTTCAGCTTCTCTACTGCTGTCAGCTTATTTAAATCGATGATCAGTCTTATCTTAATCATTGTATCCTATCGGCTAGCCTACAAATTTGCAGGATACCGGATCTTCTAGAAAGGGGGACAACTTGTGTATCATAAAACACTGCCCTATCGAATATTTAGCATCGCCAATTATGTGTTCTTATCCATACTTTCGATACTTTGCGTATTGCCGCTATATCACCTGCTGATGGTCTCATTGAGCGATACAGCTCCTGCAAATGCCGGACTTGTCACCTTTTGGCCGATGGGATTAAACTTTGAAGCATACGTGAAAACGTTTAGCAACGAGCATTTTCTTACGTCCTTGTGGGTATCCGTGCAGCGAACGGTATTGGGAACAACGCTCGCCTTGATCGTGAACACCGTCGCAGCTTACGCTCTATCCAAAGAAACTCGCGTCTTTCGTGGGCGCAATATCTACTTATGGTACTTTGTCGTGACAATGCTGTTCAGCGGCGGCCTGATTCCAAGCTATATTCTCATCTTGAAGCTCGGGTTGATGAATACGCTATTGGCCCTTATCCTGCCAGGCTTAGTATCCGTCTATAACATCATCCTGCTTCTCAACTTCTTCCGCGGCATTCCGAAAGAGCTCGAAGAAGCGGCGCTCATCGACGGGGCGGGACACTTCCGCACGTTTATCAATATATACTTGCCCGTGTCATTGCCGGCCATTGCGACGATATCTCTGTTCGTTATGGTCACTCATTGGAACTCCTACTTCGACGGCATCATCTACATTCGCGACACCGACAAGATGCCGCTTGCAAGCTTTATGCAAACGATCATCGTGAAGCAGGATATGACGCAGATGGACCCTGAATTGGTCGCTAACTTGTCGCAGCGTACGATTCGCGCCTCACAGATCTTTATCGGCGCGCTTCCGATTCTGCTCGTCTACCCTTTCCTGCAGCGCTTCTTCGTGAAGGGGATTGTCATTGGCGCAGTTAAAGAGTAATTAAAAAGTCCTCTCCCAACGATCAAGATCGTGTGGGAGAGGACTTTTTTGATTCGCGTTCGACGCGCCGCGCAGCGGACCGTACAGCCCTTATTTCCGCAAAAACGAGGGGTTTTGCGCGTTTTGCGGACACAGGGAACCTTATTCGCCTGAAAACATACCATTTTCGGCGAATATTGTGCAAATAGCGGAACCACGGTCCGCTAAGCCATCGAAATTGCCCGCTTTTGCTCAAATAGCGGCCTGTGTGTCCGCAACCACTATCTTCTGTTTACTTAGCCGCTTTCGCCTTCAACGCGACGCTATACGGACCGTACAGCCCTTATTTCCGCAAAAACGAGGGGTTTCGCGTGTTTCGCGGACACAGGGGACCTTATTTGCTTGAAAACATGCCATTTTCAGCGAATATTGTGCAAATAGCGGAACCACGGTCCGCTAAGCCATCGAAATAGCCCGCTTTTGCTCAAATAGCGGCCTGTGTGTCCGCAACCACTATCTTCTGTTTACTTAGCCGCTTTCGCCTTCAACGCGACGCTATACGGACCGTACAGCCCTTATTTCCGCAAAAACGAGGGGTTTCGCGTGTTTCGCGGACACAGGAGACCTTATTCACCTGAAAACATGCCATTTTCGGCGAATATTGTGCAAATAGCGGAACCACGGTCCGCTAAGCCAGCAAAACAGCCCACTTTTGCTCAAATAGCGGCCTGTGTGTCCGCAACCACTAACCAGCGAACAAACATATACGCCCCCTGCCACTATTGTGCATCCCTGCGTGACCACACTAAAACAGGTATGAGCAGCAGCGCAAGAAATCCGCCGCCAAGCGAAAGGGCTGCATAGCTCGTCTGTGCCGCCACCATCCCAGAGAGCATGCCTCCAGAAGCCCCGGCCAACGCGATCAATACATCTACACTCCCCTGTGTCTTAGCGCGCGTGGACGGCGGAGTAGCATCAACAATAAGCGCTGTTCCGCTTATCAATCCAAAGTTCCATCCCAGTCCAAGCAGAGCGAGCGCGGTGATGAGCATAGGCAAGGAATCGCCGGCGACAGCAGAAACGACGCCAGCAGCTAATAGAGTTACACCAGATGCCACCGCCATTGCTGTACGCCCGATCTTATCAACGAGCATTCCCGTCACAAGCGATGGAAGATACATGGCCCCGACATGAATGCCGATTACCATTCCGACCGCTCCTAGTCCATGACCATAATGTCTCATATGTACAGGTGTCATTGTCATAATAGAGGTCATCACGATCTGGCTTAATACCATAATCGTAGCACCTACAATGGTTCCACGTTTATTAACAGCAAGCGAAGGTGTGCTGGGGTTCGATGTACTTAACTCACTCGGACCCATGCTCTGCTCTTTCGCCAACTCTTTCGCAACAATGAGAGGATCTGGGCGCAGAAATACAAATAATACGGTTCCTGCGAGGATGTAAGCAGCGCATGCCAGCAGGAAAGGTCCAGCTAATGCAGGTACGCCAATAGACAGAGCAAACTGCCCCATTACTCCTACTAAGTTCGGACCTGCAACTGCACCGAATGTAGTGGATACCATGGCAATGCTGACCGCAGTCGCTCTCTGCTTCGAATTCGCTAAGTCGGTACCTGCATAACGTGCTTGCAAGTTAGTAGCAGAACCTGCGCCATAGATTAACAGTGAGGTAAACAACAATACAATATTATCGGCTAGAGCGGATATTATGATTCCGATTGCACCGATCCAGCCAGCGAAGAATCCTGCTGCAAGTCCTAGACGGCGACCATGGCGCTGAGAGAATCGCCCTACCAACAGCGCGGTCAATGCTGAACCCAGCGTCAGCAGAGCGATTGGAACTCCCGCATATCGATCGGTGCCCAACATATCCTGTGCAAGAAGCGCACCTACCGTAATTCCTGCAGCTAGTCCCGCTCCGCCGAATATTTGAGATATAACAACTATAAACAGGGTGCGCTTATACAACCGCTGTTGTGTTTCAGTGGAATACTTAACCCTATTAAATCCATTAAATTGACTTGCAATAGCGGTCGATTCATCTGAGATCTGCGGCATCACATAATTCTCCTTCCATTTCACTTGTAGTTGATTTTAATTATATGCAGACTACCGTATAGCCCATTCTGTGCGAATGCCGTTACCAATCAGATGCCTTAGTAGTACAATATCCTGATGAATAGATTGTTTAGGAGGGTTCGTATTGAAGAACAGATCCCATAAATCAGCTAGCTCTAAGAAGCTTAGCTCAGGTATGAGGGAGAGCTCCACATTCCGCACGAATCGTTTCCAGCACCGAATGAGCGGCAACACTTCGTTTAACTTCGGACATCGTCATCGCTTTGACAATTTTACAAAACGCTTCATACAAGGTATTGGAACACATCGACACACGTTCGATGGTTTCACACAGATCGCTCTTAGACACCGGCATTTTTTCTCTGGTATCACGGGCCCAGCGATTAATGGGCAGGGTGCTAGACACTTCCACCGCTTCCGTGTGTTCACTCGATTCGCAGATGGACATCGGCATCTCATGTCTGGTAGAACGAGCGTCCCGATAAAGGTTAGCGGTTCAACACGACATAAGCACGGCATCATTATCGAAAGTATAAAACGAATCTAAAGCGGCTACAGCCAATGGGAACTGATGCATGGTCATCTAGACTTCCCCTTGGCTGTTCATCTTCATAAGCCTAAACAATCGATCATCCTGCACACCCACTTTATACCATATTTTAACACCAAAATCATTTTCTTGATAATGATCTAGTATTCGAATAGGCACATCGACAAACAAGAACATATGTTCTATACTATTTTTGATCTACATGAGTACGTCAAAACACTTCATCTAGGGGGAAACGTTATGGTGAACAGAATTCCAACTCCGTTCAGCTATTCATCAGCAGTTGAAGCAGGGGATTACGTATTTCTCGGTTTGCATCGAGGGTTTGGGGAGAGCTTCACACAGCAAATACATCATACCTTCGAACATTTGAGAGAAACGCTGCATAAATGCGGCACATCATTAGATCAGTTAGTCAAGGTAAATGTTTACCTCAAGAACATTAACGATCTACCTGAAATGGAAAAGGTATTCTACGATTACTTTGCTGCTGATCAGTTTCCTGCAAGGATGACATCAACAACGCAATTTATAGATTCAGATTGTCTCTTAATGATAGATGGAGTGGCTTATAACCCAAGCGCTTCTAATCATTAGAGCAAGCAGTACATATATATGGCGAAAGGACAGCAATCTCTCGCTGTCCTCTCGATATACTTGAATTCAATATGCAATCCTCTTATTTATTTCTTATGGGCTTCATATATTCGAACTGCGATCAAAACCGCCATTTCACGAGTACAGTTCCCCTGAGGATCAAAATGGCCATCCATTCCTTTCACATATTCATGCTTTGCCATATATTTAACATTATTAATGAAGTATGGTGCGATCTTATCATCGTCTGCAAACTCCGGCGCGCCGGCCGTAGAGTAATCAGCGTTAGGTGCCATAACTTGAATCGCCCGGCTCAGCATGGTTGCCACCTGCTCGCGATTCGTTAATCCATTAGGTTCAAACTTGTTATTTCCGATCCCATTTATGATACCTAGCTTATAAGCCTTCAGCACTTCTGAATTGTTCGTATCGATAAATGTTCCAGCTGGAGCAGGCGTTACCGGCTTGTTCATATACACTTCATATAATCTTGCGGCAAGCTCTGCGAACTCCTCGCGTGTAATCGGAGAATTCAAATTATCCTTTATCGATTCTGTAATCAGTCCATACTTCTCAGCTCTCTTTACTTCGTGTACAGCCCAGTTGCTGACATGACTATAGTTAACCGGCTTAAACGAAACGGTATTCGAGAATGGAGATGCGGTATATTCATTCGTTTCGTTTGAATACATCACATAGAATACTCGAAATGTATAATCAGTCGCTTTAAAATGATCTCCGGCGACGGCTTCCGGCTTGAATTTCGCAGTTGTTGTTTCTGCGGCTTGTCCTGCTCCCCACTCGTTTAGCGCGCGTTTCTCTGAAATATAGGGCTTTCCTTTATAAGAATAGTCAACATGAACTACCATCGTATACTTGCCGTCATTAGCTTGCGCTTCCAGCAGTTGAGCTTTCACGCTCTGCGGATTATCCCATGTAAGATGAAAGATTGGCATACTGTCTGCATCTTGAAACAGCTGAACCTTGAGATTGGATGGAGCTTCAAGCGTTGGGCTAGCTGCTTGTGCTTCCGGCGTGAGTGGAACAAGAATGACGAACATTAACACGAGTGATATCAACTTCTTGTACATAGCCTGCTCCTTTCTGCTGTAACATGTCGATTAGAATAATTACATGTCTAGCATCTCATTAGTTCAAAAATGTGTCTACCCTTTTCATGGAAATATCTATAGATAATAAACAGATAATAAACGTTCAACATCAGTTTTTACCTTCTGCCAAGCTATTCCAGAATCAACATTTTTGGAAGTCTGTCAGTGAAAGTGCTATAGTATCAAGTAGAACACTTCATATGTACTGTGTTAGGAGTTGAGCTGCTTGACAGATCAGAACGAGCCATGGATTGACGAAATGCTGAACAAGAACGAAACCAAGATGACGGAGAAGCAGGCGAATATCGTAAAGGCCGCAATCGAAATATTTTCTGAAAAAGGGTATGCGGCATCCTCTACCAGCGAAATCGCTCAACGCGCAGGCGTAGCGGAAGGCACGATATTTCGTCACTATAAGACGAAGAAAGATCTACTCTTGACGATTATTACTCCAACTATCGTCAAGCTGATCACTCCATTCGTGATGCGCGAGTTTCGTGATGTGCTGAAGACGGAATATACGAATTTCGAGCAATTTGTGAGATCCTTTACTGAGAATCGAGTCGAATTCGCCCTTCAGAATAAGAAATTGTTTAAGATTGTCATACAGGAGCTTCCGTTTCAGCCTGATCTTCAATCACAGCTGCAAGAGTTAGTCGTGACACTGGTTAAGAATCAAGTTTCATCTATTGTTGAACATTTTAAGCGGGAAGGTCAAATCGTTCAACTACCGACAGATACCATAATTAGAATGATGATATCTGTCATTGGAGGATATATATTGACCCGTACCTTCTTACCTGTTGGTTCGAGTGATGCATGGGACGACAAGTCGGAGCTTGATGCCACGATTACATTTCTAATCAAAGGATTAACCCCTTAGCCTATCTATCATATAACAACATAAACGCCTAAGGAGCTCATCCTTAGGCGTTTTCGATCTAGTGCTTTATATCTTGCGGTATTTCTTCAAGGCCAAGATGTTCATGATGATAAACAATGCTGCGAATCCGACAAGTATGAGCAGGTCCCCGCTGATATCACTGATCCCCTCGCCTTTATACATAACACCTTGCAAAGCATCACCAGCGTAATACATCGGCATAAATCTGGCTATAACCTGCAGCCAATCCGCCATCCCATCCACTGGGAATATCCCTGCGAAGAACACTTGGGGAATAGCGACGATCGGGATAAATTGAACCATCTGAAATTCTGTATTCGCAAATGCCGAGAGAAGCAGTGCCAGCGACAAAGCGACGAGCCCTAACAATAGATTAATGAGGATCACGTTCCATATGGATCCAACAAGTACGATATCCAGCACTTTCGTCGCGTATAAGACAACGATAACCGTTTGAATGACGGCAAATATTCCGTATCCAGACAAGTAACCCAACACGATCTCGCTTCTGCGGATAGGTGTAGCTACAATTCGGTCCAATGTGCCCGTTGTTCGTTCTCGAAGCAGCGATATTCCTGAGATCAGAAATACGAAGAAGAATACGAAGAATCCGACAAGCACCGGACTGACTACATCAAAGAATGATGTATCTTTATTTCCGAATACATACGCCATCTCAACATTAGGCAGCACACTGTCCGTTAAAGCTGCCGAGTTAGAACCAGCTTGAGCGGCCTGCTGCTTGGCAGCGAGCGCAGACATTGCTTGCTGAACCTTGATCTGCAGCCCTTTCGACACACTTGGATCCGCATTTTCTAGTGTTAATCGTATTCCGCTTTTGTCTATTTGTAGTATCCCGTCTAGATCATTGTCTCGTATCACTGCCGCCGCATCCTGCGGCTCAGCGATATCGACAACTTCGATATCCATTGCTTGCAATTGCTCGGTAATCATTGCATTCGAGTTGACAATACCCAGCCTAATATTTGCTGAAGAATTACCTGTAAACAGAAAGTATACTAATGTTAAGATAAGCAGCGGAGCAACCATCATGAGTGCGAGTGTGCGCTTGTCACGCAACATCTGCTGACATATCCGTTTAATTAGCGCCAGAGTTCTCATATCCGTTCACTCCCCGCTTTAATAAATACTTCTTCCAAGCTGTTGATTCCGTACTGTAGCTTCAGCTCAGCCGGTGATCCAGTCGTAATGATCTTCCCTTCACGTACCATGGCAAGACAGTCGCATCTATCAGCTTCATCCATGACATGTGTCGTTACAATGATCGTCTTCCCCTCTTGCTTCAATCTGTCAAGCTCATTCCAGATCGAAAAGCGCAATTCAGGGTCCATTCCGACTGTCGGTTCATCAAGCACAAGCACTTGCGGATCATGCACGAGTGCAATAGCTAATGATAAGCGGCGTTTCATCCCTCCGGAATAGGCTTCCACTTTCTTAGATAGGTCAGATGTCAATTGTACTAGATTGGCAACATAAGCGATGCGCTGCTTCTGCTCTTGTCGAGACAGCTGGAACAGCGATGCGAAGAAGTCTAGATTTTCCTTGCCCGTGAGCTCAGGATAGAGTGCATCGGATTGTGCCATGTATCCGACATTTTGCAGAACAGATAGATTAGGTACATCTGTTCCTAACACCGTCACTTTTCCTTTCGTCGGATTATCCATCCCCACAATAGTGCGAACGAGCGTTGTCTTACCCGCTCCAGATGGGCCGATCATGCCAAATATTTCACCGTGTTGAATCGTAAGATTCGCATTAACTAGGACTTCCTTCTTGCCATACTGCTTACTGACCTCAGAAACAATCACTGAAGCGCTCATGTGCATTCACCCCTCCAAATGAAAGTGAGTAATCACTCACTTATATTGTATTCGTTTTTGTATAAAAGTAAATGACTATTTTAAGCTAACTGCTAATCTATATATTCTTCGATTATCACCATCATATTCCTGTTACATCATCTAGAATAACCACTCCTTTCAAAGCAATGAACTTCCCTTTCCCTTGGCCGGAGTGATTGTCTCTTTCGCTTGCAGATCATCGAATCATCACATACTATAGAAGCAACACTAGAACCATTTAACTATAGCAATAGTCAAGTAAAACGGTTTCTGAATGATTAGTAATGTAGGTGAATATTAGATGGGCATGGAAATATATACTTCGTTTAAACGAGCCAACGCAATGCTCAACCGCTCAATGCTGCAATTAAGTGCGCCAGATCTTAGCTTGCGCATTCATTTTTGGGGCTTCATGCCTGAGCATTATGACAATGCACGTCATCGGCACTCCTTCTTGGAGGCCTGTTATGTGATGTCTGGGCATGGTACGTATACTGAAGGCACCGAGACATATGAAATAAAACCGGGTACCAGTTTTATTTCTAGACCTGGAATCTGGCATCAGATCAAAAGTGAGAGCGGTTTAGCCATATGCTATGTCGCGTTTGAACCAGATGAGTCAGTGTGCAGCGACTATTACCTTAACGGTTATCAGCTGCTAATGAATCATGAGAAGACCATTATATCCGATGTGAGCAATCATACAACGGGCGCTTTATGGAATGCATTAGTCGGCATGTTTAATGAGCCTTACTCTTATCCGCCTATGGCGATACAGAGCACGGCCTTGTCGCTGCTTCTATCTTTTATTCCAAACCATTCGGCTCACACAAAAGAGTCCGAGGCTGCACAAACCGTTCATGCGAGCGTCGCATTGTTTAACCAAGCTAAGCTCTTTATAGACGATAATCTAAGCGAACCGCTATCGTTGAAGCTTGTCGCGAGTCATCTCAACATATCACCGCGTCATTTAACGCGCTTATTCACCCAATACCAGCGGCAATCCTTTGTCCATTATATTCAAGAGCAGCGATGCCAGCTGGCGGCAGACCTAATTCTGAATTCAAATAGAGCCATTAAAGAGATTGCTGCCTCTTGCGGATTTGAATCCGTGCATTATTTTACACGTGTATTTACAGTTAAACTCGGTGTAGCACCTGCTAAATTTCGACGATCTCAATTCTCAGAAGGCCGCTCGGGATCCTTATCATTTCCTGATGCTCCCTCGATGCAATCTCAGAATCAGAGTCCTGACCAGAAGTAGTGGAAATTAATCACATGTCCTGATTGTACAAAAATGATTCTCCTTATTATAAATACGTTCTCCACAGCATCTTCTATAATGTGATCGTATCATGTCATAGAGAGGAGTTGTGGGGAACAACATGCAAACCTTTAACAAGCTCCCTATTAACTACATTCATGAAACCGATTCAAATAAGCTGAACATGTTTCATGGCTGGGAGAAACTATTATCCGATATTATTAGTAATTATCAGCATGCTTCTAACGGTAATCAGCCGTTTCAAGTCATCTTGGACGGTACGCACGGAGCACCATTTGATGCTTTCGTCAGCAAGCTGAATGACGCTTGCTCCCAAGCAGGCATTCCGTGTTCATCCTTCTACACTGGACAATTCACGAAAACGGAGGATGAACTTCGCGAACAATTCGCTCGTTATTTAACCGATAATCGCGCTTTCGGCTATGTGGCTGCTGATGTCAAGCCATCTGACTACTTCCGTGCAGAAGCGAAGCATGAATTGGCACAGAAGTTGCAAATGGACGCGCAAAAAGGCGGCATCCAGCTTGTATATGGACCTGGTGCGCTGTGGTTAAATGATTACTCTTATGACTTGACTTATTACGTTGATTACTCACGCGAATTACAGCAACGTCGACATAAGGAAGGAATGGGCAACTTCGGCTTCGAAGTTACCAAAGACTCCGTTGTGGCTTATAAGACCGCTTACTTCCTGGAATGGCCGGTATGGGAAACGTATCGCCGCGAATGGTTGTCCAAGTGCGCACAGGAAGATGCCAACAACGTGTTCTATATGGATCTAAATCGCGAGAACGATCCTGTATGGATGTCAATTGCTGATTTGAACTGTATGCTGCAAGCCGCAGCTAAGCAGCCGTTCCGAGTTAAGCCTTTCTTCGCACCTGGCATTTGGGGCGGGCAATACTTGAAGGAATTGTGCGACCTGCCTACTGAGTGGGCCAACTGTGCATGGAGCTTTGAACCGATCGCTCCTGAGAACACGATTCTTTTAAGTATGGGACAAGGCTATATAGAGGTACCTTTCCCGCTTCTGTTAGAAGCAGAACCAGAAGCGGTCATGGGATCGCGCAATGTTGAGCTATTCGGAGACTACTTCCCGATTCGCTTTGACTACTTAGATACGATTGGCGGAAGCAATCTATCTCTGCAAGTTCATCCTCGACAAGAATATGCAGAGAATGTATTCAATCAACACATGACACAGCAGGAATCGTATTACATTATGGAACAAAAGCCGGATGCCAAGGTATATCTTGGCTTGCAGAACGGCGTAAGCGGTCAACAGCTATTAGATGCTGTCGATGCTTCTCATGCTCAACAAGTACCGCTTGATATGAACGCTTATGTAAGCGAATGGACTGCGAATAAAGGTGATCTGTACTTGATCCCACCTGGAACGGTACATTGTTCCGGATCCGGCAATATGGTGTTGGAGATCTCGTCGACAACCTGGTGGTTTACTTTCAAGATCTATGACTATCTGCGCCTGGATGCCGATGGCTTGCCTCGTCCAATCAACCGTGATCATGCTTCGCAAAACATTAATGACGAGATGAATGAGACAGCTGCGAAAAAAGGCATGATCCAACAGCCAGTTGTACACAAAACTCAAGGAGCGAATCATGAAGATATCATCGGTCATCGTGATGACCTGCTGTTCCAGGTTCGCCGACTTCATCTGAAGGATAGCTGGATAGATGATACCGCGGGTGAATTCGTTATGTACAATCTGGTTGAAGGACAGCGCGTGCGGCTCGTTCCAGAATCGAACGAAGCAGCTGCTGTAGAATGGGGTTATGCTGAGGCGTATATTGTGCCTGCTAGTGTAGGCCGCTATCGCCTTGAAAGTGTAAACGGCGAGCCGTGTACCCTGGTCCGTGCTAACGTATCCCCTGATTGGGATACGCCGCTTCTGCCCCACAATTGGCATCCGCGGAAGGGATGATGCGTATGGAGCATCAAGGGTTAACACCAGATCCATCGCATAATCTCAATTTAAACAGCGACTCTGGAAGAATGATCACCATCGCGATTGATGCTGGAGGTACTTATCTGAAGGCGGCCCTGCTCGAGAATCGCCAACTACTTGCGGCTCCTAGGCTAACCCAGCCTTCATATTCGGATCTGTCGTCACACGAGATCATCCTCGGTTTTGCTGATGTGAGTGAATTGTTACTCAACGAGTATTGTGCTGTTAGTGCTCCACTCGACACAAGTCTAGACGAAGTTCGAATCGGCTTTGCCTTCCCTGGACCGTTCGATTACCCTGAAGGGATCGCACTTCTGCAAGGCATGGGCAAGTATGACAGCTTGTATGGAATGCGCGTTGGGGATCTGCTGAAGCAGGAGCTTGCGCGAAGAGCTTCTCTTCCGCAGGCTAAGCCGTGGGCTCCCCTGCTTGCAGAGGCAAGCATCGTTTTTGAAAACGATGCCACTGCGTTCGCCCTTGGCGTCAGCCTGCAATACCCTGCCGAGCGGCTGATCTGCCTCACGCTCGGCACAGGGCTTGGCTCATCGTTCATCGATTGCGGCACCATCATCGCGGGTCAGCGCGGTGTGCCGCAAAACGGGATGTTGTACGCTGAGCCTTATCGCGGAGCGCCAGCCGATGACCAATTCGGCCGACGCGGGATTCTCGCTATGGCCGCTGCCCATGGTCTGCGGCCTGGCGAATTGGATGTGCGCGGCCTAGCGATAGCCGCGCAATCGGGCGACACGAATGCGGTCGCTTTATTCCGTGACTATGGTCAGCGGCTAGGTGACTTTCTGAAGCCTTATGCTGCGGCATTTCAACCCGCTCGCATCCTTCTTGGCGGTCAGATTGCCAAGAGCTTCGATTTGTGGGCAGCCGATATGCGCGCAGCAATTGGTATGGAAGCCCTTTCTATCTCTCCGATATTAGATGAGATGGAGCAGGTATATCTCGGCATTGATCAACTATACTGATTTCCAGCAATACTAAATATGCATTTATACTATGAATATAAGGGGTTTTCTTCAATGTCCTTGAACCAAACTAAAGTGGTTAAGCCGTCTCGTCCTTGGACAATCTACGTTATTCATCATTCTCACACGGACATCGGTTATACCGAGCGGCAAGAGAAGATTGAGCAATACCATGTAGACTTCATTCGCCAAGCAGTTCGAATCGCTGACGCTGGGCATCGCGGGGAGAAGACAGAGTGGAAGCCATTCCGCTGGACATGTGAAACATTCTGGGCAGTTGAGCGCTTCCTGGAGCAAGCGACTAGCGAAGAGAAAGCCCTGTTTGAGCAGGCTATTCTACGCGGCGACATCGAGCTTTCAGGCACTTATCTGAATATGACAGAGCTGCCAGACATTGATCTGCTCAATCGCAATCACGGCTTGGCTCAGAAGTATGCTCAATCCTTCGGTCATCAGATCGACAGCGCGATGACAGCCGACATTAACGGATATGGTTGGGGCTATGCTTCCAGTTTGCTCCGCAATCAGATCAAACATCTGTTCAGCTGTATCCATACTCATCACGGCATGTATGCGATTGGGCGCAAGCAAACGCCGTTCTGGTGGGAAACACCTGAAGGTGAACGCCTCCTCGTCTGGAACGGAGAGCATTACATGATTGGTAATGAACTCGGCATTTGCCCGAACGCATTGGGCAAATACATGATCAAGGATGAGATCAAGCATGTGCTCATGGAATCGGAAGAGCGTCATCTTGAGGTCGCTGAGACGCGCATGAACCGCTACCTCTGGAATCTAGAACAGGAGCAATATCCTTATGACTTCGTACCTGTGATGTTGTCCGGTCTCGGAACAGACAATGCATCTCCAAACGCGCGCATCGCCGAATGGATCGCGGAGTGGAATAAGGAGCATGGCACAGAGATTCGCGTTGAACAGACGACGCTGTCTCAGTTCTTCGCCCGATTGAAGCAGGAGGACTTGTCCGAACTGCCTGTACATCGTGGCGACTGGCCTGACTGGTGGTCTGACGGTGCGGCTTCTACAGCTATGCATACTCAAATGTATCGTGACGCGCAGCGCACACTGCGTAAAGTAAAACGCCTTGATCCTAATGCTGAAGTAGTGAGTCCTGCTGAATTGGACGATACTGCAAATGCATTAACGATGTATGCGGAACATACTTGGGGCTATCATAGCTCGATCGGCGAACCATGGCATCCGCAAGTACAGATGCTTGAGATCCGCAAGCAAGCGTATGCTTCCAAAGCAAGTGAGCTTGCCCATCGCGCACTCGATAAGGTGCTTCTGGCTCGCAACGGCTCAACTCTGTATCCAGAGCGCGCGCTGCGCTACGAGGTTATTAACACAGAGCCTGGCACTGCTGTTCAGCATGCCACATTGAATCTCGACGGCTGGGAACATACGATGATTGAGAACGGGTTTAGTGTCATCGACGAGACGACTGGAGCAGAATTACCGTACCAGATGAAGAACACGCATTCGATTGTCGTCGAATTGACTCTAGCACCGAACGAAGCACGTACGCTTCAACTCGTACCGAATAAGGATAAAGCTAGTTCCATGTCTCAAGGGCATATGTTCACGACGTCCAATACCGTTCTCATCGGCGCTGATGGTGTACAAGATATGCAGGATATGATCAGCACGAAGACGGATGATCAAGGGATCACGATCAAATCGAGCTCGATCGAATCCAAATATGTGCGAATCGAATGGTTGGCTGGTGAAGGAATTACCGCATGGATCGATAAGACAGAACAGCGTGACTTGTTAGATGTAGACCGCAATTATGCTGCGTTCTCGCCTATCTACGAGCTAACACCTGTTATTGACGATCGTGATCCTGTACAAGTATGGTCCGCTCGCGCACGAATGGGACGCAATCGCAAAGGCATCAATGTCCAGCGAGATGTCGGTCGCCTCACTCGGGTAAGAACGCTCGAGAAAGGTTCATTGTACGCTACTATGGAGCTTCAGTATGAAGTTAAAGGGATGAGCTACTACGCTCTCTTTATCAAGGTTTATGCGAATAAGCCTCGTGTCGAAGTATCCGTTCGTTTGCATAAAGACAGTGTATGGATGCCGGAAAATGTGTACGTTGCTCTTCCATTCACACAAGGCGAACAGTCCGAATTGTTCGTAGAGAAAGCAGGAGCGCTTGTTAGACCGTGGAAGGACCAGATTCCTGGTACCTGCCTTGATTATAGCGCTGTTCAGGAAGGAATATTCTGGCGTTCCGCAGCTGACCAACGCGTATTGGCGCTCTCGATGACCGATACACCGCTGCTTCAGCTTGGAACTCTAGAGCACACCCAACGCTATGTTCATACCCAGCAGCCTGAGGATCTGAAGCCAGAAACTTACGCATGGATTCTCACAAACTATTGGGAAACGAACTTCAAAGCGACTCTAGGCGGATTCTACGAGTTCAGATATGCAGTAGAGATGCTGCAGCCTGCTAGCGAAGAACAAGCGCTGCATGCCCTTCATGCCTCAACTGGCGGTTTCACCGTTCATCGGGTCAATGGCATTTCAAACTAATTAATCATTTTCCAATATAAAGGGGATGTCTCATAAGTCGATTATACGGCTTGTGAGACATCCCTTTTTATTTCTTTCTTCCAATATAGAGCAAGTGGGAGGATACTCCGAGCAGATGCGGATCTGAGGACGATTCATAGATCAATTCCATCAATTGTTGAAATGCCTCTTCTCCTTGTTCCCGCCAGTAATTCCAATTATCTTCTGACATACGCCCAGCGATGCTGCTTGATCCTATTAAGTCCAATGTCTCAAACCCGCAGCTTTCCATAAAGGGCTTAATATCATCAATATGATAATAATAAGCTCCAGTAAATCGTCCCTCATCCTCATGATTGAAGCAACCATTATCCATGAAAGATGTTATAGCATCCATACGATCAAGCGGCTTCCACATCTTCGG
This sequence comes from Paenibacillus marinisediminis, assembly GCF_054343325.1. NCBI lineage: Bacteria > Bacillati > Bacillota > Bacilli > Caryophanales > Paenibacillaceae > Paenibacillus > Paenibacillus marinisediminis. The sequence goes on from NZ_JBTGUH010000002.1 coordinate 415,988, forward strand.
AAACATCAACGCATTCTGCAGTTTTCGAATCCTAGAAATGAAGGCAACATAGACGACGCCGTTCATTTTCGTTACACGATATAATTCTCTTACGGCAGCAATCTGATCCACTTCTGTTTGCAAGTGATACATAGGACCGAGCATCAGAGAAGCGTCGAACTGTTCGCTCGGTAGTTCTTGCAAGTCCCGGGCATCAAGAGCATAAAAACCATCAAACTGGTTGATGAGCCCTATTTCATTTGCCTTATCAAGAGCATGATCTACTAATCTTGGTGTCAAGTCCGTCAAGGTTACTTGATAGCCTAGTTTAGCAAGTTCCATTGAATATTTACCTGGACCTGCTCCATTGTCTAACACCTTGCCGACTGTCGGGAGGTGCTTCTTGATATGGTGCCAGTTGACCATGAATTCAAGAGGTTCGCGATCAAGCCTGCCCCATTCATCAAATGTAGAGTAATAACGAATCACTTGTTCCATTTTCATAACGCCTCCCTAGAAATGTAAATTCCTCAGATTATACATGAACATCCAGACTTATACAACAATAAATTAAAACAAAAGAAGAGCACTAACCAAGCTTACACCTGGACAGCACTCTTCCCTTCGAGACGCAAAGGTCACAAACAGCTCGTGACAAGGATAGCATTTTTCAGTAATTTGACTAAAAATCAAGAAATACCGTTGCATTATAGTATCTTTTGGTTACCGCCTGCAGATACGATGTCTGTACCGATAACGCAGCGATTACAAGCACGTTGTTCACGACCTTCTGCTGAGATTTCGTGATATAGGGCATATTCTGCGTTATGCGATCCGCGTAACTCTGTACTTCGCTCTCAAGCAGTGAATCTTGCGATGCCGTAACAGAAGCTTGTCCTGCACTCTCGGATACTTGGTTATGATTTGCATCCAACTCTTCAAACATAGTAGTATACGTATAATAGAATTGAACTGGTTCAATCCATTCGGATGAAGTGTGGTTCGGTTCCTGAGGAAAGAACAGGGCTTGAAACAGTTTGCGTATCGATATGAAATCTAGGTTGATCTTCAGGTCATCGATGATATACAGCAGCGCCGCCTGATTGATCGAATATTTCCTGCCTTCCTTAATCGAATCAAACATATCCTTGAAGTCTCTCTTTACCCAATTCTGGATCGACGTAATAGAGAGATTCGAATGCTCGACTAAGTGGCCTAGATCGGCTATTTCATGCAGCGAGAAGCCATTAAATTTGCTGCCTTGGATGATCTTCTCTATGATATGCGGTACCTCAGTTGATAAAAATGCAGGAAGCGAACCGCCCGTCCTATAAGCCTGTTGATGATGCTCGGTCCACGCTCGTTGTAGTATGGATATGGGAGTCTGATCGTGAGTTCCTTGCAATGACAGCAATAATGATGATATCTCTCTGCGGGTAAGCGTAAAGGATTCCAATAGGCTTCCCTCCTTACACAAATTACAAGTTCTTATGAACTCTATCATAGCATCGACCAAAATTGCTTGTAAAGGCAAGAGATATGAAGAAAAAGCAGGTTCTTACGATCAATACGTGCGTTTATGAGGCTACAATGAACATAAATGCTCAAGCAATTCATTTGAATAATTCAGAATTAGTTCGTAGAATTAGTTCATATGAACCTAATTTTAAGAGTAAAGGGATGGTAGACGAATTTATGGACAGTGACAGTAGTATATGGTTGAATTTATTTATAGTAGCAGTATTAATTGTGTTAACCGCTTTCTTTGTAGCAACCGAGTTTGCAATCGTTAAACTCCGCTCCAGTCGAGTGGATCAGTTAGTGCTTGAAGGACGAAAGAATGCCCTCGCGGTTCAACGTGTAACGAGCAATCTGGATGGATATTTATCAGCTTGTCAGTTGGGTATTACGATTACAGCGTTGGGTCTTGGCTGGTTAGGAGAGCCTACAGTAGCGAAAATTCTTGATCCACTTTTCGCTAGTATGAACATTCCAACTGAGATCAGCACAGTACTTTCTTTTGTGATCGCCTTCGCCTCCGTGACGTTCTTGCACGTCGTGATTGGAGAGCTGGCGCCTAAGACAGTCGCTATTCAGAAAGCAGAAGCAATCAGTTTATTTACTGCTAAGCCGATTATCTATTTCTACAAAGTCATGTATCCATTCATTTGGGTTCTGAACGGCTCTGCCAACTTGATTGTTCGTATCTTCGGCATGAAACCAGCGAATGAACATGAAGAAGCACACTCGCAAGAAGAAATTCAGATTATATTATCTGAAAGCTACCAGAGCGGTATGATTAATAATACCGAGTATGGATACGTAAGTCGTATCTTTGCATTTGACGAAATGTTAGCTAAAGAGATTATGGTACCACGCATGGACATGGTATGTTTATATACAAATAATTCGCTTGTTGAAAATATGGCCATCATTCGCAGAGAGCAGTACACTCGCTTCCCTGTCGCAACCGGGAGCAAAGATAACATCGTCGGTATGATCAACACGAAGCAGTTGTTCTTGGAATATGATAATAATCCAAGCTTCGACTTTAAGCATTTAGTTCATTCCATATTAACGGTTCCGGAAGTCATTCCGGTCAAATCTTTGTTGAAACGCATGCAGCAGGAGCAGGTTCATATCGCGCTCTTGGTTGATGAATACGGCGGCACTTCCGGTATCATCACGATTGAAGATATATTGGAAGAGATCGTCGGTGAGATTCGTGATGAATTCGACTCTGATGAACGAAAAGACATCGAGAAGCTGAACGATAACAGCTATCTGTTCGATGGCAAAGTTCCACTGCACGAGTTCTGTGACATAACAGGTCTTGATCTTGGAGATGAAGAAGTAGATACCGTCGGCGGTTGGGTATTTAGTCAGAAACATGATGCGAAGCTTGGCACCGAGATTCAATATGATCATGTAAAGATCATCATTCGGGATATGAGTAAGAATCGCATTCGGAGAATCGAAGTCATCATACTTGACAGTGAGCCTGCACCTTCACCAGAGATGACAGCAGAATTGTAATCAAAATAACCTTCAACACCACGCTGGGACTTAACCCGTTTACGTGTGTTGAAGGTTTTTTTCGCTTGCTCTATCTATCCTCTTTCTGACGAACAATCGACAGTCCCTCAACATGTTTACGCTGCATGAGCTTCTTCTTCTTGCGATTCTCCTTCGTCTCAAAGATGATATCGAAGTCGTAATCCTCTGGATACAGCTCCTTCTTCTCGATATAGACCGTTAACCTCTTCTGATTAATCCAATATTTCTGTTTCTGAATCATGACTCCAACATTGCCGCGATTGTCCGCTAATTCAAATACGATTCCTGTTCGTTTCAAATAAGCGACATAAACACAATCCCCGATCTCGAGCTGCTTTACCGCTTCTGTCAAAGCCTCATCTTCAGCTTTTTCTCCCTGCTCATTCGTACTTTTCGGAGCAATCGGATGCTTGCTGTTCTCATAAGGCTGAACCTCAGGCACCAAATGATCAAGGCTGCCTTGCTCTCCCCCTCTGCTCTTCGCAATCTCCTCACTGCGGCGTATGATATCTGCCGATATCCCTAGACTCTGCGCGATCAAGAATGCGTAGCTGTGACCCGCTTCGCCGATGCGCAGCTTATACCGCGGCTTCAACGTATCGGCATCGAATTCCATCCGCGCATTCTCGAAACCTGGCGCGATGCTTGCAAAGTGTTTAATCTCATTATAATGGGTTGTCGCAGCTACGGTTGCACCCTTGCGATACAGCTCTTCCAGCATCGCGATGGACAATGCCACTCCCTCTCCTGGATCAGTTCCGGACGCCATCTCATCAATAAGCACCATTGTTGACGCATTCGCCATCTTCAAGATGTCAATCATATTGCGAATATGCGCGGAAAATGTACTCAATGAATGCTCGATGCTCTGCTCGTCACCGATATCGGCATATACTTGCGTAAACACCGAGAGCATGCTCTCTTTCTTCAGCGGCACAAGCAGCCCGGATTGAACCATCAAGGTCAGCAGGCCTACCGTTTTCAGCGCCACCGTTTTCCCACCGGTATTCGGTCCCGTTATGATCAAGGTTTTATACTTCGAGCCGATCTGGAAGTCGAGCGGCACTGTTCTACTTCCGAGCAGCGGATGCGTCCCGCCTTGAATATTGACAACCCCTTGATCATTAAGCTGAACCGGATTGCCGCCTATCGCATGCGAATACTTCGCCTTCGCGAACAAGAAGTCATAGGCGCCGACCGTCTCTACGTTAAGAAGCAGCTCATGCTGCGATTGCTCCGCAAGCTCCGTCAGATAGCCCAGAATCTTTAGCTCTTCTCTGCCCTCATCCGAACGCAGCGCGATCAGCTCATGCTGCAGCTGCGCAATCTCGCTCGGCTCGATGTAGACCGTCTGGCCGCTGGACGATTCATCCAGCACACTGCCATTTACGAGCTTGCGATGCTCCTTCTTGATCGGCAGCACATAGCGGTCACCGCGCAAGCTCACAAGATGCTCCTGCATAATGCTGCGGTTCTTCGATAGCAGCGTTTGAATTCGGCTCTTAACGCGATCTTCGATAATCGCCATCTTCTTGCGCACCTTGTTCAGCTCTTTGCTGGCGGCATCCGTGACTCTCCCATTGCGCAGGCATCGCTCAATCTCCGACTTTAACGAAGTCAGCTCATGCATGGATGATGCGTAGCTGCTGACGACTGGCGCCAGCTGCGCCTTGGAAGCCATGTACTTCTTCAATTGCGTGCAGTTGTTCAGAAACATATACAGATTCGAGAAGTCCTGCTCGCTGAATATATACCCCGTACCTAACAAGTCAAGAATCGTATCGATGCCTTGAAGCGAAGGAATCGGCACGCTAGCCCCATACTTCAGAATCGCCGTCGCCTCAGTCGTTTCATCAAGAGCATGCTGTACCGACTTCAGCTGAGTCAACGGCTGCATCTGTTCAATATGCTGTCTGCCCGCATAAGAGAGCGCATAGTTCATTACCTTTTCTTTCACTTTGTCATATTCCAATCGTTGCAATGTACGTTGATCCAATGTGATCACTCCTTCATGAGAATAAAAAAAAGGCAAAGAATAACGTTTACCGTCATTCTTTGCCTTGAAATATTCCTGCTATCAACCCGTACAAATAAAAAACCGTGCTGAAGACAGCACGGATGACGGGCGCATAGACAAGATCTTATCTAGGGCATTAATGGATATCCGCTGTTCTTAACTAAATTCGCAAGAACTGTTTACACGTACAACAAATAAACGTCTAAAGACGCAAATTTGAAAACAAATGCATAACAGAATCTCGCTATTGAATTGATTAGTTAAGAACGTTCACCGACATCAAAAACTCTCCCTTAATTCAGATAAGCTTATTATATGTAAATTACTGCCGTAAAGTCAATTCAGCATTTCACCATGTTCAGCCCTAAGCTAAACTTTCACCTTCAACTTTTATGCCAAGTCCCATTCTTCATGAATCTTCGGCACATCGGAGATTAACTGCTTGGTATAGCGCTTCTGCGGATTCATAATGACATCCTCCGCACTGCCGCTCTCTACTACTTTGCCCTTTTCCATGATGTAGATCGAATCGCTCACATAATAAGCCAGACCCACATCATGGGTGATGAAGATAATCGTCATCTGATTATCTTCTCGCAGCTTCATCAGCATATCCAGAATGGTTGATCGCGAACAGGCATCAACCATCGACGTGGGCTCGTCGGCGATCAACACCTTGGGATGAAGGATGAAGATGCGCGCGATCATCAGTCTCTGCATCTGCCCGCCTGACAGCTCAAAAGGATACTTATTGTGAAGCTCCTCATACTTGAGATTGACGAACGAACAAGCCTCCTTCAGCTTGTGCAGCTGCTCCTCTTTCGTTAGCTTTAGCCCCTGGAGCTTAATACAGTCGAGCAGCAGCTTATCCACCTTATGAAAGATGTTGAACGACGAGAACGGGTCTTGAAAGATTGCTTGAATGTCCTTCCAGTACTTCTTGCGATCCGCATGCTTGTTGAGGAGTCTTGGCTTGCCCTTATATTCAATGCTGCCGCTTGTTTCCTTCAGCAGACCCATAATGATCTTGGCCAGCGTCGTCTTGCCGCTTCCACTCTCGCCTACGATCGAGACAATCTCTCCTTCATGGAACTGAAAGTCAACTTCGCTGACCGCGAGCGTTTTCTGCTTGCCATAGCCGAATGTTTTCGATATTTTATTCCCGCTGATCAATACGTTATTGCTCCTCAATGTTATACCACTCCCTCAGCGTATCCTTATCGAAGAGACATCGATAGCTTCGATTGTCATCCAGCTTCAGCCCGATCTTCGCTTCTCTACATTCAGATCGCGCATACATGCAGCGATCTGCGAATCGACAGCCATCAATCTTGAGCTTGAGGTTAGGCGGAGCTCCTGGAATCGCTGTCAGCTTATTACCCTTCATCCCTGCTTCCGGAACGATGATAGATCCCATCAGCTTCTTCGTGTAGGGATGCAACGGGTCAAATATCATCTGCTTCGCTGTGCCATGCTCAACGATCTCGCCCGCGTACATGACCATAATGTCATCCGTCACATGGTATAAGAGCGGCAGCTCGTGTGTGATGAAGACGAGCGACTTAATGAACTTCCGGTCCAGAAGCTCCTTCAGCAGCTTAATGACCGCTTTCTGCGAAGTCACATCGAGCGCTGAAGTAGGCTCATCCGCGATCAGTACCTTAGGATTCAGTATCGTCGATATCGCGATAACCGTTCGCTGCTTCATTCCGCCAGACAGCTCATTTGGGAAGGAATTGAGCACTTTAGTAGATAGATTAAGCGCTTCGAATCGCTCCGCGGCCATCTCCCACACCTGTTTCCTTGTCAGCTCAGGCTGATGCTCCTTCATGATATCCTCGATGAAGCGGATAATCTTCTGCGTCGGATTCAGTGCATTCATCGCGGCTTGCGGAATATAAGCGATCTCTCGGCCAAGCACTTGCGTCCGCAAACGCTCCTTATCCAGCTTCATAATGTCTACTCCATCAATGGCAATGGAGCCGCTGTTGTAATGCAGCGGTGGAAAGTAATACCCCATCAGGCTCAAAGCCAACGTTGACTTGCCGCAGCCGGATTCTCCGGCAATCCCAAGTGTTCTTCCCTCTTCCAATACGAAGTCAACACCGTCCACCGCAAACACATTTTCCTTATGCCGGGTTCGATAATAGGTCTTTAAACCGTTCACTTCCAATATCGCTTTGCTCATAATTAGCTCCTTATCTTTGGATTAAAGATTTCATCCATTCCGGTATTCATGAGAAATAGCGAGAACGTAATAATGGCAATCGACATCGCGGCAGGTATAAACGCCCACCATGCTCCCGCAACAGGCGCCTCAAACACTAAAGCCCAGTTCATCAATATGCCAAGCGAGATCGTATTGTACGGCCCTAGTCCGAGCATCGAGATCGATGCTTCAGACAGTATGCCAGACGCCGTCTGCAGCACAAATGCCATCACAATGTATGACCCGATGTACGGAAGAATTTCAAATGTAATAATTCTCGGGGTATTGTGGCCTGATATTTTCGCGATGTTGACGTGATCCCTGTTCCGCAGCGATATCGTCTGCGCGCGCACCGCTCGCGCCGTCCATGGCCAGCTCGTGATGCCGATAATGATCGCCGTGACGAGTGAGCTTCGGGAATCGATACTGACAGAGATCAGAATCAGAATGATGAAGGAAGGGATAACGATAAAAATGTTTGTCACCGCAGTAAGTAGATTATCAATCAATCCTCCGAGGTAGCCTGAGCATAAGCCAATGATGAGACCAATCACAGTGGCACATACTCCAGCAATCAGACCGACCTTTATCGAGGTTTTGATCCCATAGACCAATTCCAGAAACACATCGCGGCCAAAGTTATCAGACCCAAGCATCATGTCACCATTAGGCGGTTGAAAAGCGAGCGCGATCATTTCCAGCGGGTCATTCGTATTGATCAGCGGGTATACGGTGACAAATCCGAACATCACAAGAAGCACAACAGTCCCGATAACAAACTTCGGCGATCTCAATAAGATACGGATGGAATGACTCATATCAGCGTTCCTCCATTTGCGCAGCCTTGATTCTTGGATCGATGAAGCCATATAGAATCTCAATCGCAAAGTTTGCGAGCAGCACAGCAATTGCGATTAACAGCGTGCAGCCCGATATTAACGGATAGTCTAATTGACGAATCGCTGTAAACAGCCACGTTCCGATGCCCGGATAACTAAACACAATCTCCGCGATCAAAGATCCACCTACCATCGTACCGATGGATAGTGCCAGACCTGTAATTTGCGGCAGCATCGCATTTTTGAACACATAGCCTGCAACCTTCGAATCCCGAATGCCGAGCAGCTTGCTGTAAAGCACATAATCGGAATTCAACTCATAGATAGACATCTCGCGCATGCCAATGGCCTGACCACCGATCGTAACGAAAACAATCGATAGAAATGGCAGCGTATGATGACGCAGAACAGAGCCGATGAATTCCCAGCTGAGCTGAGGCACCATCTGATAGTCATAGCCGCCGGACAGCGGGAACCATTTTAGCGTAAGACCGAAGATGAACAGCATAATGATGGCTAATGTGAAAAATGGGACCGAGTTGACAAACAGCGCGGCTGGAAAGATCACTTTGTCGTAAATCCCCTTCTTATAAGCGGCTACCGCCCCCAGAATGTTGCCCAGTATCCATCCAACTAGAATAGCCGGCAGCTGCAGTGCCACTGTCCACGGTACAGCGGAGGCGAGTATGTCCGTTACTTTCTTCGGGTATAGACCGAATGAGGTGCCTAGATCGCCTGTAAATAGGTTCTTCAGATAAATGAGATATTGAGTACCGATCGGCTTATCTACGCCAAATTCTTGAATGAACGTTTCATATACTCGCTTGATCGTGTCGCTGTCTGTCATCCCTGCTGTCATTTTCGTGACGATAATACTGACCGGGTTGCCCTCGATCATGCGCGGCAATATAAAGTTCAGGCTGATAGCAATCATGAACGTTAGAAAGTACCATAGAAACTTCTTAATGAAATATTTGGAATAGGCATTCAAATTCAACACTCCTCCGGATCGTAGATTAGCGGCTGTCGCAGATTGTGTGACAAAAAGGCCTATATCTGGGGAAGCTCAGAAGTCATCCAAATACAGGCCTTTTCGCTGTGCAATTAGTTATGAATCTGGTACAACGCTCTGATGCCCGCGCCATCCATTACAATTTGCGGAGGAATGTTGCTGCCGTCTCCTTCTACCGGGAACCCCTTCCAGACAGATTCATTGACCGTGTAGAATACCCATGGACGGTACATGAGCGGAATGGACGGAATGTCCTTGAGCCACATTTGAGTCAGCTCGGTGTACAGCGACTTCAACTCTGCTTGATCAGAGATCGTAGGGATCTTATCGATAATCCCGTCTGCCTTGTCATTCTTATAGCGGCCCCAGTTCCAGAACGCCATCTCGCCGACAGGCGCGACTCCCTTAGAGTACATAATCGTTCTTGCTCTATCCCAAGGCTGGCTCGGGTTTACACCGCCAGCAGGCGTATTCATAATAATGTCGAATTTGCCGGTTTGCAGGTCATTCGTCCACACAGGCGCTTCCGGGAATTTCGTCCGGATCTCAATGCCGATCTTCTTCGCGCTCTGTGCGACGATCTCCAATGCCGCGTTCCAGTCCGACCAGCCATACGGACACTCGATCTCGTACGGCCCAAGGCGTGTGCCATTTAGGACGCGAATGCCGTCGTCCCCTTTCTTAGCTCCTATCGAATCGAGCAATGCATTCGCGGCATCTACATCCGTCGTCCACTGCAGGTCTTTAATCGCTGCTTGATCGACATACTTGGATTCGGCTGACGTATTGAGAGTTAAGGACGGCTCCATCTTAGCAGAGTATCCGCTCATCGCCAGCTCCGCGATCTTGTTATAGTCGATGCTCATCGCAATCGCTCGCCGTACATCCGCATTGTTCAGCCCTTCCTTCGCCATATTGAAGAAGATCGAAGGCATGGATCCCGGAACATAATACGGAAGCTCTTTTAGATACGTTTTTACAGGAGCTCCGTCTTTCCACATGTTCGCCACTTGCGGTATGAACTGCTGAGACATATCGACCTGACCGCTCTTGAAGGCTAGATCTCCTGAAGCATTATCTTTAAACACAACGTGCGAAATATACTTTGGAGCAGGCAGCTTGCCGAACAGCGCTTTACCCCAATAGTTGTCGTCCCTTTCAATCGTGATCTTCTGATCATTGAAGAACATCAGCTTATAGGGTCCCGTACCGACCGGATTGAGATTCACTTCTTGCCGGATTGCCGCAAGATCATTGTTCGCTTTCTTCTCAATCTCTTCCCATATATGCTTCGGCATCATAGGCAGAATCTCGATGCTGTCCAGCACAGTCAGCTTATTAGGATTAGCAGGGTTCAGCTTGATCAGAACCGCATTCGCACCGTCCGCCGCTACTTCCTGAATGTAAGTCCAATAGCTGCTCCAGTTGATATCGTATTTTTTACCTAATGAATAGGTATAAACGACATCGTCTGACGTAAACGGCTTGCCGTCACTCCACTTCGCATCTTTATTCAGTTCAATCCGCAGCGTCATATCATCTGTCCATTCATATTTAGTGCCTAATAACGGCTCAAGCGCGCCGTCTAATTGGTTAATCATGAACAAAGTCTCATATACCAGCTCTCTAGAGCTGCCATAGTTTACTGGAAAAGCAGGATTGCCGCTCAGTAGGTTGAAATTCGACGGCGGTCCCCATTGTATTCCGTTCACATACAAAGTCTCGTTCCGCGGCGTCTCTTTGACTGTTCCCGCATCTGGAGCAGGTGTTGGCGTAGGAGTAGGCTGCGGTGTTGGATCCTTCTTCTCCTCCTTAGGCTGGCTAACAGGAGGCGGCGTGGCTGTACCTGTACAACCAACTAGCATCGACAATGCCATGAAGCTTGCCACTATCGGACCGAACGCTTTTCTAAGCTTCAATTGAATCCCTCCAATTTCTGTTCAAATGCGTGCGATCATATGTCGCAGATCAATTGATAACGGTTACAAAACAGTCGGTAGCGGAGCTCATTCACGAAGAATCATAAGCCGTTATAATCAAATGCAGCCATAACAAGACACGCCTTATCACTTATTCGAATTGTATGACAGATTCTTTTGCATTAGACTTCTATTTCATTCTTACTAATCTAACAGTTTGACATTTCTATGCTGCTAGATAATAATAATTTCTGTCATACTGTATCACATAGATTCATCCTATATTGATCATTGACTTCAATACGAATAAATCATGCTGTTCATCTTAAACATGTGAGGTTAATCTATGAAATCCTTCAGTCCCTACCTAACCTTGGAACGGAATCAATGGGCAACATTATACGATCACATGCAGTTGTCACTGACTTCTGCACAGTTCGAACGCTTACTTGGCTTGAATGAGCGCATCTTAATAGATGAGGCGGAAGAAGTGTATCTTCCGTTAACGAAGCTCATACATATTCATGTAGCTGCGGCCAAGCAATTAAGAGCGGATACAACAGCCTTTATGAAGCAGGATGATGTACATGTCCCTTATATCATCGGTATCGCAGGAAGTGTAGCTGCTGGCAAGAGCACCACTGCGAGACTGCTGCAGGCGCTCTTGTCCCAGTGCGAGGATCATCCGCGCGTCGATATTGTAACGACCGACGGCTTCTTATATCCGAATAAAGTGCTGGAAGAACGCGGCATCATGAACAAGAAAGGCTTCCCGCAAAGCTATGATATGAAGAAGCTCATTCAATTCTTGACAGATGTCAAAGCAGGATACGACGAAGTTCATGCGCCGGTGTACTCTCATCAGGTCTATGACATTGTAGAGGATGAAACGATTGTTGTCCGCAAGCCGGACATCCTCATTCTCGAAGGGATTAACGTACTGCAAGTCAACAAGACGGCGAGCGTATTCGTCAGTGACTTCTTTGATTTCTCGATCTACGTGGACGCTCCTGAGCAAGAGCTGGAGCATTGGTATATGGAACGATTTCTACTGCTGCGAGAAACGGCGTTTCAGAACCCGGACTCCTACTTCCACCGCTTCACCGAGATCGACAAGGAGGATGCTGTGCAGATTGCTAAGGACATATGGCAGAGCATTAATCATGTGAATCTGAAGCAAAATATTTATCCTACGAAATCCCGTGCTAAGCTGATTCTATGCAAGGGCGAGGATCACCGCGTAGAGAAAATTATGCTTCGCAAATAAATAAGGGGCGTGTCTCTTGGATAGATTACTTTATCCAAGAGACACGCCCTATCTTTATATTAGGCTCTTTTCGGCAAGTTTGTTGCGGTATTCCCTACGCGCTACATCGACAACTACTTGTTCTGGTTCCGCTTCTTAGAGCTGCACAAACAAAAAGAAGGAAATTTTTGTGTGAAAGTAGAATATAACCATTGAAATATTGTGGCCTAAATTTTCAATAGGAGGATTCCAGTGGATAATCAACAATTAAATGAGCTACAAGTAGCGAGACAAGAACGCTTAGAGGAATTAACAATTGTTGGGGTAAGCGAAGAACTGTCTACCAAGGGCTTTGGGCACCTATGGGATGAATTGTATGAAAGAATGGATGAAATCGAGTTTATTGCTAACCGAAATATTGGATTTGGGTTAATTTGTAATATGAGATACATGGCTGGTATTCAAGTGTCAAGCACCGAGAAGATTCCAGAGGGAATGGACAGCATCACAGTACCCGCTAATGAGTATGCGGTGTTTGTTCATAAAGGACAAATACAATTTCTTAAACAGACATGGGATTTGATTGCTCAAAAATATTCAATTCACTGTAATATGTCTGAACCCAGTTTTGAAAGATACGACGAAAGGTTTAATCCAATTTCGGATGATTCCATATTAGAGATTTATGTGCCACTTAAGAAATAACTTAGAACCTTTTTGTTCTGCAACTGAAGTAAACACCGCCGTATGAACGGCGGTGTTAGTTATTTTATATAGCAACAATATTATCATCCTGTTACACGATCCGTGAGCTGACCGATGTACTTCAGGTTCGCGGGTTCAACCCCATCCGTTCCACCATCTATGATTCGTCTAACATCATCAAGTGTTTCCTGCAGTGAGAGCCACTCGCCCTTCTTCTTGGTGAAAGCTTCTGCTACATAAAACGGCTGCGTTAAATAGGCTTCCAAGCGCTCTCCGCGAGCGTAGGTTTCTTGATCGCTCTCCGTGAACTTCTCCATACCAAGCACGCCAGCTAGCGCACGCAGCTCTCGGTAGCGTCGCAGCACCTTGCGCGCACGCTGCTGAATCATGAGATGCGTCGCGTCCAATTGACCGTCTTCCAGCAAGATGGAGGTAGAAGCGATTGGATCAACCGCAGGATACATATGACGGCTTGATAAGTTAATATCGAAGTTCCATAACGTATCCAGCGGCCCATATGGAAGCTCCTCGTCCACTGCCTCGCCGCGAGTATCGACAATTGCAATGGTAATTGGACGTTCGCTCAGACCTTGAAAACGATCCTGCAAAGTCCTTAATTCTCCTGTCAGCACAATCTCACGATCTGCTGCCAACATTACATCTCGATCCTTTCGCAGCTTCGTGATCAGCTCCATTGCTTCCTCCATCGTATTGCAATTGAACTCGGCGGCATCGTGAACATCACTAATACCGTGACTGTCGATGGAAGGCTTCCAGAATACTGTTGCATAACCTCGCTGCTGTAAACGGTGGAACAGCTCCGCTAATAGGACAAGCTGCCCCATGCCAGTCCGTGCCACTAATCCGATCGTCCCCCCGCGTACAACCGGTGAGAATAAATCCAACGTCTTAATCCCCGTTTCGATCATCCCTAATCCACTCCCCCGAATAATTAATTCATCCAAGCTGCAGCCGGCAAGCGACGCCAAAGTCACAAGTGTTCTCACTTCAGCGCGTCCTACAGGAATCTTGCCTGTGCATAGATTGGATACTGTTGCTGGTCGTAAGCCTGCGGCGCGCGCAGCGACTGTCAGATTAGGTACTCGCCGCCGCAATAGCGGTACATTCAGCTGCAAATGCTCATTCATATAACACACCCCCTTTGTTACTTTATATGGTAATTTAAATTACTCTCAAAAGCAATAACTATTTTATATTATTTTCCATAATAGGAACTTGCCCAAATCTCCTGCACCTTGACCTTAATCTTGTATTCATCTTGATTGTTATTGCATATGAATTGACGGAATAGCAGTTATTATGATTGCGCATCGGACCAGCCTGCTTGATGCTGCTCGTCCACTTGCACAAGGAGTGATAGGTTTGAAACGACGAACGATCCGAGAATTGCAAGCCGGATATGCAGAAAAACGTTTTACGCCATTAGAAATTACGATTCAGTACCTCAAGGCAATCGAGGCTAGGAACGTAAAGCTGCAACCATTTTACAAAATTCTAAAAGAAGATTCCCTCCGTCAAGCACAAATATTAGAGCTTAAGGCAGCAAGCTCGCTGCCATACGGACGATTATACGGTGTCCCTCTGACCTATTCTGATCACTCAGTAACGAGCATTTCTCCAACAGGGTGCCAACATACGCGGCAGCGAAAAGACATTCCAAACCATACAAAGTCCTCACTAGTGCATCAGTTATCGTTCCTGGACGCGCTGCTTCTAGGAGTGACAAGAAGAGAAAGAGTTCCATATCCCCAGACTATAGGACAAGCGAACAAGCTATCTAACCAACATCGCCAAAGTTCTCATGCTCTCAATCCCGCTTCAATAAGCAGTTTGAGCGCCGCAGTAGCCTCGAATCTATGTGCGGCTGGTTTCGAGTGCGACTCGTCGGGAACTCCTCGAATATCAGCTGCTGCATGCGGTGTAATCTGTCTTAAGCCTACGTATAAGCTAATCCAAAGCTTAGATTCGGTACCACTGACTTGGACTCTCGACCATAGCAGTATAACTACCGCTTGCGTAAGCGACGTTGCAGCAATGTTGGAAGCGCTCATCGGCCGATCCTACTCTTCCTATCTCACGGCAGACCTTAAGGGCTTGCGAGTTGGCATACTCCATCATGATGTAAACGAGTACGTGGATGCCGAAACTTATAAAGCGTATTTACAAGTAACTGTTGAACTATCTCGGTTAGGTGCTGTTCTGATAGATGTGGATTTGCCTTGCTTAGATGAAGCACATCAAGATCATATGATCATCAACACTTCAGAAGCCAATTACACATTAGCTAATCGTATGAATGACAATAGCTCCCTACTTATTGACAGAGATCAGCCTATACAGGATCCTGCTTCTATGACTACAGCCTTCCAATACATCTCCGCAATGAAGCGCAAAGAGCAATATATGTCGAGTATGCGTGACCTATTTGAGAAAATGGATATGCTGGTCATGCCAACTGCGCTAACGTCCGCTGAATATGAGACCTCTTCGGATCATACTCGCATGACGAGTTTTTTTAATCTCATAGAGCTTCCCGCTATGTCCATCCCATGCAGCATGACGAGAGAAGGGCAGCCAATCGGAGTTCAGTTTGCCGCAGCATGGAATAGAGAAGATATACTCATTCGTGCAGGGTATGCATACGAACAGAGTCAACTTCACATGATCTATCGACAGAGAGATAGTCAATTCTTGTAATCATTCATGTCGTATGATGTACTTTTCGAAAATATATTGTTATTATTGGGATTTAAAGGTAATATACCTGTATTAAAGCTTTAGCTGATCATCATAAATAGACGGAGTTGAGTTCTTTGACGAAATGGCTGCAACAGCTCAATCGCAATGCCGCAAAGTGGCTATGGTGCCTTGTAATAATCGGTTTAATCGCCGCAATGCCCTTGATCTACAATCGCGTGGTTACAGAACAATCCGCTAATCAAGTTGAGGTCGTCTTTCCATACTCGAATATTATCGAAATATCGAATCTCAAACCTAACTCGGATCAATTTGCAGCTGAACAGCTGGTCAAGATGAAGCAGGCCGGCATTAATTCCATAGCTGTCAGCGAGAGTACGCTTCAATCCCTTCAACAAAGCAAGCGGATCGAATTGTTCTCGCCCCGTGAAGCTGCGGCTTTACTCTCTACGAACATAAACACACAAGAGAACAACACGTATCTGCTATTTACAGATTCCATAGCGCAGACTGAACTGCAGCCGATGATTGAATCGGCCTTTAAGCGTCTCCATATTAAGCTTACTCCATGGGCGTACGCTCAGCAGACCGGTCTAATCATTGAGATGCCCCTTGCTGACGCGGCACTTGTCCCTATGGGGCCTGATCCTCTTGCATTGAAGCAATTGAAGGAACTAGGATTTGGAATTGTCATGCTGCAATCGAATCGAATCCAGCCCTTCTCTATCGATGAGATCTCTGCGATGTGGGAGCAGCTTGCTGAATATGGAGTTAAGTCAATGATTATCGACGGAGATGCGGTACCTGGATACACCAATGACGGTGATGTCGAGAACATGAAAGCAATGACCAGCCTACTGAATGAGTACAACATAAACCTTGCCATTATGGAAATGCAGAAGACTGATCCCAAAGGTCTGCAGGAATTCACACATCAGATGAACAATAACATGCTTCGCCTGCACTATTTAGCACCACAAGAAGTGCAGAAGCTAACGGACAATGTGCCGCAGCAGGAAATAGATCAGCGCATTCAACGTTATGCCGACCGCTTAGTGCTAGCTGTTAAAGACCGCAACATCCGCATGATATTACTGGGCGCAAAGCCAAGTATCAGTGCAGTTACAGGAATGTACACAGATCCGCTTGAACCGCTTTACTCGGTATTGAATGGTGTCGACGGCGCAGTCCCTCGCATTCAGGAGGCTGGCCTCAAGATTGGACAAGCTCATCCGTTCACTATATCAACCAGCAGTCTTGATATGGCGTTGAAGATTCTGATCGCACTCGGAAGCATTGCATTAATTGCTCTAACATTATCCATTTTCAGTAACATATCATTATGGCTCAGCTTTAGTATTGGTGTGGTCGGGTCTGTGGGAATCGGTTTCCTTTCTCAAAATATGCTGGCCAAGCTGCTGGCTTTTGGTTCTGCGATCTGTATCCCAACTTTAACCGTTATATTTGCACTAAAATGGATTAAAGGCATTATGACTCGCAGAGTTCGGACTTCACCATGGTTCGCCTTTGTACTATTCTTCGGGACGTCCTTGTTATCGATGATCGGAGCTGTGTATATTGCAGGGCTATTGAACTCGATCTCTTACATGCTGTTAATCGATCAGTTTATAGGCGTCCGAATCGCAAGTGTCGCACCGATCCTGCTTGTTGGACTCTATCTTCTCTTCTACCATGAGGAACTGCCGGGAAATGAGAAGCTCGATAAATTATATCGCATGCTAACTAAACCGATTACTGTACTATGGGTACTATGTGCTGGCTTTGCACTTATTGTATTGTTGTACTATGTATCACGCACAGGCAATTCCGGATATGCATCATCTATCGAGCTCGTATTCCGTACACTACTCGAGAATACATTTGGAGTCCGTCCACGGACTAAAGAATTTTTGTTCGCTCATCCACTGTTTATTCTCGGAGCCTTCCTAGCCCTGAAGAAGAGACCTGGAGCGATATATATTATGGCTATTGGCGTTATTGGGCAAGCATCTATTGTTGGAACGTTTGAACACCTTCATACCCCATTGCTGATTAGTACGGTTCGGGTCATTTATGGGGCTACCCTTGGCGCTGTTGTTGGAGTTATATACATCTTGGGTTGGAGTTTGTTGGAGAGAATCTGGATTCGTTATGTTCCAGTGGCACTTCAGGATCTGTTTACAACTAGAAAAACTAGTCGACCTAATCCCGGCAATTCAAATAGTGGTATGGAGCTTTAACTCTGTACTTACATCACAAACGGCTGCTTGCAGATGCAAACAGCCGTTTCTTATTCATGAATTGCAGTATTCTAAATATCAAATTCCGATTTCTTCTTGCGCGGTTGACGCTTTATCTTATTCTGAACCGGAGCCAGATGCTTCATACTGCGCATCATCGGTCCTTTGCATATGGGACAACTCATATCAGCGACAATAAACTCATCTCTTACCCAAGCTTTGCATTCAGGGTTGCGGCATTTCAGAATTTTCGTCGGCGTTAATTTCGGTTGTTCGTCTTCACTAGTTGTCATGATCGTACTTCCCTTCGTTATTGCATTTACAATTTAATATTCACCAATGACGGCCTTAAAAATTTTACATGTTTATGGACACGAAGTCAAAAAAAGATAAGACCAACGGCATAGGCCTGATTGCGCAGTTTCAGACACCACAAACCTGCCGGACGGTGAATAACATGTTCTGTTATAGCAAAAGATAACCCATGTGAATGAAGCATGAGTGCAGCTACCGAGTTGTTCACAGCATACATAAAAAAAGCCAAGACATATATTGTCTTAGCGCTGTAGAACTAATAATATGAAAAGCACACTCTAATGTGTCTACCTTTTGGACCAGTAGTAGAAAGGATAATAGTATGACACTTCTCTTCCAAGCAATGAGCACAGCTTTACTACACGTTCTTCATTCGGCACGCTGCCTTCGAACACCCATTTTTCCGCTGTTCGCTGCGTTACACCGCAATGTTCCGCTATATCTATAGTTCTCAGATTCAGACGAATCATGTCCTCATATATACGTTTATCATATAGATCGGTTTTTAGCTTTCGCTTAATAGGATACTCGCGATTCAGTTTTGGTTCAGGTTTGCGTTTCATTCCTTTGCATCTCGGACAAAGATAACGTTCTGAAGGATCTCCGCACTGTGCGCACAAACCGTTACGTCTCCGCTCTTGTCTCAGCAGCCTCATCGAAGTTTTTGCACAGAAAGACATGGTACTCTTATCCCCTTACATGGTGTGTTGATAATGTCATATTATCAATAATCATATATTTAATATGTACGTATTTTAAATGATAATGCGATTGCATACAGATAGCAAGCGACAAAAGATGACAAACTTCCGTTTCTGCCTTTCCATAATATGTGCTAACACTGCTTCTAAAAAGATCAGCTAGAGAGGGACTGGAGCAATTCGAGTACTACCTTTGAAAGGGATAACGTGACGTTAAGAAGGAGCTAACACTCAAGGGATTCTCTTGAGCTAGCTCCTTCTTCATGCTAACGCTTAGCAACGCCGCTTAGAAAGCTTAGCATAAACTGCACCGCGAGCCGCGAAGTCACATTGCGTACATCGACAGTAGGATCGATGCAGACGAAGTCCAGCGCGCGGACCTGCGGCAGAGAGCCAAGACGGTACAAGGCGTCCAGCGCATCCCATGGATTCATCCCGCCGGTACCGATGGCGGGACAGCCAGGCGCATAAGCTTGGTCGATTACATCGACGTCGAAGCTGACATAGATTGCGTCTGTTCCCTCGCCTGCCAGCGCGATAGCTTGATCCAGCACGGCATCGATTCCCATTGACCGCATATCGCGGGAGGTGAAGATATGTACGCCAAGGGAACGTACATAATCATGATACGGCTTCGAGTTCATGAAGCCACGAATACCGATCTGGACTAAATTATGTCCTTCCACGAGACCAGATTCGAGAATTCCGCGAAACGGTGTGCCGTTAGTAACACCACCGCTGTCAAAGTTCCGCACATCATGATGGGCATCAAAGTGAATGATGCCGATCTTCTGCTTCGAGCCATCGTTAACGAATGCTTGTACAGATGGCCGAGTGATCGAATGATCCCCGCCGAATATAATCGGGATCATCTGAGGATGAGCTTGCCGAACAGCTCCGATGCTGGCTTCGATCCGGCGATGGCATTCTGAGATGTCAGTCGCATGCATCTGGACATCTCCAAGATCGCGCACTGCCATCTCTTGCAGATCTACACCATACTCCAAGCTGTAAGTCGTAAATGACTTAAACGCCTGCCGCACTGCAGCAGGGGTACTGAATGCGCCTGAATGCGATAT
This sequence comes from Paenibacillus marinisediminis, assembly GCF_054343325.1. NCBI lineage: Bacteria > Bacillati > Bacillota > Bacilli > Caryophanales > Paenibacillaceae > Paenibacillus > Paenibacillus marinisediminis. The sequence goes on from NZ_JBTGUH010000002.1 coordinate 436,024, forward strand.
TGACGACTTCGACAAAGGTACGCCGATGATGCCAGCTGTCAGCTGCTCCTTACCATCCCACGGGCCAATCCATTGCGCGACTTTCATTTCCATCGGATCATGAAATCCGGCGCGTTCAGGAGCTCGCAAATAGGAGAAATTATCGTTCAACTGCTGCTCCCTCCCTCAACTGTCGATTCCACACCACAGGAATTCCATTCTTGATGACTCCGTACGTATGATTGATGCCAAAGTGATAAGGCAAATAGGATAAATTCGGCGCATCGAGGATCGCGAGGTCGGCCCATTTTCCAATCTCAATCGTACCAATATCAGCAGCACGCCCGATGGCCGCAGCAGCGTTGAGCGTGGTCGCTGTCAATATTTCCTCCGGTGTCATCTTCAGATTCAACGAAGCAAGCATCATGATGAGCTGGATCGATTCTGTCGGACATGAACCCGGATTATAGTCAGTTGATATGGCAACAGGCAGTCCATAGCGGTCAATCATATCTCGAGCTCGCGCATGCGTCTGAAGTCCGAGATTAAATGATGTACCTGGCAATAGCACAGGAATAACGCCCTCCTCTGCCATCGCAGCCAAACCGTCATCAGTCGCCGACAACAGGTGCTCCGCGGATATCGCCCCAACTTCGGCAGCTAGAGCAGCACCACCTAATGGCACGATCTCATCCGCGTGAATCTTCGGCATTAAGCCGAGCTCTTTAGCCGCTAGAAGAATACGGCGCGATTGTTCAATGGAGAATACGCCCTCCTCGCAGAATACATCGCAATATTCAGCCAGCCCTTGGCGGACGACAACAGGCAGCATCTGTTCGATAATGAGCTGAACGAATTCATCCTTGCGCTCCTTATATTCTTGCGGAACCGCATGCGCGCCCATGAAGGTGGAGATAATATCGATCGGATGAGTCTCGTGAAGCTTGCGAGCCACCCTCAACTGTTTCAACTCCACATCGAGCGTCAATCCGTAGCCGCTCTTCGCTTCTATCGTTGTAACTCCTTGCAGCAGCATATGATCAAGACTTTGATGCGCTTTCTCATATAGTTGTTCTTCAGTAGCCGCAGTAGTCGAATTAACCGTGCTTAATATACCTCCGCCATGTGCTAGAATGTCCAGGTACGGAACTCCTGACCGCTTTAGAGTCAGCTCATGTTCCCGTGAACCTCCATGTACGAGATGCGTGTGAGGATCAATGAATCCCGGTGTGACCATCCGTCCTCCTACATCAAGCACTTGTTCGGCTGCTACATGTCCAAGCGCATCCATCACATCCTGCCTCTTACCTGCTTGCACGATCCGCCCTTGGTCAATAGCGATGGCAGCGTCGTTCCATTCACTAATATGCCGCATCCGCTCGCCGCCGCACGCAGATGCTCCCAAGGGTGTAACCAGCTTTCCAATCCCTGTAACTAGCAAATCAATCTGTTCCACGAGTAATCCCCCTTTCCCCTAGCGCGTATTCCAAGATTATACCTGTGTTGCTTGTGGATGCTGGGCTTGCATTGGGATCCGAACCCCATGCTTCTCAGCCGTATCCAGCGCTTCATCATAGCCTGCGTCCACATGGCGAATAACGCCCATTCCAGGGTCAGAAGTGAGTACACTTTGCAGTCGTTCAGCCGCCTCGTCTGTTCCGTCAGCGACTACGACCATACCTGCATGCAGCGAATACCCCATACCGACGCCGCCGCCATGATGCACCGATACCCATGACGCCCCAGCGGACGTATTAATGAGGGCATTCAAGATCGCCCAGTCTCCTACAGCGTCAGAGCCGTCCTTCATGCTCTCGGTCTCGCGATTCGGTGAAGCGACTGAACCGCAATCCAGATGATCCCGCCCGATCACAATCGGGGCGCTTAGCTCACCGTTCTTGACCATTTCGTTGATCGCCAGACCGAACTTCGCGCGTTCACCATAACCGAGCCAACAGATGCGTGCAGGCAAGCCTTGAAACGCCACCCGTTCGCTAGCCATTGTAATCCAACGGCGCAATCGCTCATTATCCGGGAACAGCTTAAGCACCAATTCGTCTGTCTTGCGAATATCTTCTGGATCACCTGATAATGCCGCCCAGCGGAAAGGTCCTTTCCCTTCACAGAAGAGCGGTCGTATATAGGCGGGAACGAAGCCGGGGAAGCTGAAAGCATCCTGCACGCCTTGATCGAAGGCAACCTGACGGATGTTGTTGCCATAGTCGAATACGATCGAGCCCATCTGCTGCATATCCAGCATCGCTTGGACATGAACAGCCATGCTCTCCTTCGATAGCTGCATGTAACGCTCTGGGTCTTGAGCACGCAGCTCGGCCGCCGCCTCTAAGCTGTAGCCTGCTGGAATATAGCCAATCAGCGGATCGTGAGCAGATGTCTGATCCGTCACGAAGTCGGGCTTAATTCCCCGTTGTACGATCTCGGGGTATATGTCTGCCGCATTGCCAAGCAATCCGATTGACAGCGCTCGATGCTCGTTCAGAGCTTGCTTCGCCATATCCAACGCCTCATCAAGTGACTCCGCCATCGTGTCGCAGTATCTTGTTTCGATGCGTCGTTCAATGCGAGTGCGATCCACCTCAACCGCAATTACTACGCCTTCATTCATTGTGACTGCCAACGGCTGAGCTCCGCCCATACCGCCAAGTCCCGCAGTAAGCGTCAACGTACCGCGAAGAGAGCCGTTTGCATGCTGACGAGCGGCTTCCGCAAACGTCTCGTATGTGCCCTGCAGGATGCCCTGAGTCCCAATGTAGATCCAACTTCCTGCCGTCATTTGCCCGTACATCATAAGGCCTTTTTGTTCAAGCTCTCGGAAATGTTCCCAGTTCGCCCATTTCGGCACTAGCACAGAGTTCGAGAGCAGTACCCGCGGTGCGCGTTCATGAGTGCGAAATACGCCGACAGGCTTGCCTGATTGGATGAGCAGCGTCTCATCGTTGTCCAAGCGCTGCAGTTCACGTACGATCGCATCATAAGAAGCCCAGTTGCGTGCGGCTTTCCCGATGCCGCCATATACGACCAGATCTTCCGGCCGCTCAGCCACCTCTGGATCCAGATTGTTCATCAGCATTCGCAGTGCGGCTTCCTGTACCCAACCTTTACAATTCAATGCGGTGCCCCGTGGTGCGCGAATCAATCGTTTTGGTTCACTCATCTTCAGACGCCTCCTCTTATTCATGAAATACGGGCTAATTAATACAACGGACCTGATACCTCTTCAATAGTGTGCAAGAAGTCACCTCGGCTAAGCATTGCCGCAACGAGCTCGATCTCCTTGCTCAGCGAGCGATCAGTTAGAACAGGCGGTACAACGGATCGCACCTGTTGGAATAATGCGCGGGTTGATGGAGCCAGCTTCTCCGCACCGCGCAGCGACGCTGCTTCCACCGCACAGATCAGCTCAATCGCCAATACCTTCGCAGTGTTAGCTGTAACCTGAGATGCATGTCTCGCGGCAGTCGTCCCCATTGACACATGATCCTCCTGATTTGCGGAGGATGGGATTGAGTCAACGCTTGCGGGATGAGCGAGCACCTTGTTCTCAGAGACGAGCGACGCGCTTACGTACTGCGGTATCATCATGCCGGATGCGATTCCCGGCTGACGGCTAAGGAATGCCGGCAATCCCCCTGACAATGTCGGGTTCACCAAGCGTTCAGTCCGCCGCTCCGAGATGTTAGCCAGCTCGCTCATCCCGATCTTCAGCAGATCCATAGCGAATGCGATCGGCTGCCCGTGGAAGTTGCCGCCTGAGATCACTTCGCCATCCTCGAGGAACAGCAGCGGATTATCTGTCGCTGCATTCATCTCGATGGCGAGCTTATCTTCCGCGTAAGCAAGCGTCTGTCTAGTCGCGCCGTGAACCTGCGGCAGACAACGCAGCGAGTACGCGTCCTGAACGCGAATCTCGCCCTGGCGGCTGGTCAGCTTGCTGCCTTGCAGCAGCTTGCGCAGATTAGCTGCGACGCCGATCTGCTCGGGATATGGACGCACCTGCTGCAGCTCATCCGCGAACGCATCGGTTATCCCATGAAGCGCTTCCACAGTGAGCGCAGCGATCGCGTCAGCGGACTTCGCAAGGCGCTGCGCTTGCAGCAGCGTTAACGCGCCGATCGACGTCATAATCTGCGTGCCGTTAATAAGGGACAAGCCTTCCTTCGCCTGCAATTGGACAGGCTTCAGGCCAGCCTTGATCAGCGCGTCGTGCCCAGATAAGCGTTCTCCTCGATAGATAGCTTCTCCCTCGCCCATAAGCACGAGCGCGAGATGCGACAGCGGCGCCAAGTCCCCGCTAGCGCCTAATGACCCTTGCTCGGGGATCACAGGGTGAACTCCCCGATTCAAGCAATCCAGTAGCAGCTGCAGCGTTTCGATGCGAATGCCGGAATAGCCTTTGGCTAATGCATTCGCGCGCAGCAGCATCAAGGCCCGCACTGTCGCTTCCGGCAGCGGCTGGCCCACAGCACACGCATGGCTGCGGATGAGATTCTCCTGCAGCAGGGTTGAATCCTCGGCAGATATGACCACGTCACTGAATTTGCCAAAGCCGGTGGTTACACCGTACACGACCTTGTTCGACTTGACGAAGTCTTCTACCATATGCCGGCATTCCATGACACGCTGAATCGATGCTGAGCTAAGGACAACTGGTGTGTAGTCATAAGCGATCGATGATACTTCAGCCAGCGTCAGCTGTTCCCCCTTAAGTACAATCGGTCCTGTCATAACGGTGCTCTCGTTCTTCTTAATCGCCATTCCCTTCAACCCCTTTCTTGCTTTAGCAAAAGAAAGGGGCTGTGTGGAAGCATTCAGCTTCTACACAGCCCCTTTTTGAACAAGAGCGAAATATATAATTGTCCCATCGCATACCGTGACAAACACGAATCATACATTTCGCCCTTTCTCAGGTATTTATATCCATTTTCACTACTATCACATGAATATTCATATCTGTCAACAAAAGTGTTTTGAAACTGTACCTCCTATAGTTTGATGGTGTCTATCAATTGGGGTGCAGTTAGTTATAATACCGACCGTCGGTATGTTTGAATGCAAAAAAATTTGGAGCATCCGCTCCCTCTCATCACTTCTTCTTATTCAGGATCATATTTATAGCGTTGATCATGATAAGAATCAACCCCGAGCAGATCAAGCCCCATACCCAACCTTCTGTACTGAACAGCAGCGATACTCCTCCTGCAATGATCAGGATTATGCCAACGCCTCCGCTTATGAGCGCACCTTTATGTAACCTTTCTTGACTAGGGTGCGTTGCTTGATAAGCTTGCTTCATCGCAAGCTTATATGACTTATCGGATATTCGTTTGGAAGCTTCGATCAATTTTTTATTATTCATATCACAATTCATCCTCCTTATTCGGTCATGGTTAAGCTATACAACTCAATCTTATCGCAATCTTCTTCATCAGTGGCTTATATGGAATCACCTCCTGTCATAGGCCTAGATCATACGCGACCTTGCTGATATCCCTTCATATCCTCATAAAGCTCCGTTACCTTCCGAATTAAGCTCTCACTCACGATATCTACCCCTAATTGCTTCATCATCTGCTGTAAAAATGTCATTCTGTTCAAGGTAGCATCAAGGTCGCGGTCAAAGAGAACGGGATTCATCCATATGTTCAGCAGCAGCATGAATATTTCCGCGCACTCTGTAGGAAAGTCCGTTGTGATGGAGCCATCCTCAATTCCTTGCTTGATCAGTTCGACAATACGAGGCGCGTCAAGCATGACACTATCCTTCAATCCCGTCACGACAAATTGCGGATTGCTGAACTGTGAACTGAGAACACGGTCAAGAGAATGCGCATTCTGATCTGCCACAGCAGCTTCAAGTATGTGCACAAGCTTTTCTCTAGCATTACTCCCTTCGGTCTGCTGGATCAGCGTATCAAACATGGCCATTGAATAGTCAGCACGACGTTTCATAACCGCAGCCAATATTTCTTCCTTTGATTTAAAATGATGATAAATCGCGCCCTTCGACATTCCTAAAGCGTCGATGATCTGTTGAATACTCGTCTTGTCATAGCCCTGCTCCATAAACAGTTGAGCCGATACATTCAGAATCTGTTCCAGCGTTTGTTCAGGGTATTTATTTCTAGCCATTCCATGCATCCTCCTTTAAATACCGACCGTCGGTATCTATGATGCGTCATTTGGAGTCCAATGTCAATATTTACTTGCTTCACTTGCACAACAAAAGAACAGCAGCCTTAAGTTCTTGCTCCTAGCCCCTGTTCTATATCGATTGAAATATGAATCTTGCCTTCAGCTCATTGTTATTTTGTTAACTCTATTCTTAAGGCTTTTCGATTAAATGGAAAAAGAGCGCCTCTCTTGGGGCGCTCTCTAGCTATAGAATAATTCATCGGAAAGAATAAGTCTATTCTTTTTTTTGGATTCCCTGTATATTGTTGTTGCTGCTTCCGCGGGCCAGCAATCAAAGGAAAGGAAGCGTTCAGCAATATGTCAAACGAAATTAATGCTCCAAACCAACAACCAAAAGTAAAAAACATCACCATCAGCCTATTAATGGGATTGATCTTAGCCTCCATAGACCAGACTATCGTATCCACTGCTATGCCCACCATCATCAAACAATTGGATGGATTTTCCTTATACAGCTGGGTATTCACCATCTATATGTTAGCTTCAACAACCACTATCCCGGTTTACGGTAAACTGGCGGATTTATTCGGACGTAGGAACGTCTACTTATTCGGCTTATCCCTCTTCCTGATAGGTTCCGTTCTATGTGGAATTGCAGGAAGCATGACGCAATTGATTGTCTTCAGAGGAATTCAGGGATTGGGAGCCGGGGCATTGATGCCGGTTGCCTTTACCATAGTCGGGGACCTGTACCCACCGGAATCAAGAGGGAAGTTCATGGGCTTGTTCAGCGCCGTGTTCTCTATCTCCAGCATTCTCGGGCCGGCACTCGGCGGAATGATCTCCGAATACTTAGGCTGGGGTTGGATTTTTTTTATCAACCTCCCGATCGGTATTCCAGCCATCTACCTTATGGCTGCTGCTTGGAAAGAAAGCAAGCGCTATGCGGGTCGATCCATCGATTGGGCCGGTGTTGTCACGTTCAGCATCTCTATCGTCTCTCTTTTACTGGCACTGGTTCTAAGCGGGGACAACTCGCAGAGCGCAGCTCATGGAGCTTTAGTTTCACCAATTATTATCGCCTTGTTCAGTCTAAGCGCTCTCTTTCTTGCTTTGTTTATATGGATTGAAACGAGGGCGAAAGAACCGATGCTACCGCTTCATCTATTCAATATCCGCGTCATAGCTTTCGGAAACATTGCCGGATTTTTTATGAGCGCCGGAATGTTTGGTGCGATTGCGTTCATTCCTCTTTTTGCCCAGGACGTGATGGGAGTGAGCCCTACCTATGCCGGTTACATCCTGATACCACTCATGCTGTCCGTAGTTGTTACTACGACTATAGGTGGAAGATTGATGAGCAAGGTCTCGTACCGAGCCATTCTCGTTCCCAGCATGGCTCTAATGGCAATCGGATTGGGGTTACTCGGTGGGATGACGGTTGATACGACTTCGCTGCAGCTGGTCTTGTACATGATCATTACGGGTCTGGGCATGGGTGCGCTGTATCCGGTAGTCGGCACTGCTGCACAAAGTGCAGTGGAGCCTGGAATCCGGGGTGTCGCTACCTCTTCCTCTCAATTTTTTCGGTCTATCGGAGGAACGATCGGAGTCAGCGTGCTTGGCAGTTTGCTAACACAGCGAATGGTTGCAGGCGGAAGCGAAACAGATTCTAGAGTGGTGCTGAGCCATGCCTTGAATAGTGTCTTCCTTGTTGGGCTCGGCTTTGTCATTATCGCTCTGATTGCCTGCTTGTTGATGGGAAATGCGAGATTAGTTCCGAAAGCTAGCAAAGTGAAGCAGAGGGGTTGAAAATACATTATGTCATATCCAGGTCGTGCAGATGTTTCCACGGAACGGATTGGTGACGGTAAGATCGGCCCCTTCGTAAAATATGTTTAGACTGACCCAATAAATGAAACAGCGGCGGACTAAATTGTCGAAGAATGCCGCTGTTTTTTATTAGGGTCTTCATTCATGTAAAATGTCAAACTGGCTTTAAACTGAGTGTACACCGGCACTCCCAGTCGAAATTTAACGATTGCTTGAGTTTAGGTTGAAAATTTATCAAAATCAATATATTAAGCTATTGAAGATAACTGCTAGTTAGTTGAATGGCCGATCTACAGTCTAATACTTTATTTTCCTACAACATCTATCTAGAAATAGACCTTATGGCCGCTAGAGTCTTTCTGCATTCCCCACCTATCAAATAACCGTCCTTCCTCATCAATCGCACGAATCTCAATACGATCAGCAGCAACTACGACTTGTAAAAAATGCGGCACCGCCAACGATTGCGATGTATGCCATTCCCGCTTAGGCAGCAGCCATTCCCGCATTGCACCCGCACCGCCAGCGACCACGTATACGATTCCTTTGGCATAATCGACCTTGTCTTCGCAGATGGGATGGCTTCTTTCGTACACAATCGTATGCGAGTTGAACACGAGATCGACGTTATACTCCTCGAGCACCGGACATAATTGCCGTAGGGCTTCCACCTGATATCCTCCAGATACATAAAGAGGATAGTGAAAGTAGACGATTTTCCATTTGGCAGAAGTGGATTGTAAGTCATGAACCAAGAAATCATATTGCGGATTGCCCGGCCCGATCTCGCCGTTGCTGTTCGGATAATGGTCAGGCGGAATAAATTCTGTACTATCCAGACATATGAAATGAACATCACCATAATCAAATGAATAATAATTCTTAGGTGGAGCAACTGCAAAATAATCATAATACCAAGAACCGTTCGCTTCATGATTCCCGAGACAGCTGTAACTCGGCGTACTTTTCAAGAAATCCTTGCCGGGTGCAAAGAAATACTTGTCCCAATCTTCGTAATTCCTTCCATCATTTACGATGTCGCCGATAAACAAGGCTAGATCAGGTCGATATTTTTGCATGAGCGCAAATATTCGCTGGTTAACAACTCCGTCAGTAGTGTCAAAGCCGCTATAGCCACCTGTTTCACTAGTTACTGTGAAGGAAAACGGCTCTGCTTCCCGAACTGCTGTCTTAAATGGAATCGGTGAAGATCCCACCGTTCCCTGCTCATTTTCGGAAAATACTTGATAAAAATAGATCGTGCTTGGCTCCAGGTCGTTTACGGTGACTTGATGAATCGTCGAATATTCTTGCTGACACACTGAGTAAAGAATAGTTTCCGGCCGTTTGTAATTGCCTTGATGACCGCTATGTATTCGCTCCGCGTGCAGGATGTCAACTCTTGATGACGATGGCGAAGAGGTCTCCCACATCATAGTCATTGAATGCTCAGTCGGCCATTGCAGATAAGGACCCTTTATTATTTCCAGCATCTAATATCCTCTCTTTCGATCGCAATCATAGAATCGTACTTAATGCGAAACACTCTCTATACCGTATTTTACCACTAAGCTATATTATAATAGATAATGTTTTCTGGTACGTTGAAGAAGCTTATTAGTTAGGCCGTTGAAAGTTTGACGGCAAGTATCAAAACTACCCTTCCATTCTTTGAGTATACTTTTTACAGATGGGAAAATCAGATAAATTACCGGTCAAGGCTATATCTCTGGCGTTCGTAATGCAAATAGCGGTAACTGGATTACAATTAACTAACGGAAGAAAAGAGGACCTATAGAAAAGTAACTGGTTCCGTTTTGAGGTAGAAAAACCATAAATGACATACCAAATGGCGTGCAAATTGACATCCAATTTGACACGCCATTTTTCTTTTAATATCAACGGCTTTTACGATTTCAAACTCCCAATTGACAGTCAAATGCGTATATCAGTAAACAATGAAAACAATTTATGCATAGCGTCAATCTATATGACAATCGGTATGTCATAAGTTTACTGTCCTATTCATGTAGATTCACAATATACTGTATTACCCAAATAAGGTATTTACTTAAAATGTAATAATGTTATATTAATGGTAAAAAGGAGCCGAATTATGATGATAAAGTATATTATTTTGGGATTAATTTTTCTAATAACCGCATGCACTTCCCAAACGACAACGGAGAACCAGAGTAATTGGGAAATTTCTAGTACATTTGAAATCGACGGAGTAAAGGTACATGGAAAAAAAGATCGTCTGATCTTTGCACCCCAAGGTGAAAGTGATATTTCAAAAGGAGGACACTTTCTAATTTACTTCTGGGGAAAGCCAGATGAAATAGCGAATACTTATAGTTTAATTGGAATACACAAGGATACTGGAACTAAAAAAGAATTGTACCCAAACTGGGAGGTATCAAGGGCAGAAAACAAACTAGGTGCAGATGCAGGTAGCGGTGCTAAGTTCATACTTGATAAAAAAGGATTGTGGCGACTTGAAGTGTACATGGGAGATAAATATTTTGATAGTATTGTTGTAGAAGCAAATTAATTCAAAATTATCTGTGACAATACTAAATGGGTGGCATACGCCACTCTTTTTTTGTTTTAGGGTCTGTTAAATTTTAATGTTGTTTTTTAATAGAAATAATCGAGAACTATATACTGTGTGGTAGTTCCCGAGAGAATTTATTAGATTATTCCTCTTTATAGCAGTTTTCACATTCAAATTCAGTCCAAGAATTCAGTAACTTCTTCCCACATACTTCACAATCTCTATCTCCTGCATACCAGTATCCAGTCTTATGAAATAACTCAATACTTTTCTCCCAATGAATATTTTCTTCGTGCGTTGGAGGATACAAATCGCCATCTTCATCAACAGGAGGTGAAGGTTCATTCCCTGATAAAAATCCCTTTATCCAATATTTTACTTCTTGAGACATATCAACTATCTCTTCAAAAGAGACATTGAAATATACATCTTTTTGAGGACAATATGCGGAGATTCTGCCATTAAAAGTATGAGGATTACCAACAATATAATGCTTGCCTTCACAATGCCCTTCTAATTCAAACCAAAGTTCTTTTTCGAACTCAATATTACTCAATCAAATTCCGCCTTTTGATAAATGTATTCATATACGTTCGTGTGTTTAAACAATAAATTTAGATAATCGTAAACTATTCTAAGTATCCGTCATTTCAAATACAAATGATGACAATAAGAACTCTTTTATATTGTGTTTAGTGCTTTCATTTGTCAAAATACTTTGTAGCCACACCTTTAAATCGGTCTATCCACTGTTTCATTCGAGAATGTAAACCATTTATATTCTGGATGTGATATAAACCTTTAATAACGTGTTTTCCATCATTTGATTTTATTCGATAATGTTCTATCATTTTTTCTTTCGCATATGTCTTATTGGCTCGCCAAGCATCTGTAACAATTACATTATCAGATGTCAGTTTTGAACCAATCATATTATCAACCTTTGTTTTTACAACACGACCCATACAAGCAACTTTTGATACAGTTGTTTTAGTTCGGTCTCTTGCAACAAGAACACAATCTTGTTCGTGGCTTATTCCTCTATGTTTAGATTTCCCGCCACGCTTACGAGGGTTTCGTTCCGTAATGCCACGTTGACCCTTTTGAAAGTATAGAAAATAGGTCTCGTCAATTTCAACGATACCTTCAAATTGCTCATAATCGATTTGTTTTAATGCACTTAACAGTTTATGTCTCCAATATAAAAGCGTAACCCAAGTAACCCCTACGATTTCGGCAGATTTTCGCAAGGAATAACCCTTGAACATACAATCGACAAATGTAATCCATTCAATAGGTTTCAAATATCAACATTTACCTTTAACAGAACCTTGTTTTTAAAGTTCGCCAAACTTGTTGTCATTTTCAATGTCGTTTCAGTCTTATCCACCTCAAAATGAAACCCGTTAATAGAAAAGGTCGTCTTTTTTATTCTCAGAGCAATAAATAGATCAATCTTTTATATTCTCGAATAAGCGTTCAATAGATTTAAAATCAAATTCATTTGTAATTTTATAATAACTTAATTTCGATGTCTTGAAGTCGAATGTTGAAACGCCTCCACGATCAGTAACAGTTAAGCCAAACAACAAATTACTATTTTCTCCAATATTCAACTGAATGGCTGTATGTTCCGTAGTAAATTTTGATGCACTGGTCTTTATTAATTTTATTCCAGAATACAGTTTAAATATCTCTTCTATTTCATCCTTATCATCCACTGTGATGTTTTGATTTTGAGCTCCTTTATCATCAATTTTAAACTTCTGAATGAAAAGATGAATTTCTTGATCATTTATATACTTCTGAGCCACTTCATTGAATGAAGTACTCATCTTAGAGTTGTATATAGTAAACCCTACAACTGCAACAATAATAATAACAATAATGAACACGATCATTTTTATATTTTTTCAACCTATCTTCTCCTTTTCTAGAGTATTTAAAATGCAAAATCCCATTAATTACATTATTTACATTATACTTCATATAGATTAGAGCAGCAAAGTTCTTGCTACTTTACACAGTACAGTGGGACTCTTATGTCAATGGCAAAACTGCATACGCAGGCAAACCATTGACATATGGGTATCGCGTGTTAAGCTTCGCCTAGCTACGGCAAGAGCCAGTCTTTAGGCCACACACGATTTAGTGACTACAAGGGTGAAATTAACATTTATTCAGATCTTTTCGCTACGCAGAGCTACTCATCTGACAACTGAATTATGGCAAGTACATCTGTTTGAAATTCTGTGTAGGTAAAGGACAGGTTTTCGTTATCCCAATTTTTTTCGATGCTTAGCCACGAAACGATTGAACGGATTTCAGATGAAGTGTGGGATAACCAGCAGTAGCAAAATTGGGCGAAATGCTCGCCTCGTATCTGCAATGGCGCGGATTACTGCGTCAGAGTATAAATAAAATCGATTATAATTAAATTTACGTTCAAGTCGATAACCTATCCTAAGTTAATAGGATAATCATACGCAAAAAGGCATAGTGATGAATCCCCAATGCTATAAGGGTTATAGAGTTTTCGAATACACACTTATGTATAAGAGGAGGCGAATGATATGACGATAATGCCTGTTATAGTAATGATCTTTGTATTTGTACCTACCATTGTACTCATGGTAAGCATGCCTTATTTAGCAAGAGAGACGATTAGTTTTGGGGTCACCGTCAGCGCTGTACAATTCCACAGTGAGCCTCTGCGCCAGATGCGGAAGTCATATGCTAGGATTAGTGCTACCTTGCATACTATCCTATTCATTGTATGTATCATCTGTCTAATATACGGTAATGAACATTCCAAGCAACAAAGTTGGATCATTGTCACTTATTCACTCGCCATGGTCGTAATCTCCCTAGTCATAAACATTAGCTATCATTTCAAAATGAAAACTTTACTACCTATGCTGCCTATTGCTCCAGAACCATCGATCATGGCAGTGGACACTGGATTTCGGAAAAGAAACATTGGCTTGTCTAGTAGTTGGTTCCTCATTCATGTTTTAATTATTGTTGTTAGTATTGTAACTGTGCTACGCAACTACGATCTGATTCCTGATCAGATTCCGATCCATTACAACAGCAGTTGGAACGTAGACCGCTATGCAGCTAAATCTTATAGTTCTGTGTTTATGCCTGCGATAATCCAAGTGTTCATAACACTTTTGTTCATATTTGAGAATTGGAGTATTCGCAGAGTGAAGCAGCAGGTTCAACCCACTGATCCTAACCGTTTCATCAGACAAGACTTAACTTTCCGCCGTACTTGGTCATGTTTTATGATTACAGCAAGCTTCTTAATAGTTATCCTGTTTTCCGTCGTGCAACTAAACATGATATCTCTGCTTAACATCAATTTCGCTATCCCCATTATCCTAATCATAATAGCCTTTATCATCTTATACGCCTTCGCCTTATCGTTCTGGGCTGGTCAGGGCGGAAGCCGCTTGGAGCGATCTGCCGATTGCTCCAATGTCAGACCTGTCCATGATGATGATAAATGGCTATTAGGTATGATTTATTTCAATCGCAAGGATCCAAACCTAATCGTCGAGAAAAGGTTCGGAGTCGGCTGGGGATTAAATTTCGGTCACCCAGTAATCTGGCTGATTTGGCTCGGAATTATTGTACTGTTAGTTGTGGTGTGGTAACAAGGCTTGGAGGTTAGTACTCACCGGAGTATTCTAGCTTTCAACAAATAAATATTTTCGCTTCCAAATTAGATGCCATCCACATTAGACAATCAGATTCTGTATATAGCCTTTCATTTCCTTCTTAGCTCGTTGAATTCTTTTTGTAACAGCAGCAACAGTATCATTAAAAGCATCAGCAATACAGAGCCTACCACAAAGAAGCGCTGATCCTCTCAGCGCTTCTTCTGACTTTATATTTACTTTGGCATTACCTTATCGAAACCAGCTTGTGAACGGGCTAGCAGTTCTTCACTTGGAGCAGTTGGCTGCTCAGGTGTCAATATTTCCTGCGATACAGCGCCCGTGTAGCCAATCTGTTGCAGGCTGTTTACAAAGCCGCACAGATCGATTACTCCCTCTCCAGGATATAGGCGGTCGTTATCAAGCAGCTGCTCAACCGGCAGGTCGCGCGCATCGTTAATATGCGCATGTACGATCTGATGCGGCTTCAAGTTTAAGATGTCCGCCGCGCCAAAGCCGGTGGTATGGCAATGATACGCATCTATAAGCAAGCCTACATTGGAATTGTTAATGGCCTCGATCATCTCCAATGTTTCTTCCACCGTCCATATGAACGGATTACTCCAGGTTGTACGCAAATGGTGCGGTCCGACAAATTCCAAACCCAAGCGCACGCCATGTGCGTCCAATATGTCTGCAATCATTCGAAAACGATTGATCGCAGCCGCCATGAAGCTTGCTGGCTTCTGATCAGTTGACGGCAGAATGTAGGTACAGCAGCTCGTACAGCCAAGCTGTGCCGCAGCTTCAGCTTCCTGTTCAAGCTTCTTTAAGCCTGCTCGGAATTGTTCGTCAGACGTTCTCCATTCTACGGATAATCCGATGGAGCCAATCTTCATCTGATGCTCTACTAGAATCTCCTTCGCTCGGCTCAAGCCTACTTGATCGATAAATGCTTTAGCGTCGATATCGACTGCACCGAAGCCATATTGCGCCGCTAGGCGAATAAAATTCTCATCAGAACCGATATTTCCGATTCCCGCTCTCGTTAATCCTCTAAGCATGTTCCACCTACCCTTTCGGTCCTTTATTAATGATGATCGAAATATGTATGACAATTGGAATTAAGGTCATTTTACTATATGTCGGCGCTAATGAGCTATAATTAAGGTTGCACTCGTTCATTTCCATTTTCTACATCGACAACGTCGTCTACGATGACAAACAAGAGGAAGTATGCTTAATGATTTATCATATAACTTATTTATCGGACGGGCTCCGCGTTAAGGGATACTTAGCGCTGCCAGCTGGATATGAGCTGGATCCCATCGATATACAAACCTGGATCGAGAAGTATTATGGATGCTCTGACTTACCCGTCACTTTGCTGGCTCGCAATCGTAAACGCGTGGACCAGACAAGGCTGTATCCTGAAATGAAGGATACATGGCCTATTATGCTGTATTGCCGCGGTGGAATTGGCAAAGTTGGCAGCGTGAAGACGAACTGGCTGGAGCGCTTCGCTCAGCACGGCCATGTCGTGTTCGCGCCGTCCTACCGCGGCAATGAAGGCGGTGAAGGCCGCGATGAGTTCGGCGGCGCTGACCAAGAGGATGTGCGCTCTGCCATCCGCCTGCTTCAGCAGCTACCGTTCACGGACGAAGCGCGCATCGCCGTGATGGGCTTCTCGCGCGGCGCGATCAATGCCGCGCAAGCAGCGGCTCAGCTGCCGCAGATCACACGATTAGTGCTGTGGAGCGGCGTTGCGGATCTCGCGCGCACGTATGAGGAGCGCGTCGATCTGCGCCGCATGCTAAAGCGTGTGCTGCGCGGCAACCCCGCCAAGAACGCGGAAGCGTATGCCGCGCGTTCGCCGCTGCAGCTGGCTGAGTATATTCGTTGCCCGGTGCTGATCATCCACGGAACGGATGATGTATTGGTTGATTACGGGCACGGGCGCGATATGCATGCGAAGCTGCAGGAGCTTGGCCGCGACGTGATAATGCACACGTATGAGGGATATGGGCACCATTTTCATGCAGAAATTCATAAGGTAGCGATCGCTAATATGTATGATTGGATTCGTAAATAAAAAGCCCGCCAGCGGTTATGCCTTGAGAGCTTAACTGCGGACGGGCTGTATCCATTATATATGAGTGCTATTCACGGTCAAACAATGCTGCACCTGCGATTCCAGGCTTCGTCATTTCATAAGGATCTAGAATCGTATCCAGCTCCTCTTCTGTCAGCACATTGTACATCAAGCACAATTCACGGACAGTCTTGCCATTCTCCGTCGCTTCACGAGCGATACGAGAGGACACTTCATAACCCAAATGCGGACTCAGCGCAGTAATGATGCCGACGCTGTTTTCCACATAAGCACGGCAGCGTTCTTCATTCGCTTCAATTCCGTCAAGCGCATGAGTCTTGAACACCTTGAACACGTTGTTCATCATGCTCAGGGATTGCAGCAGATTGTATACAAGTACTGGCTCCATGACATTAAGCTCAAGCTGTCCCGCTTCAGAAGCCAAGCAGATCGTATGGTCATTACCGATAACTTGGAACGCAACCTGGTTCACGACTTCACACATAACCGGGTTCACTTTACCCGGCATAATGGATGAGCCCGGCTGACGAGCTGGAAGACGAATCTCGCCAAAGCCCGTACGCGGCCCCGAAGCAAGCAGACGCAGATCATTTGCCACCTTGGACATGTTCATCATACAGACTTTCAGCGATGCAGATACTTCCGTATAAGCATCTGTATTCTGAGTAGCATCAACGAGATGCTCAGCCCCCACTAATGGGAAGCCGCTGTGCTCAGCCAGCAGTTCAACTACACGCTTGATGTATCGCGGATCTGCATTCAAGCCTGTACCTACTGCCGTTGCCCCCATGTTTACTTCATATAGATGCTGCTTCGTCTGTTCGATACGTTTCATATCACGGCCAAGCATTCTGCTGTACGCTTCAAAGGATTGACCGAGTCGAACAGGCACCGCGTCCTGCAGATGAGTGCGGCCCATCTTGATGACATGCTTAAACTCCTCAGCCTTCTTATCGAAAGATTGCTGAAGCTCTTTCATCGTAATCAACAATTTATCTATTAACGTTAATACTGAAATATGAATAGCAGTAGGGAATGCGTCATTCGTTGATTGCGAACGGTTGACATGGTTATTAGGGCTTAGGCTGCCGTAATCCCCTTTGTCTTTGCCGAGAAGCTCCAGAGCTCGGTTCGCAATAACTTCATTAGAGTTCATGTTCATCGACGTTCCAGCTCCGCCTTGGATCGGATCGACTATGAATTGGTCATGCCACTCACCTGCAATAATCTCGTCAGCTGCTTGCACGATCGCTTGGCACATTTCGTATTGAAGCTGCTTCACTTCCAGGTTAGCCAGCGCTGCCGCTTTTTTCACAATAGCAAGACCGCGTATCAATTCCTCATTCATGCGACTGCCTGTTATCGGGAAGTTTTCAACAGCTCGCAGTGTTTGAATACCGTAGTACGCGTCGAACGGGACTTCCTTTTCCCCCAAAAAGTCTTTCTCAGTTCGAGTTTGATGTTTGATCATTAGAATCCCTTTCCTTCACTAAGTAGTTGTTGTCATAAGAATTCTCTATCATGTCATACAACAAATTGATTGGAGCACCTTCATTATACCAGTGTTTACCACCTATATCTATTGAAATGCGAATATTTTAACTATTTAGATCCTAAACCGAGTTCAGCTGCACACGATGTCCTCCTAACTTAATGCCTTGCATTACCTATAAGGCAATTGCTAGTAAGATAGCGCTTTCTTTTTTAACCGTCCTAGATAGCTATGTATTAGACATTTACACCTTCAAGATTAATTCTATTAGAGTTAGCGATATCTCAACCGCCCTTTATATTACACCTCCTCCTCTCAAAAATCCATATCCTTCACCAAATCTCATGACTACAATTACAGGATAATTTACACTTCTTTTGGGGTAGATGTCATTATATTCATATGCTCACAGTTAATAGTTTGTACGAATATGAGAATCTGAAGTCACACTCTACGTATTAAAAAAGTCGATATCCACTAAGTACGTAAGATATCGACTCCATCTACTCATTATGTTGATCTTGAGCCCTTATGAGAAGGTTGTACTAGATCGGGTTTACTTGTACAGCAACCTGCTTGCCGCTTATTTGAATTCCTGTTTCTTTGCTCCCTACCTGAATCAAGTCCTGCAGCAGCTCCTCAATCAATTTCTTTCCCATCTCTCCTTCTTTACCTAAGATTCGTACAACGAGTTGCACGGCGTCACCAGAGCGAAGGATGCGCTCTGCTTGCAGCTTCTTGGTCTCATAGTCATGTTCTTCAATATGCGGTGTCATCCGAATTTCTTTGCATTTCATCGGACGCTCTCGTTTACTCGCTTGCTGCTTCTCCTGCTTGGCTGCTCCTGCACGGACCAACCTGCATGGTGGAGGACTGCTCATCAGTGAAGTACACACGAGATCCACCTTCAGCTTCTTGGCCATCGCAAGCGCCTCAGCTGTAGGTACGATTCCGAGGTCCTCACCATCCAAGCCAGTCAATTGAACCTCGTACGCCTTTATCTTCTCGTTCATGATCATTGTGTATAGCTCCTCATCTTCGATATAATGAGACCATATTACCTTCTGATAGGAGAATAATCAATGAACCAAAAAGAAATGGAAGATATCGTAATCGAAAACTATCAGCGTGATGAGCAGATGATGATTCTCGTATTTGCACAATGGTGTGTGAACAACGATCTGGATCCAGTTGAACTCTATCAGCGCGCATATCCCAAGCAAAAAGATAACTACCCGCTCCAGCAAGGAATCGAGTTGACCGTGTCTAAAGAAGAAGCAGGCCTCATCCCTGATGAGACACTGCTTGGCGTTCTATCCTTATTTGGAAATGAAGATCTGGCATTCGTCGTTACCGAGGAAATCGCAAAACGCAAACCAAAAAGCTAGCTGAATATCAACTTTTATGCAAATATGACGTCCGCATCACAGCCAGCTGCAGGGCGTCTTTTTTGTACCCAGTAGGCCACTATGAAGCTCGTTCCAAGCACTCCTGTACCCACTCGTTATACTGCTCCAACGTGTTGCGCTTCAGGAATCGGTGGAATCGCTCCTTATTCTTCGCATGCTCCGCATACGCTTGAATCATGCTTGGAATCAAGGTCAGCAGCTCATTTGCCGTAACATTGCTTCTGAACAACTCCGCGATTCGCAATTCCTTAATCGTCTTCGCTTCTCCTCCAATATAAATATCAAACGTATCGCGCATCTTCACGATCCCAATATCCTTCAAGAGCGGCTCACTCGTTGCAATCGGACAGCCCGCGTATCCAATCTTCATCGGATATGGAGTCGGTATTCCTGCGATTACTTGATTAATCGCTTGTGCCGTGTCGAGTCCTGACTCTTCTGCCCCTCTGCAGAAATGACAGGCGATCAAGCTCTTCGTAACGAATCCAACAGGATAAACTTCCAGACCGACAGCTTCCAATCGCAGTGTAATCTCATCAAGGGATGAGCCGGGCATCTCGACATATAATTGGTGAAATGAAGTCATCTCCATAATCGCGTCTGTTCCTGCTATTTCAGCTAATACAGCTAATTGTGCTGAAGTTAGCATAACTCCGCCCTCTTGCAAGGCTGGTGCCACAGCAAATCGAATCGTATTATCCATCATGACGCCTCCCCAAATATACTTATACCCCCTATATGTATATTCGGAGACTTTGAAGAAGTTGTCAAGAAATGATGCCGAATTAATAGCCTCTCTCTGCTTCGACGATATTCATCATCGTCTCCTGCTTCCGATAACAGTTCAGATTGTGCATAAAGATGCTTAGACAACGTTCATTATAACGTTCTGATATAGCTGATATATGTGGTGTCACGATGCAGTTGTCCAATGTCCACAAGGGAGAATCTGCTGGAAGAGGCTCAATCTGAAATACGTCAAGGTAAGCCTTCTTAATCGCTCTTTCTTGAAGCAATAGGATAAGCGCCTGTTCATCGATTAATTCGCCGCGCCCCAGATTCATGAGCACAGCCTCCGGCTTCATGCAACGCATGGAGTTCTCATTCAACCAACTTCGTGTATATGAAGTCAATGGAGCGACAACGATGACAAAGTCTGCCACAACCAACGCCTTATCCGTATCGTGTTGGGTATAGATGATATCGAAGTGTTCTACCTTCCGACCTGAGCGATTGACACCGATCGTCTGCATGCCGAACACTTTAGCTCGCCGCGCGATCTCTTCACCGATCGCTCCTGTTCCGAGAATCGCAATCGTCATGCTGTCCAGTTCCCCGAACGTCTGCTTGCGATTCCATTGCGCTTGCTGCTGCGATTGGTACAATGGAATGAGGCTCTTCACTTCCTGCAGCATAAGACCAAAGGCGAATTCCGCCATCGGAATTTTATGGGCTCCGCTAGATGTCGTTACCGTTATGGATTGGGCCTCCAATTCATGCAATGGAAGATTATCAACACCCGCACTGAATGCTTGAATCCAACGCAGATTGGGCATTCTGTTTAGCGTTTCAGCCTTCATCTGTGAATTGTATGCGACTAGAACCTCTGACTGGAGCGCCCTTTCCGATGCGTCTTCTAATGATTTGCACTTGTGGATGCACACCTCTGGATAGTCAGCCTGCAGCCGCTGGAGCATCTCGTCTTTCAATGGAACGGTAATTGCAATATCCATGTCTTAACTCCTTCATTTGATAAGATCATTGCACGGCATATGCGGTTATTCTACTTTGGCTCCATAAGATCTCGCCACCGCTGCTGCTTGCATCATGTCGATACGAACACCTTTTAGATCAAGCGCTTTAAAGTTAAGCCCATCAACGACTGCCCCTCGAAGATCTGCGCCTGCTAAACGGGCTTTCCCCAACTGAACACGCGTTAGATCAGCATTGCGCAGATCAGCCTTTTCCAAGTTGCTTTCGTAAAGATCAGCTTCCGCAAATTTGACATGACGCAGATCTTGCTTGCTAAAGTTTACGAATCTAAGATTCGTATACGACCAGTCGCCGCGTTCGATTGAGATGCCGTCGAGTTGGGCTTTGCTGAAGTCCGAGCCTACCATTTTGCATTCTCGAAATTTCGCAACGAACAGATTGGCACCAGAGAACAAGCAGTTCGTGAAAGCCGAATTCGTATGATGAGAAGCATTCAACGTCGCACCAGTGAAGTCACATTGGATAAACTGACAGCCGAGCGTATCCACTTCATCCAGCGAAGCACCGCGAAAGCTGCAGCTTTGAAAGACACAGCCTTTCAGTTCCCCCTCTCGCAGATCCGCTCTGCTAAAGTCGACTTTCACATATTCCTGATCGATATACTGATACATGCGAGTTATCTCCTCTACTGCTATTTCTATCAACTATTCTATCATGCGACTGTCCCCATATTCATCCACGCTATTCCTTCCATGTTGGAGGCAGCAATTGGTTATATGGATGACTTATAAAGCGATCATCTACCAATACGAGCAGTCCCGTATCCTGTTCAGAACGGATCAAACGACCTCCTGCTTGAAGTACCTTATTCATACCTGGATAGACATAGGCGTAATCGTAGCCATTTTTACCATCGTTATTGAATTGCTGCTTCATAATGTCCCGTTCCAGACACAACTGCGGCAAGCCCACACCTACGACTATGACCCGATTCAAACGATCGCCAACTAAGTCAATTCCTTCTGAAAATATTCCGCCAAGCACGGTAAAGCCAATCAACGTCTGTGATCGATCCGCCTGAAAAGCGTCCAGAAAGCCTTCTCTTGCCTCTTCACTCATACCTGTCTCTTGAACAATCGTATGTATACTTGGGTTCTGTTCAGCAAACTGCGTATATACATCTTGCAAATATTGATATGACGGAAAGAATACGAGATAGTTCCCTGGCTGCTCTTGCGCAAGGTCTGCAATCAGTTGAATCAAGGCATCCCTCGTCTGCTCGCGATCCTTATACCGGGTGGATAACGGGATGATCCGAACATCCAGCTGTTCTTTGGAAAATGGTGAAGGGATCGTCACGGTGTAATTCTCCTCGCTTGCGCCAAGCATATCACGGTAATAATGCAGCGGCGACAGCGTTGCGGAGAAGAAGATGCTGGAGCGATAGCCCGCTCGCATCTGTGCCAGCGCATTGGATGGATCTACGCAGAACAGCTTTACCGCAACATCGTTCTTGTCCAGTTCAGCGTACGTGACATAGCGCTCATCATACCATTCGGCGATTCGTATAAACGATTGTGCAGTAAAATAGGTATCCAGCAACAGCGACCGAGCTTGTTCGATTGTGTCATCCTCGACTTGTCCGCTTCTGGCTCCTTGATTGCGATTGCCGTTCGCCAATTCCTGTTCCGCGCTCAACACAAATGCTTCCAGAAGTTGGTTGAGATCGCGCTCCAGTTCATTCCACACTTGGGCCTGCCCATGCTCGCATCGCTTGCGAATTCCGATCATATATTGATTGACGGCATGCGCTGTCTCATACAATCCACGATTAAGTTCCTTGTAAGCTCGCTTCAACTGTAGAAACGCCGACTTGATGACGGTCGCGGAAAACATTTCTCGACCACGGTCCACCAGATTATGCGCCTCATCAATAAGCAGCACACTGCTGCGCTTGGATTCATCCTGCAATCTCTTCAACGATACGCGAGGATCGAATACGTAGTTGTAGTCGCCGATCATAATGTCCGAGGCATAAGCGGTGTCGAGTGCAAACTCAAACGGACAGATCCGATGCTTGCGTGCATATTGCTCGATCACGGTGCGCGACATTAATGTTTCATGCTCGAGAATATCGAGGATTGCGCCATTCAAACGGTCATAATAGCCGTTGGCGAATTCGCAGTAGTCCTTTTGGCAGATCGTCTCTTCCTTGAAGCAGATCTTATCCTTGGCTGTTATTGTAACCGCATGCGCCCGCATGCCGGTGGATTGAAGCAGAGATAGCGCCTCTTCTGCCGCTGTTCTCGTTATCGTCTTGGCTGTCAGGTAGAACAAACGTTTAACGAGGCCCTCGCCTATCGCCTTGAGTGTCGGGAATATCGTGGACATCGTCTTGCCGATGCCGGTCGGAGCCATTGCAAACAGGCTGTTGGATTCAGAGATCGTCTTGTACACAGCGCCCGCAAGCTTCCGCTGTCCTTCGCGATATCGCGCAAATGGGAAGGTCAACTCCTTCATGCTCTGCTCCATCGTGATTTGATGCTGATGCAGCAGCTCGGCATAAGGAGAATAACGTTGGATGACGTCCTGTACGAATTCGGTTAGCTCTGCTAAGCTATAGGATTTGCGGAATCTATGCGTTGTCCCTGTTTCAGCATGAACATAGGTTAATTGAACCTGCATCTGTTCCTGTTGATGTTCTACTGCGTACATATAAGCATATAGCGTAGCCTGAGCCCAATGAACGGGATACGACTCCTCCGTAATCGAATCGAGCTCCAACAGCGTTGATTTGATCTCATCGATGACAATCGGCTGCTCAGACAGCAGCACGCCATCGCATCGGCCATCAATCACATAAGTTAAATGCTTGTACGGAATGATCGCCTTCACGTACACTTCTTTCTGATCCGTTTCGAGGTAAGTCTTCTGCAGCTGCTGATGAGCTTTTGTGCCTTCAACTAGCGCATTCCCAGAGCGAAACCCAGTATCTATGCTTCCTGCTCTGAACACATATTCAACTAACGCTCGCACAGAAAGCCGGATCTGATCCTTCTCTGTCTTCAATGCACTTATCCTCCTCGTATGATGGGAACAAAGGTTCTATTCGTTTATTATATACGAAAAGGATTCATTTCGGCGAGCGATAGTTGTTGGGATGCTGCCGTTGCTCCTGTGTGCAGCAGCCGATCCGGACTCAGGAGACGCTATTTGCTCGATTTCCAGCATTTTGGTGCTTCTTGCGGACATAGGAGCCGTTAATCATTGTAATTCACCCTATTCTTGACCATTTTTGAATAAATAACGGCTTCTGAGTCCGCTCAGCCCACCAAAATGCTCGATTTTTGCGAAATAGCGGCCCTACGGTCCGCGTGCGGCAGCGATCCGGACACAGGGGCCGCTATTTGCTCGATTTCCAGCACTTTGGTGCTTCTTGCGGACATAGGAGCCGTTATTCATTGTAATTCACCCAGTTCCTGACCGTTTCTTAACAAATAACGGCCTCTGAGTCCGCTCACCCCACCAAAATACTCAATTTTTGCAAAATAGCGGCCCTACGGTCCGCGTGCGGCAGCGATCCGGACACAGGGGCCGCTATTTGCTCGATTTCCATCATTTTGGTGCTTCTTGCGGACATAGGAGCCGTTATTTCGTGTAATTCACCGTGTTCATGTCCGTTTCTATGTCAATAACAGCCTCTGAGTCCGCTCACCCCACCAAAATGCTCAATTTTTGCGAAATAGCGGCCATACGGTCCGCGTGCAGCACCGGTCCGGACACAGGAGACGCTATTTGCTCGAGTTCCAGCATTTTGGTGCTTCTTGCGGACATAGGAGCCGTTATTTCGTGTAATTCACCCTTTTTGTGACCATTTTTGAATAAATAATGGCTTCTGGGTCCGCTCACCCCACCATAATGCTCAATTTTTGCGAAATAACGGCCCTACGGTCCGCGTGTGGCAGCGATCCGGACACAGGGGCCGCTATTTGCTCGATTTCCAGCACTTTGGTGCTTCTTGCGGACATAGGAGCCGTTATTCATTGTAATTCACCCAGTTCCTGACCGTTTCTTAACAAATAACGGCCTCTGAGTCCGCTCACCCCACCAAAATGGACACTTTTTGCAAAATAGCGGACCTACGGTCCGCTACAAGTATCAAGCAATGTCAGCATAGCCACATTGCACAAGTGGCATGTTATAGAAAAGCACCGCACGGCTCTCGCTGAAGCCTTGCGGTGCTTAGTTCTACTCGTACAGCGCGATCAGCTCGTCCACGAGCTCGCCCACATAATCGACCGCGGCGCGGATGTTGCTCGCGTCCGTCATGTCGACGCCGGCGAGCTTCATCAGCTCGAGCGGCGGCAGCGATCCGCCGGCTTTCAGCGCGGAAAGCCACTGCTCGACAGCGGGCTGGCCAAGCTCGCGAATCCGCTTCGCCGCAGCTGTCGAAGCGGTCAACCCCGCTGCATACGTATACGGATACAGCGACATGTAGTAGTGCGGCTGACGCATCCAAGTCAGCTCAGCGCCCTCGTCCATGATGGCCGAGTCGCCCCAGAAGCCGCTTAAGATGTCCCCTTTCAAGCGGGACAGCAGCTTGGCGGTGATTGGCTCGCCCTTCGAGGCAAGATCATATACCTGGCGCTGCAGCTCGCCTTCCAGCAGATGCGTCACGAAGTTGTGGTAATACGTGTTCAACAGCTGTGAGATGACCCAGCGGCGCATGCGCGGATCTTCGGACTTGCGGAACAGATGATCAGCAAGCAGCATCTCATTCATCGTCGAAGGCGCTTCGATGAAGAACAGCGACGGACGCATGCTCGTGAGGCGCTGGTTGCGTCCAGCCAGCATGAAGTGTCCGGCATGGCCTAGCTCATGCGCTAAAGTAAACGCACCGCGCATACTGTTCGTCCATGTCATCAGGATGTAGGAATGAGAGCCAAAGATGGACGAACAGAACGCGCCTGTCGACTTGCCGACATTATCGGCATAGTCGATCCAGCGTTCACTGAACGCTTCGCGCATAATCGCCGCATATTCAGGACCCATCACCTGCAGCGATTCTTCTACGATCTTAGCTGCATCCTCAAACGAGATCTCTGGATCGTACTCCGGATCAAACGGAGCCTTCAGGTCGCTGAAGCGAAGCTCATCAAGACCGAGGACTCGCTGTTTAAGCTTGGCCCATTTTCGCATATGAGGTGCTAATTCTGTCTGAATCGTATCTAATATCGCTTCATACATCTCATGAGTAACCTGCTGCGGATGGAGCAGCATCGATGTGACATTGTCATAGCCGCGCAGCTTGGCCAGCACGACCTGCTTCTTCACTTCAGCGGCATAGGTCTCGGCAACGCCGTTTTGATGCGCCCTTAACGTATTCGCGAACGATTTGAAAGCATCTCTGCGCAAATAAGTATCCTTAGACTGTATGTATCGATTCTCGTACAGCGCAAAAGATACAGGATGCGTATTGCCTTGAAGATCGACAACAGACTGGAAGGACATATCCGCAAGCTTGGTCTGCTGATAGATCTGGTATGGCGAAGCGAGCACCCCGCCTAATGCCGCCAATGCGGCTTCCGTTTCCGAATTCAAGCGATAAGGCTTTGAACTCATAATCTGATCTAGGAATGGCTGGAATTCACGGAGCTTAGGCTCCTCTGACAGAAAATGCTGCAAATTATCGTCACTCATCAAGCTAATCTCTGCGGAAATAAAGGACAACGCCGTCGATATACTGGAAGTCATATCTAACGCGCGGCTGTTGTTCGCTTGATTGGTCGCATTGGTGCTGTCCTCAGATATCTTCAGTCTTGAGTAAGCGGAGCAGATCATAGCTCTCTGTTGTATAACTTCCATCGCTTCCAGGCAGCTGAGCAAGATGGATGGTCCTTCGTACAGCTTACCTTTATAGCTTGTAACAGTACCCAGATCAGCCAATATCGACTCCATTTCATGACGCCATGCGGTTTCATGTTCAAACAGATCCTCTAATCGCCAGGTCGCCTCAATCGGCACTTCTGAACGAAGCAAGCGTTGTGACATGTGAATATCCCCTCTCTTCCTAATTTAACCAACTTCTATCATAATCGGAAATGACCAAAAAGGACAACCTATCCTACATAAAATTGCACATGAATGACCACAATAACCATGATATTCATGCTGTCGAGACAATACAGCCCCAAGGAGTACATCAGATGAACCGAATGATTCTAACTATAATTCTCATCGTTGCGATGACGATGGTAACAGGAGTCCAGCCAACAGATGCAAACGGAGGCACTTATCACTTCGGCTTCAAGAAGAGCCGCAATGGACAGCTTCCCTCCATTGATGATGAAGGCTTTAAGCCGATCATCGAGAAATACGGCGCCATCTTTATGGGGGACAATCAGCAGAAGAAACTGTTTCTTACATTTGACAATGGATATGAAAATGGCTTCACCTCCACGATTCTGGACACGTTAAGAGACAAGAAAGTGCCTGCTATCTTCTTCGTAACAGGTCACTATGCCAAGACGCAGCATGACCTGCTGAAACGAATGAAGTCAGAGGGACACCTGATTGGCAACCATTCCTGGAGTCATCCAGATATGACGACCGTATCAGATGAGCGAATGAAAGAGGAATTGGATAAAGTAACCGTTGAAGTTTCTCAGATAACAGGGGAGAAGCAAATGAAATATTTGCGTCCGCCGAGAGGAATATTCAGTGCACGAACGCTTGATGTCAGCAGCAAGTTAGGTTATACGAATGTATTCTGGTCCTTAGCTTACAAGGATTGGGATGTTCATGATCAGAAAGGCTGGAAGTATGCGTACGACAACGTGGTGGCGCAGTTTCATCCCGGCGCGGTCATTCTGCTTCACTCGATCTCAAAGGATAATACACTCGCCCTCGGAGCCATCATTGATGAAGCGCATAAGCAGGGCTATGAGTTCGCCTCTCTAGATCAACTGACTGCCAACCAGCCTCAAACTCCATCTACTCCTTAAAATGAAGTTCAAACCAAGAAACGGATGATACCGCAGCCTTGATGGCTAGGTCAATCATCCGTTTCGTCATGTGATGCTGCTTAATACGTCTCTAATAATCGACGCTCACGTGTTCCGTCAGTCACGATGGCTTCGCTATAGGAATAACTAATCTCAAGCATATCGGATATCCGTTCAGGTTTCTGGTTAGATTGAACTGGTATGTTGACTGGAATATGCAGCCACTGATCCCCAGGCATCACTTGCTGTTGATCTAGTGTCACCTTTTCCAGGTCAGACCTCTGGGAATCCCTCGTTTGCATTACAAGCGTGATCTGCATATCGACTGGCTTGTTGCTATAGTTCTTCACACTCATTGAGCATTCTCCCAACCACGCGGAATCAGCTTCTGAATACTTATACTGACAGGAAGCAATCTGTTTTTCAAAGCTTAACGCGTTAATACCAGATGCGAAATTCGCTTGATATGCGGTCACGAGCTGTGCCGGAAGGTTCATGATGACTAGAAATGCTAGGAATGTGACCAGACCTCGACTGCGATCCAATGACTGATACAGCATGCGTAGAAACACAATGATCCCAATGAGTATGGGTAGTCCAGTCAGCATGATCTGCCCATTTCCAATATCAAATACAGTCTTTATCCCTAATACCTGATACACCATTTCCAGCCAAGAATATCCGTGCGGAAAGCGAATCATTAAGATCATCAGCACCGTAATCCCGATCAGCGCATTTCTGAACTTTCGCTTGTCGCGAATAAATGTCTGTTTACGGGGTATTAAAGATTCAGGATAATGATTCATCATATAGCGATTCTCCTTTCTTAAGGATAAAGTGCCATGTAATCAGCAAAATGTTGTATTGAATACAACAATACTTACAATGATCCGCGATAATAGGAATTATGTTGTAAGTTATACAACATAGTTGATCATATAGTATTACAATTACATACTGCTTGGAGAAACGAAAGTTATGCATTAATTAACAAATATCAATTTAATTTTTTCAAACTGTCATATGGCTGATCGATGTGAAGTTATGTTTTTTACGAAATGGCTATGTTAAATTCTAATGTTGATATTTGACCATAAGAAAACCGCCTTCGTTGAAAGGCGGTTTATTGCTATCGTGTCCCGTTAGCGCAACGACTTACTCTGTTGAATTTCGTGTTCCTCAACATAAAGCGGCATCAGAGAAGGCGGATCGTACCTTATCGCGGCCTTTAAACGACAAAATGGTGCCAATAGCCATAGCCCCATAGCCGCAACGAAATAATGAGCCTAATCCGACAGTGCCCGCATGATGTTGGATTTCGCCTCTGCCGCAATCGCTTCATTCCCGTCATCGACCGCTTGCATTAAGATCAGTACGGGGATGTATACCGCGATCAGCCGCGCCAGCAGCTTCGTTTCCTCGTCCGCTCCCCCGTACGTTTCGAAAAACACGCCGCGAGCGTAAGGTGGTAAAAAGCTATAAGCAACGCTCAAATCGCAAGCCGGATGGCCTACGCTCAGATCGCCCCAATCAATGATGCCGGAAACGATCCCGTTCTCATTCACAAGCATATTTTTGAAATGAAGATCGCCATGTAGCAGTGCATTCACCGCCTCGACACGGTCCTTTTGCAGCCTGCTAATATACGCTTCGATCACACCGGACTCCTCCGGCGACATGTGTTCAACCACCTTCGATAGAAAGCCCTCCAATTTCACTTTGCGCGATGCTATGTCCGTCAAGTTTCGATGATCTTGCTGAACTCCGCACTTCAGCGCCGCCTGCACCGGAAACTCATGCAATCTCCGCAAAAATTTCGCCAGCGTCTCTGCCGATAAAGCCCGGCGTTCTTCCGTCAAACCGATTGGGAAATCTCCTGGCACGTAGGCATAGCCAAGAAATGGTGCCGGGTATTCGTCACTTGCTTCGCCATAAAACAACGGTTTCGGATAGGGGATGGTCATATATGCCTCCAGCTTCGGCAGCAGCTTCCCTTCCATACGAATCGAGCCAACTGCAATCGTTCTTCTTGGAAACCGGAACACGTACTCGTCACCGATGAGAAAAACCGTATTGTCCCAGCCCCAGCCCAATCGCTTCACTTGCTTCGATGACAGCTGAGGGAATTGTCTGCCGATCAGCGTCCGCGCCTGCTCTTCGTTAACCTCCCACTCCGCATCCCATACATTCGTTCCTCCCATGAACTGTCTGCCTCCTCGTTCCTTACGTTATTTAGATGTTTACATTCCCTGGAAGTTACGCATAACTGCCCGTTAGCTTAACAAGAATAAGCAGAAAGCCGAAGTTTGGTGTTCGTGTCGGTCACAGTAAACAAGCACGATTTGACCAACATATTTTTCTTATTCGATGCGGTATTCTCATATTCCTTGCTGTCTAAGTAACGAAGCCACGCCAAGTAATTCTGCAAATACTTTGTTGCAACACCATTGAAGCGATCCATCCATTTCTTCAAGCGGCTGTGGTAGCTGTTTACGTTTTGGATATTGTACACGCCTTTCACACGTTGTTTTCCGTCGGATTTGAATCGGTAATGAGTCATGCCTTTTGAATTCGTATAGGAGCTAAATGCCCTCCATGAATCAGTGCATAACACGTTTGAGTCAGATAGATGACCACCAATCGCTTCGTCTAATTTTGTAGTCCGAATACGTCCACGCCCAAGTACGCCAGAGTAAGCCATTTTCTGACGGTCACGGGCAACCAGCACGCACACTTGATCTTGGCTAATACCACGATATTTCGCTTTGCCGCCACGTTTACGTGGCTTGCGTTCGGCAATATTCCGCTTACCCTTTTCCGAGTAAAGAAAGTAGGTCTCGTCCATTTCAACAATATCTTGAAATGCTTCGGTTAGAATCTGCTTCAGAGCGGAAAGAATCTTATGCCGCCAGTAAAACAAGGTGACCTGCGTGACTTCATCGTTTAACTGCTCTGCACATTTTCTCAGAGAAAAGCCCTCAATCATGCATTCGATAAAACGAAACCACATATGAGGTCGCCTCGTTCGTTGCAGAGGGGTGTTCGTAAGGTCATTGAATGTTTGGCGACAGGACTTACAACGGTAACGTTGACGTTTAACCTCCCCAGTGCGTGTTCTTACAGTGTACTTTCCAAATCGAACAACAGAATGGTTTTTGCAATGCGGGCAAACAAGTCCATCTTTATGCTTCTGCTCTTGAATTTCATCAATCGCTCGAACTGGAAGTGCCACTCCCTTGGTTCGGGACTGCAAAAAGTAGATAAGTTCTCGCTTACCATTATCGTCCAGCGTATCAGCAAGCTTTTTCAGTTCCTTTAAATCCATGGGCAAATCATCTCCGAACAGTTATATTGCCCTTATTATAGAACGCTTGTTCGTAATTATCAAATATTAAACAACAAAGTTTAACATAGCCTACGAAATAAGAGTTGTTGACACACCCAGAACGTATTACACTCGAACTTAACAGCATGTCAGTCAAGCGTTAGATACGAAGCTCTAATCTCGTAGTTCGACCACTACATAGAATTGTACTATTATTGCGAAGGGATGGTATGTTAATTGAATCAAGATGCATTAGCTTATCTCAAGCGAATTGGATATACGGGACCGGTCGACAACAGTATCGCTGCACTGCAACAACTTCAAGAACGTCATGTGCAGACCGTGCCGTATGAGAATTTTGATATCTTAAATCGTGTCCCGCTTTCACTTGAAATCACTGATCTATTGAACAAGATTGTCGTTCGCGGCCGCGGCGGATACTGCTTCGAGCTGAATGCCCTCTTTGGATGGCTGCTGCAGGAGCTTGGCTTCAAGGTAACGAATTATTTCGCGCGATTCTGGCGTGATGAACCGAATACACCTCCTAAACGTAGACACCATGTACTCCAGGTTGAAGCAGAAGGACAACTGTTTCTATGTGACGTAGGCGTAGGCGGAGTTGTTCCGCGCAGACCGATCCAATTGACCGAGCGTCTCGTTCATAAACAGGGCGATGAGCTGTACCAAATGGAACGCGATGATTACTTCGGATGGGTACTGTGTGAGTATAAACATGACGAATGGAAATGGCTCTACTCCTTTACAGAAGAGCCGCAGCTCCCGAAGGATTACATCATGGCATCCTATTGGTGCGAAAACGCGCCGGATTCGATATTTACGATGGACGCGATGACAGCGATTCGCACACCAGATGGAAGAAAGTCGTTGGCAGGACGCGAGTTTCGTCTATTTACGACTGAGGGAGTGCACGTGTTTACACCGGAGACAGAGGAAGAATACCAGGAAGCTTTACGTGAACATTTTGGCATCATTTTATAATAACGATAATAAGCCAATCTATCTGCTCTACTAACGAGATGGATTGGCTTATCTTGTGTCTAGCATATTCTAATTGCAGTTGGACACTCGTCTACCCACGATAACAAGATCACGCTCGATCCCGTCTAACACCGCTACGCGAGGCAGTAACCCCCACTGCTCGAATCCAAACTTCGCAAGCAGCGCTAAGCTCGGTTCATTATGTCCAAACACGAAGCCCAGCATCGTCTGTATACCGATTCGCGGACATTCCTCCAGAGCATGACGCATTAACATGCTGCCGATCCCTAATCCGCGATGATGTTCGCTAATGTATATGCTGATCTCCGCGGTCGCATTATAGGCTGGTCGTCCGTAAAATGGCTGATAGCTGAACCACGCCGCAATCACTCCATTCGACTCCACCACCCACAGCGGGTGCTTGTCCGGCGAATGCGCATCAAACCACGCTAAGCGATCACTCGTCGTGATCGGTTCTAGATCAGCCGTTACCATACGACTTGCAATCGTAGAATTATAGATCTCGACGATTGCAGGCAGGTCGTCAATCACAGCGTCTCGTATAACAAGCTTGTCTGTCATGTCAAGCAATCCCTTCCGATTTTTAGCATTATGCATTAGTCATTTACTCGAATCTATCGTATTCCCACTATCTCAACCTTAATCCGATCTGGATCCTCGAAGAATACAGCATAATGCCCTTCACCTCCAGCATGAGGATATCGGTCTTGATATAACAGTGTTACACCTCTAGCTTCAAGCTTCTTCGCGATAGTGTCTACCTGCTCCTTGGATTCCACTTGAAAGGCCAGATGATTGAGCCCTGCTCGTTTGCGGTGATACGGAATGTCTAGGTATTCGCTCTCGGTCTGAACAAACACAATATAGGTACTGCCGTACTTCCAGCTTACCCCTTGAGGCCACTGCTGGTAAGAGGTATAACCGAGCTCTGAAAGCAACCATCCCCAGAACTCAGTTGTACACTGCAGGTCTGATACGTTAATCTCAACATGATGTAGCATTGCTCCCCAACTTTCCTGTGTCATTCTTTTTGGTGCAATCCTATTCTCCGCGATCTTGTGAATCGCTACATCTATCTCATCGACTTCCATCACGCCCTGTATCGGGTGCTTGTCCGGCGAATGTGCGTCAAACCACGCGTTACACACTAATTAAAATACTGCATTCATCCCCTGCTTGTAGATCGATACTGAAAATTTCACCTACCGGACAGATGGTTTCATATGTACGTTCTCCAATGATCATTAACAGTTCTTCGGAGCCAAAATCGTTTTGGACTCGGAATGAACCGTCCCTCTCTGCCCGCAGTTTGATGTATTCTAGCTTATGTTCACTTACCCTAGCCGATACGAGTACACCCATCTCGCCTCTGAAATCGCGGAACTCCACTGTACGATCTGCCCATGCCGCCGGGATCGCTGGAAATACGCAGATCGTTCCGTCATCCACCTGGAGCAGCATATCTTGCAGAGCACATATAGCTGCGAAGTTGCCTTCTAGCGTAAATGGACGGTAATGGGACGCGCACACACCTGCATGCTTATAATCGCCATTTAAATGGAACCCGTTCGGTGAACATGTATATCGCCACATTTGCTGCAAATGGTAGAGTGCGGCTTCCCCATTTCCTTGCCATGCGTACATAGCTGCCGCCCATGCAAATGAATAACCTACCCATTGTCCTTTGCCGAGTTCCTCCACATTGGAGATCGTCTTATCTGCAATCTCGCGATCCCGCTTCGAACCTTTCCGATCGAACAGCTTCAACGGATAAATAGCCATCATATGTGAAAAATGACGGTGGCTTGCGCTAAGAGCTTCCTTTGGGTTAACCATCAGTACGCCATCTTTGGATACAGCGAGGTCCGGAAGCTTCTCTATCACATTCGCCCATTGCTCTGCTTCAGCTATGTATCCAAGACGTTTAGCCATATTATGCAGACGTCGGAACAGATACATAAGCAAGGACAAATCAAAGTCACTGATCGGGTCGAGCCATGCTTTCAGGCTATTATCATGGAACTCAGGCGAGCTTGAAAGCGGAAGCTTGAGCTTGCCGTCCTCCCCTGGCTTAAGCCAATGCTGAACGCATTCCGCTGTTTCCTTAAAGTATACATAAGCTTTATCACGAAGAAATTCAGGATCTCCCGTACTGAGCCAGTAATGGTCGAATGCCTGGCACAACCATATCTGATTCGTGATGCTCAAGCTGTACATCGGCCATCCACCCATGGCTCCGCCAGCAATCGTCATCACCGATGGGAGATTGATGCCTGGCGCATCATAGAAGCGTTCCGCAAAACGTTTCGCTTCAGGACGTAAATTCCAGAGGAAATCGATGAAGCTCTCCCCTTCTTCAAGATGGTTTGCTTTCGAATAATGCCAATAGCTGAGCTGGGTATTTAGGTCATGATGGTAATCACCCTTCCATGGCGGGAGCTCCCCTTCATCAGCAGTCCACACGCCTTGGAGGGGCATCGGCGGTGCTCCTTTTCGTGAACAAGAACCGAACAGATAGTTGTTCAGTACCCACATGTTCTCTGCTTCCGCATCCGGAAGCGTGATCGAGCTCTTGCTCCAGTAGCGAGCCCACCAAGCGGCATGCTCTTCGAACGCTGTGTCATACCCTGCCTCCAAGGCGGATACAACCTTCCGTTTCGCCCTCTCAAGCCAATCATCTCCATCATGATTGGCAGCAATGGTAAACACGATAGTGCGTTCCCCTGCTGTCGCGTTGCACTCAGCAACCACGATCGCATATTCAAGCTCGTGAACCGTTCGCTGATGGAACCATCGCACGTGCCCGTCAGAATGCATGGTGGCAGCCGGATAGCCCAGACGAGTGAGACTCGAATGAAATACGGGATTACCGTCGTCATCCTTCTGCTCTCCAGCATAATTCGGAGGTGTAATATCAAGCCTTCCGGCGGCATCCGAATCGCCAACAATCCGAATATAGCCAAGGCCGTTCATGGCATGCATATAGCTGAATACCTTCACATTGCGATCCCCGAACTTCAACTCGATGTGCGCACATGCTTCCTTTAGAGAAAGACGGCTTACCAACCGATCAGCGGATTGTCCAAAGTTCAGCTCTAACCTTCCAGCAGGCAGTTTAGTCGGGTATGGATATTTCTGATAGATGTCGTCAAATCGATTCAAGAGCCCTTCTTGATCGCCACGCTTCACGCAATCGATCATCTCTGCATACGTAAAACTATCATCCAGCACCTCCGGAGCTAACCGGAGATCCCATAGATCGCCGCGGTCTAGACTGAAGCGCAATGGCAAGCCGTTCCCCCATAACAGACACCCGGTGAATCCGTTTCCAAGCGGTAGTGCCTCGTCCCATCTTCCAATCGGTTGATCGAATAGAAGATCATATTTGTTGTCCATTCGTATATCCCCCGCATCCGTCTTAATAGCAGAAAAGGGCAAACCATCCCAAAAATATTAGGAGGCGCCCGTTCCGCATGTTATAGCGTTTCAATCCATAACTATCATTGTGTTATTTTATCATTCGTACAATATTCTTGTCTTCCGACAATTATATGTTCTTTATTTACAACTTCTTCGCTTTCGCCCCAGGTCGTCACTCTGACGCTGACTAGAGGCTTTGGATCACCTTCGAACTTGCAGCTGAACGATAGCTGGTGTCCACCAGTCCGCAAGATGGGTGCATCGGCAGAAGCCTGAACGGTTTTTAGTAGATTCCAGTTCTGATCGTAAATTTTACCGATGCTGCCGCTGTCACAAACGAGATACTGATTCGCAAAGACTTCCGTATCAAATGTCATATATACACCGTTCGTATAGAACGTAGGTCTTATAATTGAAGCTTCGTCGTTGCCATACGAAGGAATGACGCGCAGCGTAAACTTTAGGGGTTGATCCGCATATCGGTTAAAATACGTCCAATCTGCCCCCCCTGGTTGCCCTGGTTGCAGCTCAGCTGGGTTGCATACGAGCGGTTTAGAAATATGAACTGGATATAAGCTCCACTTATCTTCACCCGTTGATTCCAAATGCCAGTCGCCTTTCGGATCCTTAAGCTGTTCCCGCTGCTCTGGTGTGAAGGCGCCTAATTGTCTAGCTCTTTCCCACTCGCGCACGGCCGAAAATATTGACTCGATGTTTCCATTCCGCTTCAGCACAGCCATATCGGCAACTAAAGCAAAGCCTGCATTAAATCCTGCCGCTTTGGATAATACCCATTCGATTTCGTCCGGAGATGTCGCCTCGAACTGATCAGAAGCAGAACGAACAAGAAACCAACCAAGCATAGGCGGAATGAAGTTTCTGGCAAAATATCGTTGGTTACTAAGCCTCCATTCAAGCTGCCCTTCCCGTGTTGCGGCACCCCAAGGCTCACCCCAATTAAACCTTGTGAATACATGCCACAGGAAATTGGGAACAACGATACTAGCATCATTAATGACTTCTTCGCCCCAGCCGTCATAGCACATTTTCACAAAACGATTAACTCCGTAACCGTCATGCCCTGTTGCATAGCAGCCTTCTAATCCATCGAATGATATCTGCTTCAAGCCCGTTGTCGTGAACAGATCGCTAATGCGTGCACAATATTCGTCCTGCAGCTCGATGTTCGGGAAGAATACATCGTATGGGTGATCCCATAGCCGACCTATGATCGTTCCCGCTTCATGCACTGCTATGGGCGTTCCATTAACACCACGCTTAACTCCGGTCAGTATCCAAGGAGCATGATCTGTAACCGCACTATATTCAATTAGCTCACTGCCGAGTTGTGCAGTATGTCGGAATAAATTGAACTTGAACGGTGCCGGGTCGTCGACCTCAATACAATCTGCTTCTAAGTTGACTGTTGCAACTAATCGCGACGTGCCCGCAAACTGCAGTCTAGCATCCGGTTCCGGTGTTACATATAAATCATTCCGGGTCGTAAAGTTAGACAATGTATGAACACCGACATGAACGCCCTCTCTCTCTGCCATTGCCACAGAAGACTTTAACCCTTCATCCCCGTTCGGGAAGCTCTTCGGTTTTAGGGTGAAATGTCCCCAATTGCTGAAAGGATCGGGATGATACACGTATTTAAGACCAGCCATTTTTGTATAACGTATAGCTTCTGACATGGTGGCTTCGGAGAAATCCGTAATCAAATAGGATTGGTTCGCTGCAGGAGATATTTTACCCCAAATTCCTTCGATCATCGGGTGAGGCAATCCCTCTCCAAGCTCGATCGCTTCAATAGTCTCAAGCACTTGCTGAAATTCACAGCCGAACAAGGCAATGCGTGATCCAACGATATTAGCGTCTTCCCCACGAATTGGTTCTACATCCACGACCGGTAAGTTCCATACTGGACGACGTGAACTTTTCGACCGATTTCTAGCAAATGCCTGCAGCATGCTTCCTTCGCTTGTCGGCCACGCCGCACAAACATCATATTCGAACTTATTGTCGGATATTTGCTGTTTGTCAGGATCAGGTTTTACGTTCTCATTGCCTGAAAAACTTTGCTGTACACCATCCAATCGATCGAGCTCGATTGGCCAGCCTCCTATAGTCTTGATGTTCAATGCCTGAAGACCGATCGCGAACTGTCCGTTATGCACGACACCAACCGATTCGCCGACTGAACCAACAACTGATGTGAAATAAGGCCCCCATATGATCGCATCCACATGATCGCCCGCAATACTTTGAATCTCAAAAGTCGCATACTGCGACTTTTCTTTCACCAACACATCGACTATAGCACCGCTTTCAGAAAATTCGAAAGTTAATAGACCCTCAGCCGCATTGTACGATACTTTCGAAGGCTCCTCCATTCGACCTTCGATAACAGTGCGAATAAGCACTGTAGTGTATGTCGATGATGCATAATTATAGTTGCTGCTATCATTCATCCCCATGATGTGACCTTTATCGTTCAATTGTATCTTCAAGGCTCCAGCATTTATGGTATACATGGTTTTCCTCTCCCTGTCACATATTTTCTCACTAAAGTGTACCTCTATGATTGATATGCTTCTTTTCAACAAAACCACACTATTTACTAGATAAATTCAAACATCCTTTCCAATTCCAATAAAATCGGGAAGGATGTTTGCTCAAGTCAACTGATTATTACTTTAAATTTTTATCATATATTTGTTGTGCTTCGTCTAGCACTTTATCCCCGCCCATTTTCTTCCACTCTACAACAAAACTATCAAATTCGTCCAGAGGCTTGCGACCCGTAATAAAATCTATATAGTTTTGCAATGTATATTGTTTCAGCTTATCTTGTGTTTCATTGTAGATTGGTTTGTTGAATGGCGCTAAAATATCAATGTTTCTCGTTCCCTTGGCACGGGTATCTTTCGCTAACTGACGCAGGCTTCCTTCTGATGTATACGATGTTTGGAAATCGTAATCATTAAACGAGCCTGCCATCGAGTAACCGCCAATCCCCACTTTTTTGCGTTCTTTCTCGTCCGTATATGGAGGAATGAATTCAATCGTTCCTTTATCGCTCTTATTCCAATGGACACCTTTCTCTCCAAAGTTCAATTTTTCATAAAATTCAGGATCAAATTGGGTAGCTTCGAATATTTGCATGTATTTGATCATTTTGTCGTGATCCTCTTCTAATTGCTTCCCAAACATGACCCCCGAAGCATAGGCTGGGTTGTACTGCGACATTCCATATTTACCATCTGGCCCCTTTATGCCGCCTTCGATTGCAAAATTAAAGCCTGGGTGCTTCTTCGCCAGCTTGTCGTACCACTGTTCTCCACCAAGAAATGCATTACCCGGCAAGAACGCCCACCAGTAAAACTCGATAGCTCCGATTTTGTCCGTAAGTACTTTATCTTCCACGTTCGCTCCCTTATTGACGACAAATTCAGGGTCGATCAATTCGTTTTTGTACCAACGGTTCAGAACTTCAAGCGCTTGCTTCGCGCCTGGTTCAATTTCTCCACGGACGATTTTACCATCTTTCTCACGGAAAATATTCGGATAGGCGTCATATGCGCCAAACACAGAGCTGAACAAGTTTTCGATATTATCACCTGATGCAGTGATTCCATATGTATCTTTTTGACCATTACCGTCAGGATCCTCATTCCGGAATTTCGTCAAGGCAGCTTCCATCTCTTCAAGCGTTTCCGGAGTTTTGGTGATCCCTACTTTTTTCAACCAATCTTCCCGAAAAGCGAGCTGCATCCCATCGATACCGATATCCCAGATGACAGGTAAGCCGTAGATCTTCCCATCTCTTCTAATATACTTAAATGGGTCCTCGCCAAGATATCGTTTAAGCCATTCCATATATTTCGGCATATTTTGTTCAATTAACTCTTGTGGAATTTCTGCTGCAACGTCCTGTTCGAGGAATTTATTATATTCTGTGAACGATGGCTCTTTCCACCAATCTGGAATATCACCCGAGGAAATGAGAAGATTCAGTTTTTCTTTCATAGCTTCCCTGGATGTCGCGGTAAATTCCAGATCGACGCCGAACTTCTCTTTCAGTGCATTTAGCCCGACAGAGTCCTCCGTTTGATTTTCATCTAAGTTCCAAAACTTCAATTTCATTTTTGGTTTCGATGCTTTTCCATTGTCTGTCGATTGTTTCTTCCCATTCTCGGCCTGACTACTTGAGGAATTGCTGCTGCTACATCCCGCCATGATCGACATCAGCATGACTGAAGACAGCACTCCAAGCAATATACGCTTTTTCATCATTTCAACCATCCCTCTCTATTTTTGAACAATTTTCTATTATGGGGGGTTACCCTTTAATAGCACCGACCATAACACCTTTGACAAAATACTTCTGAATGAATGGATAGACGATTAACATTGGTATGATCGAGAACATGACAACCGTGGCTTGCAGCTGTCTTCCAGAAAACACTGTTTTATTGCCGATATTTTGAATGACGCTGTTGATGTCCGCCATGCTGTTCTGAATAATAATTTTGCGTAAAACAATCTGCAGTACTTGTTTATTAGGATCTGAAATGTAGATCATGCTGTCAAACCATGCGTTCCAGTGGCCCACACCTACCCATAGAGCAATCGTAGCTAGCACCGGCTTCGATATTGGAATGACGATCAACGTGAATATCCGCAAGTAACCTGCCCCATCAACCCGGGCCGAGTCTTCCAGCTCCTCAGGAATCGAACGAAAAAAGTTGCGCATAATCAATACGTTAAACGCACCAATCATACCTGGAATAACAAGTGACCACATCGTGTTTAGCATATGCAGTTCCTTAATAAGCAGATACGAAGGGATCGTCCCCCCAGCAAACAGCATCGTGAACAAAATCATGCTCGTAAACGTCCGATTGAAAGGTAAGTCTTTTTTTGATAGCGGATAGGCGGTTATTGCCGTGAAAAATATAGAAATGATAACACCAATCACCGTTCTCATAATGGTATTCCCGTATCCCGTCCATAGAGCGTCAAACTTGAAGGCCAGCTTATAGCTCTCGAACGTGAGCTGCGTTGGGAACAATATGATCCCTGATGAATAGGCAGCACTGTCAGCTCCTGCACCATCTAATGAAATAACGACCTGCGTCCAAAAGGGATACAACGTAATAACGACAACACCCAGTAGAATGAGATATAAAAAGACATCGATTATTTTGTCACCCGTTGATTTTTTTACGTTAATCATCTTTCTCACTCCTTCGTCCACCTAGGCGAATTACCATATTGCATGTTCCTTGCCGCCGATCCATTTCACAATCTGATTAACGACAACGATCAGGATCAGAGCAACCACCGATTTGAACAATCCAACAGCCGTCGCATAGCTATAGTTCATCTCAATCAAACCTTTGCGATACACATAGGTATCAATAATGTCTGCGACATTATAGACTTTAACATTGTACATATTGAATATTTGATCGAATCCCGCGTCCAATATACCGGACATTGATAGAATTAGCATAATGGCTATAACGGGGGCAAGCATCGGGATAGATATATATAACATCCGTTTAAACCTGCCCGCTCCATCGAGTACAGCGGCTTCATACAACTGCGGATCGATACTCGAAATGGCCGCAAAGTAGATAATTGAACCCCACCCGAAGCCTTGGAAAATACTCGTCACCACGAGAATGGTTCGGAAGTACCGATCGTCAGCTAGAAATAACATCGGGTCGCCGTCAAATAGTTTGACAATACCATTGATTGGACCGTCTAGAGACAATAACGTAAAGAATATCCCAGCCAAGACAACCCACGATATAAAATGCGGTAAATACGATACCGTCTGAACCATTTTCTTGAATTTCACATTCGAAATTTCGCTCAGTAACAGCGCAAAAATGATGGGTACTGGGAAACCAAACACCAGCTTGCTTAGACTGATAATTATCGTATTTTTCAATACGGTGTAGAAATATGTGTCGTTTATGATTTTTTCGAAATGATGAAGTCCAACCCAAGGACTATTGAGGATGCCCTGTGTAATTTTAAAATCTTTGAACGCCAACAGTACGCCATACATCGGGAGGTAATGAAAAATAATGTAATAAATTAATGCAGGTATTAACATAATCAGCAGCACGCGGTATTGTTTAAACTTTTTACTCCTTTCCCCTCTCAGCGCATGTTTCGTGTTAACTTCCATCATCCTATCGCTCATAGCTCCATTCCTCTCCTATCTGTAAACGCTTTCTTTCTGATATAGAAACTATATCACAGGGAACTCATGGAATAATTATCAAATATTTTAGAAATGATTCGATTTTTTACGAAGTTGAAAAAGCCCGTCCGGCTAACCGGCGGGCGAAGTTGAGCATCGGAACATAAGTTGCTTTTGATGCGAAACTATTCAAGATTCTGCGGAATAACGAGGGTCATAACCGTACCATATCCAAGTCGGCTTTGGATCGAGATGCCGTACTTAGCCCCAAACCGCAATTGCAGCCGCTCGTTGACATTTTTGAGACCATAACCGGCCGATTGCATCGTAAGGATCATATCGATTGTCTCCTGCATCATACCTGGACCATTGTCTTCGATTGCGAAATTGACCGTCCCTTTATCAAGCCAGGCGCTAACCCGCAGAAGACCCCTTCCCGCCTCCCTCTGTTTGATACCATGCTTGATTGCATTTTCTGCGAGCGGTTGAAGAATTAAATTAATGGTTGAGTAATCGTAAACCTCTTCATTGATCTGATAATCGACATCGAAGCTATACTCGTCCATAACCTGAATAATCTCAATATATGATTTAATATTCTCCAATTCCTTACGCACGGTAATAATATTATTGCCTTGATTAAGAGCCGTCCGATAAAATTTCGACATCGATGTAACCACATGACTAATTTCAAGCGCATCGTTTTTAAGTGCGTTCCAATTGATAAACGAGAGAGTATTGTATAGGAAGTGAGGATTGATCTGGGATTGCAGCGCTTTGAGCTCTGCCTCTTTCTGAATGATTTTACTGCGATAGGATTCATCAATCTGCTCATTGAGTCGATTAAGCATTTTTCCGAACCGATTGGTCAGTTCGCCGATTTCATCTCTGGACTCACTTCGAACCTGTAAATCCAACTCGCCCCTTTCAACCCGCTTCATCATTGCATTGAGTGAGTATATTCGCTTGATAAACGTTTTGGAAAAGATCGAAATAATGATCAGCAGACTGACAATACAAGCAAGGATCACGATAAACGTTGCATTAATGATTGAACCCGCGTTCGGGGATAAATGCGATGTAGGTACGAAACAGTAGATCGTCCAATTAGCCTGTGGTATCTCCTTCTTGACAAGGAACATCTTCGTCTGACCTATACGGACCGTCCCCTCATCGAATTTCATAATTTGCTTGGAGTCGAAAGCGGTCCGCATTGCACTTTGATTCGCGTATATGATCCGGTTATTTACATCCGAGATGACGACACCATACTCATGCGTGAGATCAGTAATACTATTGAAGAAACTGCTCTCATTTATTTGCAAATAGACTATATTCGTGTAGGGCTCTTTTATAAAGCTTGGAAATTTGTAAGTGACGAACAGTTTGTTGTCTTCATAGTGCCATAGCGGTTCTATCTCTTTGATCGCTTCGTTATACCATGGCTCCTCATAAACACGTTTGTATGAGACTACTGAATCGCCGAATTCCGGGACAGTGCTTTGCGTGTAGAAAGTTATTTTCTGAATTTCCTTGTCTAGGTTCCTCATCATGATGAAATACGGATCTAAGTAATCTTTCAAATCTCGTGAAAGATTGACTAAATCGATATAATCATTTCTTACGATCTTCT
Organism: Paenibacillus marinisediminis; assembly: GCF_054343325.1. Classification (NCBI taxonomy): domain Bacteria; kingdom Bacillati; phylum Bacillota; class Bacilli; order Caryophanales; family Paenibacillaceae; genus Paenibacillus; species Paenibacillus marinisediminis. Next base: position 479,563 of record NZ_JBTGUH010000002.1, read on the forward strand.
GGAACATCTTATTGTATACAATGGATCGAACCAAATGATTGTAGCGTTCAACCGATTGGTCAATGCTCTCAGTAACTGTATTCACATTCTTATCTATTCCCTGCAGTCCCTGCATATTGAGCATTTCCTTTGATTGATTGTACGCGTATATGCCAAGCACCATAATCGGGATGATAATAACGATTAAATAGGATAGAAATAGCTTTTGATTGAACCTCAAACGATTAAACAGTCCATAGATTAGCCGTTTCATCATTTATGTCTCTTCTCTGAATTGAGATGGCGTGCGACCGAAATGATTTTTGAATAACGAGCTGAAGTACGGAAAGTTGCTATAGCCAACATCTTGTCCGATATCGATAATTTTACGGTTTGTTTTGATAAGCAACTCCTTCGCCTTTTCCATTCGGTGCAAGGTCATGAATTTATTAATACTTATCCCTTTCTGTTTCTTGAATAGATGGCTCAAATAACTAGGAGATAAATATACCCGCTTCGCCAATATTTCCAATGACAAGTCAGTCTGATATTCATTCTCGATCATTCGGACGACTTCTTCGATAGCTCTGGGCAGCGCTTCTGTATTAGTTTCGCCGGAGGTCTCGTTAACCTTCAAAATGCTCAATACGACTGCTCGCAAATCACTCAGCTTCACAGTTTTATATATGGCTTCCAAATGCAACTTGAAGCTATCATTATCCTTTTTCTTAGAGTTATTGAATATGGATTTGACAATTTCGGTGCATACGAATTTTACATAGGTAACTGTAAAGTGCTCGTAATTTTGTAAAACGTCAAACAGTTGCTCGACATGCAGCTGCGCGATATCATATCGGTTGTGCTGGATATTCTGTGTTAGCTCCGTTAGCACCTCATTCACTGCTACAGTCTTATCACCCACAACGAAAGACGTGCGGTTCGCCAGCAGCACTGTGCCTTCATCGAAAAAAAATTTGTTTTCCAGCATCGTTTCCATCTCGTGAAATTCTCTGTAGAGCTGCTTCGCATCGTCCACCAATTTGCTGACCACAACACAGATATCACTACCGTACATTTCTTTGAATATCCGGACCAAATGCTGGCCAAGCTCATATATATCCTCCAGCGATTCGTCAGGAAAGGTTTCCAAGAGCAACAACCCTTGAAATTCATTCAAATGAATTAGATCGACGTTGCGATGAATTAATTCTCCGAGATGCTGTTCGAAGTCCAGATCAAGCCGATCGAAAAAGCGCTTGCGGGAATCCAGCATCAGCATCCGCATGTAGGGATAACTACAATATCCACTGATAGGCAACTTCTGATCTAGTTCTTCCTCCGTCACATCTGTCTTGCTGAATATGATGTCGGTCAGCTGCTTCTGCTTTTCGTATCTGACTTCCTTCAAATAGGCAGCTTTCAGCCTTTCCTGCTGAACCTTCAATTTCTGAGCTTCCTCACACAGCTGGATGACCTCGTTCATATTCTTAATAAACTCGCTAACCTGCACTGGTTTTAATATATAGTGGATCGCCTTCAAATCGATTGCCCTTTGTGCATATTCGAACTCACCATAAGCGCTCATAAACATCATTTTGATAGGCTTACCAAGCTCACGAACCTTCTCAGCGAGCTGTAATCCGTCCATTCCATTCATCCGGATGTCGGAGAGCAAGATGTCTACATCATGGTTTTTGATAAATGAGAGAGCGTTTTCACCACTGTCAGCTTCAAAGATCTCCAAATTCAATCCATATTTATCGACGAGAAACTTTACTCCATCCCGTTCGAACTTATCATCATCGACGACAAGCATTTTTAACATCGAACCTCACCGCCTTCCGCCAGAAATGTATTCATAAAGTGAGTCTATCATAAACTAAATTGTGGTAAAAAGCGTCATATCGCAATAGGAGATCGTGGAACAAGAACCCTAAGACTCCCTTCAATATGCAACAAGCCTCCTTTACATTACCACTATACGAAGACTTGGGATCCCCTAGTCCTCTTGCAGTAGCATGTTGGAGGCTTATTATTATTATGATTAGGCTATTTCTTCTGTTGAGTCAGTCCGAATCCGATTCCAACTGGATCTACCAGATAAGCTAGATAGAATGTATCGAATTCCATCTTGTCACGGACGATCATCGCCCCATTCTCCACACTCTTGTGAATCGCTGCATCCATATCATCGACTTCCATCACGACTCTTGTGCCATGCGGGAAATCATGTGGCGCTTGCGCGATACCGCCATTGATGCCGGGCTGTTCGTCTGCTCCCGTAGTCACAGGATGATAACCCCAGTTCGACTCCGCAAAGGTCCATCCAAATACCTCAGAATAGAAACTCTTAGCGCGTTCAGGATCTGAGCTGTTCATTTCAAACAATACGACTCTTCCCATCATACAGCCTCCACTAAATTTGGTATTAGTTACCTTTTTATTATAACGAATGTATGTTCCTATCGTCAACTAGCAGCTGCTTCTGTGAGTTAGGTTATTTAGCTCTGGCCTCTCCATCCCTACAGTGCCTTGTCTCTGTAACACGGTTTTTCCCCGTTATCTCACCTAAACTGCGAGTCTAGCCCGCTGTAACGGGGAAAAAACCTGTTATCTCGCTCTGGCATCTCCACCCCCGCAATGTCTCGTCTCTGTAACACGGTTTTTCCCCGTTATCTCACCTAAACTGCGTGTCTAGCCCGCTGTAACGGGGTAAAAACCTGTTATCTCGCTCTGGCATCTCCATCCCCGCAATGTCTCGTCTCTGTAACACGGTTTTTCCCCGTTATCTCACCTAAACTGCGAGTCTAGCCCGCCTTAACGGGGGGAAAACTATAAATGCTAGCTTAAAGATGTACACTGAAAGTGAATGGCGTTTGTTCGGTCAAAACTGTACATTTGGATTCAATCATTTACAATTGAGTATTGTCGATCTGGGGGGTCTTGTGCCATAAAAAAGGGACAAACTGTTAGTTTGCCCCTTTTTATATCAAATCTCTTGTAAGACGAAGAGGAGACTTCTGAAATCCCCCTCTAAATGTGGAATAGAGAGTCCGAAATACATCAATTCATCTCCTCTGTACACCTTGCCGTTATGCTGGAGACGATACGACTTATTCGGGTCGAGTCCTGTCAGACGTAATCTACGTAATGGTGCATTCGGCTCGGCAAGGACCTTAAAGTAAGCAGCGAAGGCTTCTTTTCTATCCTCAGATACAAACATCCACGCCGTCTCATTCCCTTCAAAAGGACTGAGCAACCGATAGAAATCTCCATAATGGATTAGCTTTCGGAGTTCTTTGTACTGGGCAACCTGCTGCCGCATGTCTTCTAATTCGGATTCGCTTAGCTTTGTCAGATCCAGCTGATATCCAAAATTTCCAGACATCGCGACATGACCTCGCGTTTCCAAAGGGGTATTGCGGTGTACCTGGTGATTTGGAATGGCTGAGACATTAGACCCCATTGAGCTTGCGGGATACACTATACTTGTTCCATATTGAATCTTCAATCTTTCAACCGCATCCGTATTATCGCTCGTCCAGGTCTGAGGCATATAGTACAGCATACCCGGATCAAATCGTCCGCCACCGCCGGAACAACTCTCGAATAAAATATGTGGGAAACCAGAGACAATTCGCTCCATCACTTCATAAAGTCCAAGGATGTAACGGTGCTCCGTTTCGCGTTGACGTTCTGGAGGGAGTTGGGCGGAACCAATCTCCGTCATATTCCGGTTCATATCCCATTTTACATAAGTGATTGGCGCCGATGACAGCACGGAACTGACCGAATCCACAATATAATCCTGTACATCCTGGCGCGATAAATCGAGAATCAACTGGTGCCTAGCTAATGTTCGTGTATGTCCTGGCACATGCAAACACCAGTCCGGATGTTCACGGTACAGATTACTGTCTGGAGATACCATTTCCGGCTCAAACCAGAGGCCAAATCGCATCCCCATTGCTGTGATATCCTCTCCCAGCTTACCGAGTCCTTCTGGAAGCTTGCGTTGATCCTCAACCCAATCTCCTAATGAGCAATTGTCATTGTCACGCTTCCCAAACCAGCCATCATCCAAGACAAACAGCTCCAAACCAAGTTCTTTGCCTGCATGAGCAATTTCTTTTAATTTGTCTGCGTTAAAATTAAAGTAAGTCGCTTCCCAATTATTAATGAGAATCGGTCTTTGCTGATCACGGAATTTACCTCTGCTTAAACGGGTTTGATATAGCTTGTGATAGGTTCGTGACATTCCACCTAATCCTTCAGCCGACCGTACAAGTACGGCTTCTGGAGCCTGAAATGTATCTCCAGGTTCTAACAGCCACTGAAAATTAAATGGCTGAATACCCATGCCAACTCTGGTCATCCCATATTGATCCGCTTCCGCCTGCGCTAGAAAACTACCACTGTATACAAGACTGAACCCGTATACTTCACCATGATTCTCCGTCGCATCTTTAGCCAGCAAGGCAATAAACGGATTTTGCTGATGACTGCTGGAGCCACGTTTGCTGTCAATCCGATGAATCCCAGGTACAAGCGGTCTCTTGTGCATATGGCGTTCTCTTACCCATGTACCTGACAACTGCAGCATATCATAATCAGAATGATGGAAATCAATATTAGCGCTTAATACTCGGTTCAGTATAATCTTGTCCTGTCCTAAGTTCTCGATATGTACGGAACGTGTGATTGCGTCAAATTTGTTAAATACGGAGTACAAAAGAGTCGCCTTTAGTCCACTTTTCGCATCTCGCAGAACAATTTCCAGCGTATCCGCTTCATCATCACTCTCAACATATGTGGAGGGTAGGCCCTGCAAACGCGGTTTACCTTTGCTGATCGTATAACCTTCATAACGGAAATCGGTAACTGTTGTACCATCCTGCAAGTGGACCTCAAGCGCTGGCTCCCGGAAATCACCATTGCCGTACGACGGAAATTCGTTTGGAAGAGTATCCAAAGAGTAGGCTTTATCCTCTAGCAGAAAATTTGGACTGAATGAGCATCTTTCTACTAAATCTAATGAAGGCTGAAATTGGATCCCTCCCAGTTTCGGACCCCAATAGAGATGGGCTGGAACTTCACCCTTAACGATTTGAATAATATAGCTGGAGTTACTGGATCGTAAATGAAACACTCGATTGCTATTATCATAGTAAATTGACATGATATCCTCCTAATCTATACTAGATTTACATATTTCCTCTGAACTGAGCTGACGGCTACCGATTCCAATCTTTGAGAACTATTTTAGAGGTATTTGAAAACGGATTCAATCTAAATATAACAATATCTAGTAGTAAAATAATAATTAAGACTCATCTGTGAACGTTCATTCCATTTCCAAGATCTCTGCAATGGTATTTAATGCATTATCATTATAACGAATGTATGTTCCCGTCGTTAACTAGCATCTTTTTCTCTTCTCATATGTTCTGTTAGACAGAGTTCAGCAGGTTAAAATTATATATGCTCTTCCACTTCTCTAATCAGCAGCCACTTATCGTCTCGCAGTTCCCAATTCTCAATTGTGAACATCCGCGCCAGCACTTTATCCCCTTGCTCGATGATTTGTTCAAAGTACACGATAGCGTGCTGATCATCCTTCAATCGTACGATTCGATTATCGAACCGTTTTACAGCTCCCTTGAGCTGATCAACAGACTGCTTCATACCTTCGATTGCTTCCTCATAGCTAAAGAACATCGGCTTGTCCTTACCATGCATGAAAAAGGTTACATAATATTCAGGTGCCATTACCTCCACTCCCGAAGTATCACCGGTGAGCATTGCATGCTGCCAATTGGATATATACGTGTCATGCCACTTCACAAAAGATTCCTCAGCCTGGTTTAACTGCTTATTTTGTGGTGGAACTTCTGCTCGTGCTTGCTCTTGATTTGTCATCGTTACATCGCTCCCTCATTCATGATTAACTCATATTAACACTCTCTCATTCACACGAGAGTATCATCTATTTCTCTTATCCGCTCTACGTCTCCTCATAACTAACCACAAGAGCGCACTGATAAGCAGCAGTAGAATGACCATGGCTAGAATCCAAATTGGCTCAATAAACCTCCATTCGAGGTTCACTTCTATTGTTGGAGGCTGACCTGCTCCCAGCTGCGCCAGATCTTGATCTGCCTGAGCGATCTCCGTGCTTCTTCCACAATTAAATACCTTCTGTACTCCTTTATGCTCATAGGTGTAGAGTAGGTATTGAACTCCCTGCTCGAATTCAAACATACAGCTGCTCCAGTCTGTATATACGATCATCTGTGAGCTTTCATTCCCTTTCCAAGATCTCTGCACGTCCAATAACACCGCGTTATGTGCCTCTCCAATAGGAAATGACTTTTTTATCTTCAATACAGTTCCTTGAACAACCGCACTCGCTTGCTCTTTACCCGCTATTGCATCTTCAGGCACGATACAAGAGCACGCAGCCGCTCGTTCAGACGGTACCAGCATGAATATGATGCATGCCAGCAGTACCATGCCTACTATTTTTCGCATCAGATCACCTCGAATCATTAAGATCATAGAATGCAATGGCTATAATTCACGGATCCAGAACAGCACTTCTCGGCTGCAGCGTAAATGTCGAAGTACGCTGTTCACTCGCTGAAATTTCCTGACTGACCACATAGCCTTCGCCATTGATCTTACAGCTATAGTCGATTAAGGAGCAGAGCAGCATCACATCTCGCAGTGATTTCCCTTCCATAGACGGAAGCTCCGTCTCCGATGGATTGTCTGTAAACAGATACAGCGGTTCGCCAGTATACACCTTCTCTTCATCATATGCTGGGTATTGAGACAGAACTTTATTACCGCTGCCCAATACGACATATAGCGTACCAGTTTCCGATAGTTTCGTTTTAACCTCTTGAATCGACGAGCCTACTAATTGTGGGATTCTCTGCTGAACCGTCTGCTTTTCGCTTGAGGGTTCAACATCGTGTGTCGGTACTCGCATATATTGCAGCGACTTCTTCATAATCGCTTTGAACAATTCTGAACTTAACCGGCTTCCGCCTGCATAATGCTTCGGATTGTCTATTATCACGTATGTAATCAGCTTAGGATCATCCACGGGAGCGTATCCAATGAAAGAATACATGTTAATGTCTTCATCATACTTTCCGTTAGCTGCTTTAATCGTCGTTCCTGTCTTGCCTGCTACTCGATAACCTTCCATATAGGCATATCTCCCAGTACCTATTTCCTGATCGGAAACCACTTGCTCTAGATATTCACTTACCTTTCTGGAAGTATCCTTAGATATCACTTGACGTAAACTTTCTGTTGGGGTGATGCTCTCTTCACCTGTGGCAGGATCTACTGTTTTGTGAAGCAAGTTCGCTCTGAATAGCTGGCCACCGTTCGCAACCGCCGCAACCCCTGTTGTTTGCTGTATCGGAGTAATCCATATCTGACCGTGACCATATGACGCTGCAGCGTAATCCGCAGGATATCGCAATTGGATCTGCTTTACCGTCTCTCCAGGGAGCTGAATGCCTGTTGCTTGACCGAATCCAAAGCTGCGAATATAGTTCTCCAGCCGTTCTTCTCCCAACAGCTCATATCCCAGCTTCACGAACCCTACATTGCTCGAACGCTTTAGCCCATCCAGATAAGAGATCGGACCCCATCCATCTCGCTTAATATCGTGTATCGTCTCCCCTCCAACCGTGATCTTCCCCGACTGGAAAGAATCATTCGGTTGAAACACCTGCTCTTGAACGGCAGCCGCAAGCGTGATGATCTTAAATGTAGAGCCCGGCTCATAGACAGATTTAATCGCATGATTATATAGCGCCCCTATGTCATCAATCTCCCAATAACGATTAGGATCATAGTCTGGTAGATTCGCCATCGCGAGCACATCACCAGAGTTCGGATCCATCGTAATAACGGTCATACTATCAGGTGTATACTCTTTATATACTTGCCTCATCGACTCCTCTACAATCGCTTGGAGATTCGCGTCTATGGTTAGATACACATCCTGACCATCCCTCGGCGGCTCGTATATTGGTGTGGAATTCGGCAATTTGGTGCCTTTGCGGTCTTTATCATATTGAATCCAGCCGTCACTGCCGTTAAGTAATGTATCAAAATAAGCTTCGGCCCCAGTAACAGCTTGGCCATCACGATCTATGTAGCCTAGAATATGAGATGCTAGATTGCCGTTCGGATAATACCGCTTCGTATCATCTATCAGATAGACGCCGATATCCTTCAATTCTGTCTTTGCTTTGATCCTGTTCACTAACAATTTCAATTCATCGCCAAGCTCGAAGTCTGTTTTGTACCCTTCACTTCTAACTTCGCGGTACGTATAATACTCTCCGTTGCTCCGCTTGTCCGACACGATCTTATACAGCTCGTCCTTAGGCTTCTGTAAAATAGTGGATATTCCTTCGACGATGTCCTTCTCCACATTGATTCGTTTTTCGACTAAGTCATTACTTTTTTTCAGCTGTTGAATCAACGCCGGATTAACGACAACCGTGTAGGCGGCGCCTTCTATAGCTAATAGAGTGCCATTACGGTCGTATATTTTACCTCTGCTGGCTGGGAGGTCCTTCTTAGTTGACCATGTCTTGAGCGCTTCGTTCATCCAAAATGGTTGATTGATCACCTGATACCATACGAGACGCGAGAGCAGAACGATAAATAAAAACAAGAATAGACTCATTATCGTTATCGTTCTGACTTTAATACGTTTCTCCATACTCAACCCTCTTACCTTTCAGAGATAATGGAATCCGTAGTCAAAGCTAATGTTAAATTTAAATACTAGTGAGGGTCTATGAAGTTGAGGTTCGATGCGCCTATAGAACTGTTGCTGTGAGGTTACTCTTGATGAGCTCTTAATGGGGTTATCATGAAAATTCCAAGACCTAATTTAAAAATATATAGATGATTACATAGGCATCCTACCTTTATTTCCTAGTTATGTCAATTACATCGAAAAATCAATAGTTAAATACCATCTAATGTTACATACAGAAAATGATCATTTCTTCCCTTTCTGTTTATTGATCTCATCCTTAAGGAAAAAGCACTCCTCAAGATTGATCTCATATACGTTAGCTAACGCTAAAGTATAATATAAGACGTCTGCAATCTCTTCCTCGATTGTCCCTTTAATCGTCTTGGATCTCGATAATCTCTTGTCCTTACGGACCACATCCGCCAATTCTCCAACTTCCTCCACTAATTTCAGAAAATAAGCTGTCTTCTCGTGCGGACGATAATCTGTCTGCTTAATGTAGCTCTGCAATTGCGCCAATGTTAATCCATTATTCATCTGTCTTCCCCCCGGGATGCTGACTTGTTACGCTTATGTGCTCATCTTATGCTCTAGATTGGAATGATTCAGATCCTCATTCATGCCATTATATGATGTAATCGTGAATACGACCTTAACTTGGGCGATTAATCTTCTATGGTATCGACTACTTTACCATATTTTAAAGAAATAAGTACAGGCTGCCAGAAGGCAGCCTGTACTCGGTACTCACTATCACTTATACTTATTCCAATCCATCTTGCTATTCTCAAGCAGGTACTCAAAGTCGTTTTCTCGACGCTTCTGTTCCGCTTTGCGTTCTGCCTCTGCTTGCAATCTCTCTTGTTCCTTCCGCTGATCTTCCGCAGCCTGAAGCTCATTAGCTTGAGCCTTCAGCTTGCTCAACACATCTGCACCGAGCAGATCCTTCAGCGTAGCAGGTTTATCTGTCGCAGCTTGTGGAGCAGGTGCGGAATGTCTCTTCTTCGCCATGATGATCACCTCAATTTCCCCATCATTATAGCAGGAATAGCCATTATTCGCTATATAAGCTACGTTAAATCATCCACGATAATCGCGTATACCACTCCCGGTCCGTGTACACCAATAGTAAGATCATTCTCGATATCCGCGGATCGGCTTGGACCTGAAATGAAATGTACCCCTGCAGGCAGCTGATTCAGCGGGAGCGCATCCAATGGGCGCAGCACTTCACCAAGGCGAGTCAGCAAGCGCTCAGCGGGAATCAGGATGACGAGCGCAGTCGGCAGCAAGCTGACCGTGCGACCTTGACGGGATGCAGACATCGTCACGACTGAGCCTGTATAAGCGACAGCCTGCTCAGCAACGATGAATCCGATATCAGCCCCTGCGGCCACTGCCTGGAGCTGTTCTCTGCCATATTCATCGATATCCGCCACATCCCAATATGTTGATTCCACGTCTGCACATGTTTCTACTGCTAATTGATGCAGCAATGCATGGTCATGCAGCAGCAAATGGGTCGCTTGCAGTTCCACGATCAGCTGTTGTACATATTCCTTAGCGGCCTGCATATGAGGAACTCGCACGGAATGACCGCCGGCCAGCTTCCAATTGTTCATGAACAATTCTGCTCGTTCCGCAAGCGATAAATCGAATTCATTCCAATACGCAGGAGCTCCCTTTACCGCTCTGGAAGGAGGCGCTGCAAGAGGCTCTTTCCGACCTAATCGAGCCGCAATGTTAAGCATGAACTGATCCTGCTTAGCCAAGGCTTGTCGGTGCATCTGTTCCAGATCATTCATTGTCTGCTCACTCATGCACACTGCCCCCCTTCTGCCGTCGTTCATCCAAGATCCTCTCCATTCGCCGCAGTTGCTCCGCTTGCATTGGTTTGATCTCTTGCCTTATATCCGCCATCTGTTCCTTCCACGCTTCCCTGAACGTCTGCTGCGGTAGACTCGGCAGATGGCGATAGGCGTTCCAGCCCTTTAACGGGCCGATTCTCGCCTTGATCACACCTTGGCGCACAACCACTCGCTGCCCAAGACGACCCAATCTCACGAGCTTGCTCATGCGGCCAGCGCTTCCCATCGCATATCCGAACATGGACATGCCGAGCTGCTCCAGCTTATCGGAATGTCCATGTTTCACCTTACGGTGGCGCAGATGAACGAGCATATCGTGCAGCGGTATCTTGACCGGGCACGCTTCATAGCAGGCGCCGCATAAGCTTGATGCATTGGCGATGTCGTCCCATTCCGCGACATTGCGGTTCAGCGCCGGCGTCAACACCGCGCCGATCGGGCCGCTGTACACACCGCCATACGCATGACCGCCGATGTGGCGGTACACGGGACAAGCATTCAAGCAGGCGCCGCAGCGTATGCAATTCAGCAGCTCTTGGAATTGAGGGTCGCCCAGCTGCTCGGAGCGCCCGTTGTCCAATATGATGATGTGCATCTCTTCTGGTCCATCGCCGTCCTGTGTCCGGCGTGGCCCCGAGATGATGGACATGTATACCGTCAGCTTCTGTCCGGTCGCTGACCTTGGCAGCAGCGTCGCCATCACCTCTAGATCATCCAATGTCGGGATGATTCGTTCCATTCCCATGAACGTAATCTGCGTCTTCGGAACAGTGCTGACCATACGGGCGTTGCCTTCATTTTCGAACAATACCATAGATCCTGTCTCTGCAATCGCGAAGTTGCACCCCGTCATCCCGATATCGGCCTCCAGAAACTCCTCGCGCAGCTTTCTACGCACGAAGCCAGCCAATATACCCGTATCCGGCGGCAGCGTCTCACCCGCTTCCTTCGACAGCAGCTCAGCGATCTGATGCCTATTCTTATGAATAGCCGGAATAATAATGTGCGAAGGCGCTTCCCCCGCAAGCTGAATAATATATTCGCCTAGATCCGTTTCGATCGTTTCGATATCGGCTTGTTCAAGCGCATGATTGATATGCAGCTCTTCGGACACCATCGACTTCGATTTCACTACACTCATAGCTCGCTTCTGCTCGGCTATAGACAATGCGATCTGAACCGCCTCGGCACCAGTGGCAGCAAAGTGAACATGCGTCCCATGGCTCCTCGCATTTTCAGCAAATACGCTCAAGTAATAATCCAGATGTGCAATCGTGTGAAGTCGAATCTGACGCCCCCGCTCTCTCCACTCTTCCCAATGCCCATGCTCCTCAGCTGCAGTGAGCTTCCCGTTCTTCAAGCGCTCAGTTGTGTATTTGACGGCTTGGCGAAGAAAGTCGTTATTGAGCGCGATATCCGCACGTTTCTTCACTGATTGCTTATGTTCAGACACGCTCATACTTGCCGCTCACTCCTTCCGCCAGAAGCTCTGCCAGATGCATGACGCGAAGCTTCTGTCCGCGATGCATCAGATTGCCTGAGATGTTCATCAGGCAGCCAAGATCCAAGCCAACCAGCACTTCAGCTTCTGTCTCCAGCACATGATCCGCCTTCTCCGTGACCATCGCTCCCGAGATCGCGGCCATCTTAACGGCGAACGTGCCGCCGAAGCCGCAGCAATCCTCCGCATGCGGGAGCGGCACCAGCTCTATTCCTCGCACATGCCGCAACAGCAGCTGAGGCTCCTGCTGTATGCCTACCAGCCTGCTGCCGTGGCAGGATGGATGATACGCAACTTTATGCGGAAATGTTGCTCCCATATCCGTCACGCCTAATACATGAACCATGAACTGTGTGAATTCATAGGTCTTAGATTGCAATCGTTCCGCCTTGCTCAGCCATTCAGGTTCATCCTTAAACAGCTCAGGATAATAGTGAAGAATCATCCCAGCACAAGAACCGGAAGGAGTCACGACGTAATCGCTTTCATCAAATGCCGTAAGCAGGGTCTTCGCCGACTGACGCGCCTCCTTCCAGTATCCGCTGTTGAATGCAGGCTGGCCGCAGCATGTTTGAACTTCCGGAACATCCAGTTCGATGCCGTACCGAGCTAATATACGCGCAACGGCTATCCCTACCTGCGGATACATGATGTCGCTTAGACAAGTTATAAAGTAAGAAACCTTCAACATGACACCCGCTTTCATCGTCAACTTTTCGTATGAAACATGAATTAGAACGAAGCCATACTCTCTCTTCATAAAAATAAAAGGGGCAATCGATAACTCACCACTGGGCATATATGAATCAAAATAGAGAAACAAACAATAACTTTGCACTGATGTTTAAGCACCATTAGCAAATTATGTTACTAAAATACATGATCTATCGGTAACTCTAATTCCATGCTATTTATGCACATTGTACATTCATCACCCAATATATGACAATACGCAAGATAATATTTTTGGTGTTTAGCGGCAATAAATTTGCTAATTTCTGCTCGTGAACTACTTTATTAATAAAAGGTATGGTGCTATATTCATCTACGTATAGGAATATTTAACACTTGGAGGTGCATTCCACATGAATCAAACTCAGAATAATATTGAACTAGCTCAGGTCTATCTGAATTCTGTTGTAAGCAAATTTAAGGAACTTAAGGTGCTTGCTGAGAAAGGCATGAAGCAATTAGAGCGAGACGAGGATTGGCATTGGATACCTGAACCGGAATCCAACAGTATCGCGGTTATCGTGAAGCATATGAGCGGCAATATGATCTCGAGATGGACGGACTTTCTAACTACGGACGGAGAGAAGAGCTCGCGGCAACGAGACGAAGAGTTTGAGGACAATATGAGCGCGCCTGAACACATCTGGAGCATATGGGAGCAAGGGTGGGACGTATTTCTAACTTCCTTGAATGAATTGAAGCCCGACGATCTGATGCGCACGGTTACTATTCGCCAGGAGCCGCATCTCGTGGTCGATGCTATTGAACGTCAGATGTCACATTATTCTTATCATGTCGGACAAATTGTGTATCTTGCCAAATGCATCACCTCCTCATCCTGGACGTCACTTTCGATACCAAAACGCAAATCAATCTAGTATTTGTAGCTGCATAATATAAGCCCGCCTTCCCTTGCAAGAGAAGAGCGGGCTATAGGATATGTATCTAATGTGATCATGCCCATTTGTTTTCTGAAGTCGTTACGTTTTTCGTAAAATAGAGATTCAGATCATCATCTACCCTTACCATACTGCCCGGTTCAACAGATTGGTGTTGATAGATGAGACCTTTGCCGTCTAATATATACCCTCTGCGGCAGTATATGCGCTGCGCTCGCCCATAGTCAGCATACAATCCAACGCCAATCCCGACTTCTGAACTGAATGCCGCGGCAGCTTCCTCTAACTGTCGGATTAATTCGTTGGCAATCCCTTGTCGCCGATATTGCGGGAACACGACAAGGTCGTTGATCTCCGGTATCCCTCTCTCCCGAAAATGCGGATAGTCCGATAGCAGCTTTAGATGGGTGCAGCCTGCTATTTGTTGATCCACAAGCGCTACGACTGTGATTCGAGTTCCATTTAAATTTTGTTCCAAGCAATCAGCGAAGTAGCTCTCTGCTCGAATCGACCCTTCACGCCTGTAAGTATCCTCCAACTGATGCTGGAGTTCCTTCGTCAGCAATCGCTCGTATATGACCCTCACGTGTCCGCCTCCTCTCATTTCTCACAATCAACATACAGCAAAGCATAGTTCATATCCTAGTAAATAATTGAGCCAGATCTTGCACAGTAGCCGCATAATATGTCGGTCGGCTGCTCTCCAATTCTTCCTCGCTTCCATAACCAAACCCTACTGCGATCGAGTCAATCTCATTTTTACGCGCACCAATTATATCATGCTTGCGGTCGCCTATCATAAGGACTGACGAGAGGTCACAAGGATAAGTATCTAATATATGTTTAATGACATGAGCCTTGTCTGATCGAGTACCATCGAGCTCACTGCCGACAATCTCGTCAAAGTATTGGTCAATCTGAAAATGCTTTAATATCGGTTCAGCAAATACGGTTGGCTTAGAAGTCGCTACGAATAATTTACGTTTCTGTTGTTTTAATAGAACTAGCAGCTCTCGAATTCCAGGATAGATCTCATTTTCCAACATACCGCGTTCTCTAAAATACTCACGATACGCCTCGATCGCGCGAGTACTTTCCGCTTCATTGAAATTGTAATAGATCTTAAAGGATTCCATTAGCGGTGGTCCGATAAACGGTTCAAGCTGATCGAGATCCTCGACGTGAATGTCAAACTTTCGTAATGCATGCTGTACGGACTTTGTTATTCCTATTTTAGGATCTGTTAAAGTTCCGTCTAGATCAAAGCAAATCGTTGAGTATCGCATCGTTGTCATCCTTTCTATACTTTATTATTGAACCCTTCCGGGCAAAGGAGCCGCATTCGCGAAGCGATGCATGCTGCAGCCTTGAAATGTTGAGTTAAGTATAGCATCACTCACGATCGACAAAAAGAACAATAGACCGCAGATCTCTGCACAGTCTATTGTTCTTCTAGATGTGTGTAGCATGGAATCGTTCGTCTACAAGTTACGCTTAACGGGTCACGATCTTATCGATGAGGCCGTAAGCAAGCGCATCCTCCGCGTTCATAAAGAAATCCCGGTCGCTATCCTTGGCGATGCGCTCTAGGGACTGCCCTGTGCGATCAGCTAACAACTGATTGATCTTCTCACGGGTCTTCAGAATCCACTCCGCATGTATACGGATGTCTGAAGCTTGCCCGCGCGCTCCGCCCAGAGGTTGGTGAATCATAACCTCACAATTAGGAAGCCCGAGGCGCTTCCCTTTAGCTCCACCAGCCAACAATATCGCGCCAAAGCTTGCAGCCATCCCGATGCAGATCGTGGAGATGTCCGGCTTAATATGCTGCATCGTATCGTAGATTGCGAAGCCTGCTGTTACCGAGCCGCCTGGTGAATTAATGTACATCTGTATGTCCCGTTCCGAATCGTCAGCGGCTAGAAATAGCAGCTGGGCGATAATGGAGTTGGCTAACGCATCATCAATCTCATCTCCGACCATAATGATTCGATCCTTCAATAAGCGTGAGTATATATCGTAGCTCCGCTCGCCGCCCTTCGTCTGTTCGATGACATAAGGAATAACATTCATCTCATCATTAACCTCCCTTTAAGCTGCAGCATAATGGCATTTCAGAAGTAATTGCGATGCACCTTTTGACGCTCTACGCGCTGGCGTTTGGGCAGCCAACACATGCAATTGGCTGATCGCTTGAACTTGATCGATCGAATCTGTCTGCAGTAAACGAACTACTGCTGCTGCATCGCCAATACGCAGCGCCTGCGCATATTGAAGCAGAGCATGCTTGTCGTCTTCGCTGAGCTGCTCAGAGTGACTATGCTGCTCAACAGCCCCGCTCACCGCCTTGCGCGCGCGATTTAGCACCGACTTGACTGCGCCTTCAGTCGTCTGAAGAAGCCGCGCGACATCAGCATTAGAGAAGTTAAAGCCTTCTCGCAGCAAGAACACCGTGCGTTGAAGCGGAGATAAGCATGTGATAAGCAGTCGGAGCGCTTCATCGAGCTCTACACCTTGTTCAATCGATACAGTGACTGTTTGCTGCAATTCCATCACCTTATGTCTGGCAGTTTCTTCACGCCTCTTCTGATCCAGCCACCTATTTTTGGCGATGCGGAACATGAATGCTTGTGGTGCAGGATGCTGTTCCCACTCCTGCTGCATCGGCAGCAGTCTGAGAATCGTATCCTGTGCCAAGTCTTCCGCGTCCCAACGAGTATGTGTCAAGCTTGCGCAATATTGTATGAGGTCGATGCGTACTTCTTCCCATACGAAGCCCGCTCGCCGAGATGCTGAGAGATGTTCGTTAAGCTGTTGTTTGGCCATATAGTGCCTCCTCTTGCTGATCTTTCATTAGATAAACGAATGAGCGCTCCGAAAGGATACGATGTTTCTTTACTCAAAATCGTAATTCCATGCCTTACCTGCTAGTTCATTAGTAATCTTTAATGCCTCTTCTCTATTGGTCGCAGGCGCCGAGATCATAAAGCCGTCATCACTGCCCCAGCCTCCACCGCTTCCATCGCTGTATTCCATAGGCTTTGTGATCGTGATTTTACTGAAATCATCATCAATGAAAAGTTCACCGTACACAGATCCATGAAAATCATTAGGATCAAAATAGTGATAGAATAGGACTGCACTCCATACTGAGTTATTTTTTTGAAACTTAAGCTCAACTTTCGCTCGCTCTTTTGGAATATGGAAGTCTTTATCATTTATATACACAATTCCTTCATAAGTTTTCTTTCCCAGAATATCCGTGTACAGCTTACCGTCAAAGTGAACTTCAATAGGTGCTAAAAAATCTTTATTCTTCTCGCCTAACTGATACAGTATCCCCTCAAATTTATGATTGTAATGTTTAAATCTTGGAACGCTGATGGGAGTTACCGCAACAATTAAGATAAGTATTACCATAATAACTGTTGTTACCATCCACTTTTTTTTCAACTTTTCACCGTCCTTCGTAAAAAGCCCTATATCAGATTGCAAACTTAAAACGAAAGCCGCACCTGCGTGGAAGTGCAAGATGCGGCCTGACGATAATATGTATTCTTCGCCTATTTTATGGTAATTAACGCATGATGTAAAGTTCAACTCTTCTTTCCCTCATATATAGATGAAACTCGAATCCCCTAATGAAAGCATAAGAATGCATAGGAATACAAGCTAGCTTTCAAGAAGGGATTATCGAGTTTAGATCATACGAATAGGCTCACCAAATAGACAAGGAAGCATATAGTAATAGCATATTACCAGAACTTTTTGCTAGGTGCAGGTATCATCATAGGTTTCTTGGCTTGTTGAACATTTCTTCTGTTGGGATAATCGGCCGATACCTTTCGTGGTCCATTGTTCCACCAAGTCATGTTTGGTTTTTTGGCATTAGCTTCTTTATCAGAACGGCAGAAACACATTGTACATCACCTCCTATCGAATGATCTGTTACTAGTATATGAAATAATCGCTAGTAGGATTGGACGAACATAGGGGGTGTACAAATAGGTATGCTTCTGTCATATAAAAGGAGGAATCATACAATGGAGAACTTCACTTGGCTCTACTTCATCATGCTGGCGTTTGCTAGCTTTCGCCTAACTCATTTGCTAGTCTATGACGATATCACGGATAGGCTGCGACATATCTTTATAGAAAGAACAGAACAATATGATGATGAACAGCAATTAGTCGTCATGCACGAAGCACGCGGCACTGGGCTGCGCAGATGGATCGGACTCATCTTGATGTGCCATTGGTGCACAGGTATATGGTCTTCCATATTCTTGACCGTCTTATTTCTGCTCGTTCCAGGTGCAATATGGCTTATCGTCATATTGGCAGCTGCCGGTGTGGCTGCAATAATCGAATCAATCGCACTTCGCTTATAGCCTATTTCCGATTTATGTACGCAGCAGTTCCGTTTGACGTTTGTTAATTAGATCTTCGAATACCGGTCGTTGAACGGTGCTGATGTCTTGAAGATCAATTGACATCAAGTCTTTAAATACAAGCTGCTGCGTCTCATTCTCGGATTCTTGATGAATTAAAGTAACACCATCCTGCTCAACTCTACCGTTTAGATCTGCTTCTGCTTCAAACAGAAACATGACGAACACAACTTCGTTGCCATCAGGATATTGATACTGCATCCGAGGACCCGAATAAATCGAATATAAGTGATATTGAGATACGTTTAATCCCGTCTCTTCATAGACTTCCCTCAGCATTGTCTCTTCGATCGTCTCACCGGGCTCCATGCCGCCGCCCGGAAGTCCCCAATTTCCATAATCAGATCGTTTTTGCAGCAGCACTCTGCCGCGCCTGTCCCGAATGATCGCTCCGCCTGTTACGATTATCGTTTGTTTCATTACGAGTTCTCCTTTTCTGTGGCTGCAATATCTACTCCCTTAGTTATTCAAACATCTAAATGTGCTTGGATAACCTTCGAAAGCTCCTGCTTGCAGCGATCGCGATCATATTCAGAATTATTGACTTTAACCTTAGGAATTGTCAATTGATCATAGATGTTCATTTCTACTTGATATCGTTCCTTCAAAATCTGTAAGGTACCTTCAATCCCTTCATATTTGCGGCTTTGACCATACCATTGATTCGTATAGTACTGGATGAAGCCTTCAGACCATTCCTTAGGCCGCTCTATCACAGCCTTCTTGAAAGATCCCTCCAAATCATCTTGATCGATATAAATGACTAATGGATTCAGCTTGATGATGGTGCTAGCCAATTGATTTACATACTGAGTGACGGTCTTTTCGGAAGCTCCATACTTGATCATCGCAATCGTTACCGGGTTTTGAATAAAACAGCAATCAAAAATGTACGTCTTCTGCTCCAGAAGCGCACGCTCTGCAAATTGCTGCCAACGGCTTGTTATAAGCTGCATATTCTGATATAGGAGCAGTTCGTAAACATCATACTCAGCGATCTGCTTATACAAGTCATCAGGGAAGTCGGACCCATATTTCTGGATCATTTTACGATAAGGAAGCAAATAATGCTCACCTTGTTGGATTACGCTGCTCATGATGAGTGAAAGAAGATCACTGTCCTTCACATCAAGATGAAACAACTGTTCCTTTGTAAAATAAGCAACACCATCATAGTCTGCCGGATGATCAAGGTCCCCTTCCAACACTAATTCAGGTTGCGCATTTATCTCTTCCAATACCTCGCTTACTAGCCGCGCTGCAGTAGATTTCCCGAAGCCTGGCAAGCCTTCGACTAGAATCAATTTCGAATTCATGGAGCATCCTTCCTTTATATCAAGGTTGTCATAAGCATAACATAGCACGTTTAGGAGCGTGTATCACATTTTACATACAAAATATTCGCAAAAAAACAAAAACACCATCCGATTGCTCAGACAGTGTCGTATTAGTTTAGTGATCTGCTTCCTTTACCATCTTTCGAATATCTTTTATGTAAAGCCTATGATTTCAAAGACTCCAAGAACATAGAACAGCACGATCACCCCGATTGCAAACAGCAGCAAGGCAGTTCCCCTTCCCCGTTTGTCAGGGTCATCATTAAATACGTAAATACCGCCTACGATTAAGCCAATTAGAGGGATAAAAAGGGTTACAATATACAGCAAAATGACGCCAAACCCAATTCCTTCTTCTTCAACGGGGTAGTAGTACCGAGTGTCAGTGGTTTGTTTAACCAATGTGCTGCCACAATATTTGCACTTGATCGCATCGCGGTCAGATAGCTCTTTGCAGTGCCAACAAGCGATCTTCGTTTGAGCTCCGTTAAGCAAGGTATATTCTTTGCTGTCGTTAGGTGTTCCTTCTGCCTGAACATCTCGTAATGAGCTGCTGCAAACGGTACATACAAGAGCATGCTCCGTATTGGACTCACCACAATGTTTGCATGTTTTTACCGCCATTAAGCAATAGCACCTCCGCAGGTTCACACTTAATTCGTGACGTTAATGATCATATCTATCACTTTATCGATCGCTTGATCATGATCGTTATGCGACATCTTCTCAATCATGGAGTCTTTATGCCCTTCTAGCTGTCTAATTGCTTCTAATAGAGAGGAATCCGTCAAATGTTCTTCCAGCAGCACATCACAGTAACCTGCCGCCTTGAAGGATTCAGCATTTAAGATCTGATCCCCTCTACTTGCTTCACGCGACAATGGAATGAGCAGCATCGGCTTGCGCAGTGACAGAAACTCGAAGATTGAATTGGAACCCGCTCTTGATATCACCATTTCTGTAATCGCCAGCAAGTCTGGAAGCTCATCCTGAATATACTCGACCTGCAAGTAACCATATCGTTGAATAGCTGTATCCATCTGTCCTTTTCCGCAAATGTGGATGATCTGATAATTCTGTAATAAATGATCTAGATTATTCCGAATCGCCTGATTAATGCGCTGTGCTCCCAAGCTTCCGCCCATGATGAGAATAACAGGCTTGCTGCTCGTGAATCCGCAATAAGCATATCCTCTGCTTGTTTGTCCATGACGGAGCTGCTCACGGATAATAGCCCCTACATGAACGGCCTTATTCTTATGTATAGACGCGGCAACCTCTGGAAAAGTAGCGCACACTTTGGCAGCAAACGGAATGGAGATTCGATTCGCAAGCCCCGGTGTAATATCCGACTCGTGAATAATGACAGGTATTCGGTTTAACCATGCTCCCAGCACGACAGGTACGGAGACGAATCCACCCTTTGAAAATACGACATCAGGCTGAATTGCCCTTATATGGCGATAAGCCTCCATGATCCCCTTCATGACGCGAAATGGATCTTTGATATTCTCCATATCTTTATATCTGCGCCATTTTCCTGTTGATATCCCGACATATCTAACCTGCTCCTGCTGCTTCATTAATTGAGCTTCGATCCCTTGGTGGGAACCCATATAATTGACCTGCCAGCCTCTATGTATAAAATGAGGAATGAGTGCCTGATTCACCGTCACGTGACCCGCAGATCCGCCCCCTGTAAACAGAATGCGCTTCGTCAATTCGTCTTCCTCCGTTCAAACGATTGATGTCATATTTACCTATTATATATAATAATTCATTTTTGGGTATCTATGTTAATCGCAAAAAAGAAGGAGCCTTAGCGGCTCCCCCTGAACTCAACTTCTATTCCGTCCTAATCTGAACATAATGCTCTTCAACTGGCATTGGATCATAATAATGATGCAGCAGCGCTTTCCATTCCTCATACTCCGGTGATTGCCCGAAGCCAACTTTATGATCCTTGATGGAATTCCATTTGACGAGAAGAATGTACTTTAGATCCTCCTGAACACATTTATACAGCTCGTGGTGGATATATCCCCTCATGCCGGCTAAGATCTTCGACGCCTTTCTGAAGCTGCTCTCAAATTCATTTATCGAACCGGGCTTTACCCTCAAGACAGCAACCTCAAGAATCATATACCTCAACTCCGTATTCGTTTTACTCTAATATCTATGAATATCTACTTAACAAATGCCGAGGTTGATACAAGATTCTTACTCATTAAGATGTCGTTCATCCAACCAGCAATTCGATTTAAGCGCTCTACGCGCAGTTCAGGATGACCGCTGCGAGACAGATCATGGCTAGCGCCAGGGAATCGAACGAACTGAGTTTTCTTGCCTTGACGTTTTAACGCTATAAATAATTGCTCTCCTTGCTCGATCGGACAACGCAGGTCTTCTTCTCCATGCAAGATGAGCAGCGGTGTTTCGATTTGGTTCACATAGGCCAATGGTGAATGCTTCCACAGCCTCTCTAGATCATCCCACGCATTTCCGCCGATCTGATCCTCTGTGAAGAAATAGCCGATATCGCTTACACCATAGAAAGAAATCCAGTTGCTGATCGAACGCTGCGTCACAGCCGCCTTAAAACGATTGGTATGACCAACTATCCAGTTTGTCATAAATCCGCCGTAGCTGCCGCCCGTTACGCCAAGCTTATCTGTATCTATATAATGGTAGTGAGCTGTTACATAATCCACGAGCTCCATTACATCCATGTAATCGCGACCGCCATAATCACCGCGGCATGCATTCACGAATTGTTGACCGTAGCCATGGCTGCCACGTGGATTGCAGTACATGACTGCATATCCTTGTGCCGCAAGTAATTGGAATTCGTGCATAAACGAATTCACGTACATCGCATGCGGACCGCCATGAATTTCGACTATCGCAGGCACTTTATCTCCCGGCTGCAGACCTACAGGCGGAATGATCCACCCCTGAACCTTGCCGCCATCCGAAGCTTCAAACCAGAACGATTCCGGCTTGCTGAGCTCTAGCTCATCCCATAACAGAGCATTGGCTTTCGTTAATTGAACCTCGTCCAAGCTTGCGGTATCGAGCCGATACAGTTCACCTGGCATTAGATCATTGGCTGCAACCAAGATCATTTCTTGATCATTATTTGTCTTAGCGAACTGGATGACTTCACGTCCGCCAGTTGTGATCACCTCACAGCCGCCCTCGATACTGAACTTACCTATATGTACGCTGCCTTCTGTCGTTATTAGGCTGTATATGGAAGCTCCATCGCTGCTGAACACCGGTGACGCAGAAGGACCCATCTTCATATCCGTAACAGCGGAATTGCCGAGATGCAGATCTAATTCGCCCATCAGGCATGCCACTTCACCGGTATTGCAATTTACCGTATATAGTTTGGTTGTAGTTGCATTGAAATAGCTGTGATCGCTTGCTAAGAAAGCAATCTTGCTGCCATCAGGCGAATAAACCGGCTTACCTATAGAATATTGCGAATTGGTAACTCGACGATGCTTATTACCATCACGATCAACGATGAACAGATCATTTTTCAAGGTCAAGTCCGGATCAACCGTTTCATCATCTACCAGCTTGGTTGTATATGCAATCGATGCACAGTCTGGAGACCATGCGAAGTCCGTCACATCATATTCGCCTGAAGTGATGGACGTTGTGCATCCATTACCGATCTCATATACGAACAAATGCGACCGCAGCGTGCTATCCAGTAAACCAGCTCCATCAGCCTTAGAGCGGAGACGATCCACAACTACTGCCTGTTTGCCAGGCTTAGCTGGCTGTTCTTGTTCCTCCGTGTCAGTAGCAGAGGTTGACTCGCCAAGCTTTACCTTTGAAGAATAGAGCAGCATCCCTCCATCCGGCGACCAAGCATATGAATTTACACCTTGCTCTGCAGAAGTAACCGCACAGGCCTCACCGCCGTCCGCTGGAATAAACCACACTTGATTCTTCTGATCCACTTTCCGCAGAAATGCCAGCTTGCTGCCATCTGGTGACCAGCTCGGAGCGGAATCCTGCTCACCTTGTGTAAAAGCAGTATGGCTGCTGCCGCTTACCTCCGTTACATAAATGCGAGATTGGTACCCACTCTTATCACTCTTCACTGTTCTGGATACGTAGGCAATACGATCATTAACCGGATTAACTGTTGGATCGCTAATCCAGGTGAAACGATACAGATCTTCAGCTGTGATACGTCTTTTGCTCATGCGATACTGCCTCCTAATTATGAAATGAGTTTCGTAACCCATATATTACCACGATTAATTGGACAGTGGTTAGAAGAAGTTGAGCACTGTTCATTTTCAAACGTCACATACTTGAGTTATGTCAGGATTTCTTCTCTAAGTATACTATTTCTTTTCCCATTAGATGGGCGAATTCTATTTCTCTTTGCGTACTCTCTCCTATGTATCCACCTGGATTGACTACATATATAGCATCAGACATGTTGATCTTATGAAAATGAAGTCTGCCAAATAACTCAACCTGCTCATCCGTAACCAATATACCTTCACTCTTCTCAAAGAATGCTAGACTTAATACGATATTCCCCTGCAACGTCAACATCTTATTGGCCTCCTCGAACTGAGACTTGAATCGGGTTGAGCCGCATAAGGTTATCACTTTCGGTTTAGGTCCTGCCAGCATATTGCCTTCACTCTCCTGATACATGAAATAGACCTCCAAGCTAAGTTGAAGGTCTGTTTATTCCTATTATACTAGATCCATCTTAGAAATGGTCGATTGCTTATCTTAACTTGATTCAGATTCGCCCATTGACGAAGCGCCTTTAGTGCATCATCCTCACGCTCCAAGAATCGGCAGCATTGATTGGAAGAAAGGATCTTAGTGCCTTTCAAGCGGATTCCAACCACAGGCTTCCAATATCCTTGAATGATAATCTCGTCAATATTTTCAACTGGAACGATTCTATCCATTAGTGTAATTGTGTTATGTCCTAACCTGATATCCCCAGGCTTCTTGAGGGTGCGCAATCCAGCAATGAGCAACACGATAACATTAATAATCGTTAAGCCTATGAACAAGTACGTCATGCCGCGAAATAGACCATGCAATGAGATATAGGTGTACATAATCATTAGCACGCCTAGATAAGCGAAATAGACAAGACCTGATGGACCTTTGACTTTAAATATGGATTGAGTTTTCATCAAAATGTACTCCTCTCAGTTTGATATGACCATATAGGCGGTCTCGCCATAACACTCGCCACATATTCGCCATATTTGCAATCGCTTACATGAATAACGGTTATGTATATACGTAAGTTAGAAGCTTCGCCTCCATAATTCTGCCGTGCTAAACACTTGATTTTGTACCATTATATACCATTCTATTCTTAATTGCCACATATTGTTCTTATTTTTGATGATATTTTGTCAAATTTATTATTAAAATAATATTGACTTTATACTCAATAAATGAATCTTACCGTGAATTAAACTGCAATCCTGATCAAGACCTCTTCAATGTGCGCGAACATAAAGAAGGGGCCGTCCCAGAAGTCATTTTTCACATGACTTTTGGGACAACCCCTTGATTGTTAACGGTAATAAATTGACAAACTTGAACTCGCCATCTTGGAACGGTCTATATCAGTTGAAACGTTAAAAAACTACATCTCAGCTCCAAAATCAGCCCGAAAAAGGGCTGAGATGCACAAAATTGACGTCTCAGAGGGCAGAAACGCCTCGGCGAGCCGGAAAACATAGCTGAGACGTCGAAAAACTACATCTCAGCTCCAAAATCAGCCCGAAAAAGGACTGAGATGCACAAAATTGACGTCTCAGACGGCAGAAACGCCTCAGCGAGCCGGAAAACATAGCTGAGACGTCGAAAAACTACATCTCAGCTCCAAAATCAGCCCGAAAATGGGCTGAGATGCACAAAATTGACGTCTCAGCTTTCCTAACCGTCTCCCGAGCTTAAAACAGGGGCTTTCCCATATACTAATGAGTCAGCCCCTTATATCTGAACTAAGTCTATCTGCACATCATTGGCACGAAATTCGTACATGTTGCTCAGCGGAGAGCCTTACAGCATCCAAGACCTGCTGAACTCGATGTCCATCCTCAAATGTCGCCAATCCAGGCATATTCGTTCCATTCGTGATTGACGCATGGAGTGCGTTCATCATTTGGTGGAATCCGTTGAAATAATCCTTGGCTGGAGAGTTCAATGCCGATGGCGGCTCTATATTCTCCACTTCAATAGCTTGAAACTCACCTCCATAGCTAACCTTTATCTCTCGATCATTTGTCATGATTAGCGTCCCTTGTGTTCCATAAATTTCAAGCAGCCAACCAGTTCCTCGAACCGCGGGATTATAGAGTTCAGTTGAAAACGAAGCACCCTCTGCAAAATGTCCCACTACATGAAATGCATCATCTGCATCTCTCACTTCTGCATTGAGTTCTCCTATCCGATGAGGTACTTTCGTTTCCATCAACGAGTACACATTGCGAATCGGTTGGTCCATCCACCACATCAATGAATCAAGCATATGAGATCCAACGGCGAACAGCATCCCTCCGCCTTGATCTTTCCTGCCTTCCCATCCAAGATGAGTTGACGTTAAGGCTTGATATCCCGAGAAGCTTCCTTGATAACGAATATGTTGAACGGTTCCTAGCCGCTTCTGATCTAGTATCGATCTGATCGCTTGCCTTACAGGAAGCCATCTCCATTGAAAATTAACGAAGCCAAGCTTATTGGCATGCCTCAGTGATTCAAGCATTCGACTGGATTCATCGCCATTATATGCCATCGGTTTCTCACATAGGACATGCAGCCCTTTTGATAGCGCATATAGCGCCATATCATGATGAAGCACCGGCAGAGAAGTAATCGTTACAAGGTCTAGATCTTCATGATCAAGCATCTCTTTCCAATCACTATATATGCGAGCTTCCGCGAACGTGTTTGACTCCATCAACTTATCTTTTCGATACACGCTAGCAATTGCACGTACTTCAAATCCTTCATGGTGATTGAATAGCGGAGCATGGACTGACAATCCAAACCCCGTGCCTATGATTCCAACTCGAACAATTGACATTGTGCAGCACCTCTATTAGATTAATAGGTTAAATCCGTCCATGTCGCACGCACGTATCCGATCCTCATCCCGACATGCTCCATATTGCGATGGCTCTGAGTCGAGAGAGCACATTGACTGACAACCATCACGCAATGATGTCGATAAGCCTCCTCAATTCTTCGCATTAATAACCGCCGCTGCAATCCATTATTACGGTATTGGGGCAGCGTTGCCGCAGATGTTAAGGATGCAATTCCATTGTTTATGTACATAACGCCAACCGCAGCAGGCTCACCGTTCCATTCCGCGACATAATACTTCCATTGATCTTGAAGAAACAGCACGATATTGTTCTGTGCGACGCTAGCGATACCGTCATCCCCCAGCCCGAACCCTCTGCAATGTATCGCTGCGTATAGCTCAAGCTCATCCTCTTGCAATTCTCGAACCGTAATATGTTCATTCGGCTCTAGTGAGAATTCGATTGGCTCTCTATATAAAGACGCGTGATATCCAGATTGGTAAAATCCTCGGTCCGCAAGCGACTTTAGTACATGATGATCAGCAAGACCCGGTACAAGCTCAAATTGAATCTTTCGATTACGTGAACGATAGAATTCTATGATCGAATCCAAATGCTCCAGATCCGCACTACACAGCCCTTTGACCGTATTAAATGCCGGCCAGGGCATCGTTCTACTGTATAAACAGATCGTATGCCCGAATCGTGCAACTTCAACACCTTCTGGGTTGCCATTTCGATTCATAATGGCAAGCATGCGATTGTTCATATAGTCAATCTCAGAATCTTCAATATGTTGAAGCAGTCGTATTGAAGGGATCAATTCACTCATAAAGCACCTCGATATGCTGGATGATGTTCGATCCATTTTCGTAAGATCGCGGTATGACGAGGAAATGCAAACTCCGCGAACGGGATGTGCTCCAACGAGAACCACGCTAGTTCAATCGACTCTTCAGACTTTCGAATGCTGCCGCCGACAACTCTAGCCTCATACCCTACGATACAGGCTTGCATACCCCCAAGTACATCCAGCAAAGAAATAACTTCGATCTGCAATCCTGTTTCCTCATAGACTTCACGGATGATGCATCTCTCAATCGATTCTCCTTGCTCAGCCATACCTCCCGGCAATCCCCATAAGCCATATCCCGGCTCTATGCCTCTGCGCTCTAATAAGATCTTGCCATCGTGATGTACAACTCCGACTGCACCAACTACTTGATTCGGATAATACGTATAATGACCTGAAGGACAGTGTCTGTAACTCTTTCCTATTACATAAGTGCCTATCAGCTTATCACCACACAAAGGACAGAATATATATGATTCCACAAGCGTACGCCTCCCTAGCTGCTATATGAATCTGATTGATCCTTATCGAATGTACATCGGATGATCTGCAGGCAACACATATTGAATCGCTCTTAACGCTTCAATAGAAGCGTGTACGCGGTGCCATTCGCCATCGGCACTATCCCAGTATCCTGACTCGGCTTGCATCGAAATTAATAAGTCAACAGCTCTATGTAACAATAGATCATCTGGAGGAAATCCTGCTATGATCATCGTACTCGCCATCCAAGCTAACTGATCAGCCGATAATTCATGGATCACTTTAGACATATAGTCTGTCAGCAGCCCTGCTTCCTCTTCCCAGCCGATCAGTTTAAACAGTCCAGCACTCAGCCAGTTGGTATGCATGTATGAAGATAAATATCCTTCATTATTCAGCCTATCCCGTATATATAACGCTCCTCGCTCTGCGTATACAGATTGTGGACGATACCTGCTAATCCAGAATGAACAGTTTGCAGTCAAGTACAGTTGGGCTTGAAGATTACCTGGCGCAGCCCATGGCGGGCAGCGATCTCCAACACTTCGATCTTCTTCAAACGATCCATCGGGGCTCTGTCTCAGCTCCATGAATGATATTGTCTCGTCTATTATCGGACAAGATACAACCCCAGTTTGTTCAAGTTGAGCTAATTTGAAGCATGAAGCATCCAACGAACTATAGTTCACATCCCAGAATGGCGCCCAGCCGCCATCGCTTCTTTGATTATTGAAGAAATCAGCTAGCTCCTGTTCTGAGATTGGATGATCCTGGGCTATATATTTTAAACGTGCACGCTCTATGTTATTACCGTGTGTTTCAATATAGCGTATTGCGTTCTGGTACCATTTCATAAGTACACCTCTATCCAACAGAGTAATAGCTCAGGCTTCATCGATTATACGAATCATTTAATCCTTTTCCATCGAGAATTTGTTGTAAACAATTTCCATACCTTGACTCTCGAGCTTTGGATTGTATCAACAGTCGAGTTTAACGTAGCCTTTGGAAAAAGTCATTATATATCAAAACGATTTCTCGCATAACCAGTAAGGAGTGACTGACGGTATCAACCTCCAACGCGTGTGAAGCTTCCCGAATCGGAAATACTTCAATATCCTGAAGACCCTTGATTGTACGAATGCTGTCCTCACTGAATGAGTCATCTTTCGTGCCGTAAATTACAGCCCCTCGATTGTTCTGGATGTACGGAACGGATGCATTAATCGGTGTTAAAAACAGATGACTAACGGGTACATGATCAATAGCAGCGGCAACTTCACCCGCCACAAGTGTGCCCAAGCTCTTGCTCACAAATATGAGCTGCTCATATGAGGAGGCTGTCTGCAAGATCGCCTCCTTGCATTCCTGAATGACCTGACCTAGTTGATCTTGGTTAAACGATACTCTTGCACTTTGATAGCCATACTCCAGCAATAATGCGTCGTGATTACTTTCCATTGCGCTCTTCGCAGCATAATACAATACTGGCAGATCGCATGAATAGCTAAGCCCAGGAAAACAAACCACAAGAGAAGATGAACCATTGGAAATGTGTCGATGCTTCACATCTCTCCCCCATGTTGAAGGGAGTGTAATAGAATTAATGTTCATAACTCATCATCCTTTCCTGTATACAGCAAGACCCAGCCATCGATATTTGCGATTCTAGGCCGGGTCATATGCGGTCGTTGTATTATATTTATAGGAACGGTTCCCTAGTTGTTATAAGATTTCGATGGTATGAAGTCGATCCATTAAGGAAGCTGACGCTTCCAATAAAGTCTTGCGCACACCCATCACATCGTTAAGGACATCATACCTTAAGTTATCGGGTATCATAAGCCAGGCTACAACGATCTGCTCCTGTACCGTGATGTCACTTGACAACAGCTCATGGTAACTGAACGGAAATTGGCTGGTTGCTAATAATCGTTCTACACGCAGGGCCACACATAAGGGCTTAATGACCCAATGACGCAATCTTCCATCTGTAAGCAGTCCCG
This sequence comes from Paenibacillus marinisediminis, assembly GCF_054343325.1. Taxonomy (NCBI): domain Bacteria; kingdom Bacillati; phylum Bacillota; class Bacilli; order Caryophanales; family Paenibacillaceae; genus Paenibacillus; species Paenibacillus marinisediminis. Next base: position 509,572 of record NZ_JBTGUH010000002.1, read on the forward strand.
CAGGTTCAATATAGGATAAGTGATTGCGGAGATTCATCACAGAATCTGCAAGCAATCTCTTACTGAAGCTCAAGAGGGCTTGGTTAGAGGGTTGTACAAGCAGCTCAAGACCATAGATGAGCTGACCTTCATAATATAATAATGGACTGATATAACGATTGAACCCAAGATTCATATACTCGTTTAACGTCAGGCACTTTAGATTCAGTTCAAATTTGCTATCAGAATCGTTTATGCCGTTAATAACCTTACCCACAATCGACAGGTTTTCGATCGACAGTGAATGAAAGAAGCAGATTACATCTACATCCGAGTCTGCTGTCTGCTCACCTCTGACAAAACTTCCAGTCAGATATATCGAGAGAAGATTATTACCGCAATGTACTACCATTTCCTCAGTGAAGCGATTCATTAACTTGCGGACCATTCACGACACGTCTCCTTAACAGCATTCTATAAGTATAACAGCGTTGCTTACTCTCAGGAGAGAAATACTGCACCCAATACTCAGCAAGCGGCATGGCTTAATGTCGGACATCTGATTGCAATAATGAATATAAACTCATTGTTACATAAGTGCTGGGCAAGTCGCAAGCTATTATCTATGAATAGCTTGACCCAGAGGATTCTGTACTGCGGACAATAAATAAGAGACATCTATATATGCTGTAACCTATGAGAACTCCCAACGTATTCAGAATGATATCGTCGATATCAAAGCTGCCTCGTCTGCTTAGCATCTGTAGTACTTCCATGATCGTAATGCTTGTCATAAACAACAGAATGAATTTCCATAGGCGTACCTTGATTATGATCGGGATCAATACACCAAACGGAACGAAGACTCCGATATTGCCAACTATATTAATGAACCAGATCATGAAGTTAAAGTTGTCCACTTGAAGAAACTGCTTGATCGTTACAAAAGGGATCAGGTTATACCTTAATTCCTCGCCTTGAATATTAGACCTTCCAAAGCCAAACAGCATCAAGTAAAGCACACATAGTGAATACAAGATGATGACTGTTGTTGCTGAATAGCGAATCCATTTTATGCCCTTCATCGCATCTGTCCCCTATACCATCTTGATTTCCTTCAGGATACTAACTGCAGCAGACTCTAATTGCGCTAACTGCTCAACGGAGCGCGGCTTAAAACCAAGATCGTTCATCGCAGCTTGTATAGAAGCAGGCAACTGTTGTATATGCTGTTCCAAGGTCATGCCTTCTTTCGCTATAGAAAGGTAGCACCAGAACGCCTCACCTGCAATTTGCCAATGGATATTGTGCCAGTCCCCATTCTGTATAAAGCGAGCGACTTTTCGTCTGACAAGAGAATCTTGGATGCTATCTAATGCGAAGTTAGTTCCATATTGATCGCGCACATGGGTACTGTACATACTCAAAGCTTCAAGCCATCGATCGATCTCTGACGGCTGTGAGCATCCTAGAAACACGAGCTGTTTCAGCAGTTCGAGAGAATCAAGTGCGCTCAGACATTTTAACAATCCCCCTGTAGACACCTCTCCCGCTGTAAAATAAGCGTATGCAAACGCCGCGTCGATGACGGCAGAATGCGCAGCCAGCCCCGCGGTTATCCACTGCTCATCTTGTATGCTGTGATGCAGCCATTGAATTCGAGACTGCACAACTTCACTAGCCTGCTTTAGTATAAGCTGACGGCCCTCACACGAGTTCAGATAAGATATCGCTTCTTCACGCAATTGTTCGAACTTGCCGGCAGGATCATATATAACCTTTGCTTCCAGCATAAATCGATAATCCCAGGGGTTCTGTTCGATATCTGATCGTTGAGGCATCGTATGAATATCCAATTGGATCGCCTGATTGTTGTATATAATATTGGTGCTGTCACTTCTATTCGATTCTAATACATAATAAATCAGATCCAGATCACTGTACTCATCCGCTTCTCCTCGGCCTACTGAACCCCCAGCAAATGCACATACTAGATCTGCCGGCATAGAATCCTGCAAGTAGTCAGCTCCTAATTGCAATAATATCTCATTATAGTTCATCGATTCACACCTTCTTCTATGTACGATTGAACGGTCTAACATATATGTAGAAGTTTAACATCTATCAATAGTTTTGTGAAATTGTAAGAAAAACCCGTCAAATAAACAAAAAAATAACCGGCCTTCGTCCTGAATTCCACAGGATTAAGGTCGGTGGGCTCAAATTTTTTATAAAATCGAACGTAATACATCTACTGCCTTAGAAATATCTACTATATGCTCACACGGATTAATGTCATACCAATGTTTACCTTTTCTTTACATGCATAGAGAAATGCGGTATTTCATTGCCGTTAGTTATTATTATTTCTTCCACTTTAGAACCCCACCCCTTCCCCGCTAAATTGCAACCCCCTCATACGATTCGCACAACAATAAATATCAATTGGTCGAACAGCTTCAAACCATGACTCCATTTTATAATTGAATGATGAACCAACATCACCTATTTCTAAGAAACACATAGTTTGTGAAAAAGACGGCGCAGCCTTTCGGCTACACCGTCCCCTGTAATCATCATATTCTACTAAGCGCCTACATCCTCGTGGCGAGCGACGCCTGAAGTGCACGCGGCATGAATGACAGCCTCTTTTACTTTTTCCGCAACATGAGGATTGAACACACTCGGAATAATATTATACTCGTTCAATTCATCTTCGGTAATGACGGATGCGATCGCTTTAGCAACTGCAAGCTTCATCTCTTCTGTAATCTGCGATGCTCGGCAATCGAGCAGGCCACGGAATAAACCCGGGAAGCAGAGTACATTGTTAATCTGGTTCGGATAGTCCGAGCGACCAGTTGCCATAACGCGTACAAGCCCTTCTGCTTCTTCTGGGAGTATCTCAGGTGTAGGATTAGCCATCGCGAACACGATAGGATCCTTCGCCATCTTGCTAATATGCTCGCGTTTCAATACGCCAGGACCGGAAACACCGATGAAGATGTCTGCACCTTCAATGACCTCGGACAATGATCCAGTCTCACGCTCCGGATTCGTATTCTCCGCATACCATTGCCAAGTTTCATTTTCATAGTTCTGACCTTGGACCAAAGCTCCCTTGCGGTCCACTCCGATAATACGCGTAACGCCCGCTGCAAGCAATATTTTGGTACAAGCTGTTCCCGCAGCGCCGATACCGCAAAGTACTACCTTGCAGTCTTCGAGACGCTTACCTACTACTTTCACCGCATTATATAATCCTGCAAGCAGGACAACCGCTGTTCCATGCTGATCATCATGGAATACAGGAATGTCAATTTCTTCACTCAGTCTCTTCTCGATTTCAAAGCATCGAGGCGATGAGATATCTTCAAGATTGATCCCGCCGAAGGCTGGAGCAATCCGTTTAATCGTTTCAATAATTTCTTCCGTATCTTGAGTATTCAAGCATATAGGGAAAGCATCAACATCAGCAAACTGCTTGAATAACATCGCCTTGCCTTCCATAACAGGCATTGCTGCAAGAGGGCCAATATCACCTAAGCCCAATACTGCTGTACCATCGGAAACGACAGCAATGGTGTTGCGCTTAATCGTTAACGTATGAGCTTTATTCGGATCTTCGTGAATAGACATGCATACGTTGGCTACACCAGGCGTGTAGACGCGTGATAGATCATCACGAGACTTAATGGCCACTTTCGGAGTAACTTCAATCTTCCCGCCTAAGTGCATAAAGAAGGTTTGATCCGACACTTGTAGAACCTTAACACCATTAAGCTTATTCAACTGCTCCGCAATGAGGTTTTTTCCATTCGCATCATTCAAATTAACCGTAATATCACGAATTGTTGTGTTCTGATCAGATTTACCGACATCTATTGCCACGATATCGCCGCCTGCTTCACCGATAGCAGTAGCTACTCGTCCAAATGCTTCTGTATCTTTGATCATTTCTACGCGAATTACAATTTTAGTTCTAGATGTTTTTGGCAACTCCACCATAGTCACTCTCCTATATTTCTCTACTTGCCAACCTTTAATATTACGGGATTATGACTCCTTTGACTATGATGGTAATCATGGGAAATTTGCTACTTTTGGTCATTTTAGTTTCTTCAATATCCAATCATCATACAATTCTGATGCAGGGTGAGCGTTATGCCCAAGCTGGTCACTTTTACAAACAATGCGTCATCTAACTCGAACAGCTCTACACCAGGATAATACGAGTAGTGGCTATGTAGAATAACCGATGCTCTCTCGGGGAAAGCGAAGGTGTATTCGTTAATATCAATAGCCATGTATTCATGGAATAGACTGGCGCGAATGTACTGCTCCCCTTCTAATAGAACCAGTGGATACTCTTTCCTATCACCCGAATACAGCTTCAGATCATTGGAGATAAATTGATATCGCGTGGAGTGCCTAATTATTGTTCTTACCTGCTGCTTACTAAGCGGCAATTCCAGTGAATGACGATTCCTCATATCTTCGAAGATATCGACAAATTGGCCTAGCGCCATCAGCACACATCCACCTAATATACTTACAATTACTGTGATGGGTTCTGCCACATTCACACCCAGCATAGTTCCCCATCCAATCATGACAATCCCAATGACTTTCAAAAACAATCCCATACCTTCACCTCTCGTTCCATTACATATTCCTTATTATTCCATTTTATTAAACGAGACAGACAGTAAGCAACAATTATACGTTTTAAAATTTAAACACTTGACTTCACCAACTAACTAATGGTAAGTTATAAACGAAATATCATTTGACCCATCTAGGAGGAAATCATCTGTGTCACATTTAGAAAAAATTATGCATGAACGTCAATCGGTTCGTGTCTACGACCCTGCATTCACAATAGATCAAGAAGAAATTAAGGATATGCTGAAGCAAGCCACTTCTGCTCCATCTTCCAGCAATCTGCAGCCATGGCGCTTTCTTGTCATTCAGGATCAAGAAGTGAAGAAGGAACTGCGCGCGATTGCTAACAATCAAGCTCAAGTAGAAACTTGTTCAGCTATTATTGCGGTAATTGGCGATTATGAAATGTATAAAAAAGTCGATCAAATCTATTCTCAAAATGTGGCGGAAGGCTTCATGGATGAGGTTAGTAAAGAGCGTATGATTACTTCTACGAACGCAATCTATCCAAATGCGCCACAAGCGGTATTGCGCAACATCGCCAGCTTTGATGCAGGATTAATCTCCATGCAGTTGATGCTGATTGCAAAAGATCGCGGCTACGATACAGTAACGATGGGCGGATTCGATAAAGTGAAGTTTGCACAGCGCTTCGAGCTGCCAGATCATCACTTCCCTGTCGTTTTAATAGCACTAGGCAAAGCAGCAGCCCCTGCATACGGTTCTTCCCGACTTCCAGTGGATGAGATAGCTTCATTTATGTAATCCACATAAACTACAAAACGTCCAAATGGTGTGCGGTAATCACAGCCATTTGGACGTTTTCATGTTAATGCTTCAGCTTCTCGGCTACAGATTGAAGCTTCTGAGCTCTAGAGCTTGGCTTATCTCGACGATCGTCAATCTTGATGGAAGTCGATACACGGCCGACTCCTTGCTCAAACGGTACTTCATGCAAGATGCGAATAACCTCAAACAGACGGTCAATCGGACCTTCTATGATCGTGCTCATTGGTGTAAGCTCATGAGTAACTCCTTCTAGTCCCGCTAACACATTTTCAATGCGAGCAACATACTCACTAACACTCGTTGAACCTGTCCCAAGTGGGATGATCGTAATCTCGGCAATCGCCATAATCGTAATCTCCTTTCAATTTGCACATATTCACTGTAACTTTCATGAGAATCGATTATACATACATCAACAGCTCGGATAGCTTGCTAATTTCGTAATTCGGAACGATTGTAGTTGGATTGGCATTCTGCTGCGGGTTATACCAGCACGTATCGATCCCATAATTGATTCCACCCTGAATATCAGAGCTAAGTGAATCGCCTACCATCAGAACCCCCTGCTTATCCCGTATACCCATTTTGTCGAACGCATAATCAAAAATGCCGGTCTGCGGCTTCTGATAACCCGTCACTTCAGAAATGATGATGTGCTCGAACGTATGTTGAAGCTGGGATCTGCCGATTCTGCCTAGTTGAACTTCCTTAATACCATTTGTAATGATCGACAGACGGTAACCAGCGCTTAATAATTGCTCGCATAGCTCAACCGCGCCGTCAATTAAGAACGCACCCTCAGCCAAATATTTAATATAAGAAGAGCTAACTCCTCCAGCATCGAACTCCGATTGCCAATTGTGGGCGGCAAACCATCTTCTGAACCTTTCCGTTCTCAACACTTGAGACGTGATAAGCCCTTTCTCCAGCTCATTCCACAACTGCTTGTTAATGCTCTTATAACTTGCTATCTGCTCTTCGTCGCATACGATTCCGATCTCTTTGCACGTCTGCGTTAAAGCGAATGATTCTGTAGCAGCGAAGTCAAACAAGGTTTCATCAGCGTCAAATAATATAATAGGGTATTTCATGTCAATCCTCCTAAGCCTCTAAACGAAAAGAAACCTCGATAAATACGTTCCCTTCTGGACTCTATTTTCAATAAACTTATTCATGTTGAGCTAAATATTGATAGATGGTCGTGAATAACAAACTCTTCTCTGTACCCCGAATATTGTGGCCCGAATGTGCAAACTCCTGTACGGTAAGGTGCTGAATCATATTCCTATACTGGCAGAGATCGGCATCGCTAATTAAGGATCCTGGCAGCAAGCCTCTCATAATAAGTACGGGAAGCTCCAGCTTGCGTGCGAGGTCAATCTGAGTGGAGTCTGCCTGTATTCCTCTGACGGCGTCCTCTCGTATATGGTGTTCACGATGAAAAGGAATTAAATAATCTAGTATATATTCATCTGCCCATTCAAGCGGCATTTGCTTATGCTCCGCCGGATAATCCTCCAGCAATAGCGATCGGATGCTGTCCGCATGCTTATGAGCGAAACCGAGAGCATACGATGCCCCTCGAGAATACCCGAGGAGATGGAATTGCTCAATTCCAATATCAGATCGCACACATTCGATATCTGTAATATGCTCCTCAAGATCGTAGCCTCTCAAAGGAGTGCTGCTATTGCCTCTTCCCCTAAATGATAGCACCACGCATCTTCTCGGCAACAAATATTCAAGTACGTCCACATATTCTTCTGCCGTTTCAGACAGGCCTGGACAGATGATTAATGGAACAAGTGCTGGATCCGCATACGTTGCGGAATCTAGGTAGTGTATGGATACACCATTATTGTTCACATACTTTGACTCGAATCTCATATCTATCACCCCTTAGCAGCAGCTCACATAGCAGATTCCCCTGGCTCTTAACTAGCATAAATTTTACACATCCAATTTACAACCCTAATATTGATTGTACGACCTATTCATACCTATGAAAAATGCACGCCACCCATCATGGGAGAGTGCATCATCACGGTTTCTTATTCGAATCTGATCGAGTTCCAGTCATTCATTTCCGAAAAAGGCAGGAGGGTACTTCAACTCGCCCGAAATTCGCTCAAGCGCGTGCTCTTGCAGTTCATACACCATAAACACCTCATCTGGCACTTGGAACTGGCGCAGCTCTAAGCCATGCGCTCTCGCCGGTACAAAGCCAAACTTCGGATAATAGGTCGGATGCCCAATCAGCAGCACGAGGGAGTATCCCAGCTCCTTGCACCTCTTCAACCCTACCTCAATCAAAAGCTTGCCGATCCCTTCTCGCTGACGGTCTGGCATAACAGCAATCGGCGCAAGCGCAATCACCTTATGATGCTGATCGCCCTCCGTCACTTCTGCTTCACTAAGCATCAAATGACCCACGATCTCCCCGTCATCTTCCGCTATGATCGACAGCATTGGCACATAGTATAAGGATTGGCGAATTCGATCCACAAGATCAGCTTCATCATTCCGGTTGTCGAAGGCTGCTATATTCACATCTCGGATTGCTTGATGATCTTCATGTTGTTCAGTACGTACACGTATTGTCATTACATCACTCCGTTCTCATTCGCTCTAGTTGCTGTGATACTTGTATGTTCATAAAGATCGTTCTTATTCCTCTCTAGATTGTGTGTCACGAGCTAAGTGATCTAACAATATTGATGACTTCATGTGGCTATTGAGTCGGCTTACCAGGCAGCTTCAATAAGAGCTGGTTGATTGATTCTTCCTCTTTCCATTCGACTCGGATAACTGAATTGCTTATGAAGTCATTCACATCATCCATATTGCTGAATGTATAGTAGCGATACATCCGGAAATTCTCACCTTGATCCAAGTATCCATGCCCTGGTCCATCCGTCCCGCTTCCGTGTGTATATCGATACGGTACTGCTTCATTAAATGTATAATGAATAGAATCCGCGCGCATCTCGCCTCTATTCATCAGATCCACCATGATATTGATCAGGATCGAGCCTGGCTCAGCCGACGGCTCTACTTGTTCAATCAGATTTTCGTCTGTAATTAACTCATAATGAATGGAGCTCCATATGTCGACCCTCTTTGCTGAATTCTCGAATGAGTCTATTAGCGGTTGGCTGATTGATTCCGAACTGCAGCCTACTAAAATGATGGCACAGATAACAGCATAAGCAAACTTACCTATCGCTTTCATCGCTATCTCCTTTTCCATGCTTAGTTCATATTTACATATGATCATCATATTGATGTCTACATGTTACCATATAATGCATTCGATTTAATACATATTTCCCTTATATTACTAATATACTCTTGAGATAATCGACTGAATGATCTATACTAAACGACTCATTTTATCTATATTAGTTATATGTTGGTAGTTTTGTTTATTGAAGCATTGCACTATTCCGTAAAGGAGCATGAATCATGGAACCGTTCTCAAACGAATTGCTGAAGGATAAAGTTGTCCTGATCACCGGAGGAGCAACTGGTCTGGGACGCGCTATGGGAGAGAAGTTTCTTAAGCTTGGCGCACGCTTAGCCATCACGAGCCGACGTGAAGAAGTGTTGAAGAAAGCTTCTGAGGAAATGAGCATCAGCGACAATACCGTGTTCTATAAGCCATGCGATGTTCGAGACCCCGTTCAGATTCAAGATCTAGTTGAAGCTGTTGAACAGCATTTCGGACGTATCGATGTGCTGATTAACAATGCGGCAGGCAATTTCATCAGCCCGACAGAGCGGCTGTCCCCGCGCGCCGTAGACGCAGTGCTCAACATCGTGCTTCATGGTACATTTTATACGACATTAGAAGTTGGCAAACGTTGGATCGAGAACGGGCATTCCGGTACGATGCTGAACATTGTGACTACATATGCATCGACAGGCTCAGGATTTGTCGTACCGTCAGCAGCAGCGAAAGCCGGTGTACTGGCGCTTACCCGATCCCTCGCAGTAGAATGGTCGAGACATGGAATACGCCAGGTTGCGATTGCACCGGGACCATTTCCGACGGATGGAGCTTGGTCGCGGCTCATGCCTACGCCAGAATTAGAGCAGCGGATGATGGACCGCATCCCGATGCGGCGTGTCGGCGATAAAGAAGAGCTGGCTAATCTTGCAGCCTACCTCATATCTGACTACGCCAGCTATATTAATGGCGAAGTGATCACGATTGACGGCGGCGAGTGGCTGCAGGGCGCCGGTCAATTCAATGACCTGCTCGAGGTTAACGACGAGCAGTGGGATATGCTGGCGCAATTGACCCGCAAGGGCAAGTAGTCGCAGCCACAACAAAACAGGCTGCCGCAGCAGCCTGTTTTGTTAGCTCGTATACGATTTCAATATTTCCTGCAGCTTTAAGGCAAGCCCTACCTTGCCATCAACCTTGAGCGTGCGCATCATGAACGCCATCGTGGTATTAAGCTCATCCTTCAACAGCTTACGCAGATTGTCAGCTGAAAGAGTCAGCGTACAATCCGCTGTCAAAGCATCCCCGTCGATAACTTCGACATTCCCTTCGCGAAACTTGACCTGATAGATCTCGCTATCTCCCAGATTGAACTGGTATACAGCATTCAGCGAACGTATGGCTTCCGGCTCCGCGTGCATCAGATCTGCTAATTGCTGCAATTCATCGAGTATGGCCATCGGTATCACCTCCGCTGTCGGATGAAGTAACCGGTCTATCGATGACTCGGAATGTTCCGGTACCGGTAGCGCACAGCTCACCGTTCTCTTTGCGCGCAGATGCCTGCGCCGTCATCATCTTCCGTGAACTATGTACCAGTTCTGCGGTTACATAGATGCGGCCCTCAGACATCGGTGCTAAATAGTTCAAATTTAAGTTTGTGGTTACTACACTTTCATTCGGACGAACAAGCATCACGATCAGCCCCATAGCGGAGTCAATCATCGTAGCATGTACGCCGCCATGCAGAATGCCGATCAAGTTCAGATGATGCTGCTTAATATCCAGAGACACGACGACATGCTTGTCACTTATTTCCTCGATATTGCAGCCAAGATATTCCCAGAACGTATTTTTAGCTGCAGATGCGAGTTTAGAATAATACGGATGGTTCATAATAGCTTCCAATTCCATGGCAGACGCTCCCCTGTTCCTGATGTGTGATATCTACCCGTATTCACTTACCGTTTACCTGTACTGGCGGGTCCGTCTTCTGCTGCTTGCTCATCTTCTCAGCATCTTCTTCGATTAGCTTGCGGCGAAGCACTTTACCAACCAAAGTCTTCGGCAGTGACTCACGGTATTCGTAGACTTGCGGTACTTTATATGCCGCTAATCTTTCCTTGCACCAGCGCTTCAATCCATCCGGATCCTGCTTACACCCATTTTTCAGCACGATATACGCCTTAACGGTCTCACCGCGATATTGATCATAGATGCCGGCAACAACAGCTTCCTCGATATCAGGATGCTCGAACAGCACCTCTTCAATTTCTCGCGGATAGATATTATAGCCGCTTGCGATGATCAGATCCTTGCGACGATCTAAAATGTACACATAGCCCTCATTATCGACTTTACCCAGATCACCCGTAAACAGCCAGCCGTCCCGCATCGCCTGAGACGTTTCTTCAGGTCTCTGCCAGTACCCCTTCATCACCTGCGGTCCGCGAATCACGAGTTCTCCTATTTCCCCAAGAGGCAATTCCTCGCCTGTTTCTGGATTCACGATGCGGGATTCGGTATCCGGAATTGGAATGCCAATCGAGCCGCTCTTTCGTTTCTCCCATATGTTATTCACATGTGTAACAGGAGACGCCTCGGTGAGTCCATAGCCTTCAATCAGCTTACCGCCAGTAATCAGTTCAAACTGCTCCTGTACCTCTAACGGCAGCGGCGCAGCTCCGCTAATACAGATATTGACTGAGGATAAATCGTACTTCTTCACATCCGGGTGATTAATTAAGCCAATGTACATGGTCGGTGCACCTGGAAATACGGACGGCTTCTGCTTATCAATAACCTTCAGCACTTGACTCGCATCAAAGCGCGGCAGCAGAATCAAGGTTCCCGCCAAGTAGACAGCTTGATTCAGCAGCACCGTCATTCCAAATACATGGAAGAAAGGAAGCGCCGCCAAATATTTTTCTTCGCCGACCCTAGCACGGTAGAACCATAGCCTTGTCTGAATCGTGTTGGCAATCATATTGTGATGCGTGAGCATGACACCCTTGGCATAGCCTGTTGTACCGCCAGTATACTGAATCAGCGCCAGATCTTCCTCTGAATCAACAGGTACGGATATCGGCTGAGCCGTTGAATCCTTGAGAAAATGGACAAAGGATCGAACTTTCTCGTCATACGAAACGGTAGCTGCCATGCCGTCTTTTTTAGCTTTGATCGGATACAGCAAGTTTTTTGGAAAAGGTAAATAATCCTGAATCGATGTAACCAAGATGTAATCCAACGGTGAGGATTCCGTCGATTTCTTCACGCGAGCGACGAGTGCGTCGAGCGTCACAATGATGCGAGCGCCGGCATCCTTCAACTGGTGCTCCAGCTCACGCGGCATGTAGAGCGGATTCGTCATCACGACTGTACAGCCTGCTAGCAGCGTGCCATAATAAGCGATCACGCACTGCGGGCTGTTCGGCAGCATGACGGCAACTCGGTCACCCTTGCGAATGCCAAGCCGAAGCAAGGCATTCGCAAAACGGTAAGCCGAATCTAGCAAGGTTTGATAGGATAACTTCTTCCCCATAAAGTCTAAAGCTGTCTTATGGGGATACTTTGTTGCTGTGTCAATTAACAGTTGCGCCAAATTATGCTTAGGATATGGATATTCCGCAGGGACCTCGACTGGATAACTCTCTAACCAAGGTTTATTGGGCATGACTACAGCTCCAATCTCGAGACATGATTTAGACTACATATTTTTCTGCTTCGATAACCTTGGCAGCGATTTGACGTTTCAAAACAATGGTATTCTCTGTTGTTCTTCTTGCAAGCTTCTTCAAGATCGAGAGTTGAGTGCGAAGTGTATCCCCTGACTCCATATGTGCAAGAACCTCTTTTGCCCATTGTTCGATCTTCTCAAACTCATCATGAATGAACACAATCGTCATATCGATCGCATTCTGCGACTTCGCTTCACCTGCACGATCAATCATCTTGCGAGTACGCAGCAAAGCGCTTTCCATCGCAAACACCGAGATCATCATATCAGCCAGATGGCTCAGCACTTCTTGTTCCTGCTCAAGCTTCATTTGATATTTCTGTACGGCTTGCGCGCCAGCCATCAAGAAGATCTTCTTCGCCATCGACAGCAGATGAGTTTCCTGTGCAAGCGTACCCTCGAATAATTGACCTGGCATGAAGCTCAGAAGCTCTGACTGCAGCGACATGGCCTTCTGCATCAATGGCAGCTCGCCCTTCATCGCGCGCTTGATCAATGAGCCCGGAATCAGCAAGCGGTTAATTTCGTTTGTGCCTTCGAATATACGGTTGATGCGAGAATCTCTATAATTGCGCTCGACGCGATACTCTTGAATGAACCCGTAACCACCGTGAATCTGTACAGCTTCGTCTACGATGAAATCTAGCGTTTCGGAGCCAAATACTTTGTTGATAGAGCATTCTAACTGGTACTCAGCTATTGCCTTGGCTGATTGATAGCCGACATTCGGACTTCCATGATCCACTTCAGCCAAGCCGACATCGAATAAACCAGCCGTACGATAAACCATGCTTTCCAGCACATATGACTTTATATTCATTTCAGCAAGCTTCTTCCCGATTAGCGGGAAGGATGAGATCTTGCGTCCGAATTGAGTGCGCTCATTCGCGTACTTAGCAGCATATTCGATCGAATCCTTGGAGCCGCCGACACAGCCTGCCGCCAGCTTAAAACGGCCGATGTTCAAGATGTTGAATGCGATCAGGTGACCCTTGCCAACCTCCCACAGCAGGTTCTCCACCGGCACCTTCACGTCTTCCAGAATCAATGGACAAGTGGATGAACCCTTGATGCCCATCTTCTTCTCTTCTGGTCCGATGCTGACACCTTCCATCGTACGCTCTACGATGAATGTGCTGAAGTCGGTTCCATTTACCTTGGCGTATACAATAAAGATGTCCGCAAATCCGGCATTCGTAATAAATTGCTTCGTGCCATTCAGCACATAATGGGAACCGTCCTCTGTAAGAACTGCAGTCGTCTTCGCGCCTTGCGCATCAGAGCCGGATGATGGCTCAGTCAAGCAGTAAGCGGCGATCTTCTCGCCTGTTACGAGCGTTGGAAGGTACTTCTGCTTCTGCTCTTCTGTACCAAAGTAGACGATTGGCAGTGTGCCGATGCCGACATGAGCGCCGACAGAAAGCGCAAAGGCAGATGCTTTGGTCAGATTCTCGTTGATCAGCGTTGAGCTGACCTTATCAAGCCCTAAGCCGCCATATGCTTCAGGAACATCGGCACCGAGCAGTCCCAATTCTCCCGCTTTACGCATCAGATCAACCGTCAATTCGTAATTCAGCTTCTCGATCGCTTCATCATGCGGAGCAACATCACCCGCAACGAAATCTGCTGTTGTCTCCGCGATCATGCGATGCTCTTCCGTGAAATCCTCTGGAGTTACTACATTTTGATATTCTACATCTTCAATAATAAAGCTCCCGCCCAACACCTTGCTCATCGTTTGACTCATACTTTTCCTCTCCTTTGTTATTAGGAATGAACCTCAAACACGCCTGCCGCACCCATACCGCCGCCGATACACATAGATACAACTCCATAGCCGCCCCCGCGTCGGCGAAGTTCGTTGATCAATGTCGTCGTAAGCTTGGTGCCTGTGCAGCCCAGCGGATGTCCTAGTGCGATCGCTCCGCCATTCACATTCACCTTCTCTTCATCAATGCCGAGCTCGCGAATGACATGCACACATTGGGAGGCGAACGCTTCATTTATTTCAAATAGGCTAACGTCATCAAGCGTGATCCCTGCCATCTGCAGCGCCTTCGGAATCGCCTTAACAGGACCAACTCCCATAATCTCAGGCTCTACGCCTGCAAGTGCAAAAGAACGGAACGTGGCAAGCGGCTTCAAGCCGAGCTCTTCGGCTTTCTCCTTGCTCATGATCACGACCGCTGCTGCGCCGTCGCTAGTCTGCGACGCGTTGCCAGCGGTCACACTGCCGCCCAGCTTAAACGCCGGCTTCAGCTTGGCAAGTCCTTCGAGCGAAGTGTCGGCGCGTACGCCTTCATCCGTGTCAAATATGAACGATTTCGTATTCACCTTGCCATCATCCGAGACGCTCTTCATCTCCACTTGGAATGGCACGATCTCATCAACGAACTTGCCTTCAGCAATGGCTTGTGCCGCTAAACGATGCGAGCGAACCGCAAAACGGTCTTGATCCTCGCGAGATACACCGAAGCGCTCAGCGACATGCTCCGCTGTATGCCCCATCCCGATGTAGACTTCCGGCATACTCTCAACGATCTTCGTATTAGGCGATATCTTAAAGCCCGTCATCGGAACGTGACTCATGCTCTCTACGCCGCCTGCGACCAGCACCTCGGCATGGCCGAGCATGATGCGCTCAGCTGCAAATGCGATCGCCTGCAATCCCGAGGAGCAGAAGCGATTAATCGTCAGCGCCGGCACTGTAACCGGGAAGCCAGCATACAGCGACATGATGCGCGCGAAGTTCAAGCCTTGCTCGCCCTCCGGCATAGCGCAGCCGATGATTATATCCTCTACATCTTCTTTTTTGAGTCCAGGCGCTCGTTCGATTACGGCTTCCAACACGATCTTGCCCAAGTCGTCGGCACGAGTCTGTGCGAGGCTGCCTTTCTTGGCTTTACCGATTGCGGTGCGCGCCATGGATACGATCACAGCTTCTTTCATTAAATCTCACTCTCCCCTGGGGTGTTAGTTTCGAAGTGGTTTGCCTTTGGACAACATATGCTGCATACGCTGCTGTGTCTTCGGCTCACCGCACAAGCTAAGGAACGCTTCGCGCTCCAGATCAAGCATATATTGCTCGCTCACAAGAGTTCCGGCTGGCACATCGCCGCCCGCCAGCACGTGAGCCAGCTTCTTCGCGATCAGCAGATCGTGATCGCTGATATATCCGCTTTCCTTCATGCCGATAGCGCCTAGCTGCAATATCGCTTTGCCTTCGGATCCAACGACGCGAATCTTCTCCTGCGGAATCGGCTCATATCCTGCATTCGCCATGCGAAGCACGGCCTGCTTAGCTTCATAGATGAGATGATCCTGATTCGCCAGAATCCGATCCGTTGGCCGCAGATAACCTAGACGCTTAGCATCATGCCCGCTCGTCGATACCTTCGCCATGCCGACCGTTTCGAATATCTGATTGATCATCGGCTGCAGATCGACTTCAGGGTGACGCAGACTTTGACTTGCGCGCAGCGTCAGCTCTTTACAGCCGCCGCCAGCCGGAATCAAGCCGACTCCAACCTCAACGAGACCATAGTAAGTCTCTGCTGACGCGATCACTTGGTCTGCAGGCATACATGCCTCAACCCCGCCGCCCAATGTCATGCGATGCGGCGCCGCTACGACTGGCTTCTCGAATCGCTTTACCTTATACATCGTGTTCTGGAACAAGCGAATGATGCCGTCGATCTCATCCCATTCTTCATCCTGCGCTTCCATCAACAGCAACATGATATTGGCGCCAACGCAGAAGTTGCGGCCTTGGTTTGCAATGACCATACCTTCGAAATTCGCGCGCACTTCATCCACACTCTGCTGAATCATCGTCAGGATGTCCGCTCCAATCGCGTTGTTCGGCGAATGGAATTCTAAACAAGCTACTCCGTCTCCGAGATCGATAAGACTCGCTCCGGTATTGGATTTAACAACCTTGTTCTGCTCCTTCAAGCTGCGCAGGTTTATAATCTCTGGAGCCTGCTCTACCTGCTTATAGCGCTGCTCACTCACATAGAAGTGCTGGCCGTTATCCTTCTGATAGAAGGACGTGTTCCCTTGAGCGATCCAATCCTTCACCCAAGCCGGAACAGTCAGGCCTTCTGCTTCCATCCGTTCCACGGAACGAACAAGACCGATCGCATCCCACGTTTCAAATGGTCCAAGCTCCCAGCTGAAGCCCCACTTCATGGCATCGTCAATCTCCACAACGGTGTCAGCGATCTCACCAACTTTTTCAGCTGAATAGATCAGCACCTGCTTCAATATGTTCCATGCTAGATCCGAATAGCGATCTCCGGCACTAAGCAGCGCTTTCGTCTTCGCACGCGCGCCCTTCGCCAGCTTGGCGGCTTCAAGTGAGCCGGAGGAAGCCTTCTTCTGGACTGCATATTCCATCGTTGATAGATCCAGTGCAAGGATCTCACTGCCGTTAGCACCTTTCTTCTTCAGATAGAAGCCCTGACCAGATTTCTCGCCGAGCCAGCCTCGTTCTACCATCGACTTCAATACATCAGGAGTATGGAAGACTGCCTTCTCCGCCTCATCATTCACTTGATGGAACACGTTGTCAGCAACGTGGACGAAGGTGTCCAGTCCTACGAGATCTAGCGTGCGAAATGTCGCGCTCTTCGGGCGACCCATAGCTGGTCCAGTAACAGCATCAACCTCTGATACGGTATAGCCTCCGGCAACCATTTCCTGCAAGGTCACAAGCAGTCCATATGTTCCAATTCGATTCGCGATGAAATTCGGCGTATCTTTCGCAAGCACAACGCCCTTACCCAACATTTTCTCGCAGAATGTCTTCATCTGTGCGATTAACTCTGGGTTCGTCATTTCACCTGGAATAATCTCTAACAGCTTCATATAGCGCGGCGGATTGAAGAAGTGCGTCCCCATAAAGTGACGTTTGAACTCCTCCCCGCACTCTGCTGACATGTCGTTGATCGAAATCCCAGAAGTGTTGGAGCTGACTACAGTTCCTGGCTTCCAGTGAAGCTCGATCTTACGAAGCAGCTCCTTCTTCACATGAAGATTCTCGACCACAACCTCGATGATCCAATCCACGTCGGGGAGTAGTGATAAATGATCCTCCAGATTGCCCGGTGTAATTCGCTGCGCGAATGAAGGGTCGTACAATGGATCAGGCTTCGTCTTCTGCAGCTTCGCAATCGCGTTAACAGCTAGACGATTTCTTACAGCAGGATGCTCAAGGGTTAAACCTTTGGCAGCTTCTTCTTCTGTTGCTTGCTTCGGAACCATATCGAGCAGCAAGCACGGTATGCCGACGTTTGCCAGATGTGCCGCAATACCGGACCCCATAATGCCAGAGCCGATGACAGCCGCTTTGCGAATCGGTTTGTTCATGATCGATTTGCCTCCATTTCATGTCGGTTATTAAAGTTGATCGAAAGGTCGCCGAATACGGATTGCTCCAATATTTCCGCGATATCCTTCGCTTTAACACGCTCTTCAACTTCCTTCATCTTCGTACCGTCCTCCATCATCGTTAGACAGTAAGGGCAAGCACTGCTGATGATTGTTGGATTCACTTCCAGCGCTTGCTCGGTTCGAGCGAGGTTTACTCGCTTGCCGGACGTTTCCTCCATCCACATCATGCCGCCGCCCGCGCCGCAGCACATCCCATTTTCACGAGTACGGGCCATCTCTGCCAATTCAACGCCTGGAATTGCCTTCAATACATTGCGCGGCTCATCATAGACGTTGTTGTAGCGCCCCAGATAGCAGGAATCGTGATACGTGATCCGCTCTTTCACCTCATGTCGCGGTGTAAGCTTGCCTTCGCGGATGAGCTGATCCAGCAGTTGAGAATGATGCAGCACCTCAACTCCTTCTAGACCAAAGTCAGGATATTCATTCTTCAAAGTATTGAAGGTATGAGGACATGCAGTAACGATCTTGCGAACGTTGTACTTCTGGAAAGTGGCGATATTCTCAGCGCACAGCTGCTGGAACAGCATCTCGTTGCCCATTCGCCGCGGCGTATCGCCAGAGTTCTTCTCCTCATTGCCGAGAATTGCAAAGCTGACACCGGATTCATTCAACAGACGGGCGAAGGCGCGTGAGATCTTACGGCTGCGCAGATCATAAGAGCCCATCGACCCTACAAAAAACAAATACTCGAAATCAAGATTATCTTTAACGGTTGGCACCTTGATCCCTTCAACTTCACCGCTCCACTTGGCGCGGTCATTGCGGTTCAAGCCCCATGGATTGCTCTGGCGCTCAATATTCTGCAGTGCGCGCTGGCCTTCGTGCGGCACACTTCCTTGCATCAGAACGAGATGTCGGCGCAAATCGATAATCTTATCGACATGTTCATTGCCGACAGGACATTGATCCTCACAGTTGCGGCACGTCGTGCATGCCCAGATCTCATCCTCTGACATGACGTCGCCGATAAGCTCCATCTCGTTTGCTTTCTTGTTGGATGTGGTCCAGGAAGCTTTATGCCAACCAAGTGTTGATCGAATATCGGTTATGCCGCTGCCGCTCCACTCCGATGAGTGAGCCGCTTCGCTGTCCAGTGCATGCGCACTGCCAACAGAGAAAGCATATTCCGGAACAAGCGGCGACTTGCCTGTTAGCGCGGTACCTTTCTCCATCAGATGATCACGAAGCTTCGTAATCATGTGCATCGGTGAGAGTACTTTGCCTGTATTCGATGCCGGACATACATTCGTACAACGCCCGCATTCGACGCATGAATAGAAGTCCAGCATTTGCTTCTGTGTAAATTCTTCGATCTTGCCGACACCGAACGTTTCAGCGGTCTCGTCTTCCAGATCGAGCTTCTTGAGTCGTCCAATCGGCTCTGAGCGTCTAAACCAGATGTTGATCGGTGCAGCCATGATGTGAAAGTGTTTGGATTGAGGCACGTATACTAGAAATGACAGCAGAATGAGCAGATGCGCCCACCAACCTATATAGAACAGTACTTGTGAAGCGGGTTCTGAGATGAAGGAAAATATGCTAGCAATACCTGAGGAGATTGGAGCGTAAGCAGATGGCTCAAGGCCGAGCCATAATCGTTCAAAGCTGAGTGAAATTAATACCGAAAGCATTAACGAGAAGATGAAGAATACGACGATGCTTGGCTTCCATCCCCGCTTCAGACGCACGAGCTTCTCACCATACCTTCGGTAAGCCGCGTAGCCCATCGCGATGAGAATCGTGATTACAGTGATTTCTTGCATCAAGCCGAACACATCGTAGCCGGGTATCGGAAGATGTTTCCCACCGAGCAGTCCCTTGACGATCAAGTCAAGCGCGCCGAACTGCAAAATAATGAAGCCGTAGAAGATAATGATGTGCATTATACCGCTCTTGGGATCCTTTAGCAGCTTCTTCTGTCCGAATATTTGCGACATAAACTCCGCTAAGCGACCTTCTCCGCGCCTCTTGAGATCTGTTAATTGCCCAAGCTTCACATAAAGGTATCGATGATATACGGCTTTATAAAACAAATAAAAGCCATACCCTGTTACCCCCAAAAATAACAGGAAATTTACGATCTGCCACAACATCTTTGATCCGCCCTTTCTGTAACTTGTTTAAGGTTATGGCGAAAACTGGCACGAAAGCGGTTACATCCGCTTCGTAAATAAAATCTTATCGTGAACTCATTGACAACAGGCAATGTTTACCATAAGATTGAGAAAAATGAATGAGCATTCATTCAGTTTAATTGAATTCTAACACCGAGGTGGCACGATGACAAGTAGGAAAATGGAAAAATATGAGATGATCTTAGAAGCAGCACTAAAAGTTATTGCAGAAAATGGATTTCACGGATCTCAGGTTTCCAAGATCGCGAAGGAAGCAGGTGTTGCCGACGGTACTATCTATCTGTATTTCAAGAACAAAGAAGATATCCTTATCTCCTTATTTCAAGTTCGTCTTGGCAATCTGGTCAACATGTTCAACGAAAGCTTGCGTGCTTCGAGTACAGCAGCGGAAGCGCTGCACAGAGTATGCGAGATCCATTTCAATGAACTTGAACAGGATGTGAATCTCGCCTATGTTACCCAGATTGAGCTTCGCCAGAGCTCAATTGAGCTGCGCAAAGCAATCGGACTTACGGTGAAGCCTTATTTCACCTTGATTGAACAGATTCTAGAGAAAGGAGTTCAAGAGAAGACCTTTCGGCAAGATCTCGATATTAAGCTGACACGTATGCTCGTTTTTGGCGCGATGGATGAAGTGGTTAGTTCCTGGTTAATCTCCGGTCGCAAGTATCCCCTGTCCGCACAAGTGGATAAGACCGTTGATTTTTTCTTAAGAGGTTTAGAGTAAACATTAGAGAGGAGCTTGTTGCATGAACATTTATGTCCTCCTGAAACAAACCTTCGACACGGAGGAGAAGATTGTTATTCGCGATGGTCAGATTACAGACGACGGTGTGAAGTACGTCATCAATCCGTACGATGAATATGCCGTTGAAGAAGCCTTGCTTCAGCGCGATCAGCATGGCGGCACTATCACAGTGGTGTCCATCGGACCAGACCGAGCTGCCGAGGCACTCCGAACTGCGCTTGCTATGGGGGCGGATGAAGCGGTGCTCATCTCAGACGATCGATTAAACGGCGACGAGTATGGTATAGCCAAGGCTCTTGCAGCTTACTTCAGCAAGCAATCCTATGACTTGATCATCGGCGGTAATTTCTCTGTCGATACGGGCGGCGGGCAGGTTGCGGTACGTGTGTCCCAACTGCTTGGCATTCCACACGCATCATCTATAACGAAGCTTGAGATCGCAGATAGCCGCGCAGTCGTCCTGCGTGATGCTGAAGGAGACAGCGAGACGTTGAGTGTGGCGCTTCCAGCGCTGTTTACTGCGCAGCAAGGCTTAAACGAGCCGCGCTACCCTTCACTTCCAGGCATAATGAAAGCAAAGAAGAAGCCGTTCCATCAGCTATCGCTTGATGATCTGGGTCTGTCTGAATCTGATATTTCGGCGAAGACGGAGCGTATCTCATTGTCACTGCCGCCAGAACGCAAGGCAGGGCAGATTCTGAAAGGCGAATTAAGTCAGCAGGCTGCCGAGCTGGTCAACCTGCTGCGCACCGAAGCTAAATTGATCTAATCCAATTAGGAGGATGACCATATGAGCAATACTTACGTAGTTGTCGCGGAAGTTCGCGGCGGTAAGCTGCGACAAGTTACTTTGGAAGCACTTCAGGCTGCTGCAATTGTGAAAGAAGACGGAGATTCCGTGTCCGCTATACTGCTGGGATCTCAGGTGGCCCCAATCGCAGAGCAATTGTCGCATTACGTGAACGGCAAAGTGTATGCAGTGGACCACGCTGATCTTGAGAGCTATAATTCAGAATCTTATTATAACGCGCTGACCCAGGCTCTGAGCCATCTGACCCCGCAAGCAATTCTATTCGGGCACACCGCTATTGGGCGCGATCTTGCTCCGATCATCGCAGCTCACCTGAATGCGGGTCAGGTGTCTGACGTTATCGCCATCGAGAAGTCGGATTCCGAAGCATGGTATACTCGACCAATCTATGCAGGCAAGGCATTCGAGAAGAAGCGATTCCTTGATGGACCGCAAGTCGTAACGATCCGCCCTAACAACATACCAGCGGCTGTTGAACTGGATGTATCCGCTGAGATCGTCGCTGTGGACTATCAATCAGCATCCACACTTCGCTCCGTTGTCCAAGATGTAGTCCGCAGAGCCTCGGGCAAAGTTGACTTAACAGAAGCTAGAATCGTTGTATCGGGCGGTAGAGGTGTGAAGAGCGCAGATGGCTTCAAGCCTTTGGAAGAGATGGCTGATGTATTGAATGGCGCGGTTGGAGCATCGCGCGGCGCTTGTGATGCCGGATACTGCGATTATGCGCTTCAGATTGGGCAGACTGGAAAAGTAGTTACACCCGAAATCTATATTGCTTGCGGTATTAGCGGAGCTATTCAGCATCTCGCTGGTATGAGTCAATCACGAGTCATTATTGCGATTAATAAGGACCCGGAAGCTCCGATCTTTAAAGTAGCAGATTACGGTATTGTCGGTGATTTGTTTGAGGTTGTTCCACTCTTAACAGAGGAGTTCAAGAAGATATTAGCTTAATTGACTGACGAAAGGACGTTAACAGCGTCCTTTTTTCTATGTTCGCACACAAGAAGCATTATTATTTCCATTCCAGCTTCTTAATCCAGTAGGTCGGTGAATCCATGGGCTCTGTCACGACGTGTATATAGAATATTTCCACATCATTGCGGTGAACATCGTTTCCGAGATTAAACGGAATCTCATATTGATCAGAGAGTTCGATCGAATAGGAACTGCAAGATGTATTCTGATTCAGGTCGCTGGACAGCAATTCTTTCTCTGCTCGTTTAAGTATCCCATCCTTTTGTGCCTCAAGGCTTGGGAGTTCTATCGAAACATAATCATCGGTTTGCTTGAAACAAAAAGTAATAATATCTTGCCCATAGGAGTAGTAATCAGATCGATTTATCCACTTGCCTGCAACCTTGTAGTGATCCCCAGTGCTTTTAACATTAATTGACAACGAATTCGGGACAGAATTATAAGAGATCCAACGAAAGATGAGGAACGGTACCAGCATCGCGATAATCGGGATTACGATTAGCATCATTGAAAGTACTTTATTCTTCTTATAGCTGAATACACCGATCATAATTGAAGTGAACAGCAGCACCATAATAAGTAATACGATAATTACTAGACTCATATCTTAATCACCCCCTCTATCAAGGAACAGTTTCTATTCTGCAACCATGTAGGTTTCTAGAGGCTTACAATATTTTGACTGAGATACTCGTTGCATATTGCTTTATCAACGGATGAATCGGATCCAGCCGCCGATATTCACTATCATAGACCGGATCATTTCAACTATTCAGTAATTAATGATGGTTCATCAATTCAGGAATTGAATTAGGGAACAAGGATTGAATATGCTCTAACACGGCTTTTGCATAATCTTGAATTTCCTTCTGGGCGTCATGCTCCAATCTTTGATTCAGAAAATGACAAACGGATTGCAAGGAAGCAGTCCAATACCATCTCACATACATGCCGTATGAAGGTAAAAACAGCCTAGCCTGCTCAGCACATACACCATCATTTAATGCGGCTTCGTATTTATGTATACCTTCTTCGATATAAGCCGACAACTCATCGGATAGCTTGGTTCCCAGTTGCTCAGGCAGAACTTCCCCGCTTCCTTGCTTCGAATTCGCAGGCTTGCTTCTCCATTCATCTGCAGATGGGATGTAGAAAGTCGGTTCCTCCGTAATATATCTGCGGCTAGATTCATTCCAGCCTTCCAGAGTATCGCCAGTGCCTTCCATATGCGCAGAGCCAATCACATACTTCCACCATTGTCTAGCGACCATTAATGGAGCATAGATCTCAAATTGAACCATCGCATGGCGAAATGGGGATGTATGCCCCTCTCTAGCAAGAAATTGAATCAACCGAATATCCTTATTGTCCAATTCAGTGGATTCCTTCGCATAGGACACTCGAGCGGCATTGACGATCGTTAAGTCTGAACCCATGTGGTTCACCAGTCTGACGTAGCCTTTATCGAGCACTTGTATAATTGCCAATCTCAACCACTCCTTGTGTATAAATCTATCGCAGCTAATACTATTCTTGAACTATTCCTTGCTCTCCTGCTGAAAATCTATATCATTCAAAATATTGTCCACCCATTCATAACATCTCTCTAAATCTTCGTCACTAATATAATCGGAACGATGCTCGAAATGGATCCGCAGATGGCTGTTCTCTTCACGTATAATCGATAAATACTGCTCAATCGGCGCCCAGCCTTCCGATGGACTGAGCTCGGGAAGCACCGGAAAATGCCGCTGCACAACCTTGTCGATAAATTGACAGTTAGACAGGTGAATAACATCCGCGTATTTCACGAACTTCCGAATCACATCAACTGCATGAAAGTGCGGATCGATTCGATCCTGGAGATATAATCGAGCCGTATCCAAGCACAGTCTAATCTTCGGGTACTTTACTAGCCATGCTTCCAGCAGATCCGTGTCATAAATGTAGCGATTCAGCGCATCGAATTCCAACACGGGGATGAAGTTAAACTCCTCACTCTTGTCGGATAACCATTGGAATAGAAATTCACTACGTTCTATAAGCACTTCAATCGCATACTCACTTTCGTATACATACTCCAATGGATCCGTGAACCGCCATGTTGTCCAATCCACTCGATCGTCTAATATGATGGGCTTCGGATAATGGAAGAGAACATATCTCGGTTTCACGCTTATTAAGTATTCTAGCTCCCGCTGAATGAGTTCTAAAGAAGCTTGATAAATGGTTTCGTCCGATGATAGAAACAGAGCATCTCTCCATTCAGATTGGCCTGCCCTCAATGGAAAATGAATGCCTATCTCAAATCCATGCTTCATCGCTTCGTTCACTAAATTTATCGTATCCTCTTCCTTCTCGAAGAGACAGGCTTCTATTCCATGAAATGACGGTTTATAGTCCCTATGAAACTTGTTGTAATCAAATGAACCATATTGACCTATCGAATACTTGTACATTGGGAGTACCTCACGTCTATTGTGTAATATAATGCAGAACCTATTTATATTAAATTGCTAATTATTGCATAAAATAGACAACAACCCACATGAAATACCGTATATTACCACATATTAACATGAATTCACCTTATAATTAAAGGAACAATTTAGTAACAAAGCAAAAGACACGACCTTTAAGGTCGTGTCTTCACAAAATATCTATACGACATCTGTCAACTGCTTGCGGCTGTGATTATCCAGCGCCGTCCAGTCGAGGATTTCACATCGTTTGCCGTTGATATCGGTGATGATGATTCGATTACCGCCAGCAAATTGCATATGATCGTGTAAATTGCGCATCACCATGCGTGTTGAGCCCAAATTCGTTTGCAGCTCCCATATCCAGAGATCCGCCTTCTGCTTCACACTGTCTACGCGCTCTACGCGCGGGAGGAAGTAGCGGAATTGCAACTCCTTCTCCAGCTCCTTATAGCTCTCCTCATCCAATTCTTCCATATCCCGAATGATGCCCAGCTCTTCATCCTTGGCGTTGCGAATGGAAATGTGCTGCGTCATATACAAGAAAGGGAATGCCCGATAAACGATCAGCTCATCATACGGCTTGCCGTCGATCACTCCTTGAAAGACTCCGCCTTGCCCGCGGCTGAAGAATACGTTGGAAGAGTCCAAGAAATGAATATCGTAAGTATCTGTCATCAGCCTTCAACCCCCTTAATCTTGGACAGCTCCTTCTGTGCCTCAACAAGCTTAAAGTAAGTACCTTCCTGCTCAAGCAGCTCCTCATGCGTACCTACCTCAACAATCTTGCCTCGATCCAGCACGACTAATCGATCCGCATTTCGCAAAGTAGATAAACGGTGAGCAATCGCAAATGTCGTGCGGCCTTGAATCAAGCGCGAGATTGCTTCTTGAATCTGACGCTCGGTCTCCGTATCCACCGACGCTGTCGCTTCATCCAGTATTAGAATACGCGGATTATGAATGATGGCGCGAGCGATAGAAACACGCTGCTTCTCACCGCCCGACAACCGATGTCCACGCTCACCTACTCGGGTATCGTAGCCATCCGGCAGTCGCACAATATAATCATGCGCATTCGCAATTTTGGCTGCTCTCATGATCTCTTCTGGTGTTGCATCAGGCTTGGAGTAGGCGATATTTTCCGCGATAGTCCCGTCAAACAAAAATGTTTCCTGAAGAACAACCCCGATTTGATTACGAAGATCCGACTGTCCGATATCACGCAGATCTATGCCGTCAATGCAGATCTTTCCTTCGTCTGGATCATAGAAGCGGCATAGCAAGTTGATAAACGTCGATTTGCCTGCGCCGGAATGTCCAACAAGTCCGATCATTTCACCTGCCTTCACCTGCAAATCAACCTTTTTCAGAACAGGATGATGCTTCTCATAACCATAGGTTATATCTTCAAATGATACCTCGCCCTTAATCTCCTTTAATTGCACAGGGTTGCGAGCATCTGGCACTTCGGATGGCGTATCCATAATTTCGAAGATACGGTCTGCTGCTGCAAGAGCGCTGCTTGCCCAGTTAATCATCTGACTCAGCCATTGCAGCGGTCCGAACAGCATGCCCAGGTAAGAGATTAAAGCCATTAATACCCCGAGCTGCAGCTCCTGCTGAATAACAGCTGAACCACCGTAGAACCAGATCATTAAAGTTCCAACACCCGCGATCAATGAAAATAACGGAAATACCCCCTGCCACAACCCCTCAATTCGAATATTGTTACGAACGAGAGATTCGTTTACTTCTGAGTAGCGTGACATTTCCGATTTTTCTTGACCAAAAGCCTTTACAACACGAATTCCTTGCAGGGAGTCGCCGACGATCACATTCAAGCGAAAGATCGATCTCCACTGCTGATACCAGCGCCGTCCGATCTTCGGCCAGATCGTCATCGATACGATGATCATGATCGGCATCGGAATTAATGCAAATAAGGTCAGTCTCCAATCAAGTCCGAACATGATGATGAAGATGGCGAACAGGCGCAGCGTTTCACCTGTAACCCAGATGACGCCATCGGTCATGAACTGCCGCATTGATTCTGAATCGCTGTTCACCCGCCCGATAAATTGCGAGGTTTGGCGTCTGTCAAAGAAAGCGAGAGATAAGCGCATCAGAGAACTGTATACATCTTTTCGCAGATCTCCCATTAGCTTGGAGCCAACCCATACGCCGAGAAGACCTCTGACGGTCTGCATGATGGACATCGTCAGCATCGTTAAGCCTAAGCCTAGCACTACTAGCAATAGGGTTGAGGTCAAGCTGTCCGGCTTCAATACATCGTCAATCATTACTTTGGTTAGATATGGCGGTATAAGCTCGATACCGGTTGAAATGACCAGCAAGATGGCCGCGATCACCATTTGCACCTTATATGGCTTGGCGTAACGCAGCATTCGACCAAGTATTTTGCCGTTATTCTTACATACCGCGCAAGTTTGCGAGCCCTCAGCCAGCGGATTGTGGCAATTCGGACAATATCGCGGGAATTCCTTCTGCGAGGCGGCAGGAAGCTCTTCCTGCTTAGCCATCGCGCTCAGCAGCTTAGCGGCAAAGCTGAATGCTGCGGTTAAAGCCGCTGTATAACGCAAGATCACGACAGGCCCCTTCTTGGTATCGGCAAGCAGTGTGCCGCCTCCGATGCCGTTGACAGCTCGCGCTTCCGTTATATCGCTAACGGCAAGCTTCAAGGTGTTAGCGCCTTCGATGTTCCATACCAAGATTTCGTGCTCCGTAAATGCGATCCATTCCTCACCGAAATTGCCATCATTCCGTAAGTCGGTCTTCGCACTGAAGATCGGCGCTTCAGTCAAATGAGCTCTTAACTGGTCTGGCAGTTGTTCGAGAATCGACATGGTTCTCCTCCATTACTCCTTTACTGTCTTCGTCATTTTTTTAATCCGTATATACGCAATACAATGTCATGCTGCCAATCTTTTCTTGCCACAACTATTATACCTCCCCCTCTATTACAAGTTATGGGATAAAATATATATAATTGTTTAGTACATGAATCATATGTATTTACCGATTATCGCTAATACTACGCTTTTCAAACATTTCGTGTTTTAACGCGGTACCAATAGGAGTAGATCTCATGGTAATTGAATTTGGAGTATAATCGAATGGCTGCTTGGTTGTTCTTTACGACCATCAAATAACTTTTCTCTGCTCCCGCAGACCTCGCCCAATTCAAGATATGCAGCAGAAGCTGTTCTCCATATCCCTGATTGCGGAAAGTTTCAGCAGTTATGATATCGTACAGTCCAACATATTCGTCTTCGATAACTCCCAATCCGCATGCTGCAGGTTCGCTTCCTTCGTATAAGATGACATACTTGCTTCTGTACGGTGATCCAGTCAGTAATCTTCTCGTAATATCCTGATGGTTCGCAGATAAGCCGCTGAGTTCCGTTTGTACAGATAACCATTTCTCGTTCATACGGTTTGAGAACTCTACATTCTGTGTGGAAGGAGCTTGGAGGTGGTCTAAAGTATCCAGTACTCTTACACTGGTGTGATCGACAATCTGATAGTTACGCTCATCGAGCTCCTGGTCTAACGTTTCTGGTACAAATGGGGTAATCTTAAACACTACATTTAATCCTGCGCTTGTATACATGTCCTCACAATGAGCGATGTTCGTGCTCACTCCCTCATTGCTGCTGTTGAATATTGCGCTTACAGAATTCGAACGCTTGGTATAGCCTTCAGAGAATCGCAGCAGCCATCCATCATGAACGTATGTTTTTAGCGCCGGCCATGCGTTTAAGGCGTATTCTTCGATCTTTCTGTTCACAACCAGCAATATCTAGCCCTCCTCTAGAAATGATGAAGTGATCACAGAATAAACCTAAAAAGAATCGTTACCTAAATAACGATTCTCTCTGTGTTGCGATAAACAAATTCTACCATATCATATTCTGGATCATTCATCCATTACATTTGTTATTTCACACGCTTAGCCATCCAAATGTCTGGTTTCCCGATTCCGTTAGCATCTGGGAGAATCCCTACAATAACATAGCCCTGTTTCTGGTAGAAGATCGCAGGATGATCATGGCTTGCAAAGTTCTGTATGAAGCCAGGTATATCTCCATATACATCCTGTCCAGATAAGCTTGTCTGATCATATTCATCATCTGTACCAAGGTATATCGTTATCCCACCGCGATTCTTAACCTGCTGTTCCAAGTCCTGAACTAGCGCCTTACCGATTCCCTGATTGCGGTACTCTTGATGGACGACCAACGGATGCAGCTCCCAGACGTTTCCGCTATATTGACTGATGCCTCCGATCCAGCCAACTACTTTCCCATCAGCATTAATCATGACTCTACTAATACGCTCTGAGTCCAATGATTTTAGAACTTCATCTTTAGCAATCTCTAATGTCGGCCATGATTCAAAGCTAGCTTGAAGGATAGCTGCGGTTTGTTGAATGTAGTCTTGATCGTGAATAGTTAAGTCAATCATTTTCATACCATTATTCATAATTTCGGCTCCTTGATAAGTCTGACTTCTGGTTATTCACATAGACTTGTAACGCTTGAATAGCTACCTTGAATAACTTAATAAGATAAAACAATGCTATGATTCCTAATACAATTAGAGCGATTTGTAGGACAAACATCAGGATTGGAACAATCGCGCTCATAAAGTAGAAAAAAGAGTTTGGGTTACTGGCAACCATATCCTAGCCTCCATTCTTGTAATTTCATGCTTCAAGATCGATTATGCTAAAGTACTTGATCTCAGGGAGTGCGCTAATCTATACAGGTCTGCGATATCGTATCTACCTACGCTCTCCAATCGGCGAACCGCTTCATCGATATCGACTAGTTCTACCGCAATTACCTGTTCACCATCAGGAGGATTCAACGGTTCACCTACGATTTGCACATCCCCATAGCCTACCAATCGGACAAACTCGGGATGAGGAATGTGAGGTCTATAGGGTGCTTCAGCAGTTGAAACACAATTGAACTGACCAAATACGCTATAGCTGATCAGTTCAGCGCCTAGCTCTTCCATCACCTCGCGCTTAAGTCCATCGAGGTAGAATTCACCTGGCTCCAACGTTCCACCTGGGAGTTCCCACTGTCCATTATCCACTTGAAAGATGACGCACTTGCTTCCGCTGAACGGGATGATCGTCACGTTGCTGACCTTGCTTTCGTCAATTGTATCCGTGAAGGTGAATCGCGCCTGAATAACTCCCCACTCTATAATGCTTGATAACGCGCGATACCCGTCCAATTTCGCTATACTCATGCCATGCCCCCAGTCCCAACATCAAAACGTTTCATCTCGATGAATTCAATCGGCTGCCCGCTAACAGGACTGAAGAAGCTTATCCCTTTCACAAATCCCGCACGTTCATACACCTTTATGGCTCGCTCATTAAACGTAGCGACAATAAGTCGAAGGTTGGATACCTTAAAATGATTCTGCATAAATGATATACCGTTCATCATGAAGTCATAGCCTTGGCCGCTGCCTGTTAACTTCGGCTTCATCCCTAATCCGAGATCCAAATAGCGATCGTCCTCATAGACGCCTTGTGCATATCCTCCCGGCGCTCTTGCCGATTCTCCCGCACATACAAACCCGATTAAGTCATCTTTTTCATTTAACACATAGAAATAGTCACCGTTCAGGAATTCATCTATACTTTCCTGATCTCCATCCATGCTGTACATGGAATAGGGAGCTTCATAAGTCCAGTTCGAGATCTCTGCAGCAATCTGTGGTGTCATTGCATGATAAGTATAGGAGAACATTATTCATTCATTTCCTTTCAACGTATGTTAGTGAGAAATTATGAGAACAACGAGGGCTTTGCAAACCATGAACGCAGATCAACAGAACCCTGTACGCCTAGAATGCGGTATAGATAGCGATACGTTCTTCGTACCTCAGAGATACTTGGTGCTTCTCTAACACTTTGATATCCCTCTATAAATGGTATTGATGCTTCATGATCCAGAACATATTCGAGTGCAATAAAATCAAGCTCTACCGGCCCCAGTACATATGCTTCAGTATCTACGATCGCTGTAATGCGATCTCCATCAGATAAGAACTGGGAAGGGTCCATATCTACCAACACAGGTGAGAATGCTTCAGGGTCCTTTAAAGTCCCCATTTCCACTAATATATGAACTAATTCCTCTCGGATCTCTGAACTTTCTGCAAAGTAACGTTCCACAATTCTACTCATGGCGGCAGCCATATGCTTGTGAAAGCTGCTCGTCGTTCCGATCCTTCGATCGACCAAGTTGCCAAACGTATTGAACCGATGGCAATGGACTTCAGCCAACCATACTCCAAGCTGATAAAGAATCGAAGCCGGTTGACCGATAAACGACTTTAACGTCTGTCCCCTCATATGTTCGACAACGATATATTCACGTCCTGACTCGTATACCTTCTTCATAATCTTAGGAGCAGGAACAGTCGATATCGGTTGAAACAACGTATTCGCCGCCTCCATATATTGAACATGTCTCGGATCAATTCCGAATAAATACTTGCATCCCCACCAAAAATTATTATCCGGCTCGGTCTGCAGTCTAGATGAACGCACGATTACCTCATCGGAAGCCGTCTTTATATACCACACGTCGCTTGCATGACCTGAATATCCGGGATCAAGAGTACGAACTTCTTCAATATGGTCTTTCAGCAAGACTTCAAAAAAGTGTTTGTCCATATCATCAGTTGCTCCATGTTTACTAATAATTGTTTCATTCGTTATCTAAACCTGCATATTCGTATCGAAATCCTCTAGAAGCTTGATCACCCTGCTCTTATCAAGATCTCGCGTAATGAGTCCAAACAACTGCGAATTAATCCCTTTCAAGATCGGATTATAGAAATTGATAACTTGAACTTCAGCATCAGCGTAATTTAAGCCAGTGCCTTTAATTAATCTTTCTTCATACTTGCGGGAAACGGGGGATGTTGTAATGGAATGAACCTCGGTATCTTCGTCGCCTTCAATTACATATTTGATGAAGTCTCTGAATAGGATGCGATCCTTTTTTATCGACCATTTGAACAGCGTAATTCGATGCTTGCCTGGTCGTGAATACTTCCACAGCCCTTCACCGTTAAGCTTAAAGATAAGCTCTGTATCCTTATCAGCGGCTTTTGAGAAAAATGAAGTTGACCAGCATCCAATCAAATCCGAGGATACGAGATAAGCGCTTCGTGATTCCAGCATCCGCTTCACCTTCTTCAGCAGTGGTCTCTACCTCTACAGTATGATTGGACTCAGAAACAAGTTACTGTCGCCTCACTTCATTCGCCAATTAGCCTTCTTTTCCCGCTTCAACCTGTTTATTAGTACTCGACCTGCATTTCCTGAACAAATACCGCAGTTCCTGCGATAAATACATCCATACTGTCTTCATGGCGCACAACCTGTACGATCACTTTACCGTCCCTTCCGATCTCTATCCCCTGCTCGACTACGCAGTCTAACGATGCTGACTCATGATCTAAGAATGTCAGAACATAAGCCCCCATCACGCCTGAAGCCGTTCCGGTTACTGGATCCTCAACTGTTCCCGAATATGGAGACGAGAAGTGCCTTGCGTGCATCAACGCATTAGGATCGTAAGTTTCGAACGTTATTGGATGGAGCGAGGCCTTAGGGACTTCACTGCATAGCTCAGGAAATACGTGATTGTTAGGCTTCATGTCAACGAAAGCGCTTAAAGTTCTAATCGGTACGATTAACGTCCAGATTCCCGTACTCCCATACACAATCGGCTTGCTCTGATCGATGTCCTCTGCTCGAAGTCCGATAGACGCTGCCAACTCATCCACATCTCCTTGAAAAGGAAGAAACTGCGGCGCATTCTGCTTCATTTTAATTGTCAACTGATCGT
Organism: Paenibacillus marinisediminis; assembly: GCF_054343325.1. NCBI lineage: Bacteria > Bacillati > Bacillota > Bacilli > Caryophanales > Paenibacillaceae > Paenibacillus > Paenibacillus marinisediminis. The sequence continues at coordinate 542,489 of NZ_JBTGUH010000002.1, forward strand.
TCGAGCGCTCGAGCTTGATGGGCAGGATACCTGCTTTCGTTTCGATCATAATATCTTCTGCCTCAAGCAGACCTCGAGTTGATAAAGCATATAGAGCTCCAACCGTCGCGTGACCGCACAGATTCATCTCGTGGCCGGGCGTGAAGTATCTCAGTCGCAGATCGCTCTGTTCGGACTTCAGAACGAATACAGTCTCATTGAAGCCCACCTTGAATGCAATTTCCTGCATGTCTTCAGCTGATAGATGATCCGCATTCAGCACAACGCCAGCTGGATTACCTTTATTCGGTTCAGATGTAAATGCATCATATTGATAGACTTGTATAGTAGGCATAGCGTTTTCTCACTTTCATCGTAAAATTAGTATAGACTTTCTTGTGAAAATGGGGTTGTAGTATGTAATCTTCCAATCGCTTGATAACTCTCCACACCGAACGACACATTGATCTGATAGCGAAATTCGATACTATCATTCAAGAACTTCAGTGTGTGCGTCACTACATATGGAGTCTCGATATACCTCATCGTTAGCTCCAGAGTCGTTGAAGCCAGCCAAGCTGCGTATGTTACGACTTCCTGCTCGTGATAGGCTAGATCTTTAATAAAGCTTCCTCTCGTGAGAACTGGCTTCGTTAAATCATACAGAAGTCGTTCCGCTCCGCGCTCTTTATAGATGGACTCTACCTCCACAAGATTGTCTTTCAACGAAATGTTGAGCAGCTTAAGCTGATGCGGATTGTCTTCCATAATATAGCATCTACCCATTGATGAAGCTACTAGACTCGTTAAAGACTGTGATATAGATATTGGATAAGACATATTGGTCAGAAGCTGCTCTAGCTCCTTGTGATCATTTGGGTCTAGAGCATCTTTTAGATCAATCCGCTCAATGATGTACTCATATATAAGATCTAGAAGCGTCTGAAGCTGCTTCATATTCTTGAAGCTCGTCGTCGCAGCTATGACGATATTCTGCTCTGGAGCGACAAAGCACAGCTGTCCAAAGGCGCCGTTGCCCATATAGCAACCTCGCCTGCACAAAAATAGCTGATAACCGTAGCCTTGAGCCCAATCCATGCGTTCCTCGTCTCTGCGATTATCGCTTTGTTCTTGGGTTGCAAGTGTGATATACCTTTCGGAAACAATTCGTTGGCCATTGTACATGCCTTTGTCCAAAAGCATCTGACCGAATCGGGCAATGGCTTCAGTGGGCATGTTGAGTCCCATTCCTCCTGCTGTCACTCCCATTGGACAGGTCTCCCACACGGGCTTCGATATGCCTAAAGGCTCGAATAATCGCGGCGTTAAGAAGTCAACCAGGGATTCACCCGTTACCTTCTCAAGTATCGCAGAGAGCATATAGGTGGCAGGAGTGCTGTATCGATAATAAGTTCCTGGTTGATGCTGTATGTCTAAGGACAGGAATGCCTTTACCCAATTCTGATGGCTCACGACATCCCCGTAGATATTATCATGATGACCTGCGTTCATAGATAAGAGGTGGTGAATAGTCATGTCTGATAAATACGGAGAGATCGATTCTGGCAGATCATCGGGAAAGAAGGAGATTACCTTATCTTTTAGGTCCAAATAGCCTTGATCCCATGCAATCCCAACCGCTATTGAAGTAACACTTTTGCTGAGAGAAAACAATATCTGAGGACAATCCTTGCGATACGGCTGCCTCCAGAATTGTGCAGTGGCTCTTCCGTTCTGCAGCAGCATGAAGCTGTTCACTTCTAAGTTCAATCGTTCCATATGATTCATAAATTGCAGCAAGGCTTTAGATGAAAGGCCATGATGCTCCGGGATATCCTTCATGATGTTCATATGCGCACCGCCTTTTTGTTCTCTTTATTGATGACATGCGCTCACGGCCCTGGATGCAACGAGTCATAGGTTATCACGATCGGCATCTTACTAGATTCCACTTGCAATAAGATGACATCCTGACGTTGATCTTGATACAGCACCATATAGGCCCCGTGCGCAGAACTATATTCAGTTGTCATATAAGTAAAGTCTCGGTCACTATACGAGAATGTGACATGAAGGGCTGCTGTTAATCGTGCTGTTGCCCGCTGTACGGCAGTGAATTGATGCGCCAGGATAATGATCAATAACGCTGACAGCAAGTAGATTCTAGTCTTCTTATTAGACTTCACAAACCATATTGCAGCTGCAATAAGCAACACAATTACGATGACAAACATCGGACCCATTCCGCACTCTCCACATATCAAATATTTTACTTGACCGCATCCCATTCGTCATAGAATTGCTGTAAATACTGCTCCATAAACTGATGACGCGATTGCGCTAGCTGCTTGGCGTATGATGTATTCATCAGATCTTTAAGCTTTAAGAGCTTATCGTAAAAATGCTGAATGGTTGTATCCCGTTCATTACTTACTGTATCATTGTCGCTGTCGTATAGCTCTGGATTATGCATGCTTCTCCCTTTCCAGCCCGAATATTGAAAGGTTCTAGCTATACCGATAGCACCGATCGCATCCAGTCGATCAGCATCTTGAACAACCCGCCCTTCCAATGTCGTCATCGGCGGATTAGTGCCTCCGCGATAGGACATGGTCGAGATGATTAACATGATATGGTCGATCAACTGACGATCCTCAATGTGATTCAGCAGCCAATTCTCAACCTTATGCAAACCCGCTTCTTTGCTCTCATTTAGCTTCTCATCTGCCACATCATGCAATAAGGCGGCAAGCTCACATATGTAGTTGTTCGCCCCTTCACGGTTAGCGATTTCAACAGCCAGCTTACGCACTCGATCGATATGCCACCAATCATGACCGCTCGAGTCACGCTCCAATTCCCTCTTTACATATTGCTCTGCAAGGCGAATGATTTCTGCTTCTGTGTTCATCTATAAGTACCTCGTTAGGATTCATTTTTATTGGAAATGCAACATATCCAGTTTGTTCATCACTTCGTCCGTTCTCAATATCCCTTGGATTCACTTCTTTATCTCCGGCTAACATCTCGAATATATCGAGAGGATACTCCGTCGTCTCCATGTACCTTATTTCCGTTACCAATGATTTATCTCAAGACGCTTATAGTTGTTCTTGATGTAATTAACACCTGAAAACACCGTGATTGCTACTGCCGCTAGCATCAGATAATAGTCTATCGGCACAACAAGCTTAGGCAACAACATCGATTCGTTCAGCATAACTGCCAATACGGCAACAACCTGAATGACAAGCTTCCATTTTCCATATCTATCAGCAGCAAGTGCGATTCCTTTTGCGGATGCAACGGATCGAAGTGCGGTAACGACAACTTCCCTTCCAATGATGACAAATGCGATCCAAGAAGGAATATACTGATGCTGCACCAGCAGGATGAAGGCTGCTGAGATCAGCAGTTTATCCGCCAGCGGATCCAGCAGCTTGCCTAGATTCGTAATTTGATTGTATTTCCGAGCGACATATCCATCCAGCTTATCCGTGACAGAAGCAATAACAAATAAGGCTACAGCAAGGTATACTCCATATTTCTCCATGAACTCAACAATAGTGAAGCTGTTAACCATCCATGCCGGATAACTCTGATAACACAACATAAATAGCGGAATCAATCCAATTCTTGCGATTGTGATCTTATTGGCGAGATTCAACACGCTTCACTCCTTAACGAATATGATCGGAATCGTGCCTTGCGTCCACATCAGGTTCGTGGATGCATGGACAGCTTATACCTCACAGAGCCTCAATGATATCGCCCGCAAGCAGGGATGACTCCGAATATCGGGAAGCTGCTGCTCGATCCCCCGCGAGTCCATGCCAGTACACTCCTAAGGCTGCCGCTGACAATGCGCTCAATCCTTGACCCAACAGGCTGCCGATGATGCCCGCTAGCACGTCGCCTGATCCGCCAGTAGCCATGCCTGGGTTGCCTGTTGTGTTCACGTATGTTTCGCCATTCGGCGCAGCAATGATAGTCCGGGCGCCTTTCAGCACAACGATAACGTTGTGCGCCTGCGCATAGCTGCCGGCGATCCCGATGCGATCGCGCTGCACCTCAGATGTAGGCAGGCCGCAGAGCCGCGCCATCTCGCCGGGATGCGGCGTGATGACAGTAGGCGCGGTGCGCGGCGGCCATGGCGACTGCTGCGCGGCGGGCTCGGTTGCTTGCTGACGACACGTGTCGTCAGCGAGCATGTTCAGCGCATCCGCGTCCAGCACGAGCGGCGCATCGATGCGCTGCCACAGCTCGCGCAGCCAGGCTGCGTCGCCGGGCCATCGGCCTAAGCCGGGGCCGATGATAGCGGCTTGCTTGCCGGCGGCAGCAAGCGCGAGCTCCTGCGCAGAGGTGCGGCTCCACTCGCCGCTGCCGCCATCCGCCAAGCCGCGCAGCATCGCTTCCGGCAGCAAGCCGATCAGCTTGCCGGACAACTGGTCCGGCACCGCCCAGCTCACGAGCCCGCTGCCGGCCCGCAGCGCGGCTCTCGCGCATAGCAGCCCCGCCCCGCTCATAGCGGCTGAGCCCGCTGCGACTAGCACATGCCCATACGTCCCCTTGTGCGTATCGGCATGTCGTTGCGGCGGCAGCTCAAGCCCGAAGCGCTGCTTCAGCGTCTTGGCATCGAGCAGGAACGTATTCACTCCTGCTCCGCTAATGAGGTGGTCGGGGATGCCGATGGATCGAACGACCACTTCTCCCGCCGCTTCAGCACCGGGATATAGCAGCAGCCCGCGCTTATACTGTGACAGCGCCACGGTCAGAGATGCACGGACACATGCCCCTGGCATCTCACCCGTGTCAGCATTGAGCCCGCTAGGGATATCGGCTGATACGATCGGCAGTCCGCTGCTGTTCATCTCATGGATAAGGGCCGTAAACGGTTCACGCGGCTCACCCTTAGTCCCAGTTCCGAGCAGGCAATCAATTATGCCGTTCCACTTGCTCCATCGAACGGCCTCGCCTTCCGATACATCCTGATGAAAACATGAATGCGGTACACCCATTTTCCGAATAATATCACGCTGAACCGCTGCATCGCCTGTCAATTGCTCCGGTGGAACTACATATAGCACTTCGGCTTCATATCCCATCGCAACTAGATGTCTCGCACAAACTAGCCCGTCGCCGCCATTGTTTCCTTTTCCAACGATGACCAGCCACCGGAAGCCATGTACACACTCCGTCTTACCATTCTTTGCGACTAGTTCCCCTGAGAATCGTACCACTTCTTCCGCAATGGCACGCCCCGCTGTTTCCATCAACACTAACGCCGGAATTCCAATCTCCTCAATGACATGCTGCTCTATCTTTCGCATCTCTAGATTCGTTACAATATGCATATGTACCTCCCCAAGATGTAAATGTTCCAGCTGATCAACCGCTATTTTACATCTTCACTCCTCTATCCGCTCGAACCGCGTACCCTGATCATGTCGATTCGCATAGATGTCCTTTTCTCCGATGATCAACTGATCTACATTCCCCTCGTGTTCCACAAATACAACCTCTACACTCATATCATCAACATAGAAGCAGTGATTCTCGCGCCCCTTCAGCTTTCGATCGCCAAATATAAATAGCGCACCATCCCTACTATTAATATGAACGTTTATACCCATCTCATGGTTACGGTAAGTTCCTACATACCTCTGAATTTCCTCTTCAGGACATTCGTGATCCGGATAATGAACAAGATTGTATCGTTCAAGCATTTGCTGTTCATAACGATGCCAGTTCTTATTGGTGTTGTCGATCGTGAATCCGGGGAGCTTAACCTGCTGGATCAATTGATTGGAGATATCTGCATAATCTCTCAAAAAAGCGACATGCAGACTTCCTTCATGCTGAGCTCGGTTCTGATAATATTTGCTACTGCCGTACTCTTCGTCCTTATGAAGGATAAACTCAGCTCCGCCCCTGCACTCGATCATGTTATCTATAGCCGCCCAGCTATCTTCCTGGTACAAGTACAGAAGACTTGTTTCATGCTGGCTTAAGATCTCAACCTGTTCCTCGACAAATGCAATGATGCTGCTTCTATTCATGTCTTTGCTTAATAGACTTAAGATTGGCACTTGAAATAGTGCAGATTCCATAACTATTACTTTGGAAGAATCGGAGTCTTCAGCGAGAAAATGTTGCCAGTTCAGCAGATACAATCGCAGCCATTCATCAATGTTATTTTCAGACCATTTCCTGAATAATGGATGATCTGCCGTTGACTCTAGAAACAGTCTTGCCTTATATCCATTTCTTCTTAACTGTTCGTACATAAATCTCGCGCTTGTAGATTTGCCCGACCCGGGAATGCCTTCGATAAGGATAAGATTCTTCCTCATATTCGCTTAACGGAGCCCCTCTCTAACGACTTGAATGAACTCTTGTTTGTGGTCCGGGTGACATGCAATGATATATGGCTCAGCCTTCATTCCTGTAAATGGATTACCATCGAAGTCTATGACAATACCGCCCGCTTCCTTCACCATTAAAATGCCAGAATATAGATCATCACCTTCCGAGTTATAGAGGATGATTCCGTCAATGTCTCCCTTCGCCAACATGCACCATTGCAAGGTTGGTGCCCACAGCCTAAGCATCCGTTTAAAACTAACATCGATATGCTGTCTTAATTGAACAGCCTTCGCGTCATTCCGGACTTGATGACCTTGAATCCAGCCAACATTTCCTCGAAATAGATCTACGCTTCTCTTTACCTTCATAGGCTGATTGTTGCAGGCAGCGCCTTCACCATATACAGAGGCAAACAGCCTGTCCGTCAGCGGCTCGTATACCATCCCCATGACCGGCTCTTTTCTATACATCAATGTGATCGAAATTGTAAACACAGGTAATCCAATCGCGAAGTTGTTTGTGCCATCTAAAGGATCAATCATCCACAGCCAGTCGCTTTCTGACCCGATATTGCCTATTTCTTCACTATGGATCTGGTGTGTAGGGAATACCCGTTGAATCTGATTAACGATCCATGCTTCCGCCATATGGTCCGCTTCCGTCACGACATCGCCATAACGATCCTTTACCATGAGCTCACTGAAATTATCGAATTTGTCTCTAACGATTCGCCCGGTTTGACGTATAGCACTTTCCGATAACACTCTTGCTTGTTGGAGAACACTATGGTCCATATTACACCTCTATTAGGAAAATGAATTGCAAAGTAAAGATCAAGTGCTGCGAACACTCCTAGGCCCTCATTGCAACAATAGAACGCCTCAGTTAAATAGAATATTTTTACACTAACACATTCTCGGCTTGTTATCTAAACCCCTCTATTTTGAACACGTTCATTGAAATATGCTCCTACACGACTATGGCGGCGGTCACGATGTCGTAAGACGGAAATAACCCGTTATCCCATCTCGACCTGCCCTGCCACTCGCTGTAACGGGTTAAAACCCGCTTATCTCACGTGCGGAGCACCGTTCGCCTCCTCAAGCGCTCTCCTAAGACGGTTTTAACCCGTTATCTCGCTTCGCTGAGCACATCCGCTCGCTGTAACGGGTTAAAACCCAGTTATCTCGCGCACGGAATACCGTTCGCATTCTCAGGCGCTCTCCTAAGACGGTTTTAACCCGTTATCTCATTTCGTCGAGCTCATTCACTCGCTGTAACGGGGTAAAACCCAGTTATCTCACGCGCGGAACACCGCTCGCCTTCTCAGGCGCTTTCCTAAGACGGTTTTAACCCGTTATCTCATCTCGACCAGCCCTGCCACTCGCTGTAACGGGGTAAAACCCGCTTATCTTGCGTGCGGAGCACTGTTCGCCTTCTCAAGCGCTCTCCTAAGACGGTTTTAACCTGTTATCCCATCTCGACCAGCCCTGCCACTCGCTGTAACGGGGTAAAACCCAGTTATCTCGCTCGCGGCACAAGCCACACTTCCTGCAGCACGCTGGCAAGCGTGCTGCAAGCACCAAAAAGGCCAATTCGCTTAAATCAATCGAATTGGCCTTCTTATCAGCCCCTAAATGCTACGCATTCGGGCTGTCTAATGTAACCGAGCCCTTGTTACCTCGGCGCGGTTCTCTCGCCGGCAAACCCTGCGCCTTACGCAGGTACTTCTGACCGCGCCAGCGCCAGAGGCATAGCAAGCCGCGCAAATATTCATCGGATATCATACAGATATAGATGCCGATCAAGCCTAAGCCCCATTCAATACTTAACAGATAGGACATCCCAGTTGCAATTCCCCACATCGATACGAGTGAGATGATCATGACGAACTTCGTATCTCCAACAGCATTCAGCCCGCTGTTGAGCCCCATGTTCAGCATCTTGCCTGGCTGAAGCAGAACGTTAAGCGCCAGCAGCGACACACCGATCGCGATGATCTCGGTATCTGTTGTGAACAATCCCAGCATCTTGTCACCCAGCACATATATGATCAGGGCATTTACGAAAACGACTCCAAGCCCGATATACAACCCTCGATAAGCTGAGCGATACGCTTCCTTATACTTTTTGGCGCCGAACAAGTACGCGATCTTGATCTGCGAGCCCATCGCTACTGACATTCCGAGCAGCGCACAGAACGATTCGAGCGTACTCATGTAGGTTCGGGCTGCAAGCTCCTTCGGCCCGAGCATCGCAATGAAGGTAAAGATAACAAGCTGCGAGAACACCCAGTTCCCATTGCTCACCCCGAGCGGCCAGCCGATTCGCAATATTTCTTTGAACAGCGGCAAATCAAACGTTGACAACAGCTCTTTTAATTGAATTCTGCGTTCAAACGTATGGATGAACATAAACAACAGCAGCATAACTGCCAACAAACGGCTGATTACCGTGGAATACGCTACCCCATTAAGCCCTAGCTGCGGCATACCGAACTCGCCAAAAATAAATCCATAGTTCAAGATCACATGAATAACGTTCATCCCGATCGCTGTTAACATCGGTCCCTTCGTATTGCCAGTATTGCGAATAACGGTACTTAATGCGCTCATCATAGCGGTCAGAATCATACTGCCGCCAACGGTTTGGATATACACTACCGCCATAGGCATCAGATTCTCCGGCATCTGCAGCCAGCCAGCGATCGTCTCAGGCATTGTAATGAGTGTAAGACTGATAAACAGTCCAATAGCAGCTGTAACGGTAAATGCCATGATACCGATAGTCCGCGCATCCTCTTGTCGTCGAGCTCCAAGCTTCTGTGCAACCAAAATACCCGCACCGGCCGATATCGTCGCGAACAGTGTCGTCAACGCATTAAAAAGCTGGTTGGAGAATCCGACAACCGCTACAGCATCATCTGAGATTCGACTGACCATCAAGGTATCAACCGTTCCCAACAGAAACTGCAGGAACAATTCAATAAAGATCGGCCATACCAGCACCCATAATGACATATTTCTTTCCTTATTATTAAGCATTTCAACCCCCAATAATCTGTCCGAACATTTGCATGTAACCCATGAAAATGTTGCAAAGCCTTGATGTAACGAATTCATTATAGAGAATAAGCCTATGAAGGTATATCATAAAGGAAACGAATACTTTAGATATTCCAACCTATCATTCAGGAGGTACCACTTCATGACAGCTATCCGTTTCACTCTCCCACCGATGCCTAATTTTATCGTCAGCGGTCAGAGTACGATGAGCGTGGGAGATAAACATTTTGCTAGACGCGGATTAAGCTGCTTTGACTTGCTGTACGTTATTAGCGGCTGCCTATACATGGGAGAAGAAGATCGCGAATTCGAGGTACGGGAAGGTCATGCTCTAATTCTACGTCCAGATGCCTATCACTACGGCAGCAAGCCATGCACGGAAGATACGAAATATATTTGGCTTCATTTTCTCTCAACAGGTAACTGGAGTATCGTTCCGAAACAACCGGCAGAAGCTAACATTGTTCCATTGGATAAACGCGACAGCACCCTCTCTAACATCAAAACACGGTACTTTACAGCTGAAGTACCTGCTTTCTCGAAGGTTGATCAGCCTACGCTAATGACTGATATGCTCCAACAGCTTACCGAATACCAGCACCTTGAGCAAAACAATCTTATTCTCTGGAAGCAGCAGGCATTGTTTCAGGACGTATTAATGCAATTAGCCGCTTCCGACCATAGCCAGACCAAGCCGCTCGCCTCCCAATGTGCTGAGCTTGCTGCTGCCTATATGCGCCAGCACTATAAGGAAGAAATAACAGCTCAAGATTTAGGTGTAGCTGTAAATTTTCACCCTGTATACATCGCTCGCTGCATGAAGCAGGTATTCGGATGCTCACCCATGCAATATCTGCATAACTATCGTCTAGAACGCGCCAAGCTGCTGCTCATTCAGAGCGATTCAGCTATTGTACATATTGCGGAAGAAGTTGGTTTTCAATCTGCAGCCTATTTCACTGCATCATTTTCAAAATATGAGGGCATATCACCGCGGCTTTACAGACAGCGATTCCGCTAAAGGTATGATGATTTACAACTTATATAAAAAGCTATTTATCACATGTACTACCATCTCGAGGCAAAAACCGATATAATACGAGATGGACTTTATACTTGTGCCAGAATAAATATTCGGTATGGAATTGTAGGAGTGTGGATAATTTGAGTTTATGGGAAGCATTTGTAGCCCTTGTCCTGGGAATGGTTGAGGGTCTCACGGAATTTGCGCCGGTATCTTCCACCGGTCACATGATTATCGTTGATGATTTCTTTTTCCAGACGAAAGAGATGTTTACACCTGAGGTTGCTAATACGTTCAAGATTGTCATTCAGCTGGGGTCGATCTTGGCGGTTGTAGTCTTGATGTGGGATCGTTTTATGAATCTGTTAGGCTTGAAGAAGTTGAATGGACAAGCCCCTGACGGTCCGCGCTTGAATCTGCTGCAAGTCATTGTCGCGCTTATCCCAGCTGGCGTACTTGGCGTGTTGTTTAACGATTATATCGATGAGCATTTATTCTCAACCGAAACGGTTATCATCGGACTCGTTATTGGGGCAATTCTTATGATTATCGCCGATAAGTTTGGCCCGAAACAACCTAAGACTGAGACCGTCGACCAGATTACTTATAAACAAGCTATATCAGTTGGCTTATTTCAGTGCTTATCCCTGTGGCCAGGCTTCTCCCGCTCCGGATCCACGATCTCAGGCGGTGTCTTGATGGGAATGAGTCACCGTGCAGCTGCAGACTTCACGTTCATTATGGCGGTTCCGATTATGGCCGGTGCAAGCTTCTTATCCCTTTTGAAGCACTGGCAATACATCACGATGGATGTTATTCCATTTTTCATCGTCGGCTTCTTCAGCGCTTTCGTGTTCGCGTTGATCTCGCTTCGCTTCTTCCTGAAGCTGATTAACCGAATTAAGCTCGTTCCGTTCGCCATTTATCGTATCGTTCTCGCAGCAGTAATCTATTTCTTAATGTTTTAATCGTTAAACGATACTCGATCATAAGCAATATCGCAAATAGCCCCTACTCATCACATAAGATGGAGTTAAGGGCTATTTCTTTATTCAATCGTACCTACTGCAAGCTTCACTATATCCATTCATGCAACCTTTTCATCTCGATAACGTATCCTATGTAAAAACATTCTTCATTCTAGTCAAGGGGGTTGACTCCATGGACATCACGCCTATCATCATACTATCGCTTATCGTTCCCATCATCGTTCTGCTCGCCATTATCGGCTTGAAGATTATTCGAGGTAATCCGCTGCCAAGCTCAGATTATACGCCATTCGATTACATCACAGGTCATACGTCTGTAGAGTTCCAAGATCAGAAGCAGGATCAGGAAGAAGACGACGATGAAGGCGATGACAAACATAAGAACAAGCGATACCCGCTGCGCTAACAAAGACTAAGAGCCGAGTCCCGACACATACGTGTTTGATTCGGCTCTTCACATTAGTATGACAACATCCTCTTAAGCTCTACACCAGTTTTCCCGCATCATATGTCAGCTTTAACAGCAGCACACTTACTACAATTATGGCGATACCTGCCACTAAGATCAATATCATAGCAAACGATGCCGAAAGAAAAGCGAACAACAGAGCAACCAGCGCAGATGCAGCAGCCATCCAATAATACTTCCACCTGCTCATCGCCCGCTCCGCGAATTCATATTGCCCTAGTTTACGCGCGACTTCTTCAATGCCTGAACAGTGCGAATAGATCAAGATCAAGTCGACAGCTACAAATATAAATGATAACAAGATTGCGATACCGGTCAAAGTGGATGGCGACATGCCGATATCATAGTTAATTGGGAATACCCAGGTCATGATAGTGATTACCGCATACACAATGCTAATAGTACGAGCGCGTTTGAAATGCTCATTCTCACTGCTCAACTGAGTATACCCGATAATAAGCAGGATCAGTCCAATTATATCTGGCAAAATATCAAAGCCCTGTACTTTAAAATCAAGTAAGACGAACAAAAGGCCCCAAAATACGATCATAAATCTCATGGTATCCCCCCTATATGGAATGATGCAAAGAAGTGCCATTCGAAGCCTAATGACTAACATACTACATAGTTACCTGTTTATTCCACTATTATTTCTAATAGCATATACGCATAAGCCGCCAAATAGTTTGCAGTTAAATCTATTCTCCTAGGTGAAGTGCTAAACATGAGGCTATATAAAAAACGCCAAGCAGGATTTGCTCTGCTTGACGTTAATAATTGTTGGGTTTAATTAGAATTAATACGTATTAGACATCATGTGATTCATTCGATTCATATGTCCGCGATCCATCATCGCAGGGCTTTGCTCTAGATCAGAGTGGCAATCGTTATACATTTCCTCAAGCTGCTGGTTCGTGGCAGTCGGATGCATCTGCTGCATGTGAGGCTTCATGTCTTCGAACGATTGTCCCCCCCAATTCGCTGCTGCATAAGCACCGGTACCGAAAGCAAAGGTAAGTACGACTGCTGATGCTATCGCCCATTGTTTTTTCATTGCAATCACCTCCTAAATTCAAGCTTACTGCATCAAAAAAGAGAAACATAGTATTATATTTTAATAATATTTACCATGATTTACTTACGGCTTCTGTGCACCTTCTGAGCGGTGTAATTCATCTTCAATAATTGCCTGAACATCTTCATAACGCGCGCCTTCTACTTTTCGTCCATTAATGAAAACAGTAGGCACAACTTTAATGTCATAATGTTGAATACTTTCGATATCTTTTAGAACCTGCTGCTCATATCTGCGTTCTTCCAATGCCGAAGTGAAGTCTTTTACATCTACCTCTGGAAAATGCTCTTCTACAAGCTGAGATAGGAAGTTAATATTAGCCCATTCCGCATCCTTATCGCCTTGTTTTTGAAGCAGCAAATCGTGAAAACGCCAAAATGCATCTTCTCCCGCTTGATCGTACATGTATTTAGCCGCCATGGCTGCTACTTCTGAGTCCGGTCCAAGAAACGCATCGCCAACATAGTAAAACGCGGCTTTCCCCGTCTTCACATAAGCTTCATCAATCAACGGATATACCGTCTCAGTCCATTTCTTGCAGGAAGGACATTTGTAATCGCCTACCTCAACGATTTGGATCGGAGCCGAACGATCACCCTTGACGGGCTGTTCATTAAGACGAAATTGATCCATCGAATACTGATCATTTATGGCTTCTTGATCAGCCTTGTCATTTCCTGAACTTATTACCCCATATACGACCGCAACGATTAAAATGAGTACAACAGTGATGCCAATACCAAATATGTACTTTTTTTGCATGAAAGCTCTACTCCTTTAGTGCTCTACTCCATCTTCAAGGATCTGAATAATTTATTATAACGAAATGGCGCACCCTATCTCGTGATATAAATCACCATCCTATGTATAACATAACTTAAAACATAAAAAGCTATTCAATTAGTATACGCACGAGTATTAGCTTAAACCATATTAACTCGTACCATGAAACGACAAATAGCCCTCCCAGAGATCGCGGCATGCAATCTCTGGGAGGGCTTGCTATTAACGGGACATTATTCAGTTAGTTGACGGTACTGCTCAGCCGTAAGCAGCTTCTTGAAAGCTTCTTCTACACTGCCTTCTACTTCGATTTCAGCAATCCATCCGCCTTCGTACGGCGCTTCATTCACACGCTCCGGCGCATTTTCAAGCTCCGTGTTCACTCGAACGATCTTACCGGATACCGGTGTGTACAATTCGGAAACGGTCTTAACCGATTCGATAGAGCCCATGCTGTCACCAGCGGTCAATTCAGTGCCGACCGTTGGAAATTCGATGAATACAATATCCCCCAACTGACTTTGTGCATGATCTGTAATCCCGATTCGTACCGTGCGCTCATCTACAGCCAAAGCCCATTCATGCTCTTCGCTGTACACCAATTGATCTCTTACTTCGCTCATGACATAACCCTCTCTTTTCCACAGTATACATGCAGTTTGTCCAAATTAAACACTTTAATGGGATGACTTGCAGCACATGTTGAAACCGCTTACGATTGTGTTACAGGGTGCTTGCTCATGTGTACCTATAGGGTAAACACGTTTCATTTTTATGTCAATACGTTTTTGGATGAGTATCCCTGCTGGATAATTTATGTATTGACAATAACAACCAGTTCAAGGTTCAATAGGATTATATAACGAAATAGGCGAATGATGGTAAAGGGAGAGATTACCCCTAGACTTGCAATTGCGTGGTAACGCCGAAGGAGTAAGCCATACAGGTGAATCTCTCAGGCAAAAGGACTTTTACCGGACGCCACTCTGGAGAGCACCCTGCACGACAGGGTCACCCACGGGGAAACTTCTCGATGAACGTTGATGCGGGATATACTGCTCGCTCATGTGCGATTATCGGATTAGGACACTCTCAGGTACCAAGGACAGAGCATAGCGACACAGGCGGATCTATGGACCCGCTAGTGCTGCTGTGCTCTGTCCTTTTTGGCGTCGGCCAGGAATGAAGACCCGCTCCGCAATTCATATTACGATGATGAGGTGATAGAATGACAGCTTTGAAGCGCACTCCATTGTACGACGAATATGCTGCTATTCCCGGAGTTAGATGCATTGACTTCGGCGGTTGGGAATTGCCCGTACAATTCTCGGGCATCCAGAAAGAGCATGAAGCCGTTCGCACGCAAGCCGGCCTGTTTGATGTATCGCATATGGGCGAATTCCTTGTTGAGGGCGAGAGTGCGGAGACCTTTTTGCAACAGCTGACGACCAATGATGTCAGCCGCCTAGCAGACGGACAGGCTCAATACACCCTCCTCTGCTACCCGCATGGCGGTATTGTAGATGATCTGCTCGTCTATCGCATCACGGCAGATCGATACATGCTCGTTGTGAATGCTTCGAACATTGATAAAGATTATGCATGGCTCAATCAGCACCTGCCTGAGCAAGGAGTCCGATTGACAGATCAATCCGACGAAACTGCGCTAATTGCGCTGCAAGGCCCGAAGGCGGTGGCCATCTTGTCCGAGCTGACAGATGTTCAGCTGGATGAACTGAAACCGTTTCACTTTATAGATGGCGCGACAGTGGCTGGTATCTCCTTGCTTCTATCACGCACGGGCTACACTGGTGAAGACGGCTTCGAGCTGTATGTAAAGAGCTCTGACGCCTCGCTCTTGTGGCGCAAGCTCCTGGAGTCAGGACAGGCGCACGGACTGCAGCCTGCTGGGCTCGGCGCACGCGACACCCTGCGCTTCGAAGCGCGTCTGCCGCTGTATGGACAGGAATTATCCGATTCCACAAGCCCGCTCGAAGCTGGTCTTGGTTGGTTCGTGAAGCTCGATAAGAGCACTCCGTTCATCGGTCAAGACGCGTTGAAGGAACAGAAGCTGAATGGAGTTCCACGCAAATCCGTCGGGATTGAGATGATCGACAAAGGGATTCCACGCGCACATTATGCTGTATATAATGCTGAAGGCGTGCAGATTGGGGAGGTCACAACAGGTACGCAATCGCCTACTTTGAAGCGTAATCTCGGTCTGGCTCTGCTGAATGCGGATTTTACTGCGATTGGCACCGAAGTGATCGTTGATGTACGCGGCAAGAGACTTAAGGCTGAAGTAATCAAGACACCGTTCTATAAGCGATAAGCTCGCAACTGTTATCAATAAAGGAGAGAGTTCAACATGAAGCAGAAACACCGCTACATCCCGATGACCGAACAGGACCAAGCGGAAATGATGCAGGTTATCGGCATTTCTTCTGTGGAAGAGCTGTTCCAAGACATTCCTGCGGAAGTCCGCTATTCCGGTACGATGCCGATGTCCCCAGCGCTTGATGAAGCTGCGCTGCTCAAGCATATGCGTGAACTGTCTGATCGCAATGCTGACTTTGACAAATACAGCAGCTTCCTTGGCGCAGGCATATACGACCATCAGGTTCCAGTTGTTATTAATCACGTCATCTCACGTTCTGAATTCTATACCGCTTATACGCCATATCAGCCTGAAATCAGCCAAGGAGAGCTTCAAGCTATCTTCGAATTCCAGTCGTATATATGTGAACTGACGGGAATGAAGGTCGCGAACGCCAGCATGTACGACGGCGCAACTGCACTTGGCGAAGCGGCTGGGCTCGCAAGCGCGCATACAAAGCGCAAGCGAATCGTGGTGTCGCGCACCGTGCATCCGGAAGCTCGCCAGATTCTGCACACATCGGCGCACGGCCTTGGGCTCGACATCGTCGAGGTCGATTATGCAAACGGCGTCACCGATATGGAGAAGCTGCAATCCGCCGTTGACGGCGACACAGCTGCCGTAATCGTGCAGTCGCCTAACTTCTTCGGCTGCATCGAAGATGTGCGCGCAGCGGCAGATATTGTGCATGATCAGAAGGGTCTGCTCGTCATGAGCACGAATCCGTTATCTCTTGGCCTCTTGGAAACGCCAAGCAAGCTCGGCGCAGATGTTTGTGTCGGCGATGCACAGCCATTCGGCATCCCCGCTTCCTTCGGCGGGCCTACTTGCGGCTTCTTCGCCGTCTCTGAACCGCTCATGCGCCGTATGCCGGGCCGCATCGTCGGTCAAACCGTCGATCGCGACGGCAAGCGCGGCTTCGTGCTCACGCTGCAAGCCCGCGAGCAGCATATTCGCCGTGAGAAAGCCACGTCGAACATCTGCTCCAACCAAGCGCTGCTCGCGTTGTGCGCATCCGTTTACCTCTCGATTATGGGTAAACAAGGCATCCGCGATGTCGCGCATCTGAATATTCAGAAGGCGCACTTCGCATCGCGCCACCTGCAAGAACAGGCAGGTTTTGAAGTGCCGTTCCAGGCTCCGTTCTTCAATGAATTCGTGGTGAAGCTTCCGAACGGCACTTCGATCGCAGAACTGAACGAGAAGCTGCTCGCGGCCGGCTTCATCGGAGGCTACGATCTTGGACGTGATTATGAGGAGCTTGCAGGACATATGCTAATCGCCGTTACGGAGCGCCGCACTCGAGAAGATATCGAACGCTTCGCTGCACAGCTTAAGGAGGTGCTCGCATCATGAATGATCATGTACCGCATCAAGACAAGAAGCTAGTCTTTGAAATGAGCCGTCCAGGACGAGTCGCATACTCACTCCCCTCCTGCGACGTGCCTGAACAGGATCTTGGTGAACTTATTCCAGCAGTTTTATTGCGCAGCGAGCCTGCTGAGCTGCCTGAACTCTATGAAGTAGATGTTATCCGTCATTACACCGAGCTTTCGCGCCGCAACTTCGGTATCGACAACGGCTTCTATCCGCTCGGTTCCTGTACGATGAAATATAACCCTAAGATCAACGAAGATACTGCTCGATTCACAGGCTTTGCCAAGATTCATCCGTATCAGCCGGAATCCTCTATCCAAGGTGCGCTCGAGATGATGTACACGCTGCAGCAAGACTTGGCTGTGCTGACAGGTATGGACCAAGTCACCTTGCAGCCAGCAGCGGGCGCACATGGCGAATGGACTGGCTTAATGATGATTCGCGCATACCATGAGAGCCGCGGCGAAACGCGCACTAAGGTTATCGTGCCGGATACTTCGCACGGCACCAACCCTGCCAGCGCTACTGTAGCTGGCCTCGAGACGATCACCATCCAATCGAACGCGGATGGCAACGTTGATCTAGATGCACTTCGGACGGCTGTCGGACCGGATACAGCCGCACTTATGCTCACGAACCCGAGTACGCTCGGCTTGTTCGAAGAGCAGATCGTAGAGATCGCCCGGATCATTCACGAAGCCGGCGGTCTGTTATACTACGACGGCGCCAATTCCAATGCGATCATGGGCATTACCCGACCAGGCGACATGGGCTTCGACGTCGTGCATCTCAACCTGCACAAGACGATGAGTACGCCGCATGGCGGCGGCGGTCCAGGCGCTGGTCCAGTCGGTGTGAAGAGCCTGCTCACTCCGTTCCTGCCGAAACCGATCGTGGCTAAACGCGAGGACGGCTCCTTCTACCTGGATACCGATCGTCCGCAATCGATCGGTCGAGTCAAAGCTTTCTACGGCAACTTCGGCATACTCGTACGCGCATACACCTATATGCGCACATACGGTCCGGAAGGTCTCCGAACTGTATCCGAATGTGCCGTACTGAACGCCAATTACATGATGCACCGATTGGCGCCTTATTATGAAGTCCCTTTCAACCGCGTGTGCAAACACGAATTCGTGATGTCAGGCAAAGCGCTGAAAGAGTATGGCGTGCGCACGCTGGATGTCGCGAAGCGATTGCTTGACTTCGGCTTCCACCCGCCTACCATCTACTTCCCGCTTAACGTGGAAGAATGCATGATGATCGAGCCGACGGAGACCGAGAGCAAGGAGACACTTGATTCCTTCATCGATACGATGATCCGCATTGCCAAGGAGGCAGAGGAAGATCCAGAATTGCTGCTGAACGCTCCTTATCATACACATGTACGCCGCCTTGATGAGACACAAGCAGCGCGCAAGCCTGTACTGAACTGTGCCTGCGGCTCATAACTTATAATGAACACGATAAAGCGCTGTTCCCATTACTGGTGAACAGCGCTTTATTTGTGCTTATTATGAAGCTGTGCTACTCCAAAAGGCTTCTACTCTTCAACTTCCACTGTCTCATTACTTTCTATAACACGCGGTGCGATGACAGATACGAGCAAATCATCAACGTGGTTGATGAGATGTACATCTTCCGGCATCACTAGCGAGCCCGCTAGAATCTTCTCTCCGACTTCCAGCGGTGTCAGATCAACGACAATCGATGCTGGAATATCGTCTGGCAAAGCTTCAATATTCAAATTGACTTCTTGAACATGAAGCATACCGCCTGACTTCACACCTTTAGCAGTTCCCACGTACTCAATCGGAACAGGGACACGAATTCGTTGGTTAGCTCGAACTAGCTGCAGATCGATGTGCATAATCTTGCCATTGCGACGCTGTACTTCTTTGATAATAGCTTGAGCAGGTGCTTTACCAGCTACGGACAAGTTAAATATCTCTGAAATACCTCGGCTTGCGATCATGGACGCTTCTTTCGCGTCAACATGGACCGGAATACTATCGAACTGGGCGCCATACACAACTGCCGGAATTCGCCCATTGTCTCTTAGCGTTTGAAGATCGGAACGCGTAGACAACGTCCTCATCTCAGCTGCTAGATGTAATGTTTGTACTTCTCCACTCATGTTAGGTCAACCTCCTTCAATTGTGAGCACCATATCTATTACCCGATTATTTCATGACTGAAACATTTTTATTTAAACCAATTTCTAACAGGTCATTCTTGTGTTCGTTATCAGATCAATATATTATGTCTAAATTATAGCTATGGACTGTATCAGCTCAACAGTTGGAGGTACCTTATGCAGACATCGATCCCCATTATCGAGAAGCACACACAAGCCGTTATTCACCAATTCATATTTCCATTCTCAATTCGCCGCTCCGCTTACACGAAGATCAAGCGCGATCTGGTCCATATGAACTTTATCCCGTTTCATTTATCGAACATGAAGCTGGAGAATCTTTTCTATGGCACTGAGAATCGAGTATCTCATCAAGAAATGGAGCACATGTTTCTCCCATTTGCGAATCAGTTCCTGTTCCCGCAGAATCTCGATGATCCATTGGTGATGCAGCGCTATTCGCGACCTATGGACATGCAGTGCAAGCTGTATTTTGCGAATTCCGTCATCCCTTTTCGTATTCTTTCTGCCGATGTGCTGCTCTGTCCTTACGAGATTGGCATCATCACGATTCGAACCGAGCTTGATACAACATGTTCATACAGCGAGAGCATTGAATTCGCGAAACGCTTTCGGGCCTTGGAAAACATGGAATCCGCAGATGAGTATTCGTATGTAGAGAGCGAGCAGCGCATTCATCCCAAGATGGTTACCTTTTTTAATGAAGAGCTGGTACCGGGATTTTTTAATTGGTTGGAACAAGATGGGGATCAATCAATCGCGAAACTGCCATTTATCATAAATGAACGGATGTTCACGTTATCCTTCTATGGACTAGATACTGAGGATTCGATTACGAAGACGGATCTATTCCGTGCTGTCCGCTTGAATGGATTAAACGCACAGCATGTACCATACACAGCGACCAGCAATCCTGATTACTTGGTAAAATATGTTGAGAAGCGCATATTCGATCGCTGGGCGCCCAACACCTACTTTATTGCGGACGAACATTCGCTCAGCTGTATATCTAATTCGCCGAGAACTGTTCAAATGACCATCATCAACGAGATGTATGGGCGTTATTATTATGCATTCTTACTTAATCTGTTTCATAAGATTGTCCTGCTTAAGCTGTCAAGCCATTATGGTCGACTAAGACTCGACCGCAATCATGAACGTGTGGAGGATCTCATTCACGGCATTACTCTCTTCTCTTCCCGCTTCTATTACCGTGAGATGGTAGCGGAGTCTCAGCTTCACTATATCTTTCACCTGCTTCGCCGCCTGCATGGCAATGATGAGCTGCTGCAGGATGTGAAGCACACCTTGTCGGCTCTCTATGATTACCAATCCAACTCAACCGTCAAACGGTCGAATTACACTCTTCGTATATTGACTATATTCTCCGTTGTCAGCGGGATTTACGGGATGAATCTCGTGATAACCGACCTTGTAAAACCGCTGAGTTGGCAACAGATTATGAATTATTCTTTGTTTCAACAATTAGCTCTAGCTGTTACGTTTATCGGAATTGCAGCCAGCATCGTCTTAACGATTACAACCTTATGGGGACTTGCAAAGGACACGGTTCGAAACAACAGGAGACCATGACATTTTGGTCATGGTCTCCTACTGACGCATCACAGCGTGAAAAGCCTAATCGCCGAACAGGTCCATCTGACGTGGAGGGAACGACGGCACCGTCTGTCCTAACATATGCATCAATTGCTTCGCGTTCCCTGCTGCATCTCCGCCTGAATTGTTATTGAAGATCACATACAGCTGTTTGCAGTCTAGAGCTAGCTTCATTAAGCGCGCACGCCATTCATGAAGTTCATCCTCATTGTATCGATACAGATAGCGAACATCTCGCCAGTTGGCTTGTCCGCGATTTACCCATCCGCCCGCATTGCGGCCATGAAAACGAACAACCGTCTTACTGCTGTCCGTTACAACAGGTACGATTGGAATCGAACCCTCACCGGCCTGCGGCTCATCGCATACGCTATGTATCCATTTCTCTTCTTGGATGAACGTTATCGTCTTATCTATAACCTGAGGCCGATACCAGCTCTGATGGCGAAACTCCAGCGCGCAAGGAATGTCTTGCATCCATTCCTTCGTCCGACGCAGTACATCTACATGCTTGCGTTGACAATCAAACCAAGGCGGATATTGAAACAACACAGCCCCTAGTTTATCAGCTGCAATCATCGGAGCGATTGCTTCTTGCAAGGATTGAAACTGCTCGGCCGCAGACTTATAATAGCTAGTTCCGCGTTGGTGCCCTGTCATGCCTTGATATGCCTTTACGATGAATTGAAAGTGTGCTGGCGTCTCCGCTACCCATCTGGATACCGTATCCGGCTTAGGGATTGCATAGAATGAACTGTCACACTCCACGATCGGAAAATGTTGAGCATACAACGCCAGCTTGTCCACGACACGCGTTCTCGCAGGGTACAGCTCATCGTGATCTCCCCATCCTGCTAATCCAACATGTATCAAACTTCAGCCCGCCTCCCTCTGAACCTCGGAACATATATGGCATGTACAATGCTTCTATTATAACTTGATTCTGAGCTTCATGTTGAGATCGTAACATGAAGGATTGCCGTGCCTCATTCGGCACGGCAATCCGTTTGAATAGGCTATTCGCCCCAGTATAACGTGATCTCCACTTTGCAGCATGGGGCTTCAGTATCTCCTTGCCTCATGACCAAATGGAAGCCTTGTGGATTATAGTTTATCGTATACTGCCTGCTTACTCCAGCTGACTTAATGAGCCGATCGACCTCTGCTCGATTTCCGCGCTGTGCCGCGTCCATCAATTGGCTGGCGAATGGCTTCGAGTCCCGGATTCGCTGCAAGAGCAGGTTCAATTGCCTCATCATCTCTAAGGATTCTATTGTAGATGATGTTAATTTAGCAGGATCAACCTGCGGGAAGAGATCAGGCCTTTCATAGGAGCGATGAGTTCCGCGAACCTGCGGCCGCATCACGCTTAATGGTCTGGTTGACTTTTTCATATTGATGGTCCCCCATCTTGCCATATAGGTATGATGTCAGCCTATGATTTGCACCTTGTCTGTGTGACACTCTATTTAAGGATCGCATCGATCATTTAGTAAATATACCAGTCGTAAGCTCGTGACAACGTCTCCAGCAGATGAACCCCTGCGATACTATTCCCTTTATCGTCTAGTGAAGGACCAAATACACAGATGCCTGACTGACGCGGAATAACAGCCATAATCCCGCCTGAGACACCGCTCTTAGCAGGAATGCCAACATTGATAGCAAACTTTCCGGATGCGTTGTACATCCCGCAGGTTACCATGAAGGACTTCGCTATCTGTACATATCTTGGCGCAATTAACTGTTCACCGGTAATAGGATGCTTTCCTCGTTTAGCTAGTACTAGCGCCATTCGTGCAAGCTGTGTGCACGTAACCAGGATAGAGCATTGTCTGAAGTACACATCCAAAGTATCTTCTACATCTTCCTCCAGTACACCATTGCTCGCTAGAAAATAAGCCAACGATCGATTGCGATTCGCAGTCTCCCGTTCCGACACGTATACTTCCTCATCCCATACAATTGAATCATCGCCAGCTATAAGTCGAACAAAGTCAAGCATTCTCCTGCTCTTCTCCTGTGAATTTCGCCCTTTTATTAAGGAAGCAATAACAATTGCCCCGGCATTAATATAAGGATTAAAGGGGATGCCCGGTTCCACAAGCTCCAACTTTAGCATGGAGTTATAATCATCACCTGTCGGTTCCATTCCAACCTTGCTGAATACACGCTCCTCGCCGTTATCGATTAAGGCAAGCAGCAAGGAGAATACTTTGGACACGCTCTGCAGCGTAAATTCGATATTCGTGTCGCCGCCTTCAACCGTCACCCCATCGACCCCCATCATACTGATGCCAACTGCATCAATCGGAGCATTTGCAAGCCGTGGGATATAGGAAGCCGGCGCACCAGCTCGCGCTAACATTCGGCATTCTTTAATGAGATCTGGCAGAATCCTGCGATTATTTTCCCAATCCATCTAATACCACACTCCATTCTCTATCTATCGTTTGTATTCTGCCTGTACTCCATACAGGTGAACAGCAACCATTTCCAAAGGACAAATTGACCTGAATGCAAATAGTTGTGGTATGATAGAGCCTTGAGAACTGATAGAAGAACGGAGTGACACTCGTGGCACAATTATATTTCCGATACGGAGCGATGAACAGCGGCAAATCAATTGAAATTCTTAAAGTTGCCCACAATTATGAAGAGCAGCATAAACATGTGCTAATCTTTACTTCCGCACTGGATAATCGCGACAAGATCGGTTATGTATCTTCCCGTGTAGGCCTTAGCGCGCCTGCTCTGCCTATATATGATGACACTGATATCTTCTCGATAGTGAAGGATCAGACTCGCAGCATCTCGTGCGTACTTATAGATGAGGTTCAATTTTTGAACCAGCATCATATTGAGCAGTTGACTCAGATCGTCGATGAACTGGATATTCCTGTGATGGGCTTCGGGCTCAAAAATGATTTTCGTAATGAATTGTTTGAAGGCAGCAAGTATATGCTTCTCTATGCGGATAAGATCGAGGAGATGAAGGCGATCTGTTGGTTCTGCGAACGCAAAGCTACGATGAATCTTCGCATAGGTGATGATGGGAAGCCCGTTTACACAGGGGAGCAGATCCAGATTGGCGGCAACGACAGCTACTACCCCGTTTGTCGAAGATGCCACAAGAACCCGCCGTTGCAATAAAATGACTAAGTATGTGATAATGATGATATAAAAAACAAGGCTGCCTATTCCACAAACGGAAATGGCGGCCTTGTCGTCTTATAATATGGATATTGTCTCGCTAGCCAGACCCTAAACTGTTCATGTGCCAATCCGGCTTATGTGTCAGCAGAAATTCCTCAGTTGTAATATACAGAGGAATAGATGGCTTCTCCTTCAAATAATGACCGTCAATCAAGCGATCATAATGAACCTGACGATTTCTTGAACCTTCGATGATCGGCAAGTCCGGGTGCTCTTCCAAATAATCATCGACAGCTTCTTGAACCATGTCCAGAAATCGCGGGATGTCCTTGTCACATTCCTCGAATATTTGAAACGTATTACGCGACATACAGTAACATTGGGTTGATGTGCCACCTAGATAACGGCGCAATCGATGTAGATCCAAGCTGCGATCTTCTCTCATAAGAGATGTTCGTGAGAATTCCTCGCCCATATCTCGTTCCCATTCTAGTACGGCCTGTTTCACTTGCTCAAGACTTACTTGAATAGGCATGTCGTACGGTTCAGCCTTTGCAGTTGATTTCGAACCCCTGAATAATCGTTGTAAGAGTCCCATGAATGTCAACTCCTCTCGAAAAATACGGAGATAATAACGCTATCAACCTGATGTTATGTAACCGTTTACATTATTATATCACATTATTCCTTTATTGTGAGTCTTCAGGCCTAAAATGGGTGTAAAAATTTATAAATAATACCGAAAATAAATAAAGGAGACTCCTCTCTATCGGGAAAGCAATGGCATCTCGCCATCACTTCCCTGTAAAAGAGGTATCTCCTTATTGATCGATCATATGCCGTAACTTGATCAAATAGTTAATTTCTTATTCTGTTTCTGTCCCACGTAGAAACACGATCTCCTCATGCTCCTCATCGATGGTCAATTCCTTTTCATCCAGAAACCATAAGTCGTTCTGCTCCATGTAGAACGTCAATCCGCCAGTCTGTGTCATGGTTGCGGGTTCACGCGGGGAATCTTTCATAATACCGAATGAATAAGGGCCGCTCTTGCTGAATCCGCTGTAACGTACAAAGATACGGATATCATCCCCTTGTTCAAATCCCCATTCTGTCTTGAATCGTTCTGCCGCTGCAGGTGTCACTTTTAGCTGCATGTGAACATCCTCCTTTATCTTTCCGTTTGCTTATCTAGAAGTCATCTGGCGATGAACGCTGTATATAAATCATAGCATGAAATGGGAGATATGCCTACTTGGTAAGCTATAGCTTTACACGCTGCAAACGGAGCGCGTTTAGCACAACGGATACTGAGCTGAAGGCCATAGCCGCGCCGGCAATCCATGGAGCCAGCAAGCCCATCGCTGCGACTGGGATACCCAAGCTGTTATAGCCCAGCGCCCAGAACAAGTTCTGCTTAATGTTGCGCATCGTGCGGCGGCTCATTTCCAACGCGTCCGCTATGCCGTTCAGATCACCGCGCATTAAGGTGATACCCGCCGTCTCCATCGCGACATCCGTTCCTGTTCCGATTGCGAAGCCGACATCCGCCGCCGCCAGTGCAGGAGCATCATTGATACCGTCACCGACCATTGCAACAGAGTGCCCTTGCTCCTGATACTTGCGTACATATTCGGCCTTCTGCTCGGGAAGCACCTCCGCCGCGACTTCATCAACGCCTACCTGTGCCGCAATGGCTTGTGCTGTTCGCGTGTTATCGCCAGTTATCATCACTACTCGTAATCCGAGCTCATGCAGTCGCTTGATTGCCGCTTGCGATGATGACTTCACGCGGTCTGCCGCTGCCACTAGGCCTGCTGTCAGACCATCAACCGCAATCAGCATCGCTGTGCTGCCCTCAAGCTCCAGCTGCTGAAGCTGCGCTTCAAGCTCATCTGATATGTGTATCTCCTGCCGCTTCATTAAGCGACGTGTACCAATCTCGAGCACATGCCCTTCTACCTGTGCTCGTATACCATACCCAGGTATCGCTTCGAACTGCTCCGCCTCCACCTTCTCTACACCTTCAGCCGTTAAACCGTCGACGATTGCCTTCGCGAGCGGATGCTCTGAGCTGCGTTCAGCCGCAGCAACCCAGCGTTTCAAGTCAGCTTCCACGTGCTCCGATTGGTTAACGAACGCGGTCAAGGAAGGTTCGCCTTCTGTGATCGTGCCCGTCTTGTCGAGCATGATGGTCCGAACGCGATAGGCCGTCTCCAGCTGTTCTCCACCGCGGAATAGGATGCCATATTCAGCCGCGCGGCCAGTGCCTGCCATAATCGAGGTTGGTGTTGCCAATCCGAGCGCACAAGGGCAGGCTATTACGAGAACAGCAATCATCCGCTCTAACGCGATCTGAAATTCATACGGATGTACGAAGAAATAGGTAATGAGGAACGTAAGTGCGGCTATCCCGACAACAATCGGTACGAAAATACCAGATATTCGGTCCGCTACTCGCTGAATCGGCGCCTTCGAGCCTTGAGATTCTTCAACTATTCGAATAATGTGCGCTAATGCTGTCTCAGAGCCCACCTTCGTCGCGCGCATCATGAGTGATCCATGCGTATTAACTGTCGCTCCATATACAGAGTCACCTTCCGATTTATCTACGGGAATACTTTCACCAGTCAACATGGACTCGTCGACTGTAGATGTGCCGGATTCGATGATGCCGTCCACCGGAATCTTCTCACCTGGCTTCACTCGAACGAGATCCCCGACCAGAACTTGCTCAACGGGTATGACGATTTCTTCACCGTCACGAATGACCGTCGCACTTTTGGCCCGAAGTCCCATCAATGCTTTAATAGCTTGCGATGTCCGGCCTTTAGCCGCCGCTTCGAACCATTTGCCAAGCAAGATTAACGTAATCAGAATGGCACTTGTTTCAAAATACATTTCAGGGTGATGAATCGCGCCGATCTGCCACTGCCATGCCAGGTACACACTGTAGAAATAAGCCGATGATGTACCGAGAGCAATAAGCACATCCATATTGGCGCTGCCGTTGCGTAATGCTTTATAGGCGCCTCGATAGAATCTCCAACCGATAATAAACTGAACAGGCGCTGCTAAGGCCATCTGCACCCACGGATTCATGAGAATGTCAGGAAGCCACACCCATGATGTCCACGAAAAATGAGAGACCATAGACCAGAGCAACGGCGCAGATAAAATAGCCGAAATGATAAATGTCCACTTTAATTGCTTGATCGCCCGCTCCGTATGAGAATCTTCCGACCGCTCCTTCTGTGAGCGCGGTGTTGCTTCATAACCTAGCTTCCGTACTTT
Source organism: Paenibacillus marinisediminis (assembly GCF_054343325.1). Lineage (NCBI taxonomy): Bacteria > Bacillati > Bacillota > Bacilli > Caryophanales > Paenibacillaceae > Paenibacillus > Paenibacillus marinisediminis. The sequence continues at coordinate 570,218 of NZ_JBTGUH010000002.1, forward strand.
TTCGATCAGTACAGACTCGTCAACGCTATAGCCTTCCACTTGTGCTACTTCTGTTGCAAGGTTGACAGTCGCTCGCGATACCCCCGGTACCTTTGTCAGGCCCTTCTCAATCCGAGCAGCGCATGCCGCGCACGTCATGCCTGCGATATCGAATTCAAACTTTTTTTGCTCTACTGTGTAGCCCAATTGTTCAACTTTAGCCGCGATGGCCTCCATATTAGTCTCTAAAGGATTATAGGCGACCTTCGCCTGCTCTAATGCTAGATTGACGTTAGCCTCTGTTACACCTGGAAGCTTATTCAGTCCTTTTTCAATTCGGGTCGCGCACGCCGCACACGTCATACCACCTACTAGAAATGTCCGTTCTTCCAACTGACTTCACACCCTTCTATTCTAAAATATACCCCTATACCCTATATTATTGGTGAAAAAAATTCATCCAACGCGAGGATGAGATGAGGCATATAAAATACGAGTAGGAAGGAGCACTACTTTATGATTAAAGCTTGTGCTCCTCATTCACTTTGGATACAGCAGCTTATTGAACTACATCGTATCCTTGATCTTCGATGGCTTCACGCAATGCATCTTGCGTTGTCTTAGCTTCATCATAAGTAATCGTAACTTTCTTCTCGCTCAAGAAAACCTCAGCTTTCGCTTCCAGCGCGGCAACCGCCTTCTCAACTGAAGCCTTGCAATGTCCGCAAGACATGCCTTCTACTGTCCAAGTAATTGTATTCATGATGAATCCTCCTTCGATCTGATAGAGTATGGACTGCGATTTATTTAAGCAGCTTGTTAATGGTGACAAGCAATTCATCCACGACAGCATCATCACCTTGCTGAAGCCTGTCAACGACACAGCTTCGCATATGGCCAGCAAGCAGTAATCGTCCAACAGAATGAAGAGCTGATTCAATCGAAGCGATCTGATGGAGCACATCGTCACAATAGGTGTCTCGTTCGATCATCGATTTCACTCCACGAACCTGGCCTTCGATTCGATTAAGACGGTGAACAAGACTCTTCTTCATCTCATCGGAATGATGGCTCTTACGCACTCCTTCTTCATGGCAGCACTCTTCATGCATACATTCAGAAGACTGTTGCTTATTCTTGTGCTCATTGGATTTATCCATTGTTGTCATCACCTCTAGCACATCATAGCATACCCCCCCACCCTATGCAAGAGGGTGTTTGCGGATGCTCTGAACTCTTTCTGGGAACAGTATGTAGAATGCTGAACATTTGATGCAAACCTCAACGCAAGGAGAGTTAGTATATGAAACCAGTTGGCAAAGTATCGCGCGTAGCTCTTATTGGGTCCGGTCTCGTCGGAGCGAGCTATGCTTTTGCGATGTTGAATCAAGGAGTCGCTTCGGAGCTCGTCATAATCGACCTTAATTACAAAAAAGCAGAAGGCGATGCCATGGACCTAAACCATGGTATTCCGTTTGCCAGTAATATGCGCATCTGGGCTGGAGATTACAGTGATTGTAAGGATGCTGATATCGTCGTCATATCGGCTGGGGCCAATCAGGCTCCTGGTGAAACGCGGCTTGATCTGATCGGTAAAAATACCGCTATCTTTAAGAAGATCGTTGAATCGATTATGAACAGCGGCTTCGACGGAATCTTTATCATAGCTACGAATCCAGTCGACATCCTAACCTATGCGACATGGAAATATTCAGGGTTGCCTCCTAGCCGCGTTATCGGCTCCGGTACGATTCTGGACAGCTCTCGTCTTAGATTCTTGATTAGCGATGAGCTGGAAATCGATCCAAGAAGTGTGCATGCGTACATTATGGGTGAACATGGTGACACTGAGCTGCCGGTATGGAGCCACGTTACAATCGGCGGGCTGCGCTTGTCAGATTATCTTGCTAGACATCCCGTACCTACACCAGAACGTTTTGAAGAGATCTTTACCAACGTTCGTGATGCCGCTTATCATATTATCGAACGAAAAGGAGCTACCCACTACGGTATAGCGATGGGTCTCGCACGCTTGACAACTGCGGTACTACGTAACGAAAACAGCATCTTATCTGTCTCCGCTTATCTTAGCGGGCAATACGGCTTAAATGATCTCTATATCGGTGTACCCGCGGTTATTAACCGTAACGGAATCAAGGATGTAGTCGAGTTAGTACTCAATGGGGATGAGCTAGACAAGCTGCATCACTCCGCCAAGGTGATGAAAGAAGCGATACATTCCATTTTCCCTGATCACGAGTTGTAACGTTATTCTACATGTCAGGAGCTTACTAAGTGGTTGATTACTCGACTGCTGAGGTAAGCTCCTTTTTCAATTATTCCAGTTCGTTGAGTCTATACATAGTTCAATTGGTAACCGATCACTGCACATAGCTGTTGGAAGTTATTGCCTTATAATATAGTCTCCTTCATAATAATAGAGGTTATGATGTGATTAATATGGAGGTGCCTCAAGATGAGTATTCGCGTATCCGCTGTGCAGTATCACCTGCATACCATTCATAAGTTCGAGGACTTTGCCCATCAAGTAGAACATTATGTTCGTACCGCATCCGAGTACGAGACGGATTTCGTCCTGTTCCCCGAATTTATGACGACCCAATTGATGTCGATTGGCAGTACCGATGGAGCTGCTCTTTCGATTCAAGACTTGCCTTCCTTTACGGAAGACTATACGAATCTGTTCAGCCGACTAGCTCAACAATACGGCATGCACCTCATCGGAGGCACGCACGTTATCGAGCGAGAGGGCAAGCTGTACAATGTGGCGCATTTATTTTACCCGGACGGTTCTATTGCAGAGCAAGCCAAGCTGCATATCACTCCAACAGAGGTTACGGAATGGAACATGGCTGCCGGCGATGGGGTACAAGTATTTCACACTAGTAAAGGTACAATTGCGATGCTCACCTGCTACGATATCGAGTTTCCGGAAATCGTACGCATGGTACGTGCAAAAGGAGCCGATATCATCTTCTGTCCATCATGCACGGATGAACGCCAAGGCTTCTATCGCGTTCGGTATTGCTGCCACGCGCGCGCCATTGAGAATCAAGTCTACGTCGTCGTAACTGGAACAGTAGGTTCCCTGGATACGGTGGACTTTATGCGTTCCAATTATGGCCAGGCTGCTGTAATCTCACCGAATGATATCCCATTCCCTCCGCGCGGCATTATCGCTGAAGGCGAGATTAATAACGATATGATCATTACGGCCGATCTGAATCTAGAGCTCCTGTACCGTGTGCGCGAGAAAGGCTCGGTCACGACATGGCGCGACCGCCGCACTGATCTGTACTCCGATTGGTCGTAGCACTTAGGTATCAAAGGAGTGACCAGATGTATCAGCAGATGTATGTTTTTCATGAACATAAGCCGATTCTTATTACCATCCGTTCATACAATGAGAACGATATCGATGCTTTGATTGACATTCAACGCGAATGCTTTCCACCCCCTTTTCCTGAGGAGCTGTGGTGGAATGAAGCGCAAATTCGGAATCATGTGCGATTATTTCCCGATGGCGCGCTATGCGTCGAGTTCGATGGGACACTGATCGGGTCGATGACTGGACTGCTTATGAAGAGCGAAGGACATACTGTTCACTTGCCTTGGGCGGAGGTAACCGACAATGGCTATATCGGTACCCATCGAGTAGATGGCGATACGCTGTACGTGGTAGATATTAGTGTCAGACCACAGTACCGTGCCTGCGGCATTGGTCGCATTCTCATGCAAGCGATGTATCAGGTCGTCGTCCATCATCGCCTTACTCGCCTTCTTGGCGGCGGTCGGATGCCTGGCTATTACAAGGTTAATGATCGCATGACTCCTGAGCAATATGTTTCTGCTGTCTTGAAGGGCGAATTACGCGACCCAGTCATTACTTTTCTGCTTCGCTGTGGGAGAACTCCCGTTGAGGTGATTCATAATTATTTGGATGACGAGGAGTCCTGCAATTGCGGTCTGCTTATGGAGTGGCGAAACCCCTTCATAGTTAATGGCATTAAGGAATGAACTATACTAATGATAAAGGAGCTCTTATCATGTCCTCAACGTTGTCTTATGTACGCATCACATCAATTGAAGATCCATTATTCCGTAAAATGCACAACCTTATGGGCAGCATCTTTCCGAAAGAAGAAGTGCTTGCGTATGACCTATGGCGCGAGCCGCTTGAGGACCCCTCCATCCATGTATATGTTGCTGTGTATGAGGATGAAGTTGTAGGCGCTACGGAATACCGTTATGTGGAGCATCTGGAGGTAGCTATGACCGACTTCACCATCATTGGGCGTCCTGGACTAGGCATTGGACGTTTCCTGTTCAAGGAACGTGAACGCGATCTGGTGCGGCTCGCTGCAGCTGCCGGCACGCGTCTAATCGGGATGTTCGCTGAGATCTACGATCCTTATCACGTTCAGAACGCTGACTTCGGCGGGGTCATGACAATGAACCCTTATGTACGCCGCGAAGTGCTGTCCCATCTTGGCTATGAGAGACTAGACTTTCCTTATGTTCATCCTTCTTGGGAAAATGACGGTGCCGCTGTATCTGGGCTCGACTTCGGATTCATGCCTATGTTGGGTGAACAGGATTCTGTTCCAGCAAGCTTAGTCGTAGATTTTCTTCAGTGGTACTATAGAGTGCTTCCAAACAAGCCGCAGGCATGGCTGGATATGGTGGACGACCTCGGTCAGCGCGACCTCATTACCTTAAAACCGCTATAAAATGCACCTGATGTGACATCGGTCGCCACGTTCCTGCGGTGAAGTGGCGAAACCTGCGGTTTCCCGAGAAATAATGGGTGATTATTTCTCGGGGATAGTGCGGAGGCGAGTTTACCCCCTTTTTCACCGTTACAGCGTACGGCGAATGCAAAGCTAGCCCGTTAACGGGGAAAAACCCGCTTTCACGTGGGCGGCGATGGCTGAGCGGGGCATTGCGCGCGAGTTAACTTGGTTTTTCCCAGTTACAGCGTGTGGCGCAAGCAAAGCTAGCCCGTTAACGGGGAAAAACCCGCTTTCGCGGGAGCGCCGATACACGAGCGGGTCAGCGTGCGCGAGTTAACTTGGTTTTTCCCCGTTACAGCGTGCGGCGCACACAAATGCTAGCCCGTTAACGGGACAAACCCGCTTTCACGTGGGCGGCGATGGCTGAGCGGGGCATCGTTACAGCGTGCGGTTCGCGCGTCGGTGACCCGTAAACGGGATATCCCGTTTACGCACACGCAGCGATGTTCGAGCAGTTCAGCACACTCATTAATTAACCACATTAAATAAATTCCCCCTGCCAAATAAGGCAGTATTCCTTCGCCAGTATACATATATTTAATGTAGTTAATAATCAACCAATACTATCATTAATATCAGATCTAATCATAAAAACTAGATATCGAAGCTCTGTTCACATTTCATTTTCTAAGCATGAAGTCACCCTAACAATAAGAAAGAGAGCTGCCAGCGTCAAAAATCCCATGCTTAAGCAGCCCTCTAAGACTTACATCGTATTCAATTATCGATCGAGCAGCTTGCGGCAGCGACCGCGGCAATCTGCTTGGAAAGTCTCCACGTTGCCATTATCCGAAATGGTCACATACACCGTTCTTCCGTCAGGTCCGCCAAAAGTTAAATTCGTGCAGTCACTCCCATGTAGACGAATCTCCTCAACCAGCTCTCCATCTGAGTTAAATACGGCTACTGTACCTTTTCCGAAGCGGGTTACATACAGCTTGCCGTCAGCATCGCATCTCATTCCGTCCAATCCGTAATCCTCAAAGGACGCAAACAAGCGCTTGTTGGACAACTCGCCCTGCTCCGACAAATCGTATTTCCAGATTCGGCGCTGCACCGTTTCATTAACATAAAGCGTATCTTCAGATGGACTAACCTCAATGCCGTTCGTCGTCCCCATACCAGCTTCGATCAGCGTTACAGTCCCATCAGGAAGTATTCGCCACAACTGACCTGTCTCATTATCCCAATTCGGATCACTTGCGAATACGATGTCCGATGCCGTGATACATATATCGTTCGGTTGATTCATTGCCGGCTCATGCGCATGCAACGATAGCTCCTGCCGCTCCATGTTGTACTTCCAGATGTTATGCCCCACATAATCCGCCATCAGCATATCGCCCGCCGCATTAAAGCGAATTCCGTTCGCGATGCTGCCTTCAGGCAGCTGCAGGAACACCGAGCACTCGCCCTCCGGCGTAACTCGGCCGATCGTCCCAGCGCGCTCGTAATTAACTGCGTAGAGATTGCCTGCCCAATCGCATGCAGGACCCTCAATCCCCGCTGTAAAGCCGTTAGTCGCAGTAAACACCTTACTTGTGCGAGTTTCCCCCACTCGGACTGCTGCCGAGACTTGCTCGAACTCCTGTCCCATCATAACTCCCCCGCTCTATCATAATGGTTCACGCGACAGCGACAGCACTTATGTTAAGACAACTCCTCATCATCCGCTTCATCAGTATCGTCTTGACGCAGCGCTCGCAGCTGCTCTTTCTCCTGTACATACAGCTCAATCATATCCCGCTTCAGCTGCCATGCTCTAGTACTAAAATCCACATGATACGGTTCAGGATTCGTCTTGCGCAAATATTCCGACCAGAACATATTGATCTGGTTCTTATGATGCTCACGAATCTCTTCGAGTGAAGGCCGCTCATACACAAGCTCCCCTTCACGGAAGATCGGCGTCAGCAATCGAATATAATCATAGTTGTCCACGTACTTATGCATGTAGGGATGAAGCGGATCGAACAGCTTGAGACGAGATCGCTGCTCAACATCCTGCTCTCCAGCGAGACAGATATAATCCGCGATCGCTTTCCTCTTCTTCGGATGAATGATTCGATATACATCCTTCTTGCCAGGATAGATAACCTTCTCAGGATTCGCCGATATCTTGATCGTCGGCTCCATCTTCCCGTTCACTTCACGTTCAACAAGTTTATATACACCGCCAAGAGACGGCTGGTCAGCTGCCGTGATAAGCTGTGTGCCGACACCCCAGCTCGTAATCTTCGCGCCCTGCATCTTCAGATCCGAGATCGTATGCTCATCCAGATCGTTCGAAGCTACGATCTTCACATCCTGCAGGCCTGCTTCGTCCAGCATACGGCGCGCTTCAATCGACAGATACGACAGATCGCCGCTGTCCAAACGAATAGAGAGCAGCCGCTTGCCTTGCTTCTCAAGCTCGCGAGCGATCTCTATCGCGTTCGGAATTCCGCTGTGCAGCGTGTCATATGTATCCACAAGCAGTGTGACCTGATTAGGCAGCGCTTCAGCATATTTACGGAATGCCTCAAGCTCATTTGTGAAACTTTGCACCCAAGCATGTGCGTGAGTACCCTTCGTTGGAATACCGAACAACCGCCCAGCGAGCATATTTGAAGTCGCATGAAATCCAGCCAGGTATGCGGCTCGAGCACCCCACAGCGCAGCATCTGCTTCCTGTGCACGGCGAGTACCGAATTCCATGAGGATATCGTCCTTTGCAACCTGCTTAATGCGTGAAGCTTTCGTGGCAATCAGCGTCTGGTAGTTCATAAAATTCAGCAGCGCTGTTTCGATCAGCTGAGTTTCGAATATGCGGCCCTCTATACGCAGCAGCGGCTCATTCGCGAATACGAGCGTACCTTCCCGTACAGCATCCAAGTGCCCCGTAAATCGGAATGTGCGCAGCTCTTCCAAAAATGCATCATCATACATTTCTTCCTGCTCACGCAAATATTCGATGTCTTCATCTGTGAAGCGAAGATTTTCAATGTACTCAATGATGCGCTCCAGTCCAGCACATACAGCGTAACCATTGCCGAACGGCATCTTGCGGAAAAACGCTTCAAATACCGACCACTGCTCGTGAGTACCATTTTTCCAATGGGCGTACATCATGTTGATTTGATATTTGTCGGTGTGCAGCGCCATGGACATATTCATAGAAGTCCCTTCTTTCTGCTTATCTGTTGGGCTTGGCTCTTCAGCCGCTCACAACCTCAGCGCCCAATGTATTGCGAAAATGCTGCAATGCCCAATGATGCGCTTGATCATTGAAGCTGGCTACAGCATCTTCGTGGATAACGATTGTATAACCTAGATTGTAAGCTTCTATTGCTGTGTGGAGAACACAGATATCCGTGCACACGCCAACGATGTGCAGTTCCTTCACACCCAGCGCCCGCAGCCGCATATCGAGATCAGTACCGCAAAAAGCGCTGTACCGAGTCTTATCCATCCAATAGATGCTGTCCTGATACTGGTCGTACACTTCCTTCAGCTTACCGTACAGATCACGTCCCGATGTTCCGCGTATATTATGCGGTGGAAACAGCTTCGTTTCAGGATGAAATGCATCATTCTCATCATGAACATCAACTGCCATAACGACAAAGTCACCGTTAGATGCATATTGCTCCGTCAATTCGGCAATCCGCTGTTCAATAGCTACTGCTGGATCGCCGCAAGGCAGCTTTCCGATCACAAAATCATAGGTGTAATCTACGACGATTAAAGCTTTCATAACTAGCAGCTCCTTCGCCTAAAGGCTGTTATTATCTAACAAATGATGTTACCGTTATTATGGCAAATCAGAACAAATTGTCAACCTAGCCGCAATCACTTGCGCTTAGCTCGGAAGGTTCCTGTTCCTATCGTACCTATACGGCCTTGTTCATCGCTTACTGTGGCATAGCAAGTTAGCGTCCGATTGTCAGCATGTACAATATGGGCCTTCACGAATAAAGTTCCCTCTGTAAACGGTGCAACATAGTTAAGATTAAGATCGCTTGTCACCATAGAATATTCCGGACGAGCGGCCACACCGAGCATCCCAAACGTATTGTCGATCAGCGAAGCGGTTACGCCGCCATTTACGAGCCCCATCATATTTAAGTGATGCGGTTTAACCTCCATGCTGACAATCGCTTCCTGCTCATTCAGTTCAACAATCTTACAACCTAAGTACCCCCAAAACGTATCCTTAGCCTGCTCTTCAATTTCGTGAATCTTGGCAACCATATCCGTCGCTTTCACATTACTCTCTTGCATCATATCCCTACGATCCCCCAATTCTTAACTCCTTCCCTGAACAACACGAACCGGTCGCTGTGATACGACCGGTTTACAGGGCAGTTTCAACAAACTATCATCTTATATTTTACTTCAACTTGCTGCTTCACGTCCATTCAAGTTGGAGAATCCTTATTATTGTTCGCGAGTTCCTCTTCAATTAACTTACGCCTGAGTACTTTACCGATCATCGTCTTTGGCAATTCGCTCCTGAACTCCACGATGCGTGGAACCTTGAAAGCTGCCAGCCTGCCGCGGCACCAAGCCATGACCTGCTCCTTGGTGAGCTTCGCGTCGTCCTTCAAGACGATGAATGCCTTCACTGTTTCACCGCGATACGGATCAGGAACCCCGATGACAACAGCCTCCTTCACATCAGGGTGCTCGAACAGCACCTCTTCAACGTCGCGAGGGTACACCTTGAAGCCGCTCGCATTGATCATATCCTTCTTGCGATCCACGATATAGAAGAAGCCTTCTTGATCCATGCGGCCCATATCGCCTGTATACAGCCATCCATTGCGCAGCACGGCAGCCGTATCCTCTGGACGCTGCCAATACCCCTTCATTACCTGCGGTCCGCGAACGATTAATTCACCGATCTCTCCAACCGGAAGCTCTTCGCCGGTCTCCGAGTTTACGATCGCCGCTTCTGTATCTGGGAAAGGTATCCCGACAGAGCCGATCTTGCGATAACCCCATATATTATTGGCATGTGTGATTGGGGAGGCTTCCGTCAATCCAAATCCTTCGATCAGTCGCCCTCCACTCAACGATTCGAATGTTTCTTGTACTTCGACAGGCAGCGGCGCGGACCCGCTGACACATGCTCGTATCGAGCTGATATCATATGATTTAATATCTTTAGCGTGGTTAATCGCGATATACATCGTCGGAGCTCCCGGGAATATCGTAGCCTTCTTCTTCTGTATTTGCGTTAGTACTGTTTTGACATCAAACCGCGGCAGCAAGACGAGTTCCCCTGCAATGTATACCGCTTGATTCAAGAGCACGGTTAAGCCAAACACATGGAAGCAGGGCAGTGCACCGAGAAACACTTCTTTTCCAGGCCTTGCTTTATAGAACCAATTTGTCGCTTGGATCGTATTGGACATGAGGTTCTTGTGAGTCAGCATGACCCCTTTCGCTACACCTGTAGTGCCACCTGTATATTGAAGCATTGCGATATCGTTCTCACCGTCTACCTCAATACAAGCCTCGACAGGCTTCTGTTTGCTTAGCCAAGAACGAAAACGGTGCACGTACGGAAGTTCAGGCACATCCAGCTTTTGACCGTCCTTTTTAGCCTTTATTTTGTATAGCATATTTTTAGGAAATGGCAAATATTCAGCAATCGAGCCAACGATAACATGCTCTACATTGGTCAGCTTGCGGACATTATTGACACGCTCGAACAACTGATCAAGCGTTACGATGGCGACTGCGCCGGAATCGCGAAGCTGGTGAGATAATTCACCTTCAACGTAGAGGGGATTGGTCATCACGACGATTCCGCCCATCATAAGAGTACCATAATACGAAATGAGCATTTGCGGACAGTTCGGCAGCATCAGCGCTACACGGTCACCCTTTTTTACCCCTAAATTTATCAAACCATCTGCAAATCTGTAGGCACCCTCCAGAACCTGCTCATAGCTCATTCGCTTGCCTAGAAAGTCAAGTGCGTCATGTTGAGGAAATTGTTCAGCTGTATTCACGAGTAATTGTGCAAGATTGTCATTGGGATATTCATATGAATGTGCGACCTCTGGAGGATAATGACCTAACCAAGGTCTTTCTCCATACATGCAGCTTCACTCCCCCGCCGTGCGTACGGCTATAATCTTCTACCCATCTTCAAATGAACATGCATACATCCGTTGTTGACGCTAATGCAGCATATAAATCCGACTTCCCCCTTCACCTTCATTTAGATAAGAATGAATTATGGCAATCCATTCTGTAAACGCTCTCATATTCAATTGTGAAATAAATCGTAAATCACACATATTATCGGTTATGCCTACTTTCACTCCCCGCAAAAAGCGTTATACTGGAATCAGAAATCGTGATAATAGTAATAAATGGAATTCATTGGAGTGAGCGTAAGACTAGTCATTAAAGCTCAAAAAAAAACGGCTGATGTGGGCTTTCTCACTATAATTACGTATGTTGATGCTTATGTTAGGAATAGACAATTAATACGCCGCAACAGAAATGTTCGCCTGTACGATGCATATATTTTTGACAAAGAGTAAAGAAGGATTAGTAATAACATGTGCAGATGCAAGAAGCGAGTCTTTCATATCCGATGTAAGTTAAAGGAGCGTGTCTAGCCATGGGACGCAGTATCGCTGTGATCGCAGAAATGAGAGGTCAACAGCTTCGACAGGTTACATTCGAGGCGATGCAGGCAGCAGAGCAACTATATGAACAAGGTGATCGAATTATCGCATTGCTCGTAGGATATCGACTGCAAGAACCTGCTGCACAGCTTGAAGCTCTTGGCATTCACCAGCTCGTGCTTGCTGATGATGAATCCTTCAAATATTATGAATCCGATATTTACTTTTCGGCAATATGCACATTTTACGACAAGTATAAACCGGACATTCTGTTATTCGGCAATACAGCAATGGGACGTGAGCTAGCCCCGATGTTAGCCTCAAATACACATGCAAGTCTAATATCCGATGCTGTCGATGTTCGCAGGTTGGAATCCAGTTGGGAGATTGTACATCCGAGCCGTGCTGGAAAAGAACTTGTATCCTACTATCTCAAGCATGATACCAAGCCATGTATCATTAATATTCAGCCTAGTAGCTTAGCTCCAGTTCATAGGCTGCAGTCCATAACAGGGAGCGATATGCCCGCTACTACTAACATCACCAAACTTCAATTGCCTGCAGTCTCGCTTCGTACGACAGTTAAACATGTCGTCCAACGAATGACTGGTTCCGTAAATCTATCGGAAGCCAAGATTATTATTTCCGGCGGCAGAGGCGTTAGGAGTGCTGAGGGCTTCAAGACGCTAGAACAGCTGGCACTCGTACTGAACGGTGCTGTAGGTGCCACTCGCGGTGCCTGCGATGCCGGCTATTGCGACCGTTCCATTCAGATCGGGCAGACTGGCAGGGTTGTCACTCCGGAGATTTATTTTGCTTGCGGGATCAGCGGAGCTATTCAACATTTGGCAGGCATGAGCCATTCACGAGTAATCGTAGCCATTAATACAGATCCTAATGCACCCATCTTCCAAGTAGCTGATTACAGCATCGTGGGAGATCTATTCGAGATTGTGCCGCTTCTGACTGCGGAATTTCGTAAAATGCTTGCTTGATGGATCATTTGTGGTTTCGCTGCTGAATCATATGAAATAGCTTGTTATGTAAAGAGAAAGACGATTGAGTCCCCTCAATCGCCTTTTTCTGTCTTACTATATTAGTCGCATTCAGTCGGTTCTTCAACCTTCGCCTGCTCAACCTCAATCTTCTCAGCCACTGTATCACGGATTACAGACATGATCATCTGCAGCAAGTAATTGACATCGGTCTGGCTCTGCTGAAATTCTACGACGAGTGGAATGTTGTCTATTTCATCCTGCAGGGCGCTGATCTCCCCCTCAATCTTCTCCACCATCTGCTTATTCTGAAACGATTCGAAGGCGACAATCTCCTTCTGTTTCTTCTTCAGCTGGGCAATGACTTCCTGTAAGTGAGTATGCGCTTGAATCTGCTTCTCCGCTTGTTGGAAATGCTTCACTTCATCCGTGGTGAGGATCAGATCCGCAAGATGCTTAGCCTTCTCCATAATATCTTCTCGCACCAACAGGTCGCGAGTGTTGAACTTAGGAACATCACAGTTCATATGGTCATGATCGTGATCATGATCGCGGTGCGAATGCTGTTCTTGGTCAGCCAACGAGAACCTCTCCCATCTCATTCAAGAGTCTTCCCCCGAGGAGGATATGACATTTATCTCCATTGTAACTGATTTTCCCTAAATATTTAAGAACTCTTTTGCATCGGTTCTGTGACAAGCTCGCCCTTGATGTAAAACGACTTTATTTCACTAATTTTGACATGAACGAATTGGCCAATCAATTCCTTACCGCCTGTAAAGTGTACTAGCTTATTCGTGCGCGTTCGTCCAGACAATACCTCAGCATTGTTCTTGCTCTCGCTCTCAACAAGCACCTCTACCGTCTGACCGAGCATATTATCATTGCTCTTACGGCTGAGCTCCTGCATGACGTCGTTTAAACGCTGTAGACGCGCCTTCTTCACATCCATCGGCACATTATCTTCCATACCTGCAGCAGGAGTACCTTCTCGCGGTGAGTAGATGAAGGTGAAAGCAAAGTCAAATCCTACTTCCTTAACAAGCGTTATCGTTTCCTCAAACTGTTCATCCGTTTCGCCGGGAAATCCTACTATGATATCCGTGGTCAGAACTACATCTGGGATAGCCGCTTTAATCTTGCCAGCTAGTGTCAGGAACAACTCGCGGTCGTACTTTCGGCTCATCTTTTTCAATACCGCGCTGCTGCCAGATTGAACGGGAAGATGGATATGCTCAACAAGATTCCCTCGCTTCGCCAGCACCTCGATTAAGTGATCATCAAAGTCACGTGGATGCGAGGTTGTGAAACGAATTCGAGGGATGTCGATCTTGCGAATATCGTCCATCAAGTCGCCAAGTCGATACGTAATGTCTTCGAAGTCCTTGCCATAGGCGTTCACATTTTGACCGAGCAGTGTAATTTCTTTATAACCTTGACGCGCCAGTTCGCGTACCTCAGCAATTACGTCCTCTGGACGTCTGCTACGTTCTTTACCACGCGTATATGGCACAATGCAGTATGTACAGAACTTATCACATCCGTACATAATGTTCACCCAAGCGCGCATCCCAGAACGCTTCTTCGGCAGATTCTCAATAATGTCGCCTTCCTTAGACCATACGTCAACCACCATTTCCTTGTTAAACAGCGCATCGCGAACCAAGTAAGGCAATCTATGAATATTATGTGTTCCGAATATCATATCTACAAATGGATGCTTCTGCATAATCCGCTTCACAACCGACTCTTCCTGCGACATACAGCCGCATACACCAAGAATCAGGCCTGGGCGTTCAAGCTTCAGCGTCTTTAAGTGACCTAGCTCGCCAAATACCTTGTCTTCCGCGTTTTCACGGATCGCACACGTATTCAGCAGGATAATATCCGCGAGTTTTCGTTCAGTCGTCTTCTCATAGCCCATCTCATCAAGAAGACCGCTCATCGTCTCCGTATCATGCTCATTCATTTGGCAGCCAAATGTATAGATAAGATAACGCTTACCGTTACCAATATTGCGCAGAGATTCGGGAACTGCTTCTTCGTAATGAACTTGTACAGCTTGCTTGCCCCGCTTCTTCTCTTCCTTATGATTTGGTTCTGACATAATATGAATTTCACGGCCGTTCAGACGAATCTTCTTGCCTGTCTCGTCCTCAGAGATTACCTTCGCTTGTGAAAAGTCAAAATATTTGGAGTAATCCTTCTTCTCTTGACTCATTCCTATGGTCACTCCTTCTCCATGTATAGGGTATATCATTCTAATCATTCACATAAACTTCAAATTAAGCATCCTTCAAATTATAACATTTATTCATATAGGATTCCACGCCGCAGCTTGAACTGCGTTTATCCGCATCCTTTTTTATTTCTAGTTTGTAAAATGACAAAAAGGAGCGCCCCTATTGGAGCAACTCCTTCTTGAATCATAGCGCACCTTGTACAGCGCGTTCCATTATTATTCTACAATTTCAGCCATGTCGCCGTTATTAACAGCAGCAGCATTCGCTTCATCTGTATCAATATGCATGTCCAACGCAAAGTTAGGCGATACGCGTGCAATTACGTTCTCAAATACAACGCCGCGATCTCCACCTACGCGTACACGCAGCTTCTGCTTATCTTGAATGCCCCACTTCTCAGCATCAGATGTATGGAAATGAATATGGCGAGCAGCAACGATGACGCCTTCTTCGAGCTCAACTTCACCTGCTGGGCCAACAAGCTTAATTCCTGGTGTGCCTTCTGTGTTGCCGGACTCACGAACCGGTGCCTTAACGCCAAGCGCAAAGGAATCCGTGCGGGATACTTCCAATTGGGAAGCAGGACGAGCAGGTCCAAGAATACGAACTTTCTTGAAGGAACCTTTAGGACCGATTACTTCTACAGTTTCGTTAGCTGCGTATTGTCCTGGTTGGGACAACGGTTTGAATTCTGTTAATTGATATCCAGCTCCAAACAATTTCTCTACATGCTCTTGAGTCAAATGAATGTGACGAGCGGATACGCCGACTGGTACGGTTTTCATAAAACTTCCACCTCTCAAATATCTCTCTATGTTAAACCAACACCTATTATACTACGCTAATTTGAAAAATAAACAAGGCATACGTCACATGACGTATGCCTTTTCCAACAATTACTTGAACTCTGTTAATAATTTATCGAATGATTCCCGTGAAATCTGAATATCTTGCTCCACCAATGGCTCCTGACGGAAGCCCGATATCTGGTTTTCGTACGACTTCTTGTTCTTGTCTTGATAGATCAAGCCGGTAATCATACCGTTTGTTTCCATCAGCTTCGTCATCGCACCTATACGGTTAGTAGGATCGTATCCTTCAACCGTATCCAGGTTGACGATATTTTCCTTGAACCAGTCATACGTATTGATCTTGTTGAAGGTTACGCATGGGCTGAACACGTTGATCAAGGAGAAGCCCTCATGCTGAATCCCTTGCTCGATCAGCGATGTTAACTGCTTCAGATCGCTTGAGAACGACTGTGCTACGAAAGTAGCACCTGATGCAAGCGCGATCTCGAGCGGTGACAATGTCGACTCGATCGAGCCTTCCGGTGTACTCTTCGTCTTGAAGCCAACTGCGCTTCGAGGCGACGTTTGACCCTTCGTCAAGCCGTAAATCTGATTATCCATAACGATATACGTCATGTTGATATTGCGGCGAATCGCATGTATCGTGTGACCCATGCCGATCGCGAAGCCGTCTCCGTCACCGCCGGAAGCGATAACCGTAAGATCGCGGTTGGCAAGCTTAACGCCTTGAGCAACCGGCAGCGAGCGGCCATGAATCGTATGGAAACCGTAAGCGTTAATATATCCTGAGATCCGACCGGAGCAACCGATACCGGAGATGACAGCTAATTTCTCAGGCTCTAAGCCAACATTAGCAGCAGCACGTTGGATAGAAGCTTGCACAGAAAAGTCTCCACAGCCAGGGCACCAGTTTGGCTTCACATTGTTGCGGAACTCCTTAAATGTTGCCATTGCTCACCAACTCCTTGCTTTGTTTGTAGACTTCGCTTGGCAAGAACGGCGTACCGTCATACTTCGTGATGCTTTCGATCTTATCCGCGCAGCCAACGTTTAATTTGATCTGGTTAGCCAATTGACCTGTCGCATTATTTTCAAGCACGACAATCCTATTCGCGCGCTCAGCATACGCTCGGAATGCTTCTGTCGGGAACGGATAAAGCTGGCGAATCGTAATATGGTTCGTCGTCAAGCCGTCCTGTTCCATAACCAATCTCGCCTGGTCAATAGTGCCGCCAGTGGAGCCCATGCCTACGATCAAGACGTCAGGATTCTCATATGGCGCATCCACACGGATCGCATCTCTAACCTGAAGATCATCCAGCTTATGCAGACGCTTATCCATCATCTTCTTGCGGTTGATTGCGCTCTCGGATGGACGGCCTGTCTCGTCGTGTTCTACGCCGGTTACATGGTGAAGACCGCCCTTCTCGCCAGGCAGAACACGTGGGGAGATACCGTCCTTCGTGAATTCATAACGCTTGAACTGTGCGTTATCTTCCAATGCCGGCATATCCTTGACAAGATTGCCGCGGTCGATCACGATGCGCTCATAATCAAGCGCATCACAGGATTGCTTGCCTAGCGATAGCTGCAAGTCTGTCAGCACGATAACTGGACATTGGTATTTCTCTGCCAAGTTGAAGGCTTCGATCATATCATAGAAGCAATCTTCGATAGAGCTTGGCGCGATTACGATCTTAGGAATCTCACCGTGCGTACCGTAGATCATAGCGTTAACGTCACTTTGCTCCTGCTTCGTCGGCAGACCGGTACTTGGTCCTCCGCGCTGCGTATTGACGATTACAAGCGGAGTTTCGGTCATACCTGACAGACCGATCGCTTCCATCATGAGCGACAGACCAGGACCAGCGGAAGCTGTCATGGAACGTACGCCCGCATAGTTGGCGCCGATCGCCATCGTACATGCAGCAATCTCATCTTCCGTCTGAACGACGGTTCCACCGAACTTCGGCAGATGCTTAATCAAATATTCCATTATCTCAGAAGCAGGTGTGATTGGATATGCGGACATGATTCGGCATCCTGCAGCAAGCGCACCAAGCGCCAACGCATCGTTGCCGATCATGAACAGCTTCTGCTTGCCGTCAGCAGGCTCCAGCTTAAACTCTTCAAGCGGCCCCCCCGCCTGTTCAAGCACGAACTCCGCGCCGCGGCGCACTGCTTCAACGTTCTTCTCTACCACAGCAGGACCTTTGCGACCGAATTCTTCTTCCACCGCTTTGTTAAATACTTCAATTGGCAGCCCAAGCAGTGCCCAAGAGGCGCCTGAGGCAACCATGTTCTTCATCAGAGATGTTCCGAGATCTTCAGCGATTGCCGTGATTGGTACAGCAAACAATCTTGCATCTATACCTGCTGGTATAGTTGGATTGAACTTCGCATCAGCGACGACAACGCCGCCAGGACGCAGCTCGCGCGCGTTCAAATCAATGGATTCTTGGTCAAAAGCAACTAGTATGTCTAGATCGTCTGAGATCGCTCGAATCGGCTTTGTACTAATTCTAATCTTATTGTTCGTATGTCCACCCTTAATGCGGGAAGAGAAGTGACGGTATCCGTATAAATAATAGCCCAAGCGATTCAATGCTGTAGAGAAGATACGATCCGTACTTTCAACGCCTTCCCCTTGCTGACCCCCGATTTTCCATGACAATTGACTAATCAAGCTCGCCCACTCCTTTAAGCTGACTCGCATTTGCCTCGATCGAGTAAGAAAGAGACAGTGCATATTCGCAAATATTCGCCATAATATTACAAGTAAAATATTAGAAATGCATGAGTCATCCTCATTCTATGACTGCCCGTTGGAAAAAGCAAGCGTTTTCTCGGTTGTCCTCAATAGCGAGATTCGATAGATTTAATATCGTGTCGAGATGAATAGTCACAAATCGTTCACAGATTGTTGCGGGATGGCAGCTGTTCCTTCAAAAATCTCACAGCGTTGCCCGATGCAAGTTTATCTGCGAAATCAGAGCCGTATCGGCGCTCAACAGCAGCGAGCAAGTTACCGTGCTGACCCGCATGCTCGAGTCCGGTAATCTTGCGATCAATGCCGTCAAAGTCTGAACCAAGCATAATGTGGTCTTGGCCGCCCAATTCACAGATTCGATCTATATGAAGCATCAGATCATCGATTCCTGCTGTCTCCTGCTCTGTAACAAAATAAGGTACATATGTAATGCCAATTCTTCCGTTGCGCTCGATGATCGCTCTCACCTGTTCATCCGTAAGGTTGCGCACATGCGGCATCACATGCGCTGAATTAGAGTGGGATGCAATAAACGGACGCTCCGTCAATTCTAGCAATTGCCAGAACGCGCGCTCATTCAGATGGCTTACATCCATAGTAAGGCCTAAGCGATCGCACTCACGGATTAGCTCGATTCCATCAGTTGAGAACCCGCCTTTACGCGGTTCCTGTGCGCCGTCTACAGCCCAGTTGGCATCGTTCCAGCATAAACCTACAAACCGCACTCCTAGCGCGTGAGCCGTACGGAGGTATACGAGATCGCCTTCCAGCGCATCAACCCCCTCAAGAGACAGGATCATTCCGATCTTATCAGGATTCTGCTCCCACTGATCCACATCCTCTTTCGAAAGGATCGGCATTACATTAGGCTGCTTCAGGATTTGCTCGCGGAATAAATCTATCGCTCTAAGAATCTGCGAGAAGCGCGGAGGACCCGTTATGAGGTTGCGCTCTAGAAATAGAGCCATCACCTGCATTCCGACATTACCCTGCTTTAAGCGCGGAAGCGTCACATCAAGCAAAGCTTCTTCAGTGAAATCAAGCTTGCCTTGATACAGCATCTTGTACAGTACATCACAATGAAAATCGATTACTCTTCTCATTTCAACAATTCCCCTTCATCTGATTAGTTCATTCCTGCTCGAGTTGTGTTCTTACATGCCTTACCAGCATGTCCGACATAACAAAAAACCTGCTTACACAGTAAACAGGTTACCACATTTGAATCAATTGCGCTCACCTGCTGCTCTTTACTTATCTAGGCTCAACGATTAGCTTAATCGCCGTCCGGTCCTCGCCATCAATAACAATATCGGTAAACGCCGGTATACAGATTAAATCGACACCGCTTGGCGCTACGAATCCTCGAGCAATCGCAACCGCTTTGATGGCCTGATTTAAGGCGCCTGCTCCGATCGCTTGCAGTTCGGCAGCACCTCGCTCACGCAGCACTCCTGCCAGCGCGCCCGCTACCGAATTTGGATTGGATTTTGCTGAAACCTTTAATACTTCCATGGAAAGTACCTCCTCAGGCATGTTGGTCTGACTCCATTCACAAAAATATATTCGGGAATTTCGTAAACATTCCAGTCCTGAGGCTCTGTTCCCGACAGCTTTCTGGCCCCCGAATGCATGCTCGTTCATGGCTATGATTCACTTGTATGCTCCAAAACAGCATTTCATGACCATTTATCGTAAATTCGCGGCAAGAACGAAGCTCATTCGATTCATTATATTCTGCCGTGTATGACATAAAGCAAAAGAGAAGGAGGCAGTATGCTCCTTCTCTTGAACGAATACGAGATATGTGCTAGCTCATGATCCATTCGTCTTCACGAATGCGAATCTTCTCAAACTTCTTCGCACGGCCTGTCTCGTCGTCTATTTCGACGACTACCGCATGGAACATCCACTTGCCTTCGTCTACGACAAATCGAACTGGCAGCTGTGTCTTAAACTTCCGCAGCACCGCTTCTCGTTCCATACCGAGCACGCCTTCCTTGGAGCCGACCATGCCGACGTCCGTTACATACGCTGTCCCATTTGGAAGAATGGTATCATCGTTCGTCTGAACATGCGTATGTGTCCCTACAACAATAGATGCGCGGCCGTCCAGATGCCAGCCCATCGCAATCTTCTCTGATGTCGCTTCAGCATGAAAATCAACCAGCACTGCCTTGCGTTTCTTGCCTAGGCCATCCAGAATTTCATCTGCCTTGCGGAAAGGACAATCGATGGCGGGTAGGAATGTGCGACCTTGCAGGTTTACAATCGTCAATTCCTTGCCGTTTGCTTTGATCGTCGCTACGCCGTTACCCGGAGTACCAGGTGGAAAGTTAGCTGGTCGAACGAGACGCTTCTCATCATCGATCCACTCGAAGATATCACGGTTATCCCACGTATGGTTGCCCATCGTAAATCCATGGATGCCCATCTCAGCAAACTCTTTAATGATAGCTGACGTAACACCGCGTCCGCCTGCTGCATTCTCCGCATTCGCAATTATGATATGCGGATTGTGCTTCTGCTTTAAGGAAGGCAGCAGAAGCTTCACGGCGCTGCGTCCCTTATTGCCAACGATGTCGCCGATAAACATAACCTTCATTTGATTAAATCCCCCTTGCAAAAGGTAAAACTTCTCTCCTTGAGAGCTCAAGTACATGCGGACGTTATGCTCAATTAGCTTACGTACCGCGAGTTGACTGTGCTCCTCAATTGCTCATTATATCCATTATATCGAAAAAAGTGGCCCAGTAGGGCCACTTCTCTTCGTCCTATCAATACTTACTTCGCATATTCCACCGCACGTGTTTCGCGGATAACGGTGACTTTAATATGCCCAGGATAATCAAGCTCACTCTCAATCTTCTTCGTAATTTCACGAGCAAGACGATATGCTTCGCTGTCATCGATCTTTTCCGGTTGCACCATGACGCGAACTTCACGTCCGGCTTGAATGGCATAAGACTTCTCAACACCATCAAACGATTCGGAAATATCCTCAAGCTTCTCCAGACGCTTGATGTAGGTTTCCAATGTTTCACGGCGTGCACCAGGACGCGCTGCTGAAAGCGCATCTGCAGCTGCTACAAGCATCGCAATGATTGAAGTAGGTTCGCAGTCTCCATGGTGGGATGCAATACTATTGATAACCACTGGATGTTCTTTATACTTTTTCGCCAACTCCACGCCAATTTCAACGTGTGATCCTTCCACTTCGTGATCCAATGCCTTACCGATGTCATGCAACAAGCCTGCACGCTTGGCCAATGTAATGTCTTGACCAAGCTCGCCAGCCATGAGTCCGGCAAGATAAGCCACTTCCATAGAGTGCTTGAGTACGTTCTGACCATAGCTGGTACGGAACTTCAGGCGGCCAAGTATCTTAATGATGTCAGGATGCAAGCCATGTACCCCAACCTCAAATGTTGCTTGTTCACCATACTCGCGAATTCGCTCATCCACTTCTTTACGTGACTTCTCAACCATCTCTTCGATACGAGCTGGGTGAATACGTCCGTCTGCAACCAGCTTCTCTAGAGAAGTACGGGCAATTTCACGGCGAATTGGGTCGAAACCGGACAAGATAACTGCTTCCGGAGTATCATCGATAATAAGATCGATACCCGTGAGAGTCTCCAATGCCCGAATATTGCGGCCTTCACGTCCGATAATACGGCCTTTCATCTCTTCGTTAGGCAAGGCTACGACAGATACTGTTGTTTCAGCCACGTGGTCGGCGGCACAACGTTGAATCGCTGTCGTGATAATCTCTCGCGAACGCTTGTCCGCTTCTTCTTTCGCTTGCAATTCGATTTCCTTGATCAGCTGTGCTGATTCATGACGTACTTCTTGCTCCACGTTGGTCAAGATAATCTGTCTTGCATCCTCCATGGTCAAGTTCGATATACGTTCAAGCTCAGTAACCTGCTGCTGGCAAATACGGTCAACTTCTTCTTGTGTTTGTTCGATACGCTTCTCTTTGTTACCCAGTTGTTCTTCTTTACGTTCCAGCGATTCTAACTTCTTATCCAACGACTCTTCCTTCTGCAATACGCGACGTTCCAAGCGTTGAATTTCGTTCCGGCGCTCGCGGACATCTTTCTCCGCTTCCGTGCGGAATTTATGGATCTCGTCTTTCGCTTCCAGCACCGCTTCTTTCTTCAGTGCCTCCGCTTCTTTACGAGCGGTCTCCATAATTTGCTCCGCTGCGTGCTCAGCACTCGTTATTTTCGCTTCCGCAAGTAATTTGCGAATCAGATACCCGATTCCAAACCCCAACAACAATGCGATCACAATGAGAACGATCGACAGCCAGATTTGCATCATTCTGCCTCACCTCCCCGTTGATTCCTCCAAGCATTGCTTGGGTTAAGTTGTTCTTCTTCTAAGTGTTTCAATGTCCAAGTCATAATGAAATGAAACGAACGGCTTCACAGCCGGTTTTACCGCACATACTTGTGTGTATGCACAGGTGTCACCATGGGGTGACAATCAAACAAATAATTCATTGGCGAAATGAATCATCTGAAATCAATTTTTGGAAGGAAAAATTGATCCCAATAGGATAAAGATACATACTTATTTTAGTCTTGATGAAAAGAAATTGTCAAGCAATCTAGTCAATACCTTGTCGATTTGCCTTCATTCTTCCATTTCCGCTTCAACATGTTGTGCTGCTTCACTAGCTGCTCGTCTGCACAGCTCCATCGGATAGCCGCGTCGCGCTAGATAAGCAGCTACTTTCTGCCGCCGCAGCGGCGTTTCTCCGCTCGTCTGGCGCCACTTCTTCTTGGCGGCCGCCAATGCACTCGCCCATTCCTGATCCGGATCCAGCGCAGACATCGCATTTGCGATATGCCGTTCATGCACGCCCTTCTGCTTCAGCTCATGCTGCACCCATCTTCTGCCCTTGTGGTGGCGTGTTACCCGCTGCTCCATCCATTGCTCCGCATATGCAGCGTCATCAACGAGCCACTCCCGCTCTAATTGATCTAAGACCTGAGCTATAATCCCTTCATCATACGCCTTTTGAAGCAGATACTTCGCGATTTCCGATCTTGTTCGCGGCTTATGTTGCAAATATTTCAACGACTGCACATAAGCGCGACTCTTCTCGTCAGCTCGAACGATCTCCTCCATGAAGTCGAGCGATACTTCCGACCCTCTCAACAGGCGGAATTTAATCATGACATCTTCGTGGACGTTTAACGGTTCAGCATGCTCGAAATATATCGTATAGCGCCCAGATTGTTTCTCATCCCGTTCCACCTTAATTACAGTAGTCAATCGGTTATTGTCCTGATTCTCGTTCACTAGCTTCCTCCGTTCCTAACGCATCACTCTGTCTTGCGTATAAATGCAACAAGACAAGCACCGTCACAGCCGTGAGGTGCTTGTCTTCAAGCTATCGATTATGCGTCCCTGCGCAATGCAGTGAATTATTCCGTATCTTCGTTAAACAATGCTGCTTCTTCATCCTCGTCATCAACTGAAACATTACCTGAAATGACCGAAGTTAAGTTGCTTGCTTCACGAATCTTATTCTCAATAGCAAGCGACAGCTCCTTATTATCCTTCAAGAACTGCTTCGCGTTCTCACGGCCTTGGCCAAGACGCTCACCTTCATAGGAATACCAAGCACCGCTCTTCTGAACGATATCCAATTCCGTACCGATATCTACAATGCTGCCCTCTCTCGAGATGCCTTCACCGTACATAATATCGATGTCAGCCTGCTTGAATGGAGGGGCAACCTTATTCTTAACAACTTTGATCCGCGTGCGGTTACCGACCATATCATTGCCCTGCTTGATCGTTTCTACACGGCGTACATCAAGGCGCACGCTGGAATAGAACTTCAAAGCACGGCCGCCTGGCGTTGTCTCAGGGTTACCGAACATAACGCCAACCTTCTCACGAAGCTGGTTAATGAAGATAGCGATCGTCTTCGACTTCGCGATCGCACCTGAAAGCTTGCGCAGCGCCTGCGACATCAGTCGAGCTTGCAAGCCAACATGTGAATCGCCCATCTCGCCTTCAATCTCTGCCTTCGGTACTAATGCTGCTACAGAGTCAACGACGATAATATCTACCGCGCCGCTGCGCACAAGCGCTTCAGCGATCTCAAGAGCTTGTTCACCTGTATCTGGCTGAGACAGCAGCAGCTCATCGATGTTGACGCCCAGCTTGCTCGCATATAAAGGATCCAGCGCATGCTCCGCATCAATGAATGCAGCCGTTCCGCCAGTCTTCTGTACTTCTGCAATAGCATGCAGCGCAACAGTTGTCTTACCGGATGATTCTGGTCCGTACACTTCAATAACACGTCCGCGAGGCAATCCACCAATACCTAATGCGATATCAAGCGCCAAGGATCCGCTTGGAACTACCTCTACTTGCATATGATTAGACTCGCCCAACTTCATAATGGAGCCTTTACCGAATTGTTTCTCTATTTGACGCAATGCCATTTCTAATGCAGCACGACGATCTGACACAAAATTCACTTCCTTCGTTATCGTTGATATAAACATCATACCTTGTTTTTGTTCGCTTGCCAAGCACTTTTTCGAACATACATTCGTTTTTCTTATGAGATAATGACAATTAACTGGATCTTCAGCCATATATTAGCACCCGGGTACATAAAGGAACCGCAACCGATGCATCCAAGCACGATTGCGGTTCCTCCGCTTCCGATCCACTATTAATTTATACCAATATACCATGAATCTTGACAGAAATCAACAGTTCGCCACGCTGCTACACTTGCTGCTTGCGCTCTTGCAGCCGCATCCAGATCCGATGCAGCAGCTTCTTCGCTGAGCGAAGACGAACCATCTCCCGATTCCCGTTAAGCTTTAATTCTTCCGTTACCGTTTCTTTGCCGCGCTCCGCAATTCCGATATAAACAAGGCCTGCCGGCTTGCGTTCCGATTGTCCAGGTCCCGCTACTCCTGTGATAGACACCGCAATATCGGTATCCATCAGCTTCATCAGACCATCCGCCATCGCTTTAGCTGTCTCCGCGCTTACAGCGCCAGGGGCATTCTCGCCCTCCAACGTCTCCCACGGCACACCCAGCAGCTGGTGCTTCAATGCATTGGAATACGATATGATGCCTCCATGAAACATAGCGGAGCTGCCTGGAACACTTGTGATGAGCTCTGACAGCAAGCCCCCGGTACAGCTTTCCGCCACAGCGAGCTTCAACCCCAGCGCGCTCATCTGCTCCACAATTACCTGCTCCAGCGACACATCTGCGGTAGCGAATATATGTTCATTCAGCCGCTCACGAATGACAGCTTCCATATGATTCAGCTTCGCTTCGGCAGCTGCGGCGTCATCGCTCTTCGTGGCCAATCGAATAAGCACTTCCCCTTCCTTCGCATATGGGGCGATCGTAAGATCTGTTTGAGCTTGAATCAAGTCTAACAATTTATTCTCCAGCAAGGACTCGCCAATACCCGCAAACTTCAGCATCCGCGTATATAGAGATTGACGCTCATGCAATACATTCCGTTCAAGCCAAGGAATAACCTTATGCTCGAACATAGGCTTCATCTCTTTAGGAGGACCCGGCAGCAAAATGTAAGCCGTACCTTCGTGCATCAGCGCATTGCCTACTGCCAGGCCGGCTTCATTATCAAGTGCATCTGAGCCTTCAATCCAATTGGCTTGCCGGCGGTTGCTTTCAACACGATGTGCGTTGCTATCCTTAAACAGTTTCTCAATATTGCGCATGGACGGCTCATGAATCACAAGCTGCCGTCCGAGCATTTCTGCCAGCACATCCTTCGTTAAGTCATCCATCGTAGGTCCAAGTCCGCCTGTAAGCAGCACGACATCCGCTCTTGATCCTGCTGTTTGAATGACATCCTTGATCCGATTTGGATTATCTCCAACAACCGTCTGATAATAAACATCAATGCCGAGCATCGCTAATTGTTGGGACAGATATTGAGCATTCGTATTCACAATTTGACCGAGCAGCAATTCTGTTCCAACCGCTATCATTTCCGCTTTCATCCTGTACAGCCTCCTATGTACTATCTGCATCCATGCCGCAGAGCATATAGTCTCTTCCGTTATATGATCCGATCGCATCATTTCGAAGGAGCAGAATTAGAATACTACGAAATGAATCCACATTAAAGCATATCGCACTAAAAAATTCTACTGATACTATTCCATGCTAAGCATTTATCCTAGCCTCTTCTTGGGTCGCAACAAAAAAATAGGTCCTTCCTTGCTAATGAAGGAGGAACCTATAATTTCTATTATCTAAGTAATATTACGAAAAATGGAGCAGATTCTTGTTCTTGACAAAGTAATCAATACCGGAATATACCGTGATGATAGCTGCGACCCATGTCGCAAAGACGTCAAACGGGAATCCGATTAACACAAACGGAAAATTGTTCAACAGCATGGCAATAATGGCCGTTATCTGGGTAGCTGTTTTCCATTTCCCCCATTTGCTCGCTGCAACCACTTTACCTTCCAGCAATGCGATTTGACGCAGACCTGTAATGGCAAATTCGCGGCTAATAATAATAACAGCGATTAATGCATCACACTTGCCCATCTCAACAAGTGAGATAAGCACCGCCGCTACAAGAAGCTTGTCCGCCAGCGGATCAAGCAGCTTGCCTAAGTTCGTTACCATCTTGCGGCTGCGAGCGATGTATCCATCTAACCCGTCTGTACTAGCCGCGATGATAAAGATAAGAGCAGCGATAATCTGATTAAACGTGATGTAGAAGTCACCGATTTGAATAGGAGGAAAGTAATCTGTATTCACCAACAGAAAGAACATCATAATGGGCACGAGAAAAATGCGCGCTAATGTAATCTTGTTCGCCAGATTCACTGTACACCCTCCCCGGCCAAGTCAAATTCAAGCGCGTGCGTGATTCTGACTTGTGCAATGTCTCCAATATTGCAAGTGGTGTTTGAAATAAATACTTCACCGTCAATTTCAGGTGCATCATAGTGGGAACGACCGATATAAACATCGTTTCTACCGTCGTAGCGCTCTACAAGTACAGGAATGACCTTGCCAATACGAGATTCACTCACACCCTTGGATACCTCGCGTTGAAGCTCCATCAATGTGTTTGCTCGCCATTCCTTCACATCTTCATCAATGTGATTCGGAAGGCGATGAGCAGGAGTATTGTCTTCATTCGAGTACGTGAATACACCTAATCGATCAAACTTTATCTCGCGCACGAAGTCGCACAGCTTATCGAAGTCTTCATCCGTTTCACCAGGGAACCCAACAATGATCGAAGTACGAATCGCAACATCCGGGATCCGATCACGAATCTTGCGCACTAATTCACGTGTATCGCGTTGACGCCCTGGACGACGCATCCGCTTCAGTACGGAATCTTCGCTGTGCTGCAGCGGCATGTCGATATATTTGCAAATTTCCGGATTATTCGCGATCATCTCAATCAGCTCATCGGAGAAGAAGCCTGGATAAGCATAGTGCAATCGTACCCATTCTACTCCTGGAACTTCACTAACCTTGTCCAACAGCTCTGGCAGCTTGAAGGAGTCATACAGATCCGTACCATAATTCGTAGAATCCTGTGCGATCAGGCTAATTTCCTTAACACCTTGTTCTGCAAGCTGTGTAACCTCAGCAATTATGGATTCCATCGTACGGCTTCTAAAGTTTCCGCGCATCGACGGAATGCTGCAGAATGTACAGTTGTTGTCGCAGCCTTCGGCAATCTTTACATATGCTGTGTAGCGCGCTGTAGTTACCTTCCGCGGCAACGCTTGTTCATAGTTAAACACTGGATTGCCCACATAATATGGCTTCTGACCAGCTAGAGCCTCTTCGACAATTGTCGTAATCTTGCCGAAATCACCCGTCCCAACAATGCCGTCAATCTCCGGCATTTCTTCTAGCAACTGCTCTTTATAGCGCTGCGTCAAGCATCCAGATACGATGAGCGCTTTGAGGTTAGCTGTCTCTTTAAGATCAGCGAGCTCCAATATCGTATTGACGGATTCTTCTTTAGCGGCGTCAATAAAACCACACGTATTAACGATAATGACGGTGGCGTCCTCTTCGTTCTCTACCAATTCATACCCTCGTTCGTGAATGAGACCTGACATAATCTCGGAGTCCACTAAGTTCTTATCGCAGCCTAATGTCACGACTTTAATCTTCTCTGTCATTCATACATCCCCCAAATATTGTAGCAGTAATAACCGTTGTGCCAGGTTCAGCATATTATCCTTGGTCCACTCTATCTCATCAAGTATAATACACCGATTACTCGATAGTCAAAAAGGAAAAACCCGGCTCCTCCTTCTCTACGTGATCAGAGAGGGGTATAGGATTATACCGGGTTTATAGTTAATTATCCTCCAACAAAAATACCTGCTTATATTGTAAGCAAATGTTAACGGAAGTTTGTGAATTGCAGGTCAAGCGGCAAATTAGCATCAA
The DNA here is from genome assembly GCF_054343325.1 of Paenibacillus marinisediminis. NCBI lineage: Bacteria > Bacillati > Bacillota > Bacilli > Caryophanales > Paenibacillaceae > Paenibacillus > Paenibacillus marinisediminis. The sequence continues at coordinate 598,934 of NZ_JBTGUH010000002.1, forward strand.
GCAAAAGCTTCATAACAGCCTGCAAATCATCTTTGCTCTTTCCTGTTACGCGGATCTGATCGCCTTGAATCTGGCTCTTCACTTTCAGCTTTGAATCTCGAATTAAGATATTGATCTTCTTGGAAATATCCTGTTCGATACCTTGCTTCAGTCTGACCCGCTGACGGACCGTGGCGCCTGATGCAGGCTCAAGCTTGCCAAAATCCATATTCTTGACGGAAACTCCGCGCTTAATCAGTTTGCCTTGCAGGATGTCAATCACACTTTTCAGCTTGTACTCATCATCTGACGCAATAACGAGTTCGTCCTTTTCAAGCTTAATCGAGCTCTTGCTGCCTTTAAAGTCAAAGCGTGTCTCAATCTCGCGTTCTGCTTGTGTAATCGCATTGCTTACTTCCTGCAAATCCGTTTTTGACACAATGTCAAAAGAGTTGTCTGCCATCCTACATTCCTCCCGAGAGAATGATCTATTATGTATAGTATAAGAAAAATTAGTTTCGAAGTACAATCTCAAGTTCAGCAATACATAGCACAAAGGCATTCTTATGCAGTTAAGACCTGCGATAAGAATGCCCAAGTACTGTTAAAGCCACGGCATCGGGATTTAGTATTTTCCACTGACTGGCGTACGAAACATATCCAGTATACCCAGTACGATCCACGCCACTCCAAATCCTACGATACCAAAGCCCCATGCGGTAGGTGTTAAATAATAGCCGAGTACGCTAACCACAATACCCACTGAAGTAATAATCCAACTCACTGCCATGTTACGACACCTCTCCTGCGTGTTGAGATTTATCGTTGCACGTATATTCTCCCCTCGCAGGAGTGGAATATTCCATGTGCTCTAGACAGTTATATTACCAGCGGTGGTCTTTGGCGGGCAGCTCTATTCAGCTGACTAAGGGATTATGGCGTAGTCGTACTTTGACCTTCTTGCAGCTTCTTCACATCTTCATATGGTTGCCATGTAATCATGATCTCTTTATTCAAACCTGTACCAAGATCGATTGCCTGTCCATTAATCGTCAACTTAGCACGTGTTGGGTTACCGAGCATCATGTACAGCCCATCCTTCGTCAGATCAATCTTTTGCTTATGGCCTTTATCGAAGTTGCCCGAAGCAACCTTTTCGCCACTCTTGTCTTTTAACTTGATGCTCATCCAGATCTCATCCGTCAATTCAAGCTCAAGAGGAACCGTCTTCCCTTCAGCCATCGAGAATACGATGCGATTCGGATCCTGTTGTACGACGATCGGATCCTGCACGACCTCTGGCTTAGGCTCCGGCTGCGGAGTTGGTGTGACAGTACCAGCATCTTTGCTGCCAGTATCTTCTTTCCCGCCTGGCTTATTAGGATTAACTTGGTCAGTAATACTGATCTCATCTGTATTACCTGCATTTTTGCCACTGTCATTGTTGTCTCTACTAACGATGAAGAAGTATATAATGACAATGATGAGTATGACAAACGACCACATGAGGATCGTAGTGGCCCATTTTCCAAAACGATCATTATGTTGAACAGAGCGCTTCTTCCGAACTAGCGGCTCAATCGTTTTCTCAGGTTCGGCTGTTGGTATGTCATTGCGGTAATATTGAAGAACGTCATCAGGATTCAATCCTACAGTCTCGGCATACGTCTTAACGAATGCGCGAACATAGAAAGAACCTGGCAACACCTTATAGTCCCCTTCTTCTATAGCTTCCAAATAGCGCTTGCGTATCTTGGTTGCTTCTTGAACATCATCTAATGACAGCCCTTTTTCTATACGGGCGCTTTTGAGCATCTGCCCTAATTCAGACACAATTTCACCTCCTACTTCTAATCATCTTGTCCAATATAACAGTATTACTTATTATAATTCGTTGTAATTAATGGTAAACGTATCGTAAGTTATTTCTTCCTCGGGAGAATTGCGGAGTTCAATTATATAATCAAAGAAATCATAATCATAGTGTGTTTCTCGAACAAATATATCCGGATGCTCTATGACTTTCGTCGAAGGCATATTCATAATCTCTTGAAGGAGCGCTTCATGCTTATCATTAGAACGAATAGTAGATACGATACCGTCAATGATAAAAACGTTCTGAGCGTTCATCTCTTCTTCCGACATCTGACTGCGAACTGTTTGACGCAGCAATGTAGACGAGACGAAGGTCCAGCGTTTCATAGCACAAACACTTCCGGCGATTATGGATTCCGTCTTGCCTACACGCGGCATACCGCGCAGGCCAATAACCTGATGTCCTTCATGCTTAAATATTTCCCCTAGAAAGTCAACCAGCAGTCCCAGTTCATCACGCGTGAACCGAAATGTTTTCTTATCATCAGAATCCCGTTCAATGTAGCGGCCATGTCGTACCGCCAATATATCAACTAACTTGGGTTGTCGCAGCGCGGAAACCGTGATGTTATCCACCTTCTGCAGCATCTGCCCCATTAGTCTAATCTTTTCATCATCATCCGTCTGAAGGAGCATACCTCTAGTCTTGCCTTCAACACCATTAATAGTCAAAATGTTGACTTCCAGCATACCTAGCAGTGATGCGATGTCGCCAAGCAGACCGGGACGATTCTTAGAAATCCTATATTCCATATACCATTGTTTGTACTCCATGACACACTCCCCATCTGCCCTCATCCGTTTCATTCTACAATACCCAGCTTGTAAAATCCACCGCTCATGTCGAATTATTGCCGTTTGTTACGCAATTGTAATCATTGGCTGTTTTATTACGGATAATAGGCATGGAATCGCACTCATTATATCAGGTTATGAGCATGTGTTCATATTTATTCAGAAAGAAACGCGGAAAGGAAGCCGTGTTTCGACTTCATCCGCAAGCCAATCCTTATGAGTTCTTTTCAGCTATTTTCACCATAAGTTTAGCAATAGTTTGACGGTCTTGTTCATCTCCGGCATCCCAAAGTTCCTTGACTGCTCTTTGTTGAGTATTTTGGGGGTCAATCTTTTCATCAAGGAAAGATCCTATTTCATAAGCAAGCTTTGCAATAGTCTCATCACTCATCCCCATACTCTTTGCATTTTTCACACGATCTCCAAGAAACTTCTTCCATCCATCGTAATTCTGTATCACAGATCCCATAAGAATCCTCCTTATTCCGCATGTATGACTTCGTTCTGACAATCGTAATATGTGCGGAAAAGGGCCAACTTATTCACCTTAAGTATCTGCGCTCATTTATTACCAGCAGTCAAATCAGGCTGCAGCTATACTTGCCAGCCCCCGCTCGGGCTGATGACTTGTCCCGTAATATAGCTGGATTCTGGCAGCGCTAGAAAATAAACAAGTGACGCAATATCCGCTGGCGTCCCCAAACGGCCGGCAGGGATCTCTTCTTCTAATGCACTGCGCTCCTCGCCATCCAGATGCCTGAGCATATCGGTATCGACAGCGCCTGGAGCTACGGCATTCACCGTCACACCGGAAGGCGCAAGCTCTTTCGCTAATGCCTTCGTAAACGCATTAATCCCGCCTTTAGCTGCAGAATACATCACTTCACATGATGCGCCCGTAATTCCCCACACAGACGACACATTAATGACACGACCATACTTCTGGCGTATCATATGCGGCACGAATAACTGAGTGGTAATAAAAGCTCCCTTTAAGTTGATCGCCATGCATTCATCCCACTCGTCCTCCGTCACATCCGTGAATAAGCCATAGTAGGAAGCTCCCGCATTATTAACTAATATGTCAGGTTGGAACCCTTCTGCCACGAGCTTATCATGCATGCGGGACAACTGCTCACGATCACGCAGATCTGCGCTGATCGTCATGACCTCGCAACCCAGATCTAAGCAGCGGCGCGCTACTTCATTCGCCGCTTCATGCGCTTGCATATAATGAATAACGATTCGCATTCCTTCTTGAGCGAATCGCTCTGCAATAGCTGCGCCTATACCTCTGCTTCCTCCTGTAATAAGCACAGTTGTGTCTGACAATGCCCTCATGATTGTCCTCCCCCACCGGTATTATGAACAGCTGTATTCCGCTGCATAAGCTTGTACAGCCGTTCTTGAGCCAACAGAAAGGCGCACCCCCTGAATACGAAGGTACGCCTTGTCATTATGGTTACGGCTGCTCCACGATCGATATCGCCAAGCGATCCCAATTAAAATGATCTCGCAGCCGTTCATGAATGTCTTTAAGTTGCAAGGACTCGTACACGGATAGTATAGCAAACAAATCCGTATCACGGAACTTGTATTTCGTGAATTCATTAGCAATTGCTTCAGGTGAGTTCAGCATGCGCAAGTATGATCCCATACGCTTGTTGCGAATTCGCTCGAACGCCTCCTGAGTAAAGCCCTCTTTCTTCTTATCGTCGATCGCCGCAACGACCGTACGTACGAGCTCATCCGGGTCTCTAGTCTCTCCGCCTATGATGGAGAACGAGTAAGCTGGATCGCAATTGTATTCATGACCGATGTTGTCGCTTGTCAATCCCGATTCATACAGGGATTGGGATAATGGTGAACTGCTGCCTAGCAGCAGGTCCATCATTATCTTCGTCGCCAGCTCCTGCTTCAGCAAGTCGATGCCCGTCTTTCCGCTCGGCTTCTCCTTGCATCCGAACAAGCACTTAGGCTGTGATACCGGCAGCTTTGTCACAAGCTTCTCTTGACGGACTTGATCCGGCTCTTCGTCGAAGAATCGCTCGATTCGTCCCTGTGCTTTATATGATTTCGCTGCTTGATTATCACGAACAAGCTTCATAATGGATTCCGGCTCAACGCCGCCAACGATAAACAGCATCATGTTAGAAGGATGATAGAACGTATGGTAGCATTCATACAGCGTATCCTTTGTTATCGTTTGAATAGATTCAACCGTGCCTGCAATGTCGATATAGATCGGATATTTGGCATACATGGCCTCGATCAGACCAAAATAAACCCGCCAATCCGCATTGTCGCGATACATATTAATTTCCTGTGCGATAATGCCTTTCTCCTTGTTCACACTCTCTTCCGTAAAGTACGGATGCTGTACAAAGTTGATTAAGGTCTGCAGGTTTTCTTCAATCTGATTCGTAGCCGAGAAGAGATACACCGTTCGATCGAATGTTGTAAAGGCGTTAGCTGAAGCACCTTGCTGCGCGAAAGAAGCAAAGATATCTCCTTCTGGCTCCTCAAACATCTTATGTTCAAGAAAATGAGCAATTCCATCCGGCACTTTTAGCTCTTCTTTACCTTCTACCTTAAAATGATTGTCTATAGAACCATATTTCGTCGAAAAGGTAGCATATGTCTTCTGGAAACCAGGCTTAGGAAGCACATACACATCCAATCCGTTAGGCATACGTTCATAATAGATCGATTCCTGCACCTTCGGATAATCACGTTTTTCCATGTTGGTCACCCCTCCCGATTCCGTAACACATATATCGTATCGAGATGGAACGTATTCGCAGCCACCTGGATCTGATCCGGCGATACTGCAGACAGTTCCTCGATCAAACTGGCCGTCGTGCGCTCTTTGCCAGACAACACACGATTGAAGTCAAAGCCGATCATTTCAAATGCAGAATCATCGATTTCTCGTAGCTGGTTCATGATCATCGCCTTCGTCTGGCTCAATTCCAATGCTTCAATCTTGCCTTGACGCAGCGCTTCAAGCTGCTCCTCGATAATCTTGGAAGCCTTCTCGATCAGGTCAAACTCGACGCCGGACTGAATCGTGCATATCCCTTTATGTCCGTCCAATCTTGACGAGGCATAATAAGCGAGACTGTTCTTCTCACGCACATTAATAAACAGCTTCGAGTGAGGATAACCGCCAAGTATGCCGTTGTACAGCAGCGCGGCTGGATATGCCGTATCATGATATGTGATCGTGGAGCGAAGCCCCATATTCAGCTTGCCCTGCGTCACATCTAGCTGATCGGTTACACGCTTCGGCTCGCCCGTTCCTGGTATTGCTAAAGAACGCGCATATTTGACTTCAGCCTGACGATCGACTTGAAAATGCTTCTTCACATATCCTTCGATCTGTTCTAATGTGGTATCACCAATCACATATACATCGATGCAAGCATTCTGCAGCCACCATTTATACTTCTCATACAGCTCTTCTGCCTCGATACTCGCCAGCTCTGTGCGATCACCCAGCGGGTGCAGACGGTAAGGCTCATTCGCGCACATCTCCTCGATGCATCGTTCCTGAGCATAGCGTATCTTATCATTCACGATCGCTTCCAGCCGCTTGCGTACGGTTTCCTTTTCTTCCTTCACATACTTATTTAGAAAATGTCCTTCTGCGAGCGCTGGATCGGTAACTGCATTTCCGATGAAACGAATACCCTGTTCTAATAACGAGTCAGAAGTCGGTACAAAGGCATCGTTAATAATATCCATACGAAATTGAATAATCTGATAATCGCCGCGTTTATAAACGTCAAATCCGAATCCAGCACCATAAAGCTCATCTAACCGTTCGCGGAATTGAATCGTTTCCGGTAAAGAGGAGGTACCTCTTCTTAAGACGAAGGGCGTCAACCCAATCGGTGTAACCGTTTCCTCCTGCAGCGGAATTCCGATATATACTGAGATTGCAAATGTCTTGAAGCGTGTAGTTGGCTTCACATGCAGACGGATTCCGTTTACATTGCCTCTTTCAAATCCAGGTGCGCTAGTTGTCACATCACATGACTCCTTTTCCCCGTATCGGACGAAAGTCTCGCACGATTCACGGTTATTATCCGATATATATGCATTCGGTCAAGCGGTCAATCTCATTTAGAAAAAAGGAAGAAGCATACGGATGAATTCCGCCGCTTCTTCACTTTCACTTCGATTAATCGGTCAGTTTACATACAGAATATATGCTTGCCGATCGTCTTCACCTGCGGTCTTGTCCAGATCCATTCCGAAGTAGCCGTTTCCGGATTAAAATAGTACAAGCATCCGTTCGTTGGGTCCCAACCATCGATAGCAGCCTCGACTGCTTGACGCGCTTTTTCATTCGGTGTTAGCCAGATCTGTCCATCTGCGACAGCCGTAAAAGCGCGAGGCTGAAAAATTACACCGGATACGGTGTTTGGAAAGCTCGTCGACTTCACACGATTAAGGATAACAGCCGCTACTGCAACCTGCCCTTCATAAGGCTCACCGCGCGATTCGCCATAAACAGCGTTGGCCATCAGCTTAATGTCATTTTCTGAGTAGCCTTTACTTGCGGCATTGCTAGCATCCTTTGATGGTTTGGATGTGTCAGAACTAGGAGGCTTTGAACCTGCAGCTGTTTCGTTAGGCTTCCAATTTTTCGTTGCATTGTACAGCTTATTCTTCGTTTTGGAGCCGACGATTCCGTCTGCCTTCATTCCGAATTCGGATTGGAACCACTTCACAGAATCAAGTGTCTGAGATCCGTATACACCGTCTACCTTGCCATAAAAATAGCCCAGATACTTAAGACGGCCTTGCAGTTCAGTTACGTCCTGACCCTTGGAGCCGTATTTTAACGTTGCACTACTGAACGTTGTTACCGTATCGGACATGTGCTTCCATTGATATGCTCCGAATAAAATGAGCAACAAGCACAACGTAATACCTATCATCCGTTTTCTCATCATGTCATGTCTACCTTTCTGCTGCAGTTTTAACAGGATTGGCAACATTATTATGAGATAACGGTAATCTTTCTATTCATTAGGAAGTCATCTTCATCTGCTGATACTGATCCCACGACATTAATACTTCACGAGGACGGCTGCCATCCGGTGGACCAACGATACCATTCATCTGCATCGTTTCAATCAATCGGCTGGCTCGGTTATAACCGACCCGAAGCCTGCGCTGAAGAAGTGAGGCGGAAGCTTGCTGTCCTTCAAGAACGATCTGTACAGCCTGCTCATATAGATCGTCTACAGGTTCATCATTCATGGCGCTGTTATCATCTATCTCCGGCACAAAATCCTCATCGTATTCTGCGGAACCTTGATCGCGGCAGTAACTGACGATCGTTTCCACCTCCTCATCAGAGAGGAATGCCCCCTGCACACGAGTAGGCTTGGATGAACCCATCGGCAGATACAGCATATCGCCTCGACCTAGCAGCTTCTCCGCACCTGCCATATCCAGAATCGTGCGTGAGTCGACTTGAGAAGATACGCCAAATGCGATTCGTGAAGGAATGTTGGCTTTAATAACACCCGTAATAACATCCACAGAAGGACGCTGCGTAGCGATAATAAGATGAATACCTGCCGCGCGAGCCATCTGAGCTAGACGAGTGATGGCATCCTCTACATCGTTTGCAGCTACCATCATGAGATCCGCAAGCTCGTCCACTATGACGACGATGTAAGGGAGCACCAGTTCCTTGTTCTCTTCTACCAGCTTATTGTAGCCTTCGATGTTGCGCGTACCTGACTTGGAGAACAACTCGTATCGCTTCTCCATCTCGACAACGATCTTGCGCAGAGCAAGTGACGCTCTTCGCGGATCGGTAACGACTGGTGCGAGAAGATGCGGTATGCCGTTATAAACATTCAACTCAACCATCTTCGGATCGACCATGAGAAACTTCACTTCGTCCGGCTTCGCCTTATACAGAATGCTTGCAATGATTCCATTGATGCATACCGACTTACCGGAACCTGTAGCACCCGCTACAAGCAAGTGAGGCATCTTCGCTAGGTTGCCTACAATCGGAGTACCTGATATATCTCGTCCTAATGCGATCGTTACCTTGGACGAAGCTTCGGTGAATACCGACGTTTCCATCACCTCACGCATCGTAACGACGGATACTTCATTGTTTGGAACCTCAATACCGATTGCCGATTTGCCTGGAATCGGCGCTTCCATCCGGATATCCTTCGCGGCTAACGCTAGTGCGATATCATCTGACAAGCTGACAATCCTACTAACCTTAACGCCGATGTCCGGTTGAATCTCGTACCGAGTTACCGCAGGACCTCTAACGACCTGCAGCACCTTAGTCCGTACACCGAAGCTCTCAAGTGTTGCTTCCAGCTTGCGAGCAGTCTGCATATAATCCGCTTGATCCCCGCCCTTACCGCTGCCTTGCGGTTTAGACAGCAGTTGGAACGTAGGCAATTTATAGGGCTTGACTGGCTTCTTCGGAGGCTCAGGCAGCGTCTCATTTGCATGCTGAGCAGCTATTCCATCCTGCGTTGCGTCTTCCGAAGACTCCTTATCACCGGATTCCAGATCAGGACTATCTACATCAGCAGCTCCATGATCGGAGTTGCCATCTCGGTTCGAATGATGCATATGCCAGTCTTCGTCAATATCATCTGCCATGTCAGAGTCATTATGCTCATTCAGCCAGCTTCCAGATTGCTGTTCTGCCGTGAAATCATGGAACATCGGCTCAGACGCTTCTGCCGTCTGACCTGCCAACAGCGATGCAGCAGCACTTGAAGTGCCTGCTGCTAGCGAGGCTTGCCTACTGGCGGAAGCATGACCAGCGTGAGGGCTGTCCGACGTATCATCTGTTGAAATTTCTTGCCATTCCGCTTCCAGACTATGACCTCGCTTACGCTTGCTGCGTGAAAGCTGACCTGACCGCTGATCCGACCACTCATCGTCAGTATCCTCCAACTCTTCTTCTTGCTGTACCGTTTTCCTCGACCCAAACAGTTGGAAAAACACCGGTGTCTTAGACGGCTTTCTTGGCGGTCCATTCTCATCATCATCTTCAGAATAATCTGGAATAGACGCCGCCTTAGGTTTGCGTCCAGTCTTGCTTGTCTCTTCCAACTTCCGCTCGTTCTGACGTGCCTTGCGTTTCTTACGCACTAGCACAGTAAACTTCTTGATCTGTGCCCGTATAAGCCTTCCCAGCTCCACATATGATAGCTGCGCGGCCAACATGAAGCCGATGATGAGCAGCACAATAATGAGCAGCTTAGTACCTAGTGCGCCAAACAGAGAAAACAAAAGACTATAGAGCATCGCGCCTATGTATCCGCCGCTGATGTCTTTATTCCACATGTCGCTCGCGGTGCCGGTTTCCGCTGCTTGGAGCAGCTCTGTCTTTAACGTATTATGTATAGCTTGAAATATTTGTCCTCCACTTGGATCATTCGATACTGGCAATAGCCGCATTTCAACCGCGTTCATCGTACTCATCATTGTGAATGCCAGAACGATGCACAGCAGTCCTGTTTGGCGAGCGTTCCAGCTTGACGGCCACTTACGCTTAATCATCACAGCCAGGCCCACATAGATAAAGATTAACGGAATTACAAAGTAGAATTTGCCGAGAATCAATCCAAATAGCTTGGACAACGCACGTCCGAAGGCTGCTCCACCAGATAAAGCGATAACGGAGCACGTGATTAGCAAGATACCGTATATTTCATATTTCAGGCTCTTGCTAAACGATTGTTTCTTACGTTTTCTTCGGGCCAACTGTTGTCACCTCCAACGGTCATTATACCACAGAACAACCGTTCTATCTATCCGCTCAAACACTTGAGATCAACACTCATACAAGTTCCACATCCTACTGTCTGATTCCTCTTTCGCGATTACCGAACCCTCCGTCAAACCGTAAAAATCAAAAGAAGACGTACAACATGGGCTCCATGAAATACGTCTTCCTATATGGCTAATTTATCGGCATAATCTTGCCTGGTTGATAGGCTTCATCCAAATAGTCGTTCATGCAGACTGCTTGTACCAGCCGTTCTATTCGAACCTCTGAGACGGATATTCTCTCCACTAGCAGCGTTCTCCCCTGCCACTGCATCTCAACTAAGTTCGTATACTCTGTATTATATCCTTGCAATACCGCCTCTAATGGCATCGTGGTATACAGCGTCATATTGGCATCCCTCCATTGCCGATTAGTCCTGGCGGCTGTGGCTGCGGTTGCGGCGGCAGTTGTGGCTGGAACGGCGGTGCAGGCGGTGGAATAAATCCTGCTGCGCGTCTCTGCTCGATCAACCGATTCATATGAGCCAGCGCACTGCCTAATCCTCCAACCTCGTCAATGAGCCCCACACGTGCTGCTTCTGGTCCAATTAATGTCGAACCGATGTCGCGCGTCAGTTCACCCGTCTTGAACATAAGTGACTTAAAGGTTTCTTCTGATATGTTGGAATGGCTGACTACAAAGCGTACAACCCGCTCCTGCATTTTATCCAAATAATCAAATGTTTGTGGAACCCCAATAACTAAGCCCGTCAAGCGAATAGGATGAATCGTCATCGTCGCCGTTTCCGCAATAATCGAAATCTTCGATGAAACAGCAATCGGTCCGCCAATGCTATGCCCTCCGCCCAAAACGAGCGTCACTGTCGGCTTGCTGAGAGAGGCGATCATTTCAGCTATAGCCAAGCCTGCTTCAACATCACCTCCAACAGTATTCAAGATGACCAGCACACCCTCGATACGCGGATTTTGTTCAGCAGCCACTAGTTGAGGGATGATGTGCTCATATTTAGTCGTCTTGTTCTGCGGGGGCAGGATCATATGCCCTTCCACTTGACCAATAATGTTGAGACAGTAAATATTTGACTCGGTCACATTAGGAATAGATGCTGTTCCGAACTGCTGAATAGCTTGTACCGCTGGTGGAGTTTTATCGGTATTAGGCAGATGCTGCGGAGCAATAGGCTCTTCATTCCGAAAAGTTTGATTGGGATGTCTCGTCATCGGAGCATCTGAGACACGATTCTGCGTGTAGCTATTATTCCATCCTTGCATATTATTCACAAGATTTCCTCCATTCTGTACCATAGCCAAGCATACTGTCTCATAGTTTGTACATCCCCCCTCTTCCATATGCGAATATTTTTCCATACATGTAGAAAGCCCCTGCTCTCAAGGAGCAGGGGCTAAGTGACGGTGACTAGATCGCGACCATAGGTCACACTTCTAAATTGAGTTCTGAATCTAACTATACTTCCATAATTATAGGAAGGATCATTGGACGACGGCGAGTTTGTTCATACAAGAACCGACCCAAAGCGTCCTTTACATGCGTCTTCAATGACGCCCATTCGTTCACGTTTTCGCTCATCAACCGGTGCAAGGTTGATGAAACGATGCGGTTGGCTTCATCAAGCAGACCTTCTGATTCGCGTACATATACAAATCCTCGGGAGATGATGTCAGGACCAGACAAGATCGTGCCGTCTTGCTTGCTCAACGTAACGACAACAACCAGAATGCCATCCTGCGACAGCAGCTTGCGGTCACGTAATACGATGTTGCCTACATCACCTACACCCAGCCCATCGATAAGGACGTAGCCAGAAGGTACTTTGGAGCCTCGGCGCGCAACGCCGTTTTGGATCTCGATAGTGTCACCGATATCCGTTATAAAGATATTCTCACGTTCAATTCCTACATCCTCAGCTAATTTCGCATGGTGACGAAGCATGCGATATTCACCGTGAATTGGGATAAAGTATTTAGGACGTATCAGATTCAACATCAGCTTAAGTTCTTCTTGGCTTCCGTGACCAGATACGTGTACGCCTGTACTAGATCCGCCGTATATGACATTCGCACCTAAGCGGAACAATTCATCCACTGTGCGACCTACATATTTCTCGTTGCCTGGGATTGGCGTTGCCGCGATGACGACGGTGTCACCTGGCAATATATCAACTTTACGATGCGTAGAGCGAGCCATTCTTGTCAAAGCGGACATCGGTTCACCTTGACTACCTGTGGACAAGACTACAACGCGATCTGCTGCCATCTTATTTACTTCTTCCGGCTCAATGAGCATGCCGTCCGGAATGTTAAGATAACCGAGCTCCGAAGCAATCGTGACGACGTTCACCATGCTTCGACCTACTACAGTCAGTTTGCGGTTTGTTGCATGTGCGGCTTCAATTACCTGCTGTACGCGGTGGATGTTAGAAGCGAAAGTCGCAACTACGACACGCTGCTGAGCTTTGCGGAATATGTCCTCCAGCACAACCCCCACGCTGCTTTCCGACGGTGTGAAGCCTGGACGTTCTGCGTTCGTACTGTCAGACAACAGTGCGAGAACGCCCTTCTTACCGATCTCAGCCATGCGCTGAAGATCAGCATATTGTCCGTTTACCGGTGTGTGATCAAACTTAAAGTCGCCAGTATGTACAACGACGCCTTCAGGTGTTTCGAGACACACACCCACGGAATCTGGAATTGAATGGTTTGTTTTGAAAAAGCTTGCTGTTATAGATCCTAGCTCTACTTCTGAATCTGCATTAATAAGAATACGCTTCGTTTCACCGAGTAAATTCGCTTCGCGCAGCTTGCTCTCTATTAGTCCAAGCGTCAGTCGAGTACCGTATACAGGTACATTCAGATGCTTGAGTACATAAGGCAATCCGCCAATATGATCCTCGTGTCCGTGAGTAATGACAATTCCTCTTACTTTATCACGATTCTCAGTCAAGTACGAAATATCTGGAATGACGATATCTATACCGAGCATGTCTTCTTCGGGAAATTTCAAACCTGAATCAATAACTACAATATCGTTACCATATTGAACAACGTACATGTTCTTTCCGATTTCACCTACGCCGCCCAACGCAAATATAGACAATTTATCCGAGTTGTTCTTCTTCGACAATGTCAATCATAACCTCCTGTATTCAGTTGGCCGTCGTACCAATGAACATCTTTCATAATTTTAAATATACCGCACCCAGTCACTTGTAAATCATTATACATGAACAAATGGAAAAAACACAAGTCGGCGTTTTACTTACAAGTTAACGTCTCCTAAAAACAAACCGCCGATGCAGTGTCGCATCGGCGGTTAAATAGCAGCTATTATAAGGCAATTGCCTATTATTCACGGAGAATTTATTTTAGATAATCAGCCATCAATTCGCGTATAAATTGCTGTTCGGAAGCAGAGGCATCTACCAGTGGCAAACGAACACCGCCAACCGGATACCCTGTTAAAGATAATGCATATTTGACAGCAACCGGGTTCGGAACAGGGTGCGGAGCTTCAAACAAACCCTTGAATACAGGGTACAGCTTGAAATTCAACACTGAAGCCTGCTGCGCACGACCTTCCACGTAATGCTGAATCATTTCTTTCATGTTTGCGCCGATCACATGAGACGCCACGCTGACTACACCATAAGCACCAACACTAAGTGCAGGCAATGTCGCTGAATCATCTCCAGTGTATACGCGGAACGATTCAGGAGCACGACCAGCAATTAGGCACACTTGTTCAATGGAGTGACATTCTTTTGTAGCGACAATATTAGACACTTCATGAGCCAGACGAAGCGTGGTATCCACACTGATGCTGCTTCCAGTGCGTCCTGGCACGTTATACAGCATAATCGGCAGCGATGTCGATTGAGCAATCGCCTTGAAATGCTGAACCATTCCTTCCTGACTCGGTTTGTTATAATAAGGCACAACAAGCAATACACCGTCAACACCTGCCTGCTCAGCCAGCTTCGTCAGATGAATCGAATGCGCAGTATTGTTGCTTCCCGTACCCGCGATAATCTTAGCGCGTCCATTGCTCTTCTCGACTGTAAAACGGAACAGTTCGACTTTCTCTTCATCGGTCAGCGTTGGTGCTTCACCAGTCGTCCCGCTGACAACGAGTGCATCACTCTTCTGATCCTCAATAAGATGATCAATCAATCGCTCAGTTTCCGACCAATTGATTGTTTGATCGGCATGAAACGGCGTGACCATCGCCGTAATCAATCTCCCGAAATCCACAATTAAGCCCTCCCTGTTCATTGCGGTACGAACACATGGCATTACCGCAGTTATTCCTTCTTCATTACTCGTTAACGATTAAGCTCGAACTTGGTATGCAGAGCCCGCAGCGCGCGAACCATATCTTCCTTGCGCACCAGCACCCATATCGTCGTATTGGAATCAGCAGATTGAAGAATCTGAATCTCTTGCTTCGTCAACGCTTCTACAATGTGAGCCATGATGCCTGGCACACCGTTCATACCGCCGCCAATAACCGATACCTTGGCACATCCCGATAATGATTTTGGTGAATATCCCATTTCGTTCAGAACTTCCAACGCCTTATCGGCATCTGCATCGAATACCGTATAAACTGCCCCTGAAGGGGTAACATTAATAAAGTCAACACTGATCTGGTTGTGTGCCATCGCTTTGAACACATTTAACTGCAAGTCATCCGCCCCGTCTTGAGCGCTAACCGTTATCTGTGTCACATTGCTAACATACGCAATACCGGTGACAAATCGATCAAAGATCCCTTTTGTTTGATCACGAAAGCCTTCAGGGTGCGTAACTAGCGTTCCTTCGTCATCACTAAAGGTAGATCGTACGCGCACAGGTACATTGGCCTGCATCGCAATCTCTATAGCCCGCGGATGTATAACCTTAGCACCATGGTAAGCCATGTTGCAAATTTCCGCATAGCTAACGATATGCAACGGCTTAGCATCCTCAACAATACGAGGATCAGCCGTTAATATGCCGTTCACATCAGTGTATATGTCAACGATCTCTGCATGAAGCGCTGCGCCTAATGCGGTAGCAGAAGTATCGCTGCCTCCGCGGCCGAGCGTCGTAAAGTCACCCTGCTCCGTTTGACCCTGGAAGCCGGTTACGATAACAACCTGATTATGTTTCCATGCAGCAATGACCCGCTCCGGACGGATATCCAGAATACGGGCATTTCCATAATGATCATCTGTTTTAAAGCCGGCTTGTGCGCCTGTGAGCACGGTTGCAGATATGCCTTCCGCTTGCAGCAAGCTGCACAGCGTCGTCGCAGAAATAATCTCACCGCAGCACAGCAGTAAATCCTGCTCCCGCGCAGGCAACTGGTCTCCATTTTGACGAACCCAATCCAGCAATGTATCTGTCGCATAAGGTTCACCTTTACGCCCCATAGCCGATACAACGACAGCAAGCTGGTAGCCTTCAGCCAGTTCACGACGAATATGTTGAATTACTTTTGCTCTGTTTTCTGATGTCGATAAGGAAGTACCACCGAACTTTTGAACTAATATACGCATCTAATGTTTCCCCCAACCTAAAAAGACTGACTGCCAGAACAAAGCATTGCTATATAGAGCTGCCATGGACGGCAGCAGTCCAGCTTCAAGTATGCATCGATAAGAAAAGATTCTTACCGAAAGAAAAAGGCAGGAGCTTCCCTGCCTGTCTTCTGACTATTCTTGACGTTCCGCTGCAATATGCTCAGCAATCTGCACAGCGTTCCATGCAGCACCCTTGAGCAAATTATCGGACACGATCCACATGTTCAACGCTCGCGGATGGTCAAGATCTCGGCGCAAGCGGCCGACGAATACATCCTTCTTGCCAGCAGCATCAGTAGCCAATGGATAAGCCTGATTGGACGGATCATCAACCACAGTGATACCAGGAGCCTTCTCCAATAGCTCGCGAACTTCCTGCAGATCGAATTCTTCTTTTAATTCTACGTAAAGCGACTCGGAGTGTCCATATACGACAGGGATACGCACGCATGTCGCAGTCACTTGAATCTTGTCGTCGCCCATAATTTTTTTCGTTTCGTTAATCATTTTCAGCTCTTCATTTGTAAAGCCGTTTGCATCGAACTTATCAATCTGCGGAATAGCATTAAATGCGATCTGATGCTTTACAGGCAAAGACGATACAGGAAGGATGTCAGCCTCCACATGGCGGCCTTCGAGCGCTTCCTTCGTCTGACGCAGCATCTCATCGATTGCACGAGCGCCAGCTCCTGAAACAGCTTGGTAAGTGGAAACAATAATGCGTTCGAGACCATAACGGTCTTGCAGCGGCTTCAGCGCGGCAACCATCTGGATCGTCGAACAGTTAGGATTGGCAATGATGCCGTTATGTTCACGAATCTTCTCAGGGTTAACCTCTGGTACAACCAATGGTGTATTCGGGTCCATTCGGTAAGCGCTAGTGTTATCAATACATACTGCGCCTCGTTCAGCTGCAGCAGGACATAACGCCTTGCTCACGTCTCCACCTGCGCTGAACAGCGCAATGTCTACGCCGTCGAAGCTTTCAGGACGTGCTTCCTCTATTGTATATTCTGCCCCGTTAAACTCAATCTTCTTGCCTGCTGAACGAGCAGAAGATAACAGCTTCAGTTTATTGATTGGGAATTGACGCTCCGCGAGCAGCTTCAAGATCTGTTCCCCTACTGCTCCTGTGGCACCAACTACTGCTACATTAAACCGCTTTTGATTCGTCATCTGTCGTTTCTCCCCTCTATTGCGCCTTGGAGCGTAAAGAGCGTGAATCTGTACGATCACGCTCCGCTCCGTAAGTCATTTATACTGAAAGCGTTCGATGAGCATCGGCTGGAGCTGTTTGCCCTCAAGTGCCGCTGCACACGCTTCAGGAATCAAATCCATTCTGGCAACAAGTGAATTCGGCTTCTGTACCGGATTATCCTGACCAAACGGAACGAAATAAATATGCTTCATAATGAGCAGCTTCGCAATGTTGGCAGCATTCAATCCGAGCCCATCATTCGTGGAAATCGCAAGAACTAACGGCCGCTGGTTGCGCATCTGCGCCTTCGCCGCCATAAGCACCGGTCCATCCGTCATCGCATTAGCGAGTTTGCTCGTTGAATTGCCCGTACACGGCGCAATCACAAGTACATCAAGCAGTTTAGACGGCCCAAGCGGCTCGGCTTCAACAATTGTAGAAATCATATCATTACCTGTTATATCTTTCAACTGCTTTTGCCAATGAGCGGAAGTACCAAAACGAGTGTCTGTCGTCATGATTGTGTGTGATACAATCGGTATTACTCTGGCACCAAGGTCAACAAAACGTTGAATCTGAGGCATAACCTCGTCAAATGTACAATGAGAGCCTGTAAGCGCATAGCCCACCGTAATTCCGTTAAAGTTCATGGTCATTCCCTCGATTCTGCATAGATTCCAGCAAGAGCCGGCTAATGCTGTTCGCGAGAATACGACCTGCAGTTTTCGGAGCTACGATACCAGGAAGACCGGGTGCGAGCATTGCTTTAATTCCACGCTTCTCCGCAAACCGAAAATCGGTGCCGCCCGGCTTCGAGGCCAGATCGATTAGCACCGCGCGGTTCGGCATCTGAGCAATGACCTGCGCTGTGACTATCATAGTCGGTATCGTATTAAAAAGCAAGTCGATATTTGACACGCTCTGCGCCAGCTCGCGCAAATAAAACGGCTTAAATCCCATTTCAGAAGCTCTTGCAAAATGCTCATCTCTACGAACTCCGATTCTGACATTCGCCCCTAATCCCAGCAATGTCCGAGCTAACGTAAAGCCAGTTCTTCCCATCCCGAGAACGATAATATCTGAACCATGAAGTGTAATGTCCGTGTGCTGAATAGCCATCATAAGCGCGCCTTCAGCTGTAGGGATCGAGTTGTAAATGGCAACATCGTCTCTCTCAAACAGTTCGATCAGCCGAATTCGATGCTTTGCGCATAATTTACTGAGGTAAGGCTTCGACATCCCCGTAAACACAAGACACTCCTTAGGCAATGCTGCTACATGCTCTTCCGTAAGCGTCAGCTCTTCTGACGTAAATATCGCGTGAACGCGCCCGTTATCATCGGTTCCAACGGCTGGCAGCACGAGAGCGTCAGCTTTCGCCAGCAGCTCTGGGGACAGTGGCTGTCGCTGAACGCCATGATAAGGATTTGACAGTTGGTCAAATCCGACTAGTGTGACGCTGGCATCCATCTCCGCCAGCTTCTGAAACATTTCCAACTGCCGAGCGTCTCCGCCTATGAACACAACATGAATTCCGGTTAACATGTTCGCCGTTCTCTCCTTTCTCCATGGTCTGACACGTATACATCATCTTATGCAGCCGCCTAGAAAGGGTGCAGAGCGTACAGCGTCTAATCCGATAAGTCCTCTAAATTACAAAAGCGCTGGCCCCCATATAGGAGCCAACGCTTTATGTATAACAAGTTATGAGTTCTATTTTACGCCTGTATGGCCGAATCCACCTTCACCGCGTGTCGTATCCGATAGCTCTTCAACTTCCACGATCTTTACATGCGGAACCTCCTGGATGACCATCTGCGCGATTCGTTCATTGCGTTCGATGGTGAAAGCATGCTGTCCATGGTTAATGAGCAGTACCTTCACTTCGCCGCGATAATCTGCGTCGATTGTGCCAGGTGAATTCAAGCAAGTGATGCCCTGCTTGTATGCCAGTCCGCTGCGGGGGCGGATCTGCGCTTCCAGCTGCGGCGGAAGCGCCATCGCGAAGCCTGTAGGTACGAGAACACGGTGCCCAGGCGCTATCGTCAGCGGCTCCTTCACAGCTGCATACAGATCGAAGCCGGCAGCCAGCTCAGACATACGCGCCGGCAAGTTCACATCTTCATTGCCTGGCAATCGTTTAAATTGAACTTCATACTGTTGGTACAAGACAATCCCTCCTAATAGCTGAGATCGCTTGATCGTTCGCGCCAACCATTGCTACCGCAAATGGCTTTTCAACCATGCGCTGAAGAATAACGTCCACATCTTCCATCGTTACCGCGTCGATACGTGCAATCATTTCATCGAGTGTATAGTGTTTGCCGAGCATCAGCTCGTTCTTTCCAAGTCGGTTCATACGGCTTCCTGTGCTCTCGAGGCTAAGAATCAGACTTCCCTTCAACTGTTCCTTCCCTTTGCGCAGCTCGTCTGCCGTCATCCCTTTAACCGTCATATCCTTAAGGATCTCCATCGTCAGTTCCAGCACATCTTTCGTCTGCTTAGGCGCTGTGCCAGCATAAACCGTGAATAAGCCGCTGTCTGCTGCAGATGAATGATAGGAATACACGGAATAAGCCAAACCGCGCTTCTCCCTAATCTCCTGAAACAGACGCGAGCTCATTCCCCCGCCGATGGTGTTGTTCAACAAGATCATCGCATAAATTCGAGGATCTGATATGGAACAACCAGGCAAACTCATGCAGATATGATTCTGCTCGGTCTTCTTCTGGTGATAGAGCAGATCGCTCTGAAACTCAGGTACATAGATCTGTTCCTGCCCTTGATCATTGCTGAAATCCCCAAAGTGCTTCTCCAGCAAATCAACAATCGAAACGTCAATGTTACCTGCAACCGCTATAACCGTATTGGAGATGGTATAGTGCTGCTTCATATATTGACGAAGTGTGTCCGGCGTCATGCGCTGCAGCAATTGTTCCGTTCCTAAGATCGGATATGCCAGCGAATGAGAGCCATAAGCTGCGCGAGTCACTAGATCATGCACCATATCATCAGGTGTATCTTCATACATCGATATTTCTTCCAGTATGACATTACGTTCCTTCTCCAGCTCCTCTGATTGCAGCTTAGAACGGAAGAACATATCTGACAGCACATCTACCGCAATCGGCAAATGCTCATCCAACACCTTAGCGTAGTAGCACGTGTACTCCTTAGATGTAAAGGCGTTCACATTGCCGCCTATCGCATCAAATGACTCAGCAATATCTTTCGCGTCAAAACGCTCTGTTCCCTTGAACAACATATGTTCTATAAAATGGGAGATACCGTTCGTGTCCTCATTCTCATATCTGGAGCCGGTCTTGACCCAAATTCCGAATGATACGGAACGGCAGGTAGGTATTCTCTCTAAGACGACTCGCAAGCCGTTTCGCAATTGCAGTTTCTCCAACGGAGGTCCTCCTCAACCGTGATGAATGCTATACTATCCTACCAAATATCTGCACTTTACTCAACTTTACCATCCATAATACGGGATTCAGATAAAGTTTCACTGACTGTGCCTAACGTTAAAGAGCGCTTTTTGATCATTTGAATCAAGTCCCCAAGCGCTTGACTGGACGGTGCTGTCGGATGCATCAAAATCAACATACCTGCTCCTGTCTTATTGCGGATTCGCTCAATAATTGTCGCAGGGCTAGGCTTCTGCCAGTCAATGGTGTCCGCAGTCCACAACACAGTTTTCATCCCGAGCTGATTGGCAACCTTCAACGTTGTTGCATTCAGGTCTCCTGACGGAGGTGCAAACCATTTGCTATTGACTCCTGTAGCTTCCTTAATATAACGCTCTGCCTTCGATATTTCTTCGCGCTGTCTGCTTTCGTCCAGATGACTCATTTTGGGATGTGAATAGGCATGGTTGCCGATCTCATGTCCTTCATCAGCTATCTTTTTCGCTAGTTCTGGATTCTTTCTTACCCATGAGCCATCAAAGAAAAAAGTTGCCTTAACCTGTTCCTTCTTCAACGTATTAAGCATCGGCTCAATATACTCGCTTCCCCAAGCCACATTGATCATAATTGAGGCCATTGCTTTATTCGAATTGCCTTTGAATATAGGCTGGGGAGGCAATTGATCCAAAGTTATCTTAGGCGGTACTTCACGGTATACGAGCTGAAGCGGAGCATCCTTGCCCGCTTCCTTCGTCTTTTTGTAGCTGGCATCGACATCTACTTCTAAGCCATTATAGCCTGGTATCGCCTTCCACACCCGGTCCACCTGAGCATCAATCGGTGCGACATACCGCTGCTTAGCTTCTTCTCTAATTCGTGTCATCAGCGCATCCTCCGACACAGTGTCGCTTGGCGCAGCAGATGCCTGCATCACTATTTCTTTCTGTTCCTTTATAAAGCTGCCAACGTCAGTCCATTCTGCAATCAGTATGACAGCTAGACTGCTCATCAGAATAGTAATGAGTTTGCGCATTGTAAACTTCGTCATGACGTTCTTCCCTTCTATGGTTGTCCCTCTATAGTTGTCCTTCCATTGCTAACATTCTATGCACAACGCCCCATCGTTATGCGGTCAGTTGCAAAGACTAGACATGAAGAAGGAATGATTGAAGAGAAGCAAGCATATTATACCATTTGGAACTAATCAGGATTCCCATTACTTTTGTCATCATATTGTATTCAGCAGAGTCGAATGAGAACATACAAAAAAAAGAGCCAGAAATATTCTGCCTCTTTCCTTGCTTGATTCAGGTGAAACAACCTCTTAGAACACGATGGTCATAAGAGGTCGATTGTATTAGGATTGAGTTGGGCGCGGGCTGCGCGGACCTTGTCCATTGCCTGATGGTCTGCGATCGCGATCACGTCCGCGGTCTCCTCCACGATCTCCTTCACGGTCACGCGGTCTTGGTCTAGGCGCTGCGGAAGTTTTCACAACACCTTCCGCTGTTGGATCGAGTATAACCTTATGAGATAGGTTAATACGACCTTGTGGATCGATCTCAACAACCTTAACCTCGATCTTATCGCCGATAGCGACAACATCCTCTACTTTCTCAACACGTTCAGTAGACAATTGAGATACATGCACTAAGCCGTCTTTGTTCGGCAGAATTTCAACAAATGCGCCGAATTTCTCAATACGCTTAACTGTACCTGTGTATATTTCACCAACAACGACTTCGCGAACGATGCCGTCGATAATATCGCGAGCGCGTTCATTCGCTTCTTGGCTAGGTGAAGCGATGAATACACGTCCATCCTGCTCGATATCGATCTTAACTCCAGTTTCTTCAATGATCTTGTTCACGACTTTACCGCCGGAACCGATAACATCGCGGATCTTCTCCGGATTGATCGTCATCGTCAGGATCTTAGGTGCATATTCGGACAGTGATTCACGTGGCTTATCGATCGCTTCGAGCATCTTGCCCAGAATGTGCATACGACCTTCGCGTGCTTGTGCAAGGGCTTGACTCAAGATCTCACGATCGATACCGTCAATCTTAATATCCATTTGAATAGCTGTTACGCCTTCAGCAGTCCCTGCTACCTTGAAGTCCATATCGCCAAGATGATCTTCCATACCTTGAATATCGGACAAGATTGAGAAATGCTCTCCATCTTTGATCAAGCCCATAGCGATACCAGCAACTGGCGCTTTGATCGGAACACCTGCATCCATCATAGCCATTGTGCTTGCACATATGCTTGCCTGTGACGTTGAACCGTTGGACTCAATAACTTCTGATACAAGGCGAATTGTATACGGGAAGTCTGCTTCTGACGGAATAACCTTGGACAATGCACGCTCACCAAGAGCACCGTGACCGATCTCACGTCGACCTGGAGCACGCAAAGGACGAGCTTCACCGACCGAGAACGGCGGGAAGTTGTAATGGTGCATGAAGCGCTTCGATTCTTCCAAGCCTAGGCCATCAATGATCTGAACTTCCCCAAGAGTACCAAGTGTACATACGCTAAGCGCTTGAGTCTGTCCGCGAGTAAACAAGCCGGAGCCGTGAGTACGCGGCAACAGATGAGTGTCACAGTCGATCGGACGAATCTCATCCAATTTTCTTCCATCAGGACGCACTTTATCATGCGTAATGAGGCGGCGAACTTCTTCTTTTACGATGTCATACAGCGTTTCCTTAACATCTTCAAGCTTCTCAGGGGCGTCAGCATAAACTATCTCAAAATGAGCAACGGCATCTGCATTGACTGCATCGATTGCGTCTTGACGAGCATGCTTCTCCTGAATACGAATCGCTTCAACGAGACGCGCTTGTGCAAATGCACGCACTTCCGCGTTCACATCGCTGTCTACAGCGTGAAGATGAACATCCATCTTCTCTTTACCTGCAACTGCTGCGAACTGTTCAATCGTTGCTACTATCGTCTTAATGACTTCATGGCCGAACAGAATAGCTTCAAGCATAATTTCTTCCGGAATCTCATTGCCTTCCGCCTCTACCATCATGATGGCATCCTTCGTACCGGCAACGACTACGTGAATATCGCTCTTCGCTTCTTGCTCAACCGTAGGGTTGATAATAAATTGACCATCTACGCGACCGACAATAACGCCGCCGATTGGTCCGTTGAATGGAACATCAGAAATGCTAAGTGCTGCTGAAGTACCGATCATTGCAGCAATGTCTGGCGGACAATCTTGGTCTACGCTCATGACAAGATCCAGAATCTGAACATCGTTGCGGAAGCCTTCCGGGAACAATGGTCGAATTGGACGGTCAATCAGACGGCTTGACAATATTGCCTTCTCACTCGGGCGACCTTCACGTTTCGGGAATCCGCCTGGAATCTTTCCGACTGCGTACATGCGCTCTTCATAATTGACAGTCAGCGGGAAAAAGTCCAAATCCTTCGGATCTTTAGAAGCAGTCACCGTACATAATACAACTGTATCGCCATAGCGAACCGTTACCGCTGCGTTAGCTTGCTTAGCTAACCGGCCGTATTCCATGACGAACGGTCTTCCGCCTAGATCCATCTCGATGCGATGCATGGAAAATCCCTCCTCAATATGTTGCGTTATAGTTTTCTTAGCTAGTCCCATTATTTCCTGCAATGCTATACAAAAACCGCATCCGCGGCGAAATAATAAGTCTAATTATGTAAAGAGATGCAATGATAAGCACTGCAATACATCCTAACATGAATAAAAAGCAACCCAGTTGCATGCCACACTGTCGCGGGCAGTAACAACCAGGCTGCTTGGTTCAGAGCTATTAGCGACGAAGACCGAGTTTCGCGATCAATGCGCTGTAACGTTTAACATCTTTGTTCTTCAAGTATGCCAGCAATTTACGGCGTTGGCCTACCATCTTCAACAAACCGCGACGGGAGTGGTGATCCTTCTTGTGTGTACGAAGATGCTCCGTCAAGTTCGTAATGTTTTCCGTAAGGATAGCGATCTGCACTTCCGCAGAACCTGTGTCGGAAGCATGAGTCTTGTGCTCTTCGATAAGCTGTTGCTTACGCTCTTGAGTCAATGCCATCCTATTCACCTCCTAAATAATTATTATAGTCCTAAAGCCTCGTAGACGTCGGTGAGATCGTACCACCAAGCAGTGGACTTGCTGCGCTAATGCACAACAATGTGACTAGTATACCACTAGTAAATGACAAAGTAAATGTTAAGATGAAGTTGGATGCAATATTTTACGTGCTTCTTCAGCATCTTGGTTAATTGCCTCAATTAATTCATGGATTGAAGCAAATTTAGCTTCTGGACGAATATATTCAACAAAGAATATCGTCATCGTCTCACCATAAATATCTTCATTAAAATCAAACAAGTGAGCCTCAATGATCGGCTCTAATATATTGCTGTGGAAAGTTGGTTTTAGACCGATGCTTAACACACTATCGTAGGTGATTCCTCTAACCTCGACCTTTACCGCATAAACTCCAAGTCGCGGGATAAAGTAGGGTTCCTCAGGTTGAACGTTGGCAGTCGGGTATCCAATCGTACGACCGCGTTTCTCTCCATGCACAATCTCGCCAGAGATCGTATAGGGACGTCCCAGCAATTGATTCGCGAGCTTAATATCTCCCTCTGCCAAGTAAGCTCGCAAACGAGTACTGCTCACTTTCAGCCCTTCCTCGTTACATGGCTCTACGATATCGACTGTGAAGCAATCTTTGCCCCATTCTTGCATATATGATGCTGTCCCGCTCCCCTTATGTCCAAAGCGATAGTCGAAGCCGCAGACAACATGCTTGGCTCCCAAGCTGCAAACAGCCTGCACAAATTGCTCAGCAGTCGCATTTGCAAACTGATGGTCAAAGTTCACTACGTACATTCGGTCAAGACCCAGCTCGCTCAGCAAGCGCTGCTTCTCTTTTAACGGCGTTAAAAAGCGATCATAGCCTGATCTTCCGAACACTCCCTTCGGATGCGGATGAAAAGTCATCAAGCTCACCGGCAGATGATGCTGCTTCCCATATGCAAGCGCGCGCTCTATAACATGAGCGTGACCCTTGTGTATGCCGTCAAAATGTCCAAGCACTAATACCTGTGGTTTGTAATCAAGCCAACTTGCATCTTGAAGGGAATTCGTTAAAAATATCGTTTCCATGTTGTTCGTATTCCACCCATCCATCTCAGGATTAGTATGTTAATCCATTCACAAATTCAGTTGCAAGGCCGACGCACTTCCAGTTATCCACGAAGATGACCATGAAGTGCGCCTGTCGGCTGCTTTAGGAGGCAAACACTTTAACAGCACGCAAAGCATCACTGCCTTCAGGTACTGCAAATAGCCCGTAAAATGTTCCCTGTTCATCATACAATCGATACAACTGATTCGTCAAAGGTTGGAAATAACAGGCACGGAATGGAATGCCCTTACCTTGAACGGCATAATGTGCAAATGAATCCATTACCGTAATAGCAGGCAAATACGACATTGCCGTCTCAACAGGCATTAATAGCTCCTGCACACTGCCGCGTGCAGCTGCCTCCTGAATCTGCTCAAACGTATAGCACTGCTCCTGTCCAAAATGTGCCGACTTCGTTCTAATTAACGATTCCATTGTCGAGGGAATATCTAATGCTTGTCCTATATCGACACATAGTGTACGGATATAAGTTCCTTTCGAGCAAGTAACCCGTAATCGAACGGTTGGTTCACTCGTTCCCAATTGCATATCCAATATCTCAATATCGTAAACGGTCACTCGCCGAGCTTTGCGATCAACGGTTTTGCCTTCGCGGGCTAGCTCGTATAATCGTTTGCCGTCGACTTTCACCGCTGAATACATAGGTGGAACTTGATCGATCTCGCCGATGAATCGCTGAATAGCTTCGCGCACCTGCTCTTCCGTCAAGCTTGATGCATCTTTCGATGCAATAACAGTACCCGTAGCATCCTCAGTATCGGTTGCAATACCGAAACGAAGCACCGCCTCATACTGCTTCGGCAACTCCTGCAAATACTCTACGATTCGAGTCGCTCTACCGACGCATAAAGGAAGCACACCGGTAACCATCGGATCCAACGTACCGGTATGTCCAATTCTCCGTTCTCTCGTAATGCCGCGCACCTTGGCTACGACGTCGTGAGAAGTCCATCCCTCCGGCTTCCATACTGGAAGCACGCCATCAAGTTTACTCATAAATGCTGCTTCACCTGCTCAATAACCTCATTTATCGCCTCGTCCAACGGCTTTAACAGAGTACAGCCAGCCGCGCGAATATGGCCGCCTCCGCCAAAATGCTGTGCAATTGCAGCTACATTAACTTTTTCACCCGACCGCAAGCTGACTTTGAGTCGCGTCTCTTCCAACTGTTTAAATAATATGCCGACTTCAACGCCCTCTACATTGCGCGGATAATTGACTAGTCCCTCAAGATCCTCATTCAAAGCCCCTGTCTCCTGCATATCCTCAGGTGTTATCCACAGCCAAGATATTCGGTTATCTTCGGAAAAAGTTAGGCGGGACAAGCCACGCTGTATAAGCTTCATCTGTGCTAGCGTCATTTGCTCTAGCAGGCGATCAGCGATTAGATTACCGTTCACGCCATATGCGAGCAGCTTAGAGGCTATAGCCATCACGTGAGGGGTCGTATTACTGTAACGGAACCCGCCAGTATCAGTCAATAATCCAGTATAGAGTATCGTCGCTACATCAACATCCAGCTGAATACTTGCATGTTCATATAAATCGAATAGAATTTCTGCTGTGGCGGCTGCATCTTCCCTAATCAGCGCAACTTCACCGTAGTGATTGTTAGTTGGATGATGATCAATATTCAAAATATGAGCATCGGGTGCGACTCGATTCATAATCTTTCCGATTCGCTCGTAGTCAGCGCAATCCACACAAATGACTGCATTGAACACACGATCTTCAGGCTTATGCTCAAGTTCGCTAATAATGACCGATTTCACATCATACAAGAAATGAAGCCGTCCAGGTATGCGATTCTCATTCATCATCGTATACGTCTTGCCCCAATGACGCAGCAGCCAACCGATAGCTAGTGTTGAGCTAATCGCATCACCATCCGGATGGACGTGGGCAACGACAAGAAAATCATCATGCTCTCGGATAAACTGCAGTGCACGATCAAGATCGTGTCTGTATGTAGCCGGAAACGAACCAGTAACAGGCAGCGCAGCGCTGCCTGTTACATGGTTCGTTTCTTGGTGGCCAGGATTATTGGTCATGTTGTTCATTCCCATCCCGTATATCGTTTAAGATGCGTTCAATTCGACTTCCATACTCAATCGATGAATCTAACTTAAACACTAGCTCAGGTGTGTGGCGAAGCATTATGCGCTTGCCCAGCTCAGAGCGAAGGAAGCCTTTGGCCTTCTCCAGCGCTTTCAGCGAGTTCTCGCGTGCTTCATCATCACCCAAGACACTTAAATAGATCTTAGCCATAGATAAATCATTCGTGACTTCTACTCCGGTTACAGTTAAGAAACCGATACGAGGATCTTTTAATTCCATTTGGATAAGCTGACTTAATTCTTTCTTAATCTGCTCTCCAACACGCCCTGCACGAATTTTGGCCATGACAATCACCTCTAGTTCTGTAAAGCGACTTATTTGCGTTCAACAGCTTCCATGATAAACGCTTCGATAACGTCGCCTTCTTTCATGTCGTTAAACTTATCGATCATGATACCGCATTCGTAGCCTTGAGCCACTTCTTTAGCATCATCTTTGAATCGTTTCAAGGAATCAAGCTTACCCTCATGGATGACAATGCTGTCGCGAATTACGCGTACTTCAGCGTTGCGGGTAATCTTGCCGGATGTAACCATACAACCTGCGATAAAGGTCTTGTTGATCTTGAACAAGTTGCGAACTTCGGCGTGACCTTGAATAACTTCTTTGTATTCTGGATCCAGCATACCCTTCATCGCTTGCTCAATTTCTTCTACGATCTTGTAAATGATACGGTGCAAACGAACGTCTACCTTCTCTTGCTCAGCTGTAAGCTTCGCCTGAGCATCTGGTCGTACGTTGAAACCGATCACGATTGCATTGGATGCAGTCGCCAAGATAACATCCGATTCGGTAATCGCACCTACGCCGGAATGCAGGATCTTAACGCGTACGCCTTCTACATCAATCTTCTGCAAGGAGCCGCGCAGTGCCTCCGCCGAACCTTGAACGTCAGCCTTGATAATAACGTTAAGCTCTTTCATCTCGCCATCCTTGATGTGCTGGAACAGATCATCCAACGTTACGCGAGTGTTCGAGCCAAGCTGGCTTTGACGAAGCGTTGTCGTACGTTTCTCGGAGATCGAACGAGCTTTGCGCTCATCTTCGAATACGATAAACGGATCGCCTGCTTGCGGCACTTCAGCCATACCTGTAATCTCGATCGGTGTAGATGGACCCGCTTCTTTCAATCGACGTCCGCGATCGTTTACCATTGTACGCACGCGTCCGAAGGATGTGCCTGCTACGAGTGCGTCACCAACGCGCAGCGTTCCTTGCTGAACGAGGATGCGAGCGACAGGACCGCGGCCTTTATCCAACTCTGCTTCGATAACCGTACCGCGTGCAGGTTTGTTTGGATTCGCCTTGAACTCATTCACTTCAGCAACGAGCAGAATCATCTCGAGAAGCTCTTCAATACCCATGCGCTGCTTAGCGGAAACGTTAACGAAGATCGTATCGCCGCCCCATTGTTCAGGGACAAGCTCATACTCTGTTAGTTCCTGCATAACGCGATCTGGATTAGCTTCCGGCTTATCAATCTTGTTAACTGCTACGATGATCGGAACTCCAGCCGCTTTCGCATGGCTGATTGCTTCAACAGTCTGAGGCATGACGCCGTCATCTGCTGCAACAACGATAATCGTAATATCTGTAACTTGAGCACCACGCGCACGCATCATAGTGAACGCTTCGTGACCTGGTGTATCCAAGAACGTGATCTTCTTATTGTTGATCTCAACTTGATATGCACCGATATGCTGAGTGATACCGCCGGCTTCGCCGCCAGTAACGTTTGTCTTGCGGATGGAGTCGAGCAAGGTAGTCTTACCATGGTCGACGTGACCCATGATCGTTACGACTGGTGGACGAATCTCAAGTGTTGTTTCTTCGTCAGCTTCTTCAACCTCTTCGAACGGATCCTCCTGTACAGGAAGCTTAAGTTCAACCTCAACCTTGTAGTCATCCGCAATAAGCTGGATTGTATCAAGGTCAAGCTCTTGGTTAATAGTTGCCATAACACCCATCATAAACAATTTCTTGATGACTTCAGACGCATCTTTATGGAGAAGCTTCGCAACTTCACCAACTGTCATCGTACCGCGTACGATAACTTTCTTCGGTGTATTATCAATCTTTTCACGCACTTCTTGAGGACGGCCGCCTTGCTTGCCTCTTCCTTTGCCGAAGCGTCCACCGCGTGCATTGTTGCGTGAATCATCGAAGCGCTTGCCGCCTTGGCCTTGGCCTTTGCCGCCGCGACCACCATTGCGCTCTTCTTCATTATATTTGTTCGGGCGCGGATTCTGGTTCAGGCGAGCCGGTTGCGGCTTCTCTACTACAGAACGCGCTGGTGCTGGAGCCGCTGGCTTCGAGGATGAACCGCGATTGCCGCCGTAGCCGCCTTGGCCTTGACCAGCAGGACGTTGGCCGTCACGTTGACCGTCACGGTTGCCGCGGTAGCCGCCTTGACCACCCTGCCCTTGACCTTGTGGTCTTTGACCTTGGTTATCGCGAGGACGGTACGGACGATCTCCGCCTTGTCCTTGGCCACCTTGACCTTGACCTTGCGGTCTTGGGCCTTGGTTGTCGCGTGGACGGTACGGACGATCTCCGCCTTGTCCTTGACCACCTTGACCTTGACCTTGCGGTCTTGGGCCTTGGTTGTCGCGCGGACGGTACGGACGGTCTCCGCCTTGTCCTTGGCCACCTTGACCTTGACCCTGCGGTCTTTGACCTTGGTTGTCGCGATTGCCGCGATAGCCGCCCTGGCCTCCTTGGCCCCCTTGACGTTGGCCATCACGATTGCCGCGGTAGCCGCCTTGACCGCCCTGGCCTTGACGTTGGCCGTCGCGATTACCGCTGTGTTGACCTTCAGGACGTGAATTCGAACCTTGTTCGCGCGGAGCACGCTGCTCACGAGGCTCACGCTGCTCGCGCTGTTCACGTTGTTCGTTCTGTTTCGGCGTTTCCGCCGATACGTTTGGTGATTGACTTACTTGTGCTTGAGGTTTAGAAGTCTGAACCTCTCGCTTGGCTTGTGCATTTGCTTTGACATCTTTAAAAAATTGCTCTACTTTACCCACAGCATCATTCTCCATTACACTCATATGATTGTTAACAGGCACACTAAGACGTTTTAGAATCGTAATAATTTCTTTGCTGCTCATGTTAATTGACTTAGCATATTCATAAACTCTTAATTTGTCCTTATTGTCCTTCTCTTGTTTGCTCAATATACTCCACCTCCGACATAGTCATAAGCACGCTCTTCATCATTGTCGCAAAACCATGGTCCGTCACAGCGACGATGACACGGTCAAGCTTACCTATGCTTTCGCCAAGCTCATCGCGAGTAAATCCGATGACGAGTGGAACGTGGTAGGTCCGACACTTGTCGCGAAACTTCTTCTTCGTGTTCTCAGAGGCATCGCCGGCTACGAACACAAGATGAGCTTGCTTATTACGTACAGCCTTAAATACAATGTCGTCTCCCGTTACCAGTTTGCCTGCGCGCTGCGCGAGCCCCAGCTGGGAGAGCGCTTTATTGTTGATCATCTTCTCGCTCCTTGCCGGCAAGAAACTCGTCTTCCACGCGAATGAAGTCTTGCGCTAACTGCTCATATATATCGGAATGCACTTGATGCTTAAGAGCACGGTCAAGAGCCTTGGATTTGTGAGCCAGCTTGAAGCAGGTCAGCTTACCGCACAGATAAGCTCCACGACCCGACTTCTTGCCCGTTAGATCAATAAGTATTTCGTCCTCAGGTGTCTTTACGACACGGATCAGTTCTTTCTTTGGCATCATTTGTTGACATGCTACACATTTGCGCAGCGGAACTTTTCTCGGTTTCATGACTATGCCTCCTTACGACTCGATCTATCCTTCCAAGGAAGGCGACCGGATCATACGAGAATGGCCGCGCCTCGGTGATTATTCGTTCGCCCACTCGAGATCGCTGTCATCAGCTGAATCTCCGGACAACGGTTCCTCGTCAATTTGTGATTCACTCTTAATATCAATCTTCCAGCCAGTTAACTTGGCAGCAAGACGTGCATTCTGTCCTTTAATACCGATAGCAAGCGACAATTGATAGTCTGGGACGATAACACGTGCCATCTTCTCATCCTCATGAACATCAACTGTCACGACCTTGGAAGGACTAAGCGCATTCGCCACATACTCTTCCACATCTTCAGACCAGCGAACGATATCAATCTTCTCGCCGCGCAGTTCATTCACAATCGTTTGAACGCGCATGCCCTTAGGTCCTACACAGGAACCGACAGGGTCTACTTCCGGATTGCGGGAGTATACAGCAATCTTCGAACGTTGCCCCGCTTCGCGCGCGACCGACTTGATCTCGACGACGCCGTCGAATATTTCTGGAACTTCCAGTTCGAACAAACGCTTCAGCAATCCTGGGTG
Organism: Paenibacillus marinisediminis; assembly: GCF_054343325.1. Taxonomy (NCBI): domain Bacteria; kingdom Bacillati; phylum Bacillota; class Bacilli; order Caryophanales; family Paenibacillaceae; genus Paenibacillus; species Paenibacillus marinisediminis. The sequence continues at coordinate 631,271 of NZ_JBTGUH010000002.1, forward strand.
CGTGCGTGAAAGTGTGATTTGTGGACCCTTGTTCGTGTTCTCCACCTTCGTAATGTATGCTTTCACACGATCTCCGTGCTTGAACTTCTCGTTTGGCATCATTTCATTCAATGGAAGAACAGCTTCAACCTTGCCAAGGTCAATGTAGACGTTGCGCAGATCCTGACGTTGAACGATACCGTTTACGATATCATCCGATTTGTCGATGAACGCATTATAGATCAGTCCGCGCTCCGCTTCACGAATGCGCTGTGTGACAACCTGCTTCGCCGTTTGCGCAGCGATGCGGCCGAATTCACGCGGCGTAACTTCAATTTCGCAGACATCGTTCAGCATATAGTTCGGGTTAATTTCACGTGAAGCTTGGACCGAGATCTCATGTCTAGGGTCCATCACCTCATCTACGACAGTCTTGCGAGCATATACCTTAATAACACCAGTTGCGCGGTTGATATCAACACGAACATTTTGTGCTGCGTTGAAGTTGCGTTTGTAGCTGGAGATCAATGCGGCTTCAATCGCGTCGATCAATATTTCTTTACTGATTCCTTTTTCTCTCTCGATTTCCGACAGTGCTTCGATAAAATCGATACTCATGTCTTAAGCTCCCCCTTCCAGCCGAATATCGGCTCATTTCCATATCATTTTCAATTTTCAGTGAATCATCTAGAATACAATCGCCAGACGGGCGCTTGCTACCTTGTTGAACGGCAGGCTATGCTCTTTTTTGCCAACGCGAACGTTTACCGTTTCACCGTCGAACGATGCAAGCGTACCTTCGAATTCTTTCAGTCCGTTGATGGGTTCATATGTAGTCACATAGACATGTTTGCCGACTGCGCGCACATAATCCTCCACCTTCTTAAGCGGTCTTTCAGCGCCTGGTGAAGAAACTTCAAGAAAATAAGCATCCGCAATCGGATCATTCTCATCTAGCTTCTGGCTAAGATACTCGCTAATAATTCCGCAATCATCAATATCGATGCCGCCTTCCTTATCGACGAATACTCTTAAAAACCAGCTGCTTCCTTCTTTGACGTATTCCACATCCACCAATTCGAATTGATGCTCCTCAAGGAAAGGCGTTACCATTTCTTCAACGATTGAAGTAATGCTCGGTTTGCTCAAGCTGGGTACCTCCCAATACGTTAGGTTAATCTCATCATGATCTATTGTCATATCCGTCATTAGCGCAAATTTAGGTTGGCAACAATGAAAGAGTGGGTTTCCCCACTCTTTCTCAACGGATGTATCCACATGATTACCAAAAAATTATATCACAGCCAGTTGACAAATGGCAAGGGCATAACCTTAACACGCGAACACCAGCACCTCTCCATCGTTTTCCAACGAGTACTTGCTTTGCGATCTCGACTAGAACAACGACAGCTGATTGCTCTCTGGAAGACCGCGGAAGCAGCCCATCTGAGTCATCAATTCAACGATCGTCTTTGTAGCTTTCGAGCGCTGTTGGAAATCCTCAATTGACAAGTATTCGCCGCCTTCACGCGAAGCAGCGATATTCTTCGCCGCGTTCTCACCAATTCCTTGTACAGCTGAAAATGGCGGGATGAGCGACGTGCCGTCAACGAGGAACTTGGTAGCGTCAGAGCGGTATAGATCTAATGGCTTGAAGCTGAAGCCGCGAGCTGTCATTTCCAGCGCCATCTCGAGAATGGAAATCATGCCCTTCTCTTTAGTCGTAGCTTGGAATCCCTTTGCTTCGATCTCGTCAATCAGCTTGCCGATCGCTTCATAGCCTTGGCATAACACATCAATCTCAAAGTCCTCCGCACGAACCGTAAAGTACGTCGCGTAATATTCGATCGGATGATACAGCTTATAGTAAGCCGTCCGCACCGCAGATATGACATAAGCGGCAGCATGGGCTTTCGGGAACATGTACTGGATCTTCAAGCAAGAATCAATGTACCACTGCGGCACATTGCAGTTCTTCATCTCGTCAATCCATTCCTGCGGCAGGCCTCTGCCTTTACGAACACTTTCCGTGATCTTGAACGCAAGACCCGCATCCATTCCCGCCTTATAGATGAGGTACAGCATTATCTCATCTCGACAACCGATAACGGTCTTGATCGTGCAGACACCGTTCTTGATTAGATCCTGCGCGTTGCCGAGCCATACGCCTGTTCCGTGCGACAAACCGGAAATTTGCAGTAGATCGGCGAATGTGGACGGCTGCGCTTCGATCAGCATCTGACGTACGAAACGTGTACCCATCTCCGGCACGCCATAGGTTGCTACCGGCGTACGAATCTGCTCAGGTGTTACCTCAAGCGCAGTTACCGAGTTGAACATACTCATGACTTTCGGATCATTCATCGGGATCGTCGTCGGATCAACACCCGTTAGATCCTGCAGCATACGCATCATAGTCGGATCATCGTGTCCGAGTATATCGAGCTTAAGCAGGTTCTCTTCGAAAGCGTGATAATCGAAGTGAGTCGTCTTCCATTCCGCCGTTTGGTCATCGGCTGGATACTGAACCGGCGTAACATCTTCAACATCGATATAATCTGGAACGACGACGATACCGCCAGGATGCTGACCCGTGCTTCGCTTAACGCCAGTACACCCGGAAGCAAGGCGGTTGAGCTCTGCTCCACGCCATTTCTTGTGATAATCTTCTTCATATTTCTTTGTATAGCCGAAAGCTGTTTTCTCCGCAACCGTACCGATTGTTCCCGCTCGATATACGCATTTTTCACCAAACATAATCTTGGTGAAGTGATGCGCATGCGGCTGATAATCGCCAGAGAAGTTAAGGTCGATATCGGGAACCTTATCGCCTTTGAACCCTAGGAAAGTTTCGAACGGAATATCATGTCCGTCGCCTTTCATCACTGTACCGCAATTCGGACATTCCTTATCCGGCAGGTCAAATCCACTAGGAACGCTGCCGTCTGTAAACCATTCGCTATGCTTACAGTTTTCATTGCGGCAGGAATAATGAGGAGGAAGCGGATTAACCTCGGATATCCCGAGGAACATCGCGACCACTGAGGATCCTACCGACCCCCGTGAACCTACGAGATAGCCGTCTTCATTCGACTTCTTCACCAAGCGCTCCGAGATCAAATAGTTGGCAGAGAAGCCGAACTTGATGATCGGGCCGAGCTCCTTCTCCAATCGAGCAACTACGAGCTCTGGAAGTTCATCGCTATATAGCTTCTTCGCCGTTTCATAACACTTCGTACGAATCTCTTCGTCCGCGCCTTCAATAATCGGAGTGAACAACTCGCTTGGAAACAGCTTAATTTCCTCAAAGCGATCCGCAAGCTCGTTGGTGTTCGTGACTACAACCTTCTGAGCGGTTTCTTTGCCAAGGAATTCAAATTCCTGCAGCATTTCTGTCGTCGTTCGGAAATGTGCATCAGGCTTGCGAATATCCTTCAACGGGCTGAAGCCAGTGATCCCGTGAATCGTAATATCGCGGAACAGCTTGTCCCGCGGATTCAAATAATGCGCATTGCCCGTCGCGATGACCATCTTTCCCAGTTTATCACCGATCGCAACCACTTTACGCAGCGCCTCTTGAATCTGCTCAGGAGAACCAACTAATCCTTTTTCGACGAGATGCATGTACATCGTAATCGGTTGAATCTCAAGCACGTCATAAAATTCGGCGACCTGTTCTGCCTCTTCCTGCGACTTATTCAATACCGTCTCGAAGAACTCGCCTTTTTCGCAGCCCGATATGACGAGCAAGCCTTCGCGCATTTCAACCAGCTTACTCTTCGGGATACAGGCCACACGGTTAAAGTATTCCGTATGTGACATCGATATGAGCTTATATAGGTTCTTTTTACCAACCGCATTCAGCGCATAGATACCGCAATGGAATGGTCGGGAGTTGAACAGATTTTGTCCCACATAATCATTCAGCCGATCCAGCATCTCGATCGCTTTAATCTGATAAGCATCGTTAACTAAGCCCAGCAAAATACCTGCCAACGCGATCGTATCGTCAATCGCGCGGTGATGGCTTTCAAGTGATACTTTGTATTTATCCGCCAATGTGTTCAGACGGTGATTTTTCATCGTTGGGTGAAGCAATCTAGCAAGTTCCAATGTATCCAGAACCGGATTGGTCATTTCCGGCATGCCCAGCTTCTTCAAGTTATGCTGTACGAAGCCCATATCGAAGCGCGCGTTGTGCGCCACAACGATCGCATCGCCCGAAAATTCAACGAATCGCTTCAGCACTTCGTCAACCTCAGGAGCACCCTGTACCATCTCATCCGTAATATTCGTTAACTGCTGAATGTTGTATGGAATTCGTTCATGAGGATCCACAAATGAAGCATACCGATCTATTTCCTTACCATCCTGCATCTTGACCGCTGCAAGCTCAATAATCTTGTTGCTGGAAACAGACAAGCCCGTGGTCTCGATATCGAATACGACATAAGTAGCTTCCTTAAGATTGCGAGGTTCCGGATTGAGCACAACTTGAGTATCATCATTGATTACGTTGGCTTCAAGACCGTAAATAATCTTCATGCCGTGCTTCTTACCTGCTTTAGCCGCTTCCGGATAACAATGCACGTTCGAGTGATCCGTAATGGCAATCGCTTTATGTCCCCATTTTGCAGCTTGCTTCACATAATCACTTATCGATGTAACAGCATCCATCGTGCTCATTGACGAGTGAAGATGGAATTCTACCCGCTTGTCAGCTGCATTATCCTGACGTTCCGGCGGCGCCGTCACTTCCATAATGTCGGAGGCGATCATCGCAAGCTCAGGAATCTGCATAAAGCGGTCATACTCGACGCGTCCGCGAACTCTTACCCATTTGCCATTTGCAATCAAGTTTAATCGCAGCACGTCATCTTTCGTCTTGGCAAACATTTTAACCAACATCGAATCCGAGAAGTCTGTTACATTGAACGTATACAGTGTGCTGCCATTGCGCAGCTCTTTAACCTCTAATCCGAATACAGTACCCTGAAGCGTTACTCGCTTCTCCTCATCCTGCACATCCATAATCGGAGTTGGATTATCCTTGATCTCATATCCATATTGCAGCTTCTCCGGAATTTCACCAGCTTCGACCGCCGCCTGCTCAGCAGCAGCGCGCTCAGCCTCTTCCATCAGCTTGGATACAGCCTCTCGCTCTTCCGCCACCAGCTTCGCCTGAAAGGCTTCGACTGCTTCCGTATCATTGCCCAGCTTCAATTGGACACGAACGGTTCTTGAGAAATACGTCACGAAAAATTGCTTGATCATCTCATCAATTTGCTTCTTCTTAGCGAGTTCCAATGACATCTGATCCGTCAAGGATAAGATGACAAGGTCGCCTTCAACCTCGAGCAGCGCTCGACTCAGCCAGCCATTAACCGACGCCACTTCACGCTTCGCCCATTCAATAAACAAGCCCCAGTAAGCTTCGACTAGCTCTTGATGTGAAACAGAATCTTCATATTGAAAAATGATGCGAATCTTCGCGATATGCGACATCTTATCTTGTACTTTCAGACAAAAGGTACGATAAGCCTCTGACGGAACTACGGACGGTTTCGTAATATATATAGTCCACTCTCGATTCGTACGGCTCGTTTCAACACGTTCGATCCATCCGTCATGAAAGAATTGCTGGACAAATTCTCCTGGCAAATCAACCTGTTTGAGAAGCAGCTCAAATCGCTGTCTCTTATCCGTCATTGCTCAACACCCCTCCTGATGATATTTATAACGGTGATATCGTAATACATAACTAACTTGCTATAACGACGTCAAAGGCGAAAGAAAAGGCTTCCGTCTGTCGAGTAATCGTACGGATGTCCGTTCAACTTCCCACATCGAAAGCCTATTCACTGCCTATCTTAATCCCTCTGTTGATTAGTAAGCTCGCGCAAATACAACCGTATGCTTCGCTTCTTCACCACACACGAGGCATGTATGCTTCTTCTCGCTTGGTTCAAATGGAATGTTGCGGCTCGTTGCGCCTGTTTCGTCCTTGACATGCTTCTCGCATGCAAGTGATCCGCACCAGCCTGCTAGTGTGAATCCGCGTTTATCTTCCATCTGTGCTTTCATCTCATCGATCGTGTCAACCGAATAATAATGAGTGTTGCGGAATTCAAGCGCGCGATCAAACATCTCCTGGTGAACATCAGCGAGCATCTGCTTCACTTCTTCTGCCAGATTCGCTTGCTGTACGATGCGTTTCTCACCGCTAACACGGGAGACGAGTACACATACGCCATTTTCCATATCGCGCGGACCAATCTCGAGACGGACTGGAACACCACGCATCTCATATTCGTTGAATTTCCAACCTGGGCTCATATCTGAACGGTCATCCATACGAACGCGGACGCCTGCCGCTTTCAGCTCAGCATACAGCTCGTTCGCCCGGCCGACAACCTGATCACGCATCTTCGCAGGACCAATCGGAATCATAATAACTTGAGTTGGAGCGACCTTAGGCGGAAGCACAAGTCCGCGATCGTCACCGTGAACCATGATCAAGGATCCGATCAGACGTGTACTTACTCCCCAAGAAGTCGTATGTGCATACTCTTGTGTGTTCTCGCGTCCAAGGAATTGAATATCGAAAGCGACAGCAAAGTTCGTACCCAGATAATGAGAAGTACCTGCTTGTACAGCACGGCCATCCTTCATCATTGCTTCGATCGAATAGGTATCGACAGCGCCGGCAAATTTCTCAGAAGGCGTCTTCTGACCTACGATGACTGGGATCGCTAAATAATTCTCGACGAAATCTCGATAGATCTCGAGCATCTGCATCGTCTCTTGACGTGCTTCCTCTTCCGTCTCATGAGCTGTATGTCCCTCTTGCCATAAAAACTCGCTTGTGCGCAAGAAAGGCAGCGTGCGTTTTTCCCAACGAACAACGTTAGCCCATTGGTTAATCAGCAGCGGCAGGTCACGATAGGATTGGATCCATTTCGAATACATATGGCCGATCATCGTTTCGGAAGTAGGACGAATGGCAAGACGCTCTTCAAGCTTCTCGCCGCCCGCTTCTGTAACCCAAGGAAGCTCAGGGTTAAATCCTTCGACATGCTCTTTCTCTTTCTGGAAAAAGCTTTCTGGAATGAACAGCGGGAAATACGCGTTGCGGTGTCCCGTTTCCTTGAATCGACGGTCCAGCTCTTCGCGAATATGATCCCAGATCTCAAAACCGTCAGGCTTAAAGACGATACAGCCGCGGACTGGCGAATAATCCATCAAGTCTGCTTTCTTGATGACATCAATATACCAGCGCGAAAAATCTTCTTGCTGCGGTGTTATTTCCGTAACAAATTGTTTCTCCTTCGACATAACGGACATGTTCCTCCCGTGAATAAGATGCTCATGATGTTAGTTCAGGTCGAGCATCCTTAACATTATTATCCTCTAACTAATCGCAATATATCATTGTACGTAACGGCTAACATGAGCAGCATCAGCATGGCGAAGCCAATAAAGTGAACGATGCTTTCACGATTCGGGTCGATCGGCTTGCCTCGCAAAGCTTCGATGCCTAGGAATACAAGTCTGCTGCCATCCAACGCAGGTATAGGCAGTAGATTAAATATCCCCAAGTAAAGGCTGAGTACTGCAGTCCACAGCGTGAGCTGATCAATGCCCTGCTTCGCAAATTGACCCGTTACCTCAAATGTACGTACTGGCCCGCCTAGGTCATCCAGAGTAAATTGACCGAATATGAGCATTCGGAATCCTTCAAATATGTTCTTGGTCATGTTGACCATTGCTTTTCCGGAGTACTCCAAGGTTTCCGTAAACGAGGCAGTCCGCGTCGGCAGTACTGGGACTATACCCACTTTCCCGCCTTCTTGACCTTCCATCTTCACTGGTGTCAGCTTCACCTGAAACGGATTGCCGTCTCGCGATACCGTCCATGTCATTTCCTTGCCTTCGGAATCCGCAATCATCTTAATCAGTTTGTCACGATCGCCTCCGATGGCAACGCCATTGACGGTCTCGATGATGTCACCCTTCTCCAGATTCGCCTTATCAGCGGGCATCCCAGCTGTAATCTGGTCAATCTTCACGAAGGTAGGGTTCTCAACCTGCACACCTGTCATCTGAATGTACGCCATGAATAAAAAGAAGGCTAATATAAAGTTCATCACCGGGCCTGCAAAGATGGACAGCGCTCGCTGTCCGACAGTCTTGCTTCCAAACTGTCGATTGTAAGGGGCGATCTGAACTTCATCTCCCTTAACGATCATCATTGCGTTCGGCATCACTTTATACTCGAACTCTTCTTCCTCTACGAGCAAAGTCACGTGAAGGTCATGTTCCAGATCGATAGAAATAACCTCACCGCGAATCACATTCTTTCGCAGGTCAAGTTGGTCAAGATACAGCTTCGAAACTGCATTCTCATTCAATCGGACTGCAATCGTCTGTCCTGGCTGGATATTGACGACCTCCGGATCTTCCCCGGCCATTCGTACGTAACCGCCGATCGGCAGCAGACGCAGCGTATACTTGGTCTCATTTCGCGTATATGCGAATACCTTCGGTCCAAAGCCGATAGCGAACTCTCTGACGAGAATGCCCGCACGTTTAGCAAATATAAAATGGCCCCACTCGTGAATGGTCACGATGACAAAAAATACGAGTATGGACAGAAAAACGACTTGTACCATTTGCACAGCGTTGCATCCTCCTTTGCGTTCTGAGTTCACTGTATGTCTTATACATTAACATTATTAACGGACCCTGCACAAGTGAACCTCGTTTTACAAACGAAAGGCCTCAATCTATATCATTGCGAAAACGAAGATGCAAATCGCCGCGTTTCACGGTCCACTTCTTCAATTGTTGCCAAATCAGGAGCTTGAAGCACATGATGGCGGCTAAGTGCCGTTTCAACGATACGCTCAATATCAAGAAATGAAATCTGTCCGTTTAAGAAACGCGCTACCGCTACTTCATTGGCAGCATTAAATACAGTTGTGGCAGAACCGCCTGCACGACCGCTCTCATAAGCAAATCGCACCATCGGGTAACGTTGCAAGTCCATTTCACGGAAATGAAGCTTGGATACCTGCGCCAAGTTAAGACGCGGAGCAGGACAGTTTAAGCGCTCTGGATAAGTCATCGCGTACTGAATCGGCACACGCATATCTGGCATGCCTAACTGTGCGATGATCGAGCCGTCCACATACTCTACATAGGAATGTATGATGCTCTCCGGATGAATCAGCACATGAATCTGATCATAAGGAAGATTATACAGCCAATGTGCTTCAATGATCTCAAGACCTTTATTAGCCATCGTCGCAGAATCAATCGTGATCTTTTGTCCCATGGACCAGTTCGGGTGCTTCAACGCCTGTTCTACTGTTACTCCATGCAGCTGTTCCCGCGTTAGATCGCGAAAGCTGCCTCCTGATGCAGTCAGGGTAATTGAATGAACTGCACGCTGCGGTTCTCCATTCAGACATTGAAAGATAGCAGAATGCTCGCTATCAATCGGCATAAGCTTAACATGATGCTTCTCAGCAGCGGCTGTAACAAGATGCCCTGCAGTTACTAGGGTTTCTTTGTTCGCAATTCCGATCGTCTTCCCTTTTTCAATTGCGGCAAGGGTTGATTTCAATCCGACACTGCCAACTACAGCTGTTACCACATAATCCGCTTCATCATATGTAGCTACTTCAATAAGCCCTTCGTCACCATATACAAGTCTAGTTCCCGTAGGCAATGAATCACGTACAACGCCAGCTGTATCACGATCAGCTACCGACACGACCTTGGGCCGAAATTGGTTAGCCTGTTTAATAAGCAGGTCTGTATTACGGCCTGCAGCAATTGCAACTATCTCAAATTGATCGGGATGATGGGCCACGACATCTAATGTTTGTGTACCAATCGAGCCTGTCGAACCCAGTACGGAGATCCGTTTCATCCTTGCACCTCTTTTATTCCAAGATAGGGGTTACAGTGTAAGGAGACCAATCAAGTGCACGAACGGAAATACGATCAGCCAGCTGTCGCAGCGATCAAGCACGCCGCCGTGTCCAGGAAGCAAGGTTCCCGAATCCTTCACTCCGCAAACCCGTTTATAAGCAGATTGAATCAAGTCTCCCATCTGCCCAAACACTGCCGCAGACAAGCCTATACCTAGACTCATCGATACGGATAATAGATCAGGGCAGATAAGCATCGCGATTAGCATAACCGCAATAGATGCGGCTACCCCGCCGATCGCGCCTTCAATCGTTTTGTTAGGACTGATTGACGGCCACAGCTTATGCTTGCCGATAGCTCGTCCTGTAAAATAGGCTCCAATGTCAGAAGCCCATATCGCAGCAAATAATATTATGGTCCAAGCAAGGCCATCTTCCATAGAATTACGAGTGATGATCATATATTTGAAACCGACGCCAATATAGAGAGCTCCTAGCCATAGAACGGAAGCTTTCTGAATAGGGACGACATTCTTCGATAATACCGTTACACATAAGAACGCAAACATGGAGAACCACATCAGCGCTTCAAAAGACAGCTCGGTCGTAAGTCCCCAATTCTGCCAAGGTACTGTTACTGATAAGATGATCAAATAACCCATTATGGAAGCAACGTCAAATGTTCGACTGTGATGCATGCGGACAAATTCAAAGTATCCGATTAGAGATAAAGCAATCAGCAGCGCCTCGTATGGCCATTTGCCGATATAGACGAGGACGGCAAAGAGCGATCCTGCAATTACACCCGTGATGATGCGCTGTTTCATAAAGACTTATCCTCCAACTTATTGTAATCCGCCATATCTACGCGTTCTTCGCTGATACTCGGCTACCGCTTCTCTTAGATGGCTTCCGTTGAATTCAGGCCAATAGATGTCGGAAAACCACAGTTCACTGTAAGCGAGCTGCCAGAGCATAAAGTTGCTCAGACGCAATTCACCGCTCGTTCGAATCAGGAGATCCGGATTAGGCAAATCGCTAGACAGCAGCTTAGATTCTATCGTCTCTTCATTAATGTCCTCCAGCTTGAGCTTTCCAGCTTGGACATCCTGAGCAACAGCACGAACACTTTCCACTATTTCTCGTTGACCACCATAGTTCAGAGCAAAGTTCAATATAAGACCAGTGTTATGTTTCGTCTTCTCAATCGCTTCTTCCAATGCATCTAAGGTGTGGGAAGGAAGCTGGTCACGATATCCCATCATGCGTACTTGCACATTGTTCGCTATAAGGTCATCCAGCTCAATCGCTAGAAACTGCTGGGGCAGCTTCATTAAGAAGTCAACTTCTTCCTTGGGCCTCGTCCAATTTTCAGTTGAGAAAGCATACATAGTTAACACTTTTATCCCGAGCTCATTAGCTGCGATCGTTACACGCTTCACTGCCTTCATGCCGCTATGATGACCTGCTACTCGAGGCAGTCCACGTGTTTTGGCCCAACGTCCATTGCCGTCCATAATAATGGCTACGTGCTTAGGAATATTGTTTAGCGACAAAGGAGCTGAATCTGACTTGAGCTCACTTGGTCTCAACCATTTTTGGATTCGCTTAATCATTAGGTCTCCTCCAACCCGGTGATAAGAAAAACTTCAGAAGAAGCTTTTTTGAAGATGAGCGACCGCATTTAGCGGTAGTTAGTATTGAGAATTAGAATATCATTGCTTTTATTTGAATTCAAAGCTTATTATTTCCGATTCTGCCATTTTCAATAAAAAGACAACAAACCCCACCGAACGGAGGGGTAATCATCTTTGAAACTAGTCAAACTTTATACTTCCATGATTTCCTTTTCTTTGCTTGCCAATACTTTCTCAACTTCAGCAATATACTTATCCGTAGTCTTTTGAATGTCTTCTTGGTGACGACGTGATTCATCTTCGGAAATATCCGTTTTTTCAAGCTTCTTCACATCGTCGTTAGCATCGCGTCGAATGTTGCGAACAGCTACTTTAGCTTCTTCGCCATATTTCTTCGTTTGTTTCACCAATTCAATACGGCGCTCTTCCGTTAATGCAGGGACAGTTAGACGAATGATCGAACCGTCATTTGCCGGAGTCAAACCAAGATCTGATTTCATGATCGCCCGCTCGATCTCAGACATGGAGGATTTGTCCCATGGCTGAATAATCAATGTGCGAGGGTCAGGTGTACTAATATTAGCTAATTGATTAACTGGAGTCATTGCTCCGTAGTATTCAACTTGAATACGGTCAAGCAATGCAGCCGAAGCGCGTCCTGCACGAAGTGTCGCTAGTTCGCGTTTCAGAGCGCCAACTGCTTTCTCCATTCGCTCTTCCGCATGTTTCTTAATCGATAGAGGCATTAGTCTACACTCCCTTTAACTGTTGTTCCGATCTTCTCACCGAGTACGACTCGTTTGATATTGCCTTGTTCCGTTATCGCAAACACGACAAGAGAAATATTGTTATCCATGCACAAGGATGTTGCGGTCGAATCCATTACACCGAGATTGCGATTCAACACTTCAAGGTATGTTAAGTTCTCGAACTTCTCAGCACTAGCGTCCTTGAACGGATCCGCTGAGTACACGCCATCCACTTTGTTTTTCGCCATTAAGATAACATCTGCTTCGATCTCAGCAGCACGCAATGCTGCAGTCGTATCCGTCGAGAAGAACGGGTTGCCTGTACCAGCCGCAAAGATAACAACTCTTCCTTTCTCAAGGTGACGAATCGCGCGGCGTCGAATATACGGTTCAGCAATTTGCTGCATGGCAATCGAAGTTTGAACGCGTGTAGGTACGCCGATTTGTTCGAGCGCATCTTGCAAGGCTAGCGAGTTCATTACTGTAGCGAGCATTCCCATGTAGTCAGCCGTTCCACGGTCAATCCCTTTTTCGCTTCCTGCGATTCCACGCCAAATATTTCCTCCGCCGCACACAATAGCAACTTCTACCCCGAGGTCCACGACTTCTTTGACTTGCTCCGCGATGGAATTGATCATTTCAGATTCAATGCCGTATCCAGCTTGACCTGACAACGACTCTCCGCTAACTTTTAATACGATGCGTTTATAAACCGGTTGTTCCAATGTATACCCTCCACTTTCCATCTCGACATCTAAAAAAGAAGGAACACGAAGTGTTCCGACTTTTTTAGTGCGTTTGTTGATAGCCGTTTGGCATTCCTATCCACGCAATCCGCAATAAGCAGGATTACATTTTTGCTTGAGCCATAACCTCTTCAACAAAGTTATCTTGTTTTTTCTCCATGCCTTCGCCCAGTTCATAGCGAACGAAACGACGGATCGAAATGTTTTCACCAATTGTCGAAATCTTTTCTTTAACAAGAGTTTCGATTGTTTTGTCTGGGTCTTTAATGAAGGATTGCTCCAACAAGCAGAACTCTTCATAGTATTTACCGATGCGGCCTTCAACCATTTTCTCAACGATTTTTTCTGGCTTGCCTTCGTTAAGAGCTTGAGCCTTAAGGATTTCTTTTTCTTTCTCGATCTCGTCAGCAGGCACTTCATCACGACGTACATACTTTGGAGAAGATGCTGCGATATGCATTGCGATGTCACGAGCAAATTCTTTGAATTGGTCAGTCTTCGCTACGAAGTCAGTTTCGCAGTTGATCTCAACCAGTACACCGATGCGTCCGCCAGCGTGGATGTAGGATTCAACTACGCCTTCTGTAGCAATGCGGCCAGCTTTATTAGCTGCTGCAGCAAGACCTTTTTCACGAAGGATTTCGATTGCTTTCTCGAGGTTACCGTCTGCTGCATCCAAAGCTTTTTTACAATCAAGCATACCTGCGCCTGTTTTTTCACGCAATTCTTTAACTGCACTTGCACTAACTGCCATTGTATATTCCCTCCGAATCAAGATTCCGCCTCACGTATGTATCGCGGGCATGAATAGTTAACGTTCAAAAAAAGGGCGGAGAGAGGTGAATCACCTGCCTGCCACCCTTTTGTTCATCCAATTTGGATAATTAAGCTGTTGTTTGTTCGCCTTGGTTAGCTTCGATCATAGCGTCAGCCATCTTAGCAGTCAACAATTTAACAGCGCGAATCGCATCGTCGTTACCAGGGATAACGTAGTCGATTTCATCCGGATCGCAGTTCGTGTCAACGATACCAACGATTGGGATACCCAATTTGCGAGCTTCTGCAACCGCAATGCGCTCTTTGCGAGGATCGATAATAAACAATGCGCTTGGCAATTCCTTCATGTTCTTGATACCGCCCAAGAACTTCTCAAGACGTTCCATCTCTTTGCGGAGAATGATAACTTCTTTCTTAGGAAGAACAGCGAAAGTTCCGTCCTCTTCCATTCTCTCCAATTGCTTCAAGCGATCGATACGCTTTTGGATTGTTTGGAAGTTAGTCAATGTACCACCCAACCAACGTTGGTTGATGAAGTATTGACCAGCGCGCTCTGCTTCTTCCTTAACGGAATCTTGAGCTTGCTTCTTAGTACCAACAAACAGAATTGTGCCGCCTTCTTCAGCGACCGACTTAACAAAGTTGTAAGCTTCTTCAACTTTCTTAACTGTCTTCTGCAAGTCAATAATGTAAATACCGTTACGTTCTGTGAAGATATATTTGTCCATCTTTGGGTTCCAACGACGAGTCTGGTGACCGAAGTGTACCCCTGCTTCCAAAAGCTGTTTCATGGAAATAACTGCCATCTCCACTACACCTCCTAAATGGTTTGTTTTCCTCCGCCAATATCATCTTCCATCAAGACTTCCTGCACGGTAGCCCCACGACCGGAAGCACCCTTGACGAAATTAATCGGCGTGTGTTCTTAACACCATCAACTAATATATCATAATGGTATTTGAGATGCAACCATTTTCAAATCATCCATTTGGATGAGAAGTCAGTACTTTTAATGCTTGTTCATTTGTTGACGGCACCTCAAATTTAAAATACCCCGCTCGAAGCATAGTTTGTTTCTTCTCATCTTTAATATAGCTCACGAAATCGTCGCTATCCGATATAACGCCTGCTTGCTCTAGCTGTTCCGCAATAGCTATTGATGATAAATTAGGCTTGATACGAATATCTACAAATTGGGGCTCCGCTTCGATTGCACCATTGCTCTTGCTGTCGGTGTCCTCTTTCAACAGTGCATCTTCCACATGAACTGCGGCGCTAGAGACTTCAACGCTTGCCGTTTCTTCTAACTGCTTATCGGAATCTGCTTCAGTTGAACTCTGGCTTTCGTCAGCAGCTTTCTTGTCGACCGCGCCGCTTACATCAGTTGTAGTCTGTTTTGGTTTATTGGTTGCTCCATCTATAGGAATTAATCGAAGACCTTGCCGCTCAGCTGCCTGCTCCAGTTGTTCTCTTGTAAGCTCTGGAGTTAGCTGTTGCCCTACTAATATCATCTGCAGCAAGAGTACGCCTACGATGATACCGACCCCAACCCCAACTATAAAATATCGATTTCTAAACACGATGATCCTCCTGAAGCGCTAGCTGCATGATAAGCTGAATTTCTCCAAGCGGCAATTGTAGCTGTACAGCGGCATCTGCCGGCTGAACACCTTGATCCAACAGGTCGAACAATTCGGGATAGCGATCGCGAATCGAGAGTACGGCAGATTGTCGCTGTTGTGATACCAACGCTTCTTCTTCTTCAACTGTTTGCTGTGATGGAGTCGAGTATGGCTGCGTTTCATCCGTAATTCGTTCTCGCTCAACAACAGCGTTGGAAGGAGAAGGTTTCATCAATTGAATTGCTTCCAGCTTTTCATCCATCAAATGAATGCCCGCTTCTAGCTTGTCCATTCGTCTCCTTGCTGCATCATGTCGAGCGTCCTGTTCCTGCTTCATCTTCTCGATCACTTGAAGAAGCTGCTCATTCTCTGCCGCTACTTCTTCAACATACTGTTCAAGTGTATCTTCCATATTCTTCTGAAATGATGCTGTGTGCTCTTCTTTGTGTGGACGCAGCAAACCAAACACAGCAATTACTGCACCCAGCAGTACTACGTATATCCATGGATCCTTCATGAGGTATTTCCATCATCCTCCATCTACTTTGACGTACACAAACGCCGCCTTCAACATCGGACGGCGGCGCTGCTTTCTTATACGGAATAATCAATATGCTTGCCTTTATACGGGTGAGCGGCAGGAACAGCTTCAGTTCCGGGTAATTTATGATCTTTACCTTCCAGTGACTGATCCTGTGACGCTGAATCATGGCTGTGCGCTGAATCCTGCTCGTGTTCTCGAATCCGACCTTCAGCAGAAGCATCCACCTGCTCACTGCGCTGTCGTTGAGTCCGAAGCTGCTTAACAGCCTGCTCATTAAGCATTAACTGTTCATTCATCGGGCGCTGCTGCTGTTGCTGTTGGATCGTTGATGCTTCAGTCGTGCGAGGAACAGCAATCTGCAATTCAACAGGCTTCATGTTCATGCGATCACCTCTATATAATCGTCATATGCATAAAAGGCGACACTAAATGGAGTACATCGATACTTCGCCGTCAATCAACCGGAAGCTGACGTGTTTGCACACATCTTTCACGAATCGAACGGAGCGTCCAATGACAATCTTGCTTCCCCCATAGACATGTTGGAATGCGTCTATTCGCGCTACGCCTGTCTGTTCCAGCATCTTCTCGATCTCGAAGATACGTTCTCTGATCTCCGTCTGCTCCTCAACAAGCTGTTTCTTCGTTAAATTCAGCTTCAAACGCATAGCCATGCGCTCTTTGTTCAATTGTCCGTTGGAGGCCAATGGATCGAGTATTCGAAGCGCTTTCTCTGTCTTTTCTAAATTAGTCATGCTGTCCTTCATCTTAACGCGCAGTTGGTTCAATTCATTGCGCAGCTCTGGTTGAACTCCAACTTCAATGACGGTAACCGTAGACATCGAGTTTCCAATCGTTCGTGCTTGAACTAAATCTCCAGCTTGAATCGATCCGCCAACGACCAACCCTTTCGTTCCGTTGCATACAACCTGCTTGCCAGCACGAACCTGAGAATGCAATATGCTTTGCGATACGTTAACATTCGCCCCTGCTGTGACCTGCGCTTCCTGCATAAAGATACAATTCACGTCTTCGCCAGCCTGAACATGCCCTTTATTGCCAGCGATTATACCACCGATCACTTCAACGCTCCCGCCTGCTTCAAGGTGGGCGCCTTCTACACCGCCGTATACACGAATATCCCCCGCGGCTTTCACCTTAAAGCCCGTCAGCACATTGCCACGAATGACAACAGTACCTACAAAATCGATATTTCCAGTTCGGTAATCAATATCACCATTAACCTCATAGACAGGAAACACGTTGAGCTTATCTCGATCTGTCTTGACAATTAAACCATCGATTGCCGCATACATGGCCGCTTGCTGGTCATCCACAACGACATTCTTTCCAATCTTGAAACGGGCTTCCTTACCTTCACGCGCTTCAATCTTATCACCGCATACATCCATGCCAGGTACGCCAGCTACCGCTGGGATACGCTCAGCTATACGCTCGCCCTTCTTCACATTGTTTAATGCGTTAATCTCTTTCAAATCAACCTTGCCATTAGCATGCTCCAAAGGTCGATGTGTAGAATCCATTTTTGAGGTTAGCAGCTTAATCTTGCCGTCAGTTCCGTGGACCGGGGATAAACCTTCCGCAACCTTTGTCATACCGCTGCGATACTGCTCCGGCTGCATCGCAAGCTCACGAATGATGTTCGATAGGATTCCGTATCTGATCCCTTGACTGCTCAGCAACGCTTCCAGTTCTTCCGCTGTACATTGAAACGCTTCATCAAACTTCGTAAAATGCAGATAGGCTTGCATTTTGTCTTCCGATACCGTCACATCCAAGTACTGCCCTAACTGGATCGTAGGTGCCATGTCTTTTCTCCTCTCTATAGTGGTATTCCTTATAGAGACATTGTGTTTACGCTTCGAGCAACAATGCTCTATTCTTCTCTAGCGCAGAACGTAAACGCATGATTGCTTTCGAATGTAATTGCGAAATACGTGAAGGTGACAAGCTCATCACTTCTGCGATTTCACTTAGTGATAAATCTTCATAATAAAATAAATTAATGACTATTCTTTCTTTCTCCGTTAATTTATGAATTCCTTCAACCAAGCACTGTTTTAAATAGTGTTCATTCACTTTGTTTACAGGATTCTTGGCTGTTTCATCAACGAGAACTGAGATTCTCATCTCTGTATCTTCTTCACGTATCGGATCTTCCAGAGAGCACAGAGACATCACGGCAACATCTTGGAGCATTCCTTGAAATTCAGACACCGAAACATCAAGATATCTGCTCACTTCTTCATCTGATACCGAGCGAAGGTAATGCTGCTCCAGATGCTGATAGGCTTCTTCAATCTTTTTGGCCTTTTCTCTGACAGAGCGCGGAACCCAGTCTCCTGACCGGAGTCCATCCAGTATAGCTCCGCGAACACGCCATGATGCATATGTCTCGAATTGTAATCCTCGACGGTAGTCAAACTTTTCAATAGCGTCGATCAAACCCATCACGCCATTGCTGGCGAGGTCATCTTTGGAAACGCTGCGCGGCAGACCAGCAGCCATTCGATTTGCCACAAACTCCACGATCGGCAAATAGAGTTCAATCAGCTGCTTCCGCGCTTCATTATTCTCTTGTTCCTTCCACTGTTGCCACAGCTCATAATGAGAGCATTTTGAACTCTTCTGCTGGCTCAACGACATTCAGCCTCCTTACTTTTGAGTCAGGTGACGTACGGCCTCTGCCAACTGTTCTTCATTCAACGGTTTCGAAACCAGCTTCGGAGGTGTCAAAGGCTGAAAGCCCGATTGATCTTTATCCCCCTGTTCCGTCTCCAGTTCTTGTTCAGCAGGCTTCTTGTGGAGCATATTGTACAGTGAATCCGTGTCATCTGGGGTCGTATAATCGACTGCATGGCCAACTTCTGACGAATTTAATTCATTCTGAGCAGCATTGGCTCCATCATGACTCGGTGTCAGCAGCAGCTGTACGACATATCGTACGGCAAATGCCAGTAGAAACCAGATGACAAACGCAATAGCTCCACGAATCAAGCTAGTCGACCATACATTTGAAATCAGTGAAGCCAGCGTTGTCACAACAAACCCTATAATCCCAAAGCTAATATTCCACTTCATGTTTCCACGCATCGTCATCACAGTTCCTTTTCGCCCTTTTGCACGCTGCGTATGTGCAATATACCGTCATCACAGCTAAGCTCGATCGTTCTGCCATAGTTGCCGCCCGTATCCTCGCCGACTAGCGGGATTCCATGGAGGGACAGCATCTGTTTGCATGATTCCACGTTGCGCGGACCGATTCGCATCATATCATTGCCGCTAGCAAACGCAAACATCTGTGCGCCACCGGCCATCTTGGCGATTAGCCTAGATAATACAGCACCTTCATTAATCATAAGTCGTACTAGCTCAGGAATAGCGGTATCAGCGTACTTCGCAATATTCAAGTTACCTTCTCTAGCAATTTCTGAAGACGGCAGCATAACATGAGCCATTCCCGCGATCTTGATTCCAGGATCATATAAAGTAAGTCCTATACAAGAACCTAAGCCTGACGTGCGGATAGAACCAGATCGGCAAATGTTCAGATCGGCCATACCGACTTTTACAACAGTTGATGAATCTATCATTCCATCGGCACTCCCAGGGCAGCAAATATTTTTGAAAAAGAGTCTGGATCCGGTATGAAGAAAAATGTGCCCTCTATCTCTTCATGATCTTCAAGAAACCTCGTATCAATAAAGAGCGCCCTGTCTCCCATCTCGCCATATTGAATCAGTCCGTAATTCAATATAGCGCCTGCCATATCAACAGCCAATTGAGGTACGGTCGGGGACAAATAAAGATGAGTCAAGTCGGCCAATGAAGACAAGTAAGAGCCGGATAGGATGTTTCCAATCTCGCATAGAGCGGACATCTCCATTTCCGTAAAGCTGTACTCATCCTCTGACTGCACCTGCATCAATTGGGATAGCAATCTCTTAGCTGGCTCGCATTCCAACATGAAGAACAGATGCCCTTCCGCTTCCCCTTCAACTCGAAAGTAAATAGCGATTACAACCTGCTCTGCGCCGCCTACTGCGTCCGCAATACACTCGAATGGCAGCAGTTGTACTTTCGGTACTGCCATATCAACAGGACGATTCAGCAGCATGGATAAAGCAGTTGCAGCGTTTCCAGCCCCAATATTCCCGATTTCTTTAAGGACGTCTAATTTAAAGTCTCCAAGGTTATCAATCATAGGTAGTATCATACCTCGAGCTGTTCTAACTGGATGATCTCACTTCGGTTCAATACTTCCGCTAGGTTCAGCATGATCAGCAGACGATCATCGCCAATCTTAGCTACTCCGCGCAAATATTTAGCTTTAATGCCGCCAACTACCTCTGGCGGAGCCTCAATGCTGTCTTCCTGAATATCAATAACATCGCTTGCAGCATCGACGATGAAGCCGACTTCCATATCATGCGCATTGACGATAATGATTCGCGTCTGATCTGTTTCCTCTGATTCCGGCAGGCCAAAGCGACCGCTAAGATCCATAACTGGTACTACTACGCCGCGCAGATTCACAACACCCTTGATAAAGGAATACGTTTTGGGTACGCGGGTAATCGGCATCATGCGTTCGATCGTCTTCACTCGTTCGACTTCAATACCGTACTCTTCGTGCGCAAGTTTAAAGACAACTACTTTAATCTCTTCTCCCATGGATAATATCCTCCTCTTATATACCTCTATTTAAGCAATGCGTTCGGATCTACGATCAGGGCAACTTGTCCATCGCCAAGAATCGTCGCGCCCGATATTCCCGGCACAGCCTTCAAGTAATTTCCAAGCGGCTTTAACACGATTTCACTTTGTCCAATGAAGTCATCCACCGCAATTGCAGCAAGTCGATCACCTTTGCGTATAATGATGATCTCGACTTCCTCCTCATCAAAATCAGAGTAGTCCGGTGTTTCAAAGATAGAGCTCAGCGATAACAGTGGAATAACACTATCACGGTAGTCCACCATCCGCAGTCCGCCATGAATTCGGCGAATCTGCTGCTTCGTTACAAGACCAGTTTCCACAATGGAAGTTAGCGGGATTGCGTACTTTTCATTGCCCAATCGGAACAGCATTGCAGCGAGAATGGACAACGTCAATGGGAGCTGGACGACGAAAGTCGTGCCTTGTCCTAGCTTTGAATTCACGACAACATGTCCGCCCAAAGATGAGATCTTCGATTTCACAACATCAAGCCCGACACCGCGACCGGAAATGTCCGATACCGTCTCGGCTGTGCTGAAGCCTGCTGCAAACAGCAATTGAAATACCTGTTCATCCGTCATCGACGCTGCTTTGTCCTGTGACACGATGCCGTTCTTGATCGCTTTGTTCAGAACGATGTCCCGGTTAATTCCGCGACCGTCATCTTCAATCTCGATGAACACGTGATTTCCGCTCTGGTAGGCGCGCAGTTGTACGACTCCTGTCTCCGGCTTGCCAGACGCAATACGATCCGCGATAGATTCTACTCCGTGATCCAAGGAGTTGCGGAGCAAGTGAACGAGCGGATCGCCAATCTCATCAATAACTGTTCTGTCAAGCTCGGTGTCGGCGCCAGATATGATGAAATCTACTTTCTTGTCCAAGGACTTGGCTAAGTCACGCACCATACGCGGAAAGCGATTGAATACCGTATCGATAGGCACCATGCGAAGCTTAAGCACGATATTTTGCAGATCGCTGCTTACGCGCGATATATGCTCGACTGTTTCAGTCAGCTCCTGCTTCTTCAGCTCTCCAGCCAATTCCTCGAGTCGCACGCGATCGATGAGCATTTCGCTAAGCAGATTCATCAGCACGTCGAGGCGATCGATATCAACACGAATCGTACGATTCTGCTGGCGATGTCCATTGTTAGCCGATGTTTGCTCCTTAGCAGGCGCTTGGGCTGCTGCAGGGCGTGGAGCTTCAACCGTATTTGCCTTAGCTGGCGTTTCCGCGACAGCAGCTGCAGGCGCTGCTTCACTCCGTCCCGCTTCAAGCTCACGAATTCGTTTATTCCATACACGTAAATCATCTTGACTTAACTCATGGATCTCTACCGTTTCGATCTCGGAAATGTTCTCGATTTCTTTCTTAATAAAGTCCACTTTTTCCGTAGTAACGAAGTAGATCGAGAAGCTATGTTCAAACTTTTCTTGTTCAATATCATGAGCAGGCGGAGTCGACTTCACTATCTCGCCCTTATCGCTTAAAACTTGGAATACCATATAAGCGCGAACAGCCTTCAAGACGCAGTCCTCGCGCAGGGAGATTTGAATATAGACAGCATTCATTCCCGCTTCGAGTGATTGCTCTAATATGCTGCGCTGGAATTCATCCAATCCAACGTTCAGCTCTCCTTCAGCTGCTGCTTCAGCGCTTACTGATGCCGCGGGAGCTTGCTTCTTATAGCTGCCGTTTACGATCGATTGGAGAGAAGCTACGATTGAGGATACATCCTCTTTGCCTTCACCGCCGTTCGCGATATCTCCCACCATCGATTCAAGCGCATCCAAGCCCTTGAAGAGCGTGTCGAATATGAATTCATCCATTGCCAATTGATGATTTCTGACCAGATCAAGTACATTTTCCATCTCATGGGTTAATGAAGCCAGGTCTTCAAAGCCCATAGTGGCTGACATTCCCTTGAGTGTGTGCGCAGAACGGAAAATAACCTGAACGATACCTACATCATCCGGACTATTTTCCAATTCCAACATATGCTCATTTAAGGCTTGCAAGTGATCGTTTGCTTCATCTAAAAACATGGATAAATACTGATTCAGATCCATGTTTACGCCCCCCTTCAAAGGTAACTCCGGCATTGGGCCGTTATTGTATCGCTTTAACGATTTCTTTCGCCATATCCTGCAGATCCACAACATGTTTCACACAACCCAGTTCTACAGCAGCTCTAGGCATGCCGTACACAACGCAGGAACGCTCGCTCTCCGCGAAAGTAGAGGTGACACCAACGTCAACTAGATGGCGCATAGCACGCGCCCCATCACTTCCCATTCCGGTTAAGAGCACGATGTGCCGATTGTATGCATTCAGATCTGACAGTGAATCAAACAAAGTATCAACCGATGGTCGATGTCCTGAACGTGGTTCGCCGCGATCAAGAGAGATTGCTAGTCTTCCATCCGACCGTTGGACAACGGTCATATGCTGGCCGCCAGGAGCTATATAAGCAGTACCTGAACAGACAATTTCTCCGTGCTCAGCCTCTCTAACTTCCAATTCACTATAGGTGTTCAAGCGTTCTGCAAGCGACTTCGTAAAGTTCGGCGGCATATGCTGCACGATAAGTACCGGCGCTCCCAATGTGCCCGGAAGTCCGGACAACAACTCTTTCAACGCTCGAGGTCCTCCGGTTGAAGTTCCTACAGCTATAATCTCAGAGAAATGAGTCTTGCACTCCGTTAGCTTAGCTTGTACAAGCTGTCTAGCTGGTTGTTGTACAGGATCAGTTGACTCTACTATTCGATCAGTAGAAAGTGAATTGCGCTGAGTAGGAGGTTTAGCGGGAGCATCCGTCATGTTTCCTCTATGTACAGGCTTAAGACTCGTCAGCCGCTCTGCTGGAGTCTCCTGCTTGCCAAACGCTTTACGTTTCTCTTTGGAAAATGGAGGCTTAGCCTCACTCGGCTTCACGCTCGGGAACGAGAAACGCTCCATATGCTTGCCAGCATCATCATCTGCTGGTTTGTGGTGTAATGGTTCTACACTCACTGTTGTGCTCTTATGTACATTTGAAGCTTCAGACGGTTTCAAATGTTCGAATCGATGAGAAGACTTGATGGCCTCATGCAGCCTTTCGATCAGCATCTCACCGACTTTTTGAATATCTTGAAACCCATTGGTCGGACTTGGCTTACATACAAAGTCGAATGCGCCGTTCTCCAGTGCAGCGATTGTCTCACGACCGCCTTCTTCAGACAGGCTGGAGAGCATGATAACTGGCTTCGGACATTCCAACATGATTTTTTTTAGTGCATCAAGTCCGTTGCAGACGGGCATTTCAACATCCAAAGTAACGGCATCCGGCTGCAATTCCTTCACTTTTTCTAGCGCTTCTACACCGTTTTGGGCAGTACCAGCAATCGTAAAGTTGGGATCTTGCGAAATAAGGTCAGAGATTATCTTTCGCATGAAAGCCGAGTCGTCCACGACCAGAATCTTCTTGGATGTCATTTCACACACACTCCTTTGGCATGAAATAGGTTCTGACGATTCGCGGTAGCTCGCAATGTATATCATTATTTTACATGTCGTGACTCGATTCGACTAGGAGATTCATCTCCAACTTTTCATCCATTTTCTAAAAAACTGCTTCATTCCTCTTACTTCCCCATATTGCTCATGCTTCTCATTGAACTGGTTCATATAAATCTGCACAAATTGTCGTAATTGCATCGCAATTTTGCTGTTAGGGTAAAGCATTGAGAATGGAGTCTGCTTCTTAACAGCCTGCATGACGATAGGATCGTCCAGCAAATAACCAAGCACTGGAATATCCAGCTGCAGAAACCTTTTCGCCACTGAAGTCAATCGTTCAGCCGTTTGATCGCCTTCACGAGAGTCCGTCACACGATTTACGACTAATCGAAATCGTGTCTCCGGAACCATTCCATGCACCACTTTAATCAGTGCGTATGCATCGGCAATTGCTGTAGGTTCAGGAGTAGTCACGACAAACGTTTCTTCAGCCGCGGTTACAAAACGCAGTGTTTCTTTACTCAGACCCGCACCTGTATCAAATAAGATCACATCATATCGTTCTGACCAGCCTTCTAATTGAAGCAGGAAGTTCTCCAGCGATTCAGCAGGCATCTCCAGCAGGTCGTGAAATCCTGACCCACCGGGTATATAATGAATTCCTTTAGGGCCGATCTGAACGATATCTTCAAGCTTCTTCAAGCCGCTTAGAACGTGATATAAGCTTAAAGTCGAAGGTGCTCCGATCAGTACATCAATGTTAGCCATTCCGATATCGGCATCGAAGATCAAAGTTCGATAACCCGCCTCTTGCAGTAAAATAGCGAAGTTAAGAGTAAAGTTGGATTTACCAACCCCACCCTTTCCGCTTGTCACTGTTATGATACGGGTTGATCTCGCCTCTTCAGATGGCGGGGAATAATCTTGCTCAAACTTGTTCATCCCTCGAGACATTAAGTTGCGAAGGGATGCGGCTTGATCCATCATGATTACTGAGCTCCTAACAACTTATCGATCCATTCGTCTGGTGCAAATGACTTGATGTCATCCGGTACATTCTGACCGTATGTTACATAGCTGAATGGAATTCCAGTTCGATCTGCCACATTTAAGAGAACGCCATATGAGTCCGTCTCATCCGACTTCGTGAATACGATACGCTGTATACTCTGATGCTTGAATCTTTCCAATATACTCAGCATATCTTCCGTTTTCATCGTTAAGCTAAGCACGAGAAACGTTTCAGAGCCAGCTAGCGGCTTGATCATGGAAAACAATTCGTTGACGTACAGCTCATTGCGATAATTGCGTCCAGCTGTATCCATTAAGACAAGGTCACAGTCCTGAAGTTCACGCAAGGCTCGCTGCAGATCGTTCGGCGATGTCACGACTTCTAGCGGCGCGTTCAGTATCGACGCATAAGTTCGCAGCTGCTCTACCGCCGCGATCCGGAAGGTATCCGAAGTGATAAAGCCAACCTTACGACGATTCTTGAACATCTGATCCGCAGCTAGCTTCGCTATTGTAGTCGTCTTCCCTACGCCAGTCGGTCCAGCCAGATAAATGACGTTCGTCTCATTTGATATTTCACCTTTTGCATGCCCTGCCAAATGTCGTTTAAGGACATCTTTCAACTGCTGCTTGAATGCAATCTCAGTTGATATGGCATTGCTCGAAGATGATATTCCAGTCCAAGCCTCGTGTACAAATCGGTGTGCGAGATCGCTGAATACGCCCTGCTTCAACAATTGCTGCTCCATTGATTTAACGAACTCTGGCCAAGCATCTCGTTCCGATTTATGCATGATAGCTAGAACCATTGCTTTCATTTCTTTTAATTCTTCTCTTATATCTTGATTTGATTGTACATCAGCAGCTTCATGTCTAGCATTGGACCGTGCTGTACTTGAAATTTCGAACGCGTTAACCGTTTCTTGGCGAACTGTATTAACAGGCTTCAGATTGTCTACGGGTAAGTCCTCTTGTGGAGGCGCAACCTGACGTACTGGACGCTCATCCAGTTCGACACCCCTCTCCGCTGCTGCGGCAGTTTGAGAAGCGGCATCCCTACTCGTATGGCTTGAATACACGTTGCGAGCAAGCGATGCTGGAACTGCAGGCCTAGCGGCAGGCGTCGGTTTCTCCGATTCCTGCCGCTTGGTCGCTGTATGATCGACCGCTGCTGTAACTTCAATCATTCGTTTGCGGAACATTCCCGCAAATCCGCCTGTTTTTACTTCCTTAGTGCTGACGATGACAGCGTCCTTACCCAATTCTTGACGAATCAGGCTCATCGCTTCTGGCATCGTCTCGACAAGGTATTTTTTCACCCTCATACATTCACCACTCCAACACTCTGAATTTCTACATTAGGTTCCAGCTCGTTATACGATAATACAGGAATATCCTGCATCGTCCGATCCATCAACTGACGCAAATACATGCGAATCGTTGGGGAGGACAGAATGATAGGCTGATAGCCTGATTGGAGAATACGCGAAATCTGCTCTTGGAACTTCTGAAACAGCGCCTGCGTAGTGCCAGGATCTAGAGCCAGATACGAGCCGTGCTCATTCTGCTGAACACTTTCCGCAATCTTCTTCTCCAGCATCGGTCCTACCGTAATCACACGCAGCGTTTCTCCTGTTGTAGAGTACTGCTGTGTTATTTGACGCGCTAGGGCTTGACGGACATATTCCGTAAGCACATCAGGATCTTTCGTATATGTACCATAGTCAGCTAAAGTCTCGAATATGGTGACGAGATCGCGAATCGATATTTTCTCGCGAAGAAGCTTAGCCAGTACCTTCTGAACATCTCCAACCGCTAGAATACTTGGAATCAGCTCATCGACCGCAGCAGGATTTTGTTCCTTAACCATATCGATAAGTGCCTTCGTTTCCTGTCTGCCAAGCAATTCATGCGCATGCTTCTTAACGATCTCCGTTAAATGAGTGGCTACAACTGATGGCGGGTCAACTACTGTATATCCGACCATCTCAGCGCGTTCCTTCATCATCTCATCAACCCATAGGGCTGGCAGGCCGAATGCCGGTTCCACGGTCTCTATGCCTGTCACAGAATCATCATCGTATCCTGGACTCATTGCTAAATAATGATTCAACAGCAACTCACCATTGGCTACGATATTCCCTTTAATCTTAATTACATATTCATTAGGCTTTAGTTGAATGTTATCGCGAATTCGAATGACCGGAACGACCAATCCAAGCTCCAATGCGCACTGACGTCTGATCATAATAATACGATCGAGTAGATCTCCGCCTTGTTGAGCATCAGCTAACGGAATAAGTCCATAACCGAATTCGAATTCTATAGGATCTACCTGCAACAGGTTAATTACGCTTTCTGGACTGCGAACCTCTTCAATCTGCTGCTCTTCCTCAAGTTGTTCATTTTCGATCACCGTGCGATCCATTTTCATCTGCATACGATAACCTGCAAATGCTAACAATCCCGCAAATGGAAGAGTTGAAATGAGATTGATCGGCGTGAAAAACCCGAGCAGCGAAATCGTGCCTGCAACGATATACAGCAGTCTCGGATACGAAAGAAGCTGACTGCTCATATCTTCTGCTAGATTACCCTTGGAAGCAGAACGAGTTACGATAAGGCCAGCAGCCGTAGAGATCAGCAATGCAGGAATCTGACTGACAAGTCCGTCACCGATAGACAAGATAGAGTAAGTTTCCGCAGCTTCTTTAAAGGGCATCCCTTTCATCGCTATGCCGATGATAAATCCGCCAATCAAGTTGATGATCAGGATAATGATGCTGGCAATGGCATCCCCTTTAACGAATTTACTCGCACCATCCATCGCGCCGTAGAAATCGGCTTCGCTCTCAATCTTCTGTCTGCGTTCTTTCGCCTGCAGCTCATTGATAAGCCCGGCATTCAAGTCGGCGTCAATAGCCATCTGCTTACCTGGCATCGCATCGAGCGTGAATCGCGCTGAAACCTCAGCAACACGCTCCGAACCTTTCGTAATGACGATAAACTGTACGATAACTAGTATTAAAAATACGATTAAGCCGACAGCGATATTTCCTTGCGATACCCATTCACCGAACGTCCGAACGACTTCACCAGCATCTGCCTCAGTCAGAATCAACTTCGTTGTGGATAGATTCAAAGCAAGACGGAATAGCGTCGTAATCAAGAGCATTGCTGGAAATATCGAGAAATCCAACGCTTCCTTCGTATTCATCGCGACCAACAAGATAATAAGCGCTAAAGAAATGTTGATGATAAGCAGTATATCCAGAAGAAACTTCGGAATCGGAAGCACCATCATCAGCACTATACCGATAATTCCGAGTAGGACAGTTAAATCTCTAGCTTTCACGGCATGTTACCTCCATCCCTGTCCGCTCATCGGACATTGCCTTTCACTTTGTATACATATGCCAATACTTCCGCGACTGCCTGGAACAGATCGGCCGGAATGGAATCACCTATTTCTGTTCGTTCAAACAGCGCACGCGCAAGCGGCCTGTTTTCCATCGTTATCACACCGTTGTCCTTCGCAATCTGCTTGATACGGAGCGCGACGTAATCCTGTCCCTTAGCAACAACCTTCGGTGCCTCCATCGACGCCCCTTCATACTTCAATGCGACTGCAAAGTGCGTAGGGTTCGTAATGACAACATCTGCCTTCGGCACTTCCTGCATCATGCGCATTAAAGCCATGCGACGTTGACGTTCTTTGATCTTAGACTTGATGAGCGGGTCGCCTTCCATCTTCTTATACTCATCTTTAATATCTTGCTTGGACATCCGGATGCTTTTCTCGAATTCATACTTCTGATACATAAAATCAAATATAGCTAATACACAAAGCGCTGCACCAACCTTAATGCCTAGCATCACCGTAAGATTTGCAGAATACGATAATATATCTTGCAAGGGCATATGGCTCAATTGAAGAATATTATCTCTTTCTCCCCACAGAGAGAGATAAGCTATAACACCTATGATAACAAGCTTGAGAATGGACTTAAGCATCTGAACAAGTGATTTTAAAGAGAACATGTTCTTAAAGCCTTTAATGGGGTCAATCTTCTCAAACTTCATCATCAACGGTTCCGTAGTAAATAAAAAACCTACTTGCATATAATTCACCAGGAGAGCAATTACAAAGGCTACGATGAATATAGGAGACATCAGGATTAAAAATTGAATAAGCATCTCTCCGAAGTAGGCTACAACATTCTCAATTGATAGTTGAGTCAGCAGCTGATGCTGCAACGGATCGCTAAACATATTGATCAGACGCTCTTTAAAAAAGCCTCCAAGGAACAGCAACGAGCAAAACGTCACCAGCAATATGACCGCTCCCGAGAGCTCCATACTCTTAGCTACTTGTCCTTTATCACGAGATTCCTGTCGTCTCTTCGGCGTAGCCTTTTCTGTCTTCTCTTGTGAGAACATTTGCAAATCTAGCTTTAAACGATAACGCGTCATCTTCATGGCGAATTGCCCCCTATCCCGGCATGACCCGCAATAGATGATCTATTGCTCTAAACATCGTCTCAAACACTTGCTGGAACACGTATATAAAGCCTGGAACGAGCAAGAGCAGCACGACTAAACCGATTATCAATTTAAATGGTATCCCGATGACAAATACGTTGAATTGCGGGGCTGTACGCGCCAGAAAACCTAAGGCAACATCGGTTAGGAACAAGGCGACCGTTAACGGTGCAGCAACTTGAAATGCAATTGTGAACGCTTGAACAAATGACGTCAGCAATACTTCCTGTACTGTTCCATCTTGTATACGTTGAAAGAAATTGTTCTGGTCAATCGGCATCCACTCAAAACTTTTCATCACCCCGTCGATAAAGTAATGGTGGCCATTCATACCGAGAAACAGCAGCATGACAAATATGTACTTGAAATTACCGATGACAGGAGCTGACATTCCTGTCAATGGATCAATAACGTTAGCTATCCCGAATCCGATCTGAATATCGATGAATGATCCTGCAATGTGTACGATGTTGAAAAATAGCTGAGCTAGAAATCCGATCAACAGTCCGATCAGCACTTCTCGTATGATGAAAAGCACATACGTGCCGTCAGGCGGCACTGTCTTACCGATCCCGAACAATAGATAGGCTATAACACTTATAAAAAATGCTAAGCCTATCTTAAAGATATTCGGCACGCCTCGGGACGAAAAGACAGGAGCTGCAACAAGAAATGCCGAAATTCGACACAAAATAAGCAAAAAAACAGGGAACGCTTGAGTGACAATTTCCATGGTTCCACAGCCTAACCGATATATTTATTCAGATTGTTCAAGATATTAAAGGTGAAGTCAACCATAGTCGTCAGCATCCAAGGGCCGAATATTAGGATGATTAGGAATACAGCAACAATCTTAGGCACGAATGCTAATGTCTGCTCTTGAATCTGAGTTGTCGCCTGAAAAATACTGATGATTAGTCCGACTACCAGTGCGACTATAAGCATAGGCGCGCTAACCTTTAGGACGGTGAATACGGCTTGCCCAGCTAATCCGATAATAAATTCTGCGCTCATCGTTTCATCTCCTATACGTTAAAAGCTCGCGAGCAGCGACTTCACGACTAGATGCCAGCCGTCGACGAGTATAAACAGCAGGATCTTAAAGGGCAGCGATATCATGACAGGCGGCAGCATCATCATACCCATTGACATCAAGGTACTGGCGACTACCATATCTATGACCAGGAATGGGATAAATATCATAAAACCCATCTGGAACGCTGTCTTAAGCTCGCTAATCGCAAAAGCTGGAACAAGTACAGTCAATGGAATATCATCAACTGTTTGCGGCTTCTCTGTCTGTGTATAATTCATAAACAGCAAGAGATCCTTCTCTCGAGTATGGGAGAACATGAACTCCTTCATCGGTTCGGCAGCCTTCTCTAGCGCCTGAGTCTGATTCAGTTCACCTTTCATATACGGTTGTAAAGCGACCTGATTCATTTCTCCTAGTGTTGGGGACATCACAAACAAAGTCAAAAAGAGAGCTAAGCCAATTAGCAATTGATTAGGCGGCATCTGCTGGGTTCCGAGCGATGTACGCACGAAGCCGAGCACGATCACGATCCGAGTAAACGAAGTCATTAGAATTAAGATAGCGGGAGCTAAACTTAATATCGTGATGATCAAGATGATCGACAACGTCGTCATACCCGTCGAATCTTCACCTCCGCCGATCTGAACATTAATGTCGGGGATAACAGGTGATGCTTCCGCCCAATTAGCCGCAAAGCCAGAGATCAGCATTACAGCTGCCAGCGCAACAAACCATTTCTTATTCATGAATCCATCTACCGATCTTTTTTGATATCATCGTCTAGTAAGCGCTCCACTCGAGCTTGCCGATCCGGCAACTGTTCCAGCTTCGAATGAAACATTTCATGAAACGATACTTGTTCCATCTCATCATTCTGTTGATAATCATCAGAACGAACAGGGTTATGGCGTTTCTTGGATGACCGTCGAAGCCATTTGCTTAAGGATGCTGGCATAGATGCCGCGGATGCTTGTCGATCTGCCTGCTCAAATGAAAGCAGAAGCAGAGCAACCTGCTCGGAGTCGCTGACTTTATCCACCAATGTGATATCCTCACCGACGCCGAGCACGTACACAGTACCGCCAACCTCCACCACTTGCAATGACTTGTTCTGTCCTATACCAGTTCCGCCTAACAGCCGAATGCTTTGGTTCATCTGCCAAAGCCTGTTCTTGCGGCTGAGCAATTTAATGAACATTACGATTAGAATTACTATAAGAGCAAGAGACAGCAGGACGGTAAACAAGCTTCCTATGTAATCTCCAACACCGGAAGTTGGTATTGCTGGCACTTCTGTGTCCATGGTTTATCCTAGCGTTTTCTTGATCGCTTCAATAACCCGATCTGCTTGGAAAGGTTTTACTATAAAGTCCTTTGCCCCTGCCTGAATGGCATCAATAACCATGGCTTGCTGACCCATCGCGGAGCACATAATTACCTTCGCGCTAGGATCTATCTTGCGAATTTCTTTGAGAGCTGTAATGCCGTCCATTTCCGGCATCGTAATATCCATCGTGATTAGGTCCGGTTTGTGTTCTTTATATTTTTCGATCGCTTGAGCACCATCTGCTGCTTCACCCACGACTTCGAAACCATTTTTCGACAAAATGTCCCGTATCATCATTCGCATAAATGCTGCGTCGTCTACGATCAAAATTCGGTTTGCCATTGCTGAGTATCCTCCCCAACTCAATTATTGTAGTTTTTGCATGCGTTCCCATTGATTCATGATGTCTGTAACTCGCACGCCAAAGTTCTCGTCAATTACAACTACTTCCCCTTTAGCGATCAGCTTGTTATTGACAAGAATGTCCACTGGTTCCCCTGCCAGCTTGTCAAGCTCAATGATGGAACCTTGAGATAACTCCAAGATGTCCTTGATTTGCTTATGAGTCCTTCCTAATTCTACTGTGACTCTTAGCGGGATGTCCAACAATAAATTCATATTTGTGTCATCTATTTGAGATGAAGTGTTTGCATGCAAGTTAGCGAATTGAACGGGCTGGACATTCACTTGTCTCGTCGGTGCAGAAATAGGAGACGGTACTGGCTCATGATAGTCATACATCTGTCCTTGCTGATTGTTCACAGGCGGATACATGTTCGCTTGTTGCGAAGCATTCGGGTACGATGGCTGAGCCATTGGATTCCCACCTCCAATATGATCACCGGTGTACTGAGGCGCTGCGGCTGGCTGCGTGTTCGACATTGCTTCCGTTGCACTTGCTGCTGCTTCAGCAGGAGCAACTGCTTCTAGCGTCGGTGCAGCTTCCATCGCTTGCGACATCGTCTCACCCATTAATCGTTGAACCATGTCCTTTGCAAAAGGAATCGTTAACAGCTGCATGATGGTTGAGTCTATAAGATTAGCAATTGTCAGTCTAAACGATATTTTAATGAGAACATCTTCGTTCGGCAGCATCTCACTGCCCTCACCCTTCTCGGCATTCAGAATACCGATTCCAGGAGGAGAGATATTCACCATCTGATTGAAAATGGTAGACATCGAGGTTGCTGAGGAACCCATCATCTGGTTCATCGCTTCCTGAACAGCGCTGATATGTATCTCATTAAGCTCACCCTCAGTATTCGTGCCATCTCCACCCAGCATCAGATCAGCAATGATAAATGCGTCAGACGTCTTGATGACCAAGGAGTTGACTCCTTCAAAGCCATCTACATAATGAACATGAACGGCTACATGAGGATGAGGAAATTCCTTCTCCAGATTGTTCTTATCCAACACTTTGATAACTGGCGTCGTGATGTCAACCTTGCGACCGAGCAGCGTGGAAAGCGCAGTTGCCGCACTTCCGAACGTAATGTTCCCGATCTCTCCAAGCGCATCGATTTCTAGCGGTGAAAGATACTGCTCCACAGATATTGGAGCTGATTCCGCCTTCGGTACCTCGTTATCTTCTCCTGACTTTCTAAGCAATGCATCGATCTCTTCTTGAGACAAATATTCCTTACTCGTCATCCTCTTCCACACCCTCCTGAAGCACTTGCTCAATTTGTACTGCTAGCCTATCTTTCACATTGCCTGGTGTTCCGATATATTTAATACGTTCGCCGACTCTCACCGTTAAACCTTCATCCACTTTCTTTTTTAACGGTATTACATCACCGATTGTAAGCTGCATCAGCTCATTTATGGTGATTTGTGATTCTCCAAGTTCAGCCACGATCGGCAGAACTGCTTTCTCAACACGTTGGCGGAGCTTCTCAACTTCAATCGGCGCACTTGTTCTTTTTTCCGATACAAACCAGTGATGCGCTGACAGCTTCGACATGATCGGTTCTACAACCACATGTGGAATACAAAGATTAATCATCCCCGTCGTATCGCCAATCTTCGTGCTTAAAGAGATCAATGCAATCGTCTCGTTCGGAGATACGATCTGCATGAATTGAGGATTGGTCTCAAAGCTTTCAAGCCTAGGACGAATGTCCATTACCGCTTTCCAAGCTTCTTGCAAGCTATCAAACGCACGACTGAATATACGTTCCATCACTGTCGTTTCAATCTCCGTCAAGCCTTGAATCTTGGACGGAGCAACACCAGTTCCACCTAATAATCGATCCAGCATCGCCAATGCGACATTGGGATTCACTTCAAGGACCATTCTTCCCTTGAGAGGCTCTGCTTCAAAAATATTCAGAATCGTCATCTTCGGAATAGAGCGAATAAACTCATCATAGGGTAACTGTTCGACTTGTACGACGTTAATTTGCACAAAGGTGCGCAGTTGCGCAGAGAAATAAGTAGTTAAATATCTCGCAAAATTTTCATGGATGCGTGTCAACGTACGTATATGGTCTTTTGAAAAACGAACGGCCCGCTTGAAATCGTATGAACGAATTTTACGCTGGGTTTCTTCTTTTTTAAGTTCTTCCGCATCCATTTCACCAGAAGACAGCGCTGCTAGTAAAGCATCGATCTCGTTCTGCGACAAAACGTCAACCAATCGTTTCACCCCCTCACAGGAATCAGCTGTATTGCGTCATGTATCTGTTTCTTACTTAAGCTCTAACCATCATGAATTCATTTACTTCAACCTGAATCACTTTACCCTGAGGCAAGATCTTATTAATCTGATCTAATAGTTTAGCAGACAATTGATCCTTACCCTTCGTTCCTTCCAGTTCTTCTGGTGTCATATCAGCTAATGTCTTCAGAATTACTGGCTTGACCTTGATGTCTTTGATCTTTTCAAATTCTTTCAAGGTTTTCGGGCTGTCCATTTGGAACGAGAATCCGATTTGCACGATGTATTCATTCCCTGCCAGATTCGTCTTGATGTCATTCATGACAGATGTGACTTCCAAGATATCATCCGCAGTCAGACGTTTCATATGGACTTCTCCGCTCGTATTTTGATTATTGAGCGTGTTGTTCTGGTTATTTATGACCATTATGAATACGAGAGCAATTAGTGTAATGGCCAACAACATCGTTATCATCCATGGCATTATACGTTTCATGGTTGTCCCTCCGTTGATTGCAGCTTGACGGTTCCAGATACGGCGCCAACTGTTTTTATGTAATCTGTAATGAGGCGAATAACTTCAGGAGCCTTCTCTAAGACGATGATCTTCTTACCATTGAACAAGGTGATGTATGTATCAGGCGTTTCCTCAACTGCTTCAATCAACAGTGCATTTACCCACACCTGTGAGCCGTTTAACCTTGTCACTTGAATCATGGTTTCACTCCTTCTCATGGCATTGGTTCTCAGACGCTCTAAGTGGAGTGCCTAAGAACCAATGCTAAGCTACCCCGCTATAATTCTATCGTTTCAAATTAACTACTTCTTGCAACACTTCATCGGATGTCGTGATAATCCGTGAATTCGCTTGGAAGCCGCGCTGAGCTACGATCATCTCTGTGAATTCTGAAGTCAGATCCACGTTGGACATTTCCAATTGACCTGAGATAATCGAGCCAGTACCTGCTGCAGCATCTCCCGGAGCTACGATCTCAATTGCACCATCAATCGTTGCGTTCGGCGTGACGCGATACAGATTGCCTCCAAGCTTCTCGAGACCTTCTGGATTGACCACTTTAACAACTCCCAGTTGTCCGACAATTTCCGAAGTGCCGTCATCCATCTTACCGATAATCTCACCATTTTGCGCTATCGTAAACGATGTTACGCCTTCATCAAGTACGATTGGATCACCGTCAACACTAGTGACAAACAAGCCGTCAGAAGTTACAAGATTGCGTGCCGCATCCAGATGGAAGTCACCCGCACGTGTCAAGAATGGAACTTCTTGATCGGGAGACAATTTAACAGCGAAGAATCCATCTCCATCTATACGCAAATCAAGAGGACGATTCGTTGTCTGCGCGCTGCCGCCGGTATGCACCGTATCGATGGCGCCGATCTGTACACCTAAGCCAACCTGTTGGGCGTTAACGCCGCCGCGCTCGTCTCCGTTAGGAGCCGTAACGCCTGACATCGTTTGGCTCATAATATCCTTGAACATAACGCGGCCGCCTTTAAAGCCCGTAGTGTTCACATTGGCAATGTTGTTGCCGATGACGTCCAGCTTCGTCTGAAACCCTCTCATGCCGGAAACGCCTGAATACATGGATCGGATCATTTTTAATTTCCTCCCTTAATCTGCTTAGAACGATGTGCCCGCTTCAATCGTTCCACGGGCCCAGGCCTCCATTAAGGTCCAGCCTATTCTTTATTCAATGCATATCGCACTGTCAATCGCAGTAAATACATGTCCTTGCTTGAATGGATCATCCAGCGCGGTGATGACCGTGCGTGATGGCACATTTACGATGTATGCAGCGTCTTGAACGAGCAGCAGAGACTGTTTAGAGCCCTTAGAAGCTGCTTGACTAATCGCATCATTCATCTTGCTCATCAGCTCAGGCGTCATGTTCATTCCGCGTTCCATCATTCTCTGCGTAGCGTGATGACTGAATTGAAGGTCTTCTGAACGCTTCAGCTCCTGTTCGAACATCCGCTTGAATGAGGCTTGTTGACTCGTATTAGAGCGACTAGCCGCTTCAGCGCCGTGTGTTCTGCCAGACGGCTGAATAGGTGCGGTTGGACCAATTCCTCTTATGTTGAAGTTCGGTGTCATGAGAGCACACCCTCTTGTTCAGAGGAATTATTGTCCTCACCGTTTCCGTCGCCTGATTCATTCGAAGTTCCTGGCTCGCGTATTTCAGTGATGTCCTTCATATCAATCTCGTAATCTCCAACTTTTGCATACGGTACGCCAGCACGCATGATGATAGAGTCAACAGTCCCATACAACAGAGCTGTATTACCGGTGTCGCCTTCGCCAGTAGGATCATCCATCTGCATCCAAGTTACTTCCTTGCCAATCAGCGTAGAAGACATGCCAATCGTCTGCTGCATCATATTTAACTGTTCAGATATTCCCATCAACTGCTCCAATGATGTAAACTGTGCCATCTGCGCGATAAAATCCTTATCCTCCATCGGCGACATCGGATCCTGGTTCGAAAGCTGGGTAATCAGGATCTTCAGAAATGCATCCTTGCCCATCGTTTTTTCTGCGCCAGTCGGCTTAACGCGATCCAAGTTCTCTTTACTGTAGTTCGGCCATACTAAATCGTTCGTAATTCCCGCATTCGCGCTCATCTATTGACACCTCCTTCATCAGCGCAGTCTTCTCTAAACACTCGCCTGGAACGATGAACCTATCAATTGCTTTCTCAGCAATTCATCTTGAATATCGTCTAGCGTTTCAATTTCTCCGCTTGTTTCACCTTGCTGTCTATTACGCTGTGCGGAGTTTTGCCCACGGCTTCCATTGGATTGCTGATCACCTTGGAACATGGATGAGCTGAGACTAGCTGCATTCGATACCGAGCTATGCTGCGTAACTTCCAGCTTGTCCACCTGAATGCCTTGCGATTGCAAAGCGCCGCGGAGCATAAACATCTGTTGGTCCAGCAGTTCCTTAGCTATCGCACGCTCTGTCACAAATTGAGCAACCAGTTGACCATTTTGCATCGTCAAGCGTACATCGACCTGTCCCAGATTCTCTGGATACAGCGTAATCTTCGCTTCAGAAACACCATTTCGCATCGTTACGAACAGCTGTTTCATAACAAAGCCGCCCATCTCCTGAGCAAAATGACTCGCTCGAATCACTTGAACCGGCTTCGAAGACTGCATACCTTCAGAACGAATGGCAAACTGTCCTGCTGTTATCACCTCAGAGGAAGCATCAGCTTGATCGATCGCAGCACTGTCATCCGTAGAAGCAGAAGCGAATAGATTAGCACCTGTCTGATTCTGCACCTCAGCTTGCTTGCCCGCATTCGCTAAGCTCGATCCGATTGTTCGATCAGCAGCTGTACTTTGGGCCGCACGCAGCTCGGAAACCATATTCATGCTTTTTCCATTCGTTTCCTGTACAGCTTGTCCCGACTTATTCACAGCAGCCATTGTACCGCCCATATCAACATTTTGTTGATTAGCTAATGCGGATACAGACTGCATCGAACGATTGCTGGACGATTCAGTTGAGTTTGGCTGTTTTCCAGCACTGGAGAGCAGCGCTTGAAGTGACTCCAACAACTCAGCCCCTTCCAGTACAGCGGATTGATTCATGGAAGCGCCATTCATAAGCGGACGCAGAATCTCTCGCATCTGCTCCAACTGATCCCGCACTAGAATGCTCAATGTTTCCGACTGAGCAGCGAGCGCTTGAATCGCATCAGATTGTTCAGATGAGCCTTGAAGCTGTGCAGTATCTGCCGTCATCTGTGCTGTACTTGTAAACATCTGCGCTTGCTGAAGCCATTGCTGGAGCATAGCCATGAGTTCTGGATTATTCTCTAGCAGTTGCTCAGCCTGTCCCAGATCTTGTAGCAGCGAATCCAGAAGCTGCAGGAGCTGGTTCTCATCCTCATCGACCGCTTGTGGTGATACTCCTGACAAAGCAGGTAAACTAACTGTCGCACTTTGCGATTCAGATGAAGTTTCGCTTTGATTCATCAGTTGCGTCATTGCAGAGAGAAATCCGCCGCTAGAAGCTGCCTCCTTGACTTTGCTTGCAGCTCCTGCTCCTTGAACGGCAGCCATTGGAGCTGAAGTTGATGATACACTCATTGTCATTGTTTATTTTCACCTCCTTCCATTGATACGACAGGATAGACAGCTTTATATATCTCTTACTTATTCGGCAGAATCTTCGATACTAGCTTTGCGGTTGCAACTTTATCCGCTTCTGTCATTGCGCTTATCAGCTTGGAGCGAGTAGCATCATCCACGTTGTTCAATATCGCGATCGCTTTCTGCTCGCTAATCTTAGCTGTTTCCAAAATAATGTCTGCTGCGCTCTTCGCTGGCATAGAGGCGAATGTCTTGCTTAACTGTGTCGAATCAAGCTCGGTTTGAGGAGTTCCCTCCGCTTCCTGCTTATTCAAGCGAGATTGCAATGCGGCAATCTGCATATTCTCCGCAGTGGTGACATCTTTCAAGCGAATGGACACTTCCGCAGCGATCTTAGGGTTCATCTTCTCCATGATCTTTACGCGGCTTTCAGTATTCATCGAGTCGAATACAAGCACCATTTCATCTATAGTCAGATTCTCCATCACTGGTGCAGCCTTACTTGGCATCATCTTCGCGTACATGTTCGCGAGATCCTTCACTTCCTGTGCATACTCTTCTGCTGTCAAACGCTTCTGTTCATCCTTGTTCTGCAGCTCTTTTACCTGCTGAGTCAAGGTATCAACTTGTCCTTCAAGCTCTTTCTTCTTGTCAGCGAGCACCCGCAGATCATTGTCTTTGGAAGCAAGCAGTTCCTTCAAGTCTTTGATCTGCTCACTCTCAGATGGTTTCTGCTCCGCTTCCTTCGTCTCTTTCTTCTTAGCTTCAGCAGGTTTATCTGGTTCCGGAACCAGCTTATTGAGTACCGGCACCTCGTCCGCCCATACTAATACGTTGTTGCGCCATTCATCATTGACCAACATGAGCAAACCGCCCAGAAGGATAATCGTAAAAAATATTGGGGTAGCGAATAGCAATATTCGTTCAAATATAGAATATCGCTTTTCTTTTTCTTCCGTTTCTTCGTTAACCAATGCCATCCCTCCTGCTTCAGCGGAGTCTGCTAATCTAGCATTAACGGGTTGCCATATGATAACGCACCGTTGCTAATTCATCCATTTCAACTTGCTCCGCTGCAGCCAATTCCTGCTTGTATGCGACTTCCGCCTTCTCACGCGCTTTGGTCCACACTTTCTCATCGATCATCTTCAACTCTACTTCTTTTTGCTGCTGTTGGACTTTCCGTTCCGCTGTTCTGACCGATGCGATTGCTGAAGTAATCAGCTCATCCAGATGATCGAGATATTGCTGACACCACTGCAGTTCTATAACTGATGCACATCTATCAGCCATCTTTTGAAATTGAAGCGAAATATTATGCCGTTCCTTCATTAAGCTATCCAAGGATTGCTCCGCCGTCTGAAGTTGACCAATCGATTGCGCCAACACCCATTCCGACTGTCTCTTTGTGTTAGTCTTCAGATCTAACACCTTCTGAAACGAATATTGAAAGGCCCGCATCCGTTATCTCTCTCCTTAAAAATGCATTTGAAGGCGTTGCACCGTCTCATCGTATGGTGCTGCATCATCTATACGCTGCTTCGTGAAATCATTTATATCCTGAATGGCATCAATTGCTTCATCTATTGCGGGATTGGTACCGCGCTGATACGCTCCGATATTGATCAGATCTTCGGATTCCTTATACACCGCCAGCAGTCGCTTCAATTGCTCCGCCGCTTTCTGATGTTCTTCAGGAACGATATCCTTCATAACACGGCTAATGCTTGCCAGAATATCAATTGCAGGGTAATGCCCCTTATGAGCAATGCTTCGACTCAATACGATATGCCCGTCCAATATCCCGCGCACAGCGTCCGCTATTGGTTCATTCATATCATCGCCGTCTACCAACACGGTATAGAAGGCGGTTATTGAACCTTGAGGGCCGGTCCCGCTGCGCTCGAGCAGCTTCGGCAGCGCCGCAAATACGGAAGGCGTATAGCCCCTAGTTGCCGGAGGCTCTCCAATTGCAAGACCGACTTCACGCATCGCCATGGCGTACCGTGTAACCGAGTCCATCATCAGCATCACGTTCAATCCACGATCACGAAAGTATTCCGCAATCGTTGTTGCGATGACTGCACCTTTGATGCGAACCAATGCTGGCTGATCGGAGGTAGCTACTACAACTACCGAACGAGCAAGCCCTTCTGGGCCTAGATCGCGTTCGATAAACTCGAGCACTTCTCTGCCTCGTTCACCGACCAATGCGATAACGTTGACGTCAGCTGCCGTATTGCGAGCAATCATTCCGAGCAATGTACTCTTTCCGACGCCTGAACCGGCGAATATCCCTACCCGCTGACCATTGCCAATCGTTATCAATCCGTCGATTGCTTTGACCCCGACGCCAATAGGCTCTGCTACACGCGGACGTTTCAACGGGTTAGATGGGATAGCGGAGGTCGAATACTTTGCCATTCGTGTTGGCAGAAATGAACCATCCAACGGCTGTCCTAACCCATTCAACACTTTGCCTAACAGTTCAGATCCGACTTGTACGGTCAAAGGCTTACCTGTGCCAATTACATCGCACCCTGGGCCAATGTCGTTCAGCTCGCCGAGCGGCATCAGCAGCACTCGGTTATCGCGGAAACCGAC
Source organism: Paenibacillus marinisediminis (assembly GCF_054343325.1). Lineage (NCBI taxonomy): Bacteria > Bacillati > Bacillota > Bacilli > Caryophanales > Paenibacillaceae > Paenibacillus > Paenibacillus marinisediminis. The sequence goes on from NZ_JBTGUH010000002.1 coordinate 672,814, forward strand.
AACCTCTGCCATCAAGGGCACTTGACCTTTACTCGGATATATATGGCACACTTCACCAATGCTGGCATCTGGGCCTTCAGATTCGACGGTCAGGCCGATAACCTGAGTAACCTTGCCATTAACACGAACAGGATCGATATGATGGAGATACTCCGTATACTTCTCCGCGTTCAAAGTTAACCCGCTGCTAGCTTTCATGGTCGCTCTGCTCCTCTTGCTGCATCGCGATCTGCTGCAATGCCTTCTTCAACTCTTCCAGCTGCGTGTTTATCCGCGCATCAATGCTTCCTAGAGATGAACGAATAACGCACCCATGGTCCTTCACGCTCGCATCTGGAATAATTAGCAGCTCAGCCTGTGAATCAATCGCTATGCTCAGCTCTTCACGAGCGGCATGGACGAAGTTGAAATCCTCAGGCGATACGCATAATGTGATTCTTCCGCTCTCACGCTTGCGAGAAAGCTGTTTGCGTGCCAGTTCAATGATCAGCTCGGGCTCCAGAGAGAGCTGTCGATCAATAATCTTCTCCGCGACAGCAGTGCTCACTGCCACTACGAACGGTTCAGCCTCTTGGATGATCTGCTCCTTCGCTTGATAGGCCTGCTGCAGAACAGCAGCTCCTTCGCCGATCTTCTCTTCGTAGGCGATCTGAATTTCTTGCTCAGCTTGCGAGATGCCTTCATGATAGCCTTGGTTATAAGCTTCCTGCTGCACATTCTCGCGAAGCTGTTCATCTTCTTCTCGGCGTTCATTCCACCAAGCTTCTATCTGCTGTCTTGCTTCCTCGAGCATGCGTTCCGCTTCATCAGAGGAAGCCCTCACCTGATCTTCGGCAAAGCTCTGAGCATCCAGCAGGATCGAGCGTCGCAGCTCTTCCAATTCCTTATCCTGCTCCAGCAGTCGTTCAGCAGTCATAGCAGCTTCATATTCCAGCTGCTCTTGCTCGGACAGCCTCTCGCGCTCTCTGCGGATCGCTTCTAACATTCTCATCTGTTCTACTGGCACATAGTGAGAAGACTTAATGATGTTAGACAATGACATCGTCTCCTCCGCCGCGAGCGATAATGATCTCGCCGGATTCTTCTAATCGACGAATTGTAGCAACGATCCGAGTTTGAGCCTCTTCTACATCGCGCAGGCGTACAGGCCCCATAAATTCCATTTCCTCGCGGAACGTATCCGCCATTCGCTTGGACATGTTGCGGAATATAGCAGTGCGAACATCCTCGCTAGCCACTTTAAGCGCAAGCTGCAGGTCGCTGTTGTCAATATCCCGAATAATCCGTTGAATAGAGCGGTTATCAATATTGACGATGTCTTCAAATACAAACATCCGCTTCTTAATCTCTTCTGCAAGCTCGGGATCTTGAATTTCAAGTGAATCCAATATCGTGCGTTCTGTACCTCGATCGACGCCGTTCAAGATGTTGACGATCGATTCGATACCGCCCGCGCTCGAATAATCCTGAGTCACGGTAGCTGATAGCTTCTGTTCGAGTACAGCCTCTACTTGACTGATAACCTCTGGTGATGTGCTGTCCATGAGAGCGATTCTGCGTGCCACGCTGGATTGCTTCTCGGGCGGCAGCGACGACAGAATCTGAGATGACTGCTCTGTATTGAGATAGGACAATACAAGCGCAATCGTCTGTGAACTCTCATTTTGGATAAAGTTCAAGATCTGAAGCGCGTCAGCCTTGCGAGCGAAGTCAAATGGACGAACCTGCAGCGTTGCTGTCAAACGGTTGATAATATCCACTGCCTTCGACGCGCCAAGCGCCTTCTCCAATATTTCTTTGGCGTATTGAATACCGCCTTGCGATATATATTCTTGCGCCATACATATTTGATGAAATTCGCTTAATACGGTTTCTTTCTCTGCAGCATCCACTTTTCGGACATTTGCAATCTCTAACGTCAACTGCTCAATTTCTTCATCGCGCAGATGTTTGAATATTTGTGCTGACACTTCCGGTCCTAGTGAAATGAGCAAGATTGCCGCTTTCTGCTTGCCAGTTAAACCTTGAGATGGTCTTGCCATCTATGCTCACCTCGATTCATCTGCTAACCAAGTGCGTAGAAGACTAACAAACTCTTCTGGTTTCTTCTTCGCAAGCGTCTCCAGCTGCTTGCGCACTTGATTCTCATTCGTTGCATAATCCAAATCTATAGAAGGAAGTTCTGTTCGCGTTGGTATGAACGGCATGTCTTCGTCCTCAAACTCTTCTTGCTTACGTTTGCGGCTGCGAGCTGCAGCGAATGCTACTCCACCGCCGATTAACAGTAAAGCAAGGGCTCCAGCACCATACCAAACCCAAGTAGGGATTGAAGTCTTACCCGGAGTTCCGACGTTAGTCCCATTTTGAGAAATGACAGAAACTTTTGATTCCAATTCGGCGTCTGTTATATTAGTTCCGAATGTTTTCAATTGTGCTGACACGATTGACTGTAGAACTTTCTCCAGTGCATTGACATTGTCATCAGTTAAACTTTCGGATTCAATAGCCGTATGTATCGTAAGATCTTGCAATGCATATGGACTAGCTTCAATCGTATTTTTGATTCGATTGACTTCATAGTTGACAGTACGTTGAGATTTCTCGGAATTCGTATCGCCTGAACCGGAAGCACCTGGATAATTGGTAACATCCTCTGTTCCCGTTCCAGCGACTCCGCCTTGATTAGCGCCTGAACCTGAGAAGGATTCCTGAAGCTCTTGTACGCTAATTTCGATACCTTTCATATTTTCAGTATCAACAGGCTGAACGAGGTTTTCTTCCTTGTTCACTTTATCGAAGTTAAGATTAGCGGAGACAAGCACGTTAACCTTATCGAGCTCAATTCCGGTTGCACTGGCCATAAAGCTTCTTACTTTCTCAGCTAAGTCACGCTCATAGCGGCGTTGAATTGCTAGTTGCTCTTCAACTTGGCCAGAGAGAGCTCCTGTACTGGAGCCTGCGCTGCCAGTTGCGTACAGCGGCCCTTCAGAGCTGGTTAACGTAATCTGCTCGATCGGCAGATTTGGGACTGCAGAACTAATAAGATTGAAGTATCCGTCCACTACCTGTTGGCTCGGATTAAATCCTGGTTCGAACTTGAGTATTACAGAAGCGCTTGCCTGCGGCTGTGATTCAACCGCGAACACCGTTTCTTTGGGCAGGTTGACTAACACCTGTGCGTCCTTGACGCCATCCATCTCACGGAGAAGTCTTTCAATTTCACCGTTTAAGGCGTCCTTGTATCTAACGTCGAACACATTGTCTGTCATACCGCTCATCAACCCTTCTTCTCCGAAGGAATCGAAGCCGATAGAGCCATTCTTGACAAGTCCTTGAGCGCCTACATCCACCTTCACTTTGGAAGCGTCGGAAGTCGGAACGGATATTGCGCTGCCGTCAGCACTTAGCTGATAGTCTATTCCGTTTGTGTTCAGATACTCAATTATTCCTGCTGCGTCGTTCGAATTAAGATCACGAAACGCCAGCGTATATTCGGTCTTAGATAACTGGAAAGTTACAATTCCGATGATTAATACTACAGCCGCAAGAGTAGCAATCATCATTGCTTTCTGCTTCTTGCTGTACTGATTCCAGTACTGAGTTGCTTTCTCTCTGTACTGGGCCATTTTTTCATTCACTCCTCTTCACCCCACGAAAACGATGTAAGACGTCAAGTCGTTACATTTGCATGCGCATAATTTCTTGATACGCTTCGACGACCTTGTTGCGAATAGTTACTGTTAGTTGTAAATTCAGGAGCGCACGCTGGGAGGCGATCATGAGTTGATCTACGTCCACTTCACCTCGCATGAATTGTTCGGTCATTGCATTTACTTGTTGCTCTTGAGTGTCAACTTGCTGGAGCGCATCTTGGAGATGGGAACTAAAAGCCTTTGTTACTTCGGCTGGTGTCTGACTCGGGCTTTTCACTGAAGCAGTTGTAGAAGTTTGCGTTGGTTGTGCAACCAACATCGTATTGTGTATCATGCTTGTCCCTCATTTCACTTACTTTATGACTTGTTAGCTATTATGTGGTTCAGCTTACTAACCTCTTCCGATTTCCAATGCTTTCATGATCATGGATTTCGACGCATTCAATGCAGTCACGTTCGCTTCATAAGCGCGAGTAGCTCCAACCATATCAATCATTTCTTTAGCCATGTCGACATTAGGCATGGAAACATAGCCCTGTGCATTCGCATCAGGATGCGATGGCTGATATACAAGTTTGAATTCTGAATCATCTTCTTTGATTTGAGCTACTTTTACACCTTTTGGGGATGACCCTCCATTCGTTGCCGCTTGAAGCTGTTGCTGGAAGGAAGGTTGTGCTGGAGCCATTACGACTACTTTTCTACGGTATGGAACCGCTTGGCCGTTGATTACTTGGGACCGAGTAGCTTCCGCATTGGCAATATTTGAGGATATGACATCCATTCGAAGACGTTGCGCAGTAAGGCCAGACGCGTTGATCTGAAAACTGTTGCTGATATTCATTTACTTTCGCTACCTCCTAGAATCAATCGCTGTACGCATCATATTGATGTGGTGGTTTGCTTGTTGGATGTATGTATTGTAGCGAAGCTGGTTCTCAGCTTGTTTCGCCGCTTCCACATCGATATCGACATTATTCTGGTTATTCCCCATCACTGTCGATTCGTCTTGCACGATGCGATATTCAGGAATGGACTGACTTGGACCGATATAAAAATGACGTGAATCCGTCCTAGTGCCCTTTAAAGTGCTTTCATTCATTTCATTTCGCAGCAGCGACTCAAATTCTACATCAGAACGCTTGAAATAAGGTGTTTCAACATTCGCGATGTTGTTCGTGATGACTTGATGTCGTGCTGAAGAAGCTTGAATGGCACTTTCTAATTGCTTGAAACTTGTACTGCCTAACAAGTCCACGTTTTCCCCTCACTTTCAACAGATCTTATAAAATATACTAATTCTACATAATCCTGCACATTCCTTCTTCTACTCGACAAAAAAAGCTAAAATCAACAAGAAACGAGTTGTAGTATGTGGCTTCGCCACTAAAAGATTAGCATTTTCAACATAAATCATGTACATTCAACATAATTAGACAAGATCTATGTTATATTTCAACTTAATCATCTTAGAAATTGTGAACGAAAACAATAGACAAAAAGCCCTATCTTTCAGATGAAAGAATTGGGCTTCGTGGAAATTATGAACTAATATATGAGCATATGCACATATATTCTTATATTATTATACTTTCAGTAGTGAACTGTTTACATATGAAATACCAAAAATCGTTGCTATTATAGGATGTACTGGCTTAGATCACGATCCTGTGAGATACTTGCCAACTTCTCACGCACGTACTCAGGTGTAATCTCAAATTCTGCCAAGGTTAATTCCGGCGCTTCAAAGGAAATATCTTCTAGCAGCTTTTCCATGATAGTATGCAGTCTGCGTGCACCTATATTTTCCATATTCTGATTTACGGAATACGCGATGCGAGCAATTTCCTGAATTGCGTCATCGGAGAATGACAACTCTATGCCTTCTGTTTTCAATAAATCAATATATTGTTTTGTCAGTGCATTTTTCGGTTCAGTTAGAATGGATACGAAATCCCCTACTGACAGACTGGTCAGCTCAACCCGAATCGGGAACCGTCCCTGAAGCTCCGGTATAAGATCAGAAGGCTTCGCAATATGAAATGCTCCCGCAGCCATGAACAAGATATAGTCAGTCTTGATTGGTCCATATTTGGTCATAATCGTTGAGCCTTCAACGATCGGCAGAATATCGCGCTGTACCCCTTCTCGAGACACATCTGGTCCTGAGCCTCTGCCGCTCGAAGCTACCTTATCGATCTCATCGATAAAGATAATGCCGGATTGCTCAGCTCTACGTACGGACTCTTGTATAACCTCATCCATATCAATCAGCTTGGAAGCTTCTTCTTGAGTCAAAACAACACGCGCATCCTTCACGCTTAACTTGCGGCGCTTCGTACGTTTAGGCAACAGGCTGCCAAGCATCTCCTGCATGTTCATACCCATCTGTTCATTGCCTGGTCCAGCCAGCATATCCAGCATGTTCGGAGCGGATTCCTCCACTTCAATCTCGACCATATCCTGCTCGAGATGACCAGCAGCCAGATTCATTCGAACAATGCGCCGTTTCTCTTTAATGTTGGAGTCTTCTTTAGGCTCCGGTTCTTCTGTATTAGCGTTACCCTGTCCGAATAGCATCTCAAACGGATTGCGCTGCTGTTTCTGACTTGCTGGAGCAGGGACGAGCAGTTCCACAAGACGTTCGTTAGCCAGTTCTTCCGCTTTATCCTTCACACTCTCCGTACGCTCAAGCTTAACCATGCGGATCGCGGTCTCGATCAGGTCTCTGACCATAGATTCTACATCTCGACCAACATATCCTACTTCAGTGAACTTCGTTGCTTCTACCTTTACGAAAGGAGCTTTTACCAGCTTCGCTAATCGTCTTGCTATTTCCGTCTTACCTACACCTGTTGGTCCGATCATTAGTATGTTCTTTGGAACAATTTCATCTTGAAGCGTTTCATCCAGCTTACTGCGGCGATATCGATTCCGCAGGGCGATCGCGACCGACTTCTTCGCTTGCTTCTGACCTACAATGTATTTATCTAACTCACCGACGATCTGTCGGGGTGTCCAAGCTTGCTCGCTCATTTCAAGTCCCTCCATTCACTTGTGCAGTCAGCACTCTTCAACGATGATATTGCCATTCGTGTACACGCATATCTCGCTAGCAACCTGAAGTGATGCTGATGCCATTTCCTTGGCTGTCATGTCTGTCGCATGTCGCTTCAGCGCTCTCGCAGCAGATAAGGCAAATGATCCTCCAGAACCAATTGCCAGAATATCGTCATCAGGTTCAATAATTTCTCCATTTCCTGAGATCAGCAGCATGTGTTGGGAATCCATTACAATCATGAGCGCCTCCAGCTTACGCAAGACACGATCTTGGCGCCAATCCTTAGCTAATTCGACAGCAGCGCGCTGCAGATTGCCATGATGTTCTTCCAACTTACTCTCAAACTTCTCAAATAATGTGATGGCATCAGCAACTGATCCCGCAAAGCCGGCTACGACCTGACCTCGATACAGGCGTCTCACTTTACGCGCATGCTGCTTCATGACCATGCTATTTCCGAAGGTTATCTGTCCATCACCCGCAATGGCACCCTTGCCGTTGTGTCGCACAGCGCATATGGTTGTCGCATGAAACTGCATTTCCATACTTCTAAACACCTGCCCTTGAAAAATAATTGTAAATCATCAGTTATACTTCATTTCTTATTATATTTATGTTGAATCACCAATATTGCTAACACCTATTATAAATGAAAGAACATCCAACAAGCAAAAGCGCTCCGAATCGTCCCCATTTCACTATGCAGGATACCTTATATCTGCAACCAGTTCACAAACTCTTCACACTGCAGTGTATAACAAAACGACAGTATGAGGCTGGTACCTCATCTGTCGTCTTCAGAATGGATTAATCCAGAGAAGGCATCATGATGGCATCTCCTATTAACCTATTGTTCTGTTGTTAGCTGTTCAGCAAAGCTCCTCAACGTATCGATCGCACGATTCGCAAGCTGATCGTTCTTCTCACGCTTGTTGCGAATTCGCTGCTCGAGCGCAGGCAATAGACCAAAGTTGGCATTCATCGGTTGAAAATGCTTAGGATCCGCAGTGGTAATATAGTTAGCCATACTGCCGAGTGTACACTCGTGCGGGAACGTAATGCAAGGCTTCAATAGTGCAAGACGCGCCGCATTAAAGCCTGCGATAAGTCCGGAAGCTGCAGATTCGACATAGCCCTCTACACCTGTCATTTGTCCAGCAAAGAACAAGTTGTCCCGCTCTTGCATCTGATAAGTCGGCTTAAGAAGCTTAGGTGAATTGATAAACGTGTTGCGGTGCATGACACCATAACGGACGAATTCCGCATTCTCAAGGCCTGGAATCATCTGAAATACGCGTTTCTGCTCTCCCCACTTCAGATGTGTTTGGAAACCAACAATGTTGTACAACGTTCCGGCGGCATTATCTTGGCGAAGCTGAATAACTGCATAAGGAGTCCTGCCCGTACGCGGATCCGGCAAGCCTACAGGCTTCATCGGGCCAAACAATGCGGTCTGCTTGCCCCGCTTCATCATAACTTCGATCGGCATACAGCCTTCAAAGTAGATCTCCTTCTCGAATTCCTTCAACGCCGCAACTTCAGCAGTCGTTATCGCCTCATAGAAAGCGTTGAATTCTTCTTCTGTCATCGGGCAGTTAAGATAGGCTGCCTCTCCCTTATCATATCGGGAAGCAAGATACACCTTCTCCATGTCGATGCTGTCTTTATCGACGATCGGAGCGGCTGCATCATAAAAGTAGAAGTATTCCTCTCCCATCAATGCCTTAATTTCGTTAGACAACGAAGGAGATGTTAGCGGCCCGGTTGCAATAACTGTAATGCCGTCAGTTGGAATCGACTCCATTTCTTCATTGCGCACTTCGACCAATGGATGCTGCTTAAGCTTCTCTGTGATCTCTGCCGAGAAACCGTCGCGATCCACGGCAAGTGCCCCACCAGCAGGCACTGCGTGCTTGTCAGCAGCATACATGATTAATGAATCCAGCATGCGCATCTCTTCCTTCATCACGCCCACCGCATTGGCAAGGCCGTTAGCACGCAAGCTGTTGCTGCATACGAGCTCTGCAAATTGATCCGTATGGTGCGCGGGTGTCTGACGTACCGGTCGCATTTCATATAAAGTTACCGGCACACCTTGACGGGCAATCTGCCATGCGGCTTCACTGCCAGCTAATCCAGCGCCGATAACGGTCACTCTCTGCTTATCCATTGTTGTTTCCTCCTATACTGCTAACCCAGTGTATTTCAGTTATTCTTTCCATATCCTCTGCGTACAAACTGTATTCAAGCAAGTAAAGACGACCTTCACAGGTCGTCTTTATAAGCTATTCTTCGTCGTCAGCTTCTTGCAACGTCTCCGAATGTTCGCACTGCGTACATTGCTGCTTAATCCCTTGCTTCGAGCGCTTCTCGACCATCAAGCTGCTGCAGGATGGACACGGAGTTGCTGAAGGCTTATCCCACATGACAAAGTCGCAAGTCGGATACTGATCACAGCCGTAAAATACACGGCCTTTCTTACTGCGTCGTTCCACAAGCTTGCCTTCTTTGCACTTTGGACAACAAACGCCAGTATCTTTAACGATTGGCCGCGTATTGCGGCAATCCGGGAATCCGGAGCAGGCTAGGAACTTGCCGAAGCGTCCCATCTTATATACAAGGTGCTTGCCGCATTTCTCACAGATCTCATCGGACACTTCGTCTTCGATTTCGATTTCCTTCATTTCTTCTTCCGCAACTACCAACCGCTTCTCAAATGATTCGTAGAAGTTAGCTAGTACCTTATCCCAGTCCTGCTGACCTTCTTCAACATGGTCCAGATCCTCTTCCATGTGAGCTGTGAATTCAGCATCCAGAATCTCTGGGAAGAACTCTTCCATCAGTTGATTGACCAATTCCCCAAGCTCCGTAGGCACAAACTTCTTCTCTTCAATCGCAACATAGCCGCGTTTCTGAATCGTTTCCAGCGTAGGCGCGTAAGTGCTCGGACGGCCAATTCCGAGCTCCTCCAGTGTCTTTACAAGACGGGCTTCCGTATAACGCGGTGGAGGCTGTGTAAAATGCTGCTTTGGCTCTATTGCTTGCTTCTTCAGCTTATCTCCGACAGACATCGGAGGCAGAAGCTTATCCGTTTCTACGGTTCCATCATCATTGCCTTCCACATATACCTTCATGAATCCAGGGAAGCGTACCTTGGAGCCTGTAGCTCTGAAACCAGCTTCGCCAGCACCAATATCGATCGTCATCGTATCCATAACGGCTGAAGTCATCTGACTGGATACAAATCGTTCCCAGATCAGCTTATACAGACGCAGTTGGTCGCGAGACAGGAATGGCTTCATCGCTTCTGGATCTCTCAGAATTGACGTCGGGCGAACCGCCTCATGCGCATCCTGAGCGTTAGCGGACTTCTTCACATATTGACGTGGAGTTTCCGGCATATACTCTTTACCGTATTTGTCTATGATATAGCCGCCTGCTTCTTCCTGCGCAGTTGGCGATATGCGTGTTGAATCGGTACGCATATAGGTGATAAGACCGACTGTTCCTTCTTTACCAAGCTCAACGCCTTCATACAGCTGTTGAGCGACAGACATCGTCTTCGACGCTCGGAAGTTCAGCTTGCGCGCTGCTTCCTGCTGCAGTGAACTCGTCGTAAATGGCGGCGAAGGGTGGCGTAACCGTTCTTTTTCCTTTACCTCTTTTACGATAAATGGATTCTCTCCGATTGCCTTCAGAATCACCTTCACATCATCTTCTGATGAGAGCTCTTTCTTCTCACCTTTCAGCTGATGGAACTTCGCTTCAAGCATAGACTTTCCGCTTTCTAGAATTGCCGTAACCGTCCAGTACTCTTCTGGAATAAATGCGTCGATCTCATTCTCCCTGTCGATTATGAGCTTGACAGATACCGATTGAACACGACCGGCTGACAAGCCTTTCTTCACTTTCTTCCAGAGAAGAGGGCTGATCTTGTAGCCTACCAAACGGTCAAGGATACGTCTCGCTTGCTGTGCATGCACGAGATCCATATTAATCGGACGCGGGGTCTTAAACGCATCCTTCACCGCTTGCTTCGTAATTTCATTGAAGACGACGCGGCATGCATCTGTTTCCTTTAGGTCCAGTACATGTGCAAGATGCCATGCAATGGCTTCCCCTTCGCGATCGGGGTCAGCTGCGAGATAAACTTTTTTGACTTTCTTGCTTGCATCCTTTAGTTCCTTAATTACCGAACCTTTTCCTCGAATCGTAATGTACTTCGGATTAAAGTTATTATCCACCTCAACCCCAGTCTGACTCTTAGGTAGGTCGCGCACATGACCCATCGATGCTTTAACAATATATTTGCTGCCTAAATACTTGCCAATTGTCTTGGCTTTGGCAGGTGATTCCACGATAACTAGTGAATCTGCCATAGGCACATCCTCCTCTCCAACAACTCTTATGTCCATATCGAACCATAAACGCCACCTGCGTGTTCATGGATTCTCTTTTTTAATTGTAAGGATAACAAAATAGAATGCAATTGTGCAAATGGAAGAGCTGTGCTGAATAACAATTCATCAAATGTCGCTCGTTGTCCTTCTAAACGATCCATTACAAGCATTTCTTGCTCAGATAATTCACCCTCTGCAGCACTGCTTCTATATAACGTGACCGTTCCATTATTATCTGCCGATGGGAGAATTGTCAACTGACATGATATTTCTTCTATTATATCTTGTACTGTCGCAACCGGCTTGGAACCTTCTTTCAGCAGCTTAAATGTACCGTCGGATTTCGGAGAAGTGATCGGTCCAGGCACCGCTAGCACGTCACGGGACATATTTAATGCAATATCCGCAGTCAGCATAGCCCCACTGTTCAACGGAGCCTCTACTACGACCGTAGCCAACGTCAATCCAGCAATAATACGATTGCGTCTAGGGAACAAGCCTGCTCGCGGCATCGTGCCAATCGGATATTCCGTGATCAGCAACCCGCTCGCTGCTATTCGATGCGCCAAGTCTATATGCTCTGGCGGGTAGAGCGATGTAATCGCGCTGCCTAATACAGCAATGGTAGCACCTGTGGATAATGCCCCCTCATGGGATGCAGCGTCAATTCCTCTCGCCAAACCGCTTACGACAGTAATTCCCATTGCCGCGAGGTCAGCAGCGAGACGGAAAGCAACCTTCTTCCCGTATACTGTAGCATGCCGAGTCCCAACCATTGCAACTGCTTGTTTAGCGCGATGATCCAATACGGACCAGTCTCCAATGCCATACAATACCCAAGGCGGCTCAGAGGTCTCTTTAAGCAGAGGTGGATAACTTTCATCTAATATCGTAATCCAATTTATGCCTGCTTTATACGTCTGATCCATCTTCATATGTATATGCTCGTTCGTTAATCCCTTAGAAAGTATAGCCGCTGCCGAAGGTCTAAATCCCAAATCAAGCCAATCATCGACACTGCGGCCAACCCAGCCCGGCAACTCTTCCCAGCCAATCAACTCTTCAATAGCACGGATCGACTTCCATCCAATCCCTTGTAATTCATGCAAACCGAATAGCACATCACGACTGCTCCATAATTTCATTACAGTACACTCCTTCATATTATAATGAAGGAAAGCGTTTAACCGCTTTCCTTATTGTGCTTGAGAGAGCTCAATATTGCAAGAGCTTTCACGATCTTTCGATTGGAGAACAAAAAAAAGCAACCTTATTAGCGCTTCGCGCCATAAGGTTGCTTACCTTAGACATTATGCATGTTGATGAGTAATACACTTTTCGAGAAGTCCTCGCTCTTCCAGCACTTTAACAAGTGTAGAGCCCATCTCGGAAGGAGTTGGCGCCACTTGAATGCCGCATTCCTCGAGCTTTGCTTTCTTCTCAGCTGCAGTTCCTTTGCCTCCTGAGATGATTGCACCGGCATGGCCCATACGCTTTCCAGGAGGAGCTGTAGCACCGCCGATGAAGCCTACTACGGGCTTCTTCATGTTGGCTTTTACCCACTCAGCAGCCTCTTCTTCCGCAGTTCCGCCGATCTCACCAATCATGATGACCGCATATGTATCTGGATCATCGTTGAAACGGCTTAATACGTCGATGAACTCCATACCTTTTACAGGGTCTCCGCCGATACCGACAGCCGTCGATTGACCAATTCCGCGAGAAGTTAATTGATGAACCGCTTCGTACGTCAACGTTCCGCTTCGAGACACGACACCCACGTGTCCAGGAGTATGAATATATCCCGGCATGATACCGATCTTGCACTCTCCTGGTGTGATTACGCCAGGGCAGTTAGGACCTATAAGTACGGTACGCTTGCCTTCCATATAGCGCTTAACTTTCACCATATCCAATACAGGGATACCTTCTGTAATACAGATAACAAGATCCAGATCAGCGTCTACAGCTTCCATAATGGAATCCGCAGCGAACGCTGGCGGCACATAAATAACACTAGCTGTCGCGCCTGTCTCACGCTTCGCTTCTGCTACTGTATCATAAACAGGCAGCGTTACGACAGTACCGTTCTCCAAATTGAATTCTACATCGGTACCGCCTTTGCCAGGTGTTACACCCGCAACCATCTGCGTTCCATATTCAAGTCCGCCGAGGGTATGAAACATACCTGTTTTGCCTGTCATATTTTGAGTAATGACCTTTGTATTCTTATCGATTAAAATACTCATCGCGCTACCATCCTTTCTTCCGCCAGATTATTGAACCAATGCGACAATCTTCTGCGCGCCATCCGCCATGGAATCGGCTGCCACGATGTTCAGGCCGGATTCGTTCAGGATGCGCTTGCCAAGAGCAACGTTCGTGCCTTCCAACCGAACGACCAGCGGTCGGTCAAGCTCAATCTGCTTGGCTGCTTCAACGACACCGTCAGCGATGACGTCACAGCGCATAATACCGCCAAAGATGTTTACGAATATCCCTTTGACGTTCGGATCGGATAGTATGATCTTGAAGGCTTCCGTAACCTTCTCTTTCGTCGCGCCGCCGCCAACATCAAGGAAGTTAGCCGGTTCGCCGCCATAGTATTTAATAATATCCATCGTAGCCATCGCCAAGCCGGCACCATTTACCATACAGCCGATGCTGCCATCCAACGCGATATAGCTCAAGTCAAATTTCGAAGCTTCAATTTCTTTCTCATCTTCTTCGTCCAGATCGCGAAGCTCTAGAATATCAGCATGACGATAGAGAGCGTTGGAGTCGAAGTTCAGCTTCGCATCAAGCGCCATCACCTGACCATCGCCCGTTACGACAAGCGGATTGATCTCAGCAATAGAACAATCTTTGTCAACGAAGGCTTGATAGAGTGCCATCATAAATTTAACTGCCTTGTTTACCAACTCCGCAGGGATATGAATTGCATAAGCTAGCTTGCGAGCTTGGAACGCTTGCAGACCGATTGCAGGATCTACTACTTCTTTAATAATCTTCTCTGGTGAATGAGCAGCGACTTCTTCAATTTCCATGCCGCCTTCTTCGGATGCCATCATAACGACGCGGCCAGTAGCGCGGTCTACGACAACGCCTACATAGTACTCTTTCTTGATGTCACAGCCTTGCTCGATCAAGAGACGCTTCACTTCTTTGCCTTCAGGACCTGTCTGATGCGTGACCAGTACCTTGCCGAGCAGTTCTTGTGCATAAGCACGCACTTCGTCAATGCTCTTCGCAATCTTTACGCCGCCCGCTTTACCGCGGCCGCCCGCATGAATTTGCGCCTTCACAACGACTACCTTGGATCCCAATTCCTGCGCAGCAGCAACAGCTTCTTCAGCTGTAAATGCCACCTTGCCATTAGGCACAACTACGCCATATTGTTTCAATACCTGCTTGCCTTGATATTCGTGGATATTCATTGTGCATCCCCCTATCCGATTCAATGCTTGTAAGGCTCAATTGACGTGATGTTAGGTGTAATCGATGATGAGCTTCCCACGTCTCATACCAAAAGAGAATTTGCGTCGCGCACACAGAAAGTAAACGCTTCCGCTTTCATTCGTGAATGTACTTCACTGTTGACAGTTTTAGCTGTTCACAATTTCAAATTTAAACTAGTTCGATCACATTGTACCATGTTTCATATGTGCTGGGCTCCCCTAATTTGACAAGAATGTACATTTATTTGATATAGATATCATCTCTATATGAGAATGATTTCCATTAAAGGCATTGACGCCGCAGCATATAATTCCATATAATACTATTATAGTGATTTTTTCGGGATAAGGAAGCACCTTTCCTATGAATCTCCGCAAACTGACACAATTTCAGGAAGCTGTTGCGGAATATGAATAGGGAGAGGTGTTTTTTGTTATGTACGGAGTGATCAAAAGTGCCGCTGTCATTGGTGTTGAAGGTAAAATGATAGCTATAGAGATCGACATTTCTCGCGGTTTGCCTCAAGTCCATCTGGTAGGGCTGCCAGATGCGGCAGTTCGCGAGTCGATAGATCGGGTAAGAAGCGCGGTTCGCAACAATGGCTGGATATTCCCGCTTGAACGGATCACGATCAATCTCGCTCCCGCTGATGTGAAGAAGGCGGGGTCGACCTTTGATCTGGGCGTAGCGGTGGCGCTGCTCGTCACCAGCGGACAGCTGCGGCCCGAACCATTCGAAGACATGCTCATCATTGGCGAGCTAGCTCTGGACGGTACAACACGCCCTATTCACGGCGTGCTTGCGTTGATCGATGAGGCCAAGCGGCACGGAATTCGTAGGGCGCTGGTGCCCGCGGCTAACGTGGACGAAGCCTCGTTAGTCAACGATGTTGATATATATCCCCTGACGAGACTTGATGAGCTCAGAAGCTGGGATACATCGATGCCCGTTCGATTCGAGCGAGGATCGATGTACAGCTCCGAATTCGCAAACGCGCACGAACATGCCCAAGAAGGACGTGAGGATTACGCCGACGTTCGCGGGCAATGGCATGTCAAGCGCGCGCTGATCGTTACAGCGGCAGGGATGCATAATGTTCTGTTGTCCGGCCCTCCTGGTACCGGCAAGACCATGCTCATTCGCCGTTTGCCGACGATAATGCCGCCGCTGACAGATGATGAAGCGCTGGAGGTTTCGAAGCTGTACAGCGTATCTGGAAAATGGACGCAGCCAAGCTCTGGGCTGATGCGCGAGCGACCTTTCCGCTCGCCGCATCATTCTATTTCATCCGCCGGCTTGATCGGCGGAGGCCCCATACCGAAGCCTGGCGAAGTCAGCCTGGCGCATCGCGGCGTGCTGTTCCTCGACGAGCTGCCCGAGTTCCCGCGCCAAGCGCTGGAGGTGCTTCGCCAGCCGCTGGAGGAGCATAGCGTGACGATCGGCAGAGCCCGTGCGGTATACCGTTTCCCAGCGCACTTCATGCTGGCTTGTTCGTTAAATCCGTGCCCCTGTGGTTATGACGGGTTCAATCAGCAGACCTGTACCTGTACGCCCGCACGCCTCAATCAATATCGCAGCAAGCTGTCAGGACCATTGCTGGATCGCATCGATGTTCAAGTAACCGTGCCTAGGGCACCGCTGCAGGACTGGCATAAACAGACGCTCTCTTCATCCGAGATGAGGCAAGCCGTGATGGAAGCGCATGAACGTCAGCATATTCGCTATCGCAATCTTCCCATTCGCTTCAACAGTGAGCTGAGAGGTAGATGGCTGCATCGCTTCTGTCAGATGACAGATGAAGCATCCGCCATGCTGAACGATGTCTATGAGAAGCTCGGTCTAAGCCTTCGCGCTCATGATCGCATCCTGAAGCTGGCCCGTACAATCGCCGACCTCGAAGGCAGTGAACGCATCACGACCGAGCATACGGTAGAAGCGATCCGCTATCGCAGTTTGGATTGGGGCAAGCGCGAAGCGCAAACTGTGAACCGACGGTGATTCTACAACGATTCTTGGAAGGGCTCGATTAATAAAAGTATAGAGGGCGAGTAAATTTTCGGAGACGAATCAATGATACATTGATCAATAGAGATCTAATATACGGGACAGAATAAAAATATAGCGGTGTTTATCCTGACGAACAGGGTATACACCGCTTTTATTTGCCTCAGCTTCCTCAAATCTCGCACAATACGTTAGCTTAAGCAACCATAACTGTTTAATTTATTTTCGATAATCTATCATTCTCTATACTGAATACGCCATTGCCGTCCGTATCTTTAAGCTGTCCATTAACAAAATAAGCACAAGTATTCTCATCGATTCCATAATTGGTATGGTCGCTGAATCGGCTAGCTGCTTGTCTCAAATGTCCTTCCTCTTCCCACTCTGAAAAGTGTACAGCAATGACTACATCGTTAATCAGACCTATTCCTTTTCGATGCTGAAATTCATGCTGTTCATTATCCTTAGGAGAAATGACACATGTAGCCGGGCTGATTAACGCACCTGCGGAAAATCCTGCGACTGGAATGCCTGCCTCATACTTTTGCTTAATTGAGTCGGAAATAGCCGTTTCTACAATGTAATCTGCATACAGATTCGTATTCCCGCCCCCAATCATAATTCCCGAGCAGTTGTTTATGCACTCCACAGCCTGTTCAACTGAAGTTGAAGGTAGCGGCAGTAATCGAAACTCCTCTACTCCACAATCGATTAATGCCTGAGTGTATCTAGGAATATACTGCTCCCAGCCTTCTTTTCCCACTATTAAGATAGCTACTGGAGCTTTCGGATCTGACAGCAACTCAGTAAAACGTTTGGCCGAATGTGCAGGAAACGGAGGTCCCCCCCCAATTAAGAACAGATGCTTATCCATCGAATCACCCTTCTATTCTCGAAATGTAATCAGATAATTCCCTTTGCTCAGCGGTTTGCTGTACGAAGTAAATGCGATGATGGTGATATTCTTACTGTTCCGATCTAAGTTGCACTCCAATTATCTCGATTAAAAGGCAGCTCGAAAATGTTCCACCACTGGCGCTCTGCCATCGGAATGAAAGGTGACTGCAACCGCATCGCAGCGCAATCTAGCATCATATAATCCATTTAAAGTCGCATACCTCTCAGCCAGTTGACGAACACGCTGCTGCTTTCTGGAATGAATGGCTTCTTTGGCTGTACCATAACGAGTAGACTCCAGTCTGCTTCGGACCTCGACGAATACCCACTCGTCGCCATCTCGCATGATCACATCGATCTCTCCTCCGCGACAGCGCCAATTCCTCGCAACCAGTGTCAAGCCGATACCAAGAAGATGCAGCACGGCCAATTGTTCCGCTTCTCTCCCTCTTGTCACTTTCTCCTTGCCAGTAGATTTGATCATAGAGTGTGCAGACCTATGCATTCCACTATCCTTGTGATCATTCATAATCATACCAGCCCGCTGCCGCACGTTGATCCGACCTATATATAAAGGTGAGTACCTCTGCAACTAGTTCATACAGCTCACCGGGGATTTGCTGATCAATGTCGAGCTTAGACAATACTTCAACGAGTGAAGCGTCCTCTTGGATGGGCACACCATGATCCTTTGCCTTTTCTACGATCTGTTCCGCGAGAAGTCCCTGTCCTTTAGCGACAATGACTGGAGCATCAGTCTCTCCCGGTTTATAGGAGAGGGCTACTGCTTTGGCGCGTTTATTGGAGTTGTTGTTCTTCATATGCGAAGATCTACCCCCTTGTAGCTCTCGGACGTGTAATCTTTCATAATGCGCTCCGCTTGTTCGAAGCATTCTTCCTTCTTCGGCAGATCAAGCAGGCGGTAAGCTGACATCTGATATCCGATTCGTTCCAGCCCCGCTTCAATCTCACCGCGGAATAGACGCAATTTATCTTGAATGTCCTCATCGGGATGATGAATATTGAGAGCAACCAGCTTCTCAACGACATTCACATCAACGAGCGTCCGACCTAGAGACTTCAGCTCGAGATCAAACCACAGCCTGCAGTTGCCGGCGTCGAGCTCGCCTTTGCGTCCTTGTCGCGCTTGCACATGCACTGCAGCCGTCTGCTGCCCGTCAGGCGTTACAAAGGGCACAAACAATGTGACATGTGCAAACGGCTGCGATCGATCGCTTGCCAGCAGGAGCTGTTGCCCCGTTATCTGCTGCACGATCGATTGAGCGGACTCGCGTATTGCCGGAGGCAAGCTATCGCTCTGGAGGAGCTGAAGCAGCGCGCTCTTCAGCGACTCCTGCGCAAGCGCGCCCCCTTGCGGCGCAGCTTGCGCTTGTTGTGCCTGGGACGTGTTAATGGAACCGTCCCAGGCAAGCCGCGCGGTCGCTGCCGCTTGCGCTGGCGGCGCCGCGGCGCTGCCCTGCAGCAGCGCGCGCTGCACGCCGTGCTCGTGCGATACGCCGAGCAGCGTCAGCAGGCGGCCGATCATGCCGCCTGCATGCGTCGCTGGCGCGCTCGGCGCAGGCGCACCTGCGTCATGCGCGCTCGCTGCCTGCTGCGGCTGCACACTCGCTGCTCCGCCGCTTACCGGCGGCGCCTGCGCACCAGCGCTCGGCTGAGCAGGCGCCGCATTGGCCGCGCCGCCAGCAGCGCCTGCTCCCGCGCTTGGCGCGCTGCCTTGCCCCGCACTCGCCGCGCCCGCAGCAGCTCCGCTTCCACCCGCTGCGCCGCCCTGTGCGTGCGCATTAGCCGTGCCTCCGTCTGGCATAGCCTGCCCGCCCGGCGACAACACACTTGCCCCAGCACCTCCGGCAGCTCCAGCTCCCGTGCTTGGCACACTGCCTTGCCCCGCATTCGCCGCGCCCGCAGCTGCTCCGCTTCCACCCGCTGCGCCGCCCTGTGCCTGCGCATTAGCCGTGCTACCGCCTGGCATAGCCTGCCCGCCCTGCGACAGCCCACCTGCCCCAGCACCTGCACTCGCCGTGCCCGTACCGGCTCCGCTTCCTTCCGCAGTGCCGCCTGCGGATGGCATAAGCGCGAGCAGCGTGCGCACCAGTGCCTGCGATTCCTTCAGCACGCCACTCCACGCTGTGTTCGCTATGCTTCCGCCTTGCAGTGTATCGCCTGCCTTCAGGAACGCTGTCAGCAGCTCATTCAACGGCTTGCCGAACATCGCTTGCTGCAGGCCGCTTATACCAGCTGCTGTTAACGGCAGCTGACGCTTCACAGCAACCGCAACCGCCTGCATCCATTGTTCCAATGACACTCCCGGCGGCTTCTGCTGCATCGCTTTACCTAGACGCTCCATGGTGTCGCGCGTTAACGGAATCCCATTCTTCTGCAGCTCTAATACAAGCGTTCGCGCCCATGGCTCATCCGGCAAGCCTGCCTGCTTCAATGCATCAGCTAGAGTTGGCAGCGGCTGCGCATTAGGTCCATCCGACGGCTTCAACATAATCATGCCGTCTTCCTGTTGCCCTTCAACTACCATCCAAGTCGCTTGCCCTTGCTGCAATGGTGTTTCTAATACGGCATGCACTGCGACACCGTTGATTTGAACGACTGCTTCTTTACCATTTTCCGACACACTTTGCACGATTCCGCGTACCTGCTGCCCGGTCTTTAATTCCAGCACGCGTGTTTCACCGGGCTTCGCATCCCCCATCATGCCGCGTACCATGCTTGTAATATTCATGTTCGTCCCCCGATTCCACAACAAGTCTAACTTCTTTATCGGCAGAAACTGGGATCAACTAAATACATAGAGCATTTTCCGCCTATCAACATTAGAATTTAACCAGATACTCCAGTTTGCTCTGATACTAAAACAACGTATTCTGCTGATCCTCCCACTTCTTAAGAAAGCTTCTGCGATGCATATTTGTCGCTCCATGCTCATCCAACTTCGCATAATGCGCTTTAGTCCCATACCCTTTATGAACAGCTATTCCGTAACCAGGATACATCTCTTCCCATTCTCCGGCACACAGACGATCTCGTGTTACTTTGGCTAATATGGAGGCAGCAGCGATCGATTGGCTCCTTGCATCGCCTTTGACCAATGCTTCCTGCGGCAGCGGCAGATCTATTCGCTCAGCATCAACGAGCAATACTTCAGGTGAGATGGTCAAGCCTTCAACTGCCATCTTCATCGCCATGCGCGCCGCCTGCTTAATATTGATCCGGTCAATGGTTGCAGCATCTACCCGCGCTACTGACCACGCCAATGCTTCATTAATGATTTGTTCATACAGCAGCTCCCGCTTCTTCTCCGTCAGCTTCTTGGAGTCGTTCACTCCATCCAAGATAACATTCTTAGGCATAATAACTGCCGCAGCTACTACATCTCCAAACAGGCACCCTCTGCCTACTTCATCTATACCTGCAATAAATTCATAGCCCTGGTCCCAATATCGTGTTTCCCATTCCAGCATATCGATCTGTTCCATTACTTCTTTATTGCTCATGTGACCGTATCCCCTTTCGTTAGTTCACGCACGCAGCTTGCGCGTTGCTGAACTCGAATGCCTGTCCATCGTACCTGCTTCAACGAGAATCGTCAACATGACCAACAAAGCGTCAGCTTCATCGAAATCACTTAATGTTTAACTGCTTGCTGCTGTCGTTCTTGTGCTTGCCGTAATAGGCGACCATAGGTGCAATTGTCTCCTGAAAATCAGGACATTTTATACCGGCTCCTTGCAGATCGCGCTCAGCTTGTGAACAATCATATTCGGCCATGCAGCTAAAGTAATCCAGCCCTTCCTTCTCCACTCTCAGCCACTTTCTGATCACAGCGATTTGCATGAATGGCTTGGCTGCTGCAAGCGGCAGCATTCCTTTGGGCTTTCTACCCAAGTACTCCTGCATCAGCATTCGGTATACATCCCTCATCGGATAAGGCTTAGGGTCTGCCAAATGATAAGTCTTTCCTTCGCCTACCTGTTCATGAGCAAGATAAAGAACTGCAGGAACGATATAATCCACCGGCACAAAGTTGCCTTGTGCATCCCCTTTTCCCATATAAGGTATGAACGGTAGAAAGGACAGCTTATCTATCATATTCAGAATAAAATAAGGTCCGTCAAACTTAATCGTTTCGCCCGTCTTCGAATCGCCTCTGACGATTCCCGGGCGAATGATCGTCGTCGGAATATCGCTCATCGCTTGCTTCACGATTACCTCAGCCTCATACTTTGTGCTTTCATAATGATTTTTGAAGCCTGCATGATGCTGAAGCTCCGATTCCATAATTCGTCCTTCACGTTTTCCAGACACATAAGCAGTACTAAAATATACGTACCTCTGCAAGCCGACCAATGCACGCACCCATTCCGTGACGTTGCTAGTACCGACCACATTCACTTGGTAGGCCATTTCGTAGGGCACAGCCAGATCATATATGGCAGCTAGATGAAATACATGCGTGATCTTTTTTTTCATATTAGGAAGATGCACGGAATCAATACCTAGTCCCTGCTTCGTGATGTCTCCTGGCACAATAGTAAATAAATCAAGCGATACCCCCTCTTGTGCAGCGATGGATGCAATTTCATCCTGTGCTTTCTGCACTAGATTCGGAAGAACAAGCACGTACAGATGCTCTACTGGACGTCCGCATTTCAACAGTCCTTGTATGACTAACCTTGCAATAAAACCGGGAAACCCTGTAATAAAGTAGTTATGATTCTCGTTCATATGTACACCCCCATAGCTTCAATAGCCTTCATGTATACGTTTTCGTGATGTAATAAGCAAATCCTTCCAATTTCTTCACACTTGCCATCATGTGCAGTAAATAAAATAAAGAACCCTTGCATATACAAGGGTTCTTCGTATGTCAGACAGCTTCACCGTTACGGTTAATGGGCACCCTTGACCTTCTCCAGGGAATTATCCGCAAAATTAACTTCTAACAAGTCAAGCAAGAAGATAAACAATGGGATGCCAAGAATTAATCCCCACACTCCGATAAAATGCTCGGAAACCAGCAATACGATGAACGTAAAGAAGATTGGAAGCTTCGTTTTTGCTGACATCAGCTTCGGATTCATCAGATAAGTCTCAAATGAATGTAGCGCAGCAATCATGATGAGCACGTAAAGGATAACCTTAAAACCGCCGATCGAGAAGCCAATCGCACATAATGGAATGAGAGAGATGAACACGCCCGCTACTGGAATTAAGCCGAGTACAAAGATCATGAGGCTAAGCGCGATCAAATTCGGGAAGCCCATCAACCACAGGAAAAATATCGACATGATACAGTTCAGAAATGAGATCGTTACCTGCACTTCCAGCACTTTGCCGAAAGAATGTGTAAATTTATTGCCAAAGTAGCACAACTCTTCATAGAAATAAGCCAACTTACTTGTTCTAAATTTATCGATAAACTGCTTGATTCTATCCTTCTCTAACAGGAAGAATAAACTGAGAATCAAAGCCATAATGATATTCATGCCTACTGCGCTGACTTTCTGCAACAGCGAAAGCATAAATGTCATCCCTTTATTCACATAGTCGGAGAAATTGATGCTCTGGACTGATGCGAGAATGTCCTGTAAGAATTGATTCTCAACAACAGGCAGAGGCTTATCGTAAAATTTAACTACCTGATCTACTAAAGGCTTCAACTCGGTTATGACACTTGGTATTAACTTGTATATACCAAACCCTATTAATGCAATGAATATTACGTACTGAAGAATTAAAGTTGTTAAGTTGCCAGCCTTGGTCTTGATCTTCATCTTACGAGTCAAAAACTTATGGAGTTGATTCATTAAATAAGTCAGAATGTAGAAGATCAGCAGCAAGTTCATCATGCCTCTAAATGTATAAATAAATACGAGAAGCAGAACTACGACTAAAAATCGTTTCATCCCTTTACTCTGTAACAATTGCTGTAGACCATTCATGTAGTTACTGTGCTCCTTTTAACTATATATTTCATTGCTACGTATGACAGTAACTGTACGTTTCATATTATTTCGCGGTAACATTCGAGAGTTTTTAACTCTTACCCCAATTATTGCCGATATGCAGCAATTTTTATCCGATTGCTCAGCAAAAAGCCGCTCCACCTCAAACAGTGAAACGGCTGTACGATTATTTTGATTCAGTTAAAGAAACCCCGCATTCTTCCGGTGTTTCCAGCGTAACTCTACCCATTTTGCCGGCACGGAGCTCACGCAGGATAATACCTGATGCTTTCTCAAGATCCACGCGTCCTCCACTGACAAGACAACCGCGCTTACGCCCGATCTCTTCCATCACGGCGACGACTTCATTCGGATCCTCGCTGTCTACTTGTGGCAGCTCTTCAAGCTCGAAACGTTCCTTCAAACGCTCGCTATAATGCTTTGTCAAATACTTGATCGCATAAAATGCGATGTCTTCGACATTCAACAGTTGATCCTTAATCGCGCCAGTTGTCGCGAGTCGGTATCCTACCAGTTGATCTTCGAATTTAGGCCACAAGATTCCAGGTGTGTCCAGGAGCTCCATCTCCTGTCCAACACGGATCCATTGCTGGCCTTTGGTTACACCTGGCTTATCGCCGGTAGCAGCAACTTGTCGCCCTGCAAGCTTATTGATCAACGTTGATTTACCGACATTCGGAATGCCAACGATCAATGCTCGAATAGCTCGCGGCTTCATACCTTTCGCGATCTGGCGAGCGATCTTCTCCTCCAGCAGCTTACGAGCTTCGCCTGGAATCTGCTGTACATTCGTGCCTGTAGAAGCATCAACAGGCAGAACTGCATGTCCTTCAGCGCGGAAGATTTGCATCCAGCGATTCGTCATCTCTGGATCTGCAAGATCTGCTTTATTCATAATAATCAATCTAGGCTTATCCCCTAATATCTCGGAGATCATAGGGTTTCGGCTTGACATCGGCAGTCGAGCATCCAAGAGCTCGATCGCTACATCGATGAGCTTCAACTTTTCCTGGATCTGTCTGCGTGCCCTTGTCATGTGTCCCGGGAACCATTGAATCGACATCGCGATCCACCTCCTTCTATGCTGTGCGACGCTACTTCATCTATTCATGATTAACGAATTGTATATTTTTAAGCGGCCAGAAGATAACATCCGCTCTACCAATCACGTCTTCAAGCGGAATAAATCCGAGCAGTCGGCTGTCAGTACTATTGTTGCGATGATCGCCCATCACGAAAATGTGACCTTCTGGTACTTTATTTTCTGTAATTATTTCGTTTGGAAAATCGCGACCATCCTGGTCATTGTACAATGTTCCGTTCTTATGAGCCTCATCTATTGCTTCTTGTATGTAAGGCTCCTCCACCTTGCTTCCATTAACATACAAGTCATCGCCTTTGTACTCAATGGTATCGCCAGGCACCGCAATTACACGCTTAATTAAATCGCGGTTTTGCTCCGGAACGTGGAACACAACCACCTCACCGGGTTGGGGATCACGGAAATCGTATACGATTTTGTTAACGATCAGACGTTCACCTGTCCAAAAATTAGGTTCCATTGATGGTCCGTCTACGATAAATGGTGCAAATAGCAGCCAGCGTACGAGGACGACCAGTACAACTGCTACTGCAATTGCTTTGACCCATTCGAGTAACTCATTTGATTTACGCGGTACAGTACCGGATGGTTCAGCTGCACTCGGTTGTTTTACTTGATTCTCTTGCTCCATATCATACCGGGCCCCGCCTTCTTCATAGGATGCGAATCGGATATCGATTTCATGCTACTAGCGTAACGTATTTTCGGCTATATAGCAAAAAGAGAGCTTGCGCGATATGCAAGCCCCCTCGATGTTCCATTAGCGGATTTCTTTGATTCTCGCTGCTTTACCGCGTAGGTTGCGAAGATAATAAAGCTTCGCACGACGCACTTTACCACGGCGAGCCACTTCGATTTTCTCGATTTTCGGCGAGTGAATTGGGAATGTACGCTCAACACCTACACCGTAGGAAATTTTGCGAACAGTAAACGTTTCACTGATACCGCCGCCACGACGCTTGATAACAACACCTTCAAACAACTGGACACGCTCGCGTGAACCCTCGATAACTTTAACATGTACTTTCAAAGTATCACCAGGACGGAAGCTAGGCAGATCCTTGCGGAGTTGCTCTTGCGTGATCGCTTGTACGATATTCATCTATGACTCCTCCTTCCTCACAGACGTTCTTACATCTCAGAGCAGCATCTTGGCTTACTCGTCACAGTATGTAGAGGACCGCCGTATTCAACACAACAGAAGTTATTCTAACATATTATTATCTAGAACACAACTCGTATTTAATCATAATACCAATATCTTTTTTTCACTTTGTATCTATGATTTGCGCAAACTACAAAAGCACATATTCTTCATTATTTTTCGCATGTCTAGTTGTCTGTGAATGATTTACATTGAGAGTGTAACCAATCCCGATCAAGAGGTGATAGCAGTTGAGTAAAATAACGATTTTAGGAGCAGGCAGCACCGTATTCGCAAGGAACATACTAGGTGACTGCATGTTAACCCCATCTTTGCAAGGATTCGAGCTTGCTTTGTATGATATCGACCCTGTACGTCTCCATGATTCTGAAATCATTATTAGCAACATATGCAAAACCGTTGGCAGCACATGCAAAGTAAAGAGCTATACAGATCGAAGAGAAGCGTTGCGAGGCGCTAAATATGTTGTCAACTCCATTCAGGTTGGCGGATATGATCCATGTACGATCACCGATTTTGAGATTCCGAAGAAATACGGACTTCGTCAGACCATTGCCGATACAGTCGGCATCGGCGGTATTTTCCGCAACTTGCGGACTATACCGGTTATGCTGGATTTCGCGAAAGACATTCGAGAGGTATGCCCGGATGCGCTGTTCCTAAACTACACGAATCCGATGGCTGTGCTGACCAATGTGATGAATACATATGGAGGAGTCCAAACAGTAGGTCTTTGCCATAGTGTTCAAGCCTGTGTCCCTAATTTATTTTATCATTTAGGAATGGATTCGACAGGTGTGAAAGCCAAGATTGCTGGAATTAATCATATGGCGTGGCTGCTGGAAGTCACTAAAGACGGTGTGGATCTCTATCCTGAGATCAAGCGTCGTGCTCTTGAGAAACAGCAAACTAAACATCATGACATGGTGAGATATGAACTTATGTTCAAGTTCGGTTACTATGTCACGGAGTCATCTGAGCACAATGCCGAATATCACCCTTACTTCATTAAGCAGCGATATCCTGAGCTGATCGATCAGCTTAACATTCCATTGGATGAATACCCTAGACGATGCATCTATCAGATTCAACATTGGAAAGAACTGCGTGAATCGCTCGTCAACGATGTGGAACTGTCTCACGAACGCTCAGGCGAATACGCTTCGCGCATCTTCCATGCGATCGAAACAGACGAACCGTACCAGTTCGGCGGCAATGTGATGAATACTGGCTTGATTACGAACTTGCCTCAGGAGGCATGCGTAGAAGTATCCTGCTTCGCTAATCGAAGCGGTATCCATGCTACCCATGTGGGAAATCTCCCGCCTCAGCTGGCAGCGCTTAACCGCACCAACATCAATACACAGCTGCTGACGATTGAAGCTGCGATCACGCAAAAGCGTGAACATATTTATCATGCCGCAATGCTTGATCCACATACATCAGCAGAGCTCAGCTTGGACGATATCGTAAGCTTGTGTGACGATCTTATCGAAGCACACGGAGATTGGCTTCCTAAGTTTAACTAATGAATTGAATAGACTCAATTCCTTGCCCTCAGCGAACATTTCGTTGAGGGCTTTTAGTATAAACCCTCTATTTATCAACAGCTTCCTATGCCCTACCTTCATGAGATTTATGTATAGCTGCAGAGAATCAGCCATATGCTCTTTACTATCGCAACAAACAATATCAATTCATCAGAGGAGGAATCTAAGTTGATCAAGTCCAAACAAGAACGTATGCAATGGTTTATGCAGGATCGCTTCGGCATGTTTATCCATTGGGGGCTATATGCCATCCCCGCTCGCGGTGAATGGGTTCGCAGCACAGAGAGACTAACCGTCGAAGATTATGAGCCTTATTTCAACACCTTCAACCCTGATCGTTACGACCCAAGAGCATGGGCTAAGGCCGCTAAAGCTGCAGGCATGAAGTATACAGTTATGACAACAAAGCACCACGATGGCTTCTGTTTGTTCGATAGTGCACTAACTGATTACAAGGCAACAAACACCCCGGCAGGTCGTGATCTTATTCGTGAATATGTAGACGCCTTCCGCGCAGAAGGTCTAAAGATTGGTTTTTATTATTCCATTATCGATTGGCATCATCCTGATTATCCGGCATACGGCGATCGCCAGCACCCTATGCGTTCCAATGAAGCGTTCAAAGATAAAGAGATGGACTTTAATCGCTATCTGGAATATATGCATGAACAAGTTAAGGAACTGCTTACGAATTACGGTACAATTGATATCTTATGGTTTGACTTCTCATACAACGACATGACGGGTGAAAAATGGAAGGCTACGCAGCTTGTGCAAATGATTCGAGAACTGCAGCCTAATGTCATCATTGACAATCGTCTAGGCGGCAACATTTATGCCGTTGAGCCTGAGATTTACGCAGGGGACTTCGCTTCTCCAGAGCAGATACTCCCGCCTAAAGGCATCGTGAACGAAGCAGGTGAACCGATTCCTTGGGAAGCATGTATAACGTTAAATCAACATTGGGGATATCATGCCTACGATCAACAGTATAAGAACCCGAAAACAGTCATTCGTGGACTTGTAGAATGCGTAAGTAAAAATGGCAACCTGCTGCTAAACGTAGGTCCAGATGCTAAAGGAGAAATACCGCTTCGATCGCTCGAGATCCTTGACGAAGTCGGCAAATGGATGCACCGCAATGGAGATAGTATACATGGCTGCTGCGCTGCGGAATTACCGAAGCCGGAATGGGGCCGCTATACACGGAACGGTAATAAGCTGTACGCGCATATATTAGATCGCGGAATTGGACCTATTGCCCTAGAAGGCCTAGAGGGACACGTACGGAATCCGCGCATGTTAGCAGACGGCTCCGAAGTAAACATCCAGACCCCTTGGAACGGCGAAGCCTTCAAGGGTTATTTGTTCATCAATATCCCATCAGCTCAGCTTCCTTGCGACATCGATACAGTTGTTGAATTTGATCTTATTCAAGTTTAATGCTTAAGAGAGGCTAGTCCCTATACATATTCTACACGTATGGTGCTAGCCTCTCACACCCTTTTCAGATTTCAATTTCATTTTTGATCAACACCATCTATTTACTTGTTCAAGGCTCAACCTAACCATACTCCGTCTACAGATCCCCTGCCACCCTCCCCTTAACTCAGGTAAATAACACTTTCCTATAACTTCACCTATTTCATGATAATCGCCAGTCATGTTCCCCCTTTACATCACGTTTCGCCATTCTCCCTACCACTCAGGTTAATATCACTTCCAGAACTTCTTCTCCACGCTCATGATAATCGTCTGTCATGTTCCCCTTTACATCACGTTTCGCCATTATCCCCTCCTCTCAGGTTAATATCATTTACCAAATTTTAATCTATTTCACGACAATCCCAAGCTTCATCCACTCTACAACCATGCTCATCGACACTCAAACTGCTTCATTCCTGTGCATTGATTATTTACCCACATCACAATAAATCATATTATATTTTACATAATTTAGTTGAATCAAGAACATTTGTTTGCTATAATTGTTATACAGTTAAGAACATACATTCGCTAGCAAAGATCAAAGGGAATAGTTGTTAATGAAATTTCGAAATGATTGGAGTTCACTCGAGGAATTATCTCACTATTTTTCTGACGAACATGACTGTATTAATTATTTGTATAATATGAAATGGCCGCACGGTTTTGAGTGTCCCCGCTGCCACAATGCTCACCATTATGTCATACGCACTCGTCGGCTGCCGCTATATGAATGCAGTTCCTGTCATCACCAAACCTCCCTTACAACAGACACAATCATGGAGAATAGCCGCACTTCATTACGCAAATGGATTATGGCAATATGGTTAATCACTCAACACGATGTGTCCATTAATGCAGTTCAACTCAGCTCTATTATTCAAGTTACATATAAGACTGCTTGGTCTATTCTACATAAGATCCGATCTATCATTAGTGCAGTCGATCTGGATTCTCCTTTGGAAGGTAACGTACAGGGCATTGTTGAATACCATTGCAAGCCTACTTTCCGTTCAACTTTGGAGCTTCTTTCCTATGAACATCCGCTAATCGTGGCAGCATCCATTACAGCCGATGAACATATCATCGCCCTTAAGATGAAACTTGTTAATCGACAGCATCTTCGCGATCGAACATTGCGCCCCATAGCTAGCAGCACCTTCAATGATCTTCATACTTGCGCAGATCCTTCTAACATCGAGATTATCCCACACCCATACCGTGCACTGCGATTTCGGCACCTGAAAGATGCATTTCAACAAGCCCGTAGATGGATGATTACTACGTTTCATGGAATTGGGCAGAAATATTTACAGCGCTATTTGGATGAGTTCTGCTTTCGCTACAATGCACGCAACCATCCTCTTTCCGCCTATGAACGCTTAGTGAGCATGTGTATGTACACTAATTACGCTACACATGTGAGAAGCAACGCTCCATCCTATATGTATCGAGCTGCATAATTTCATGTTCATTTTCAGCACTCGAGGTACCGTCCTTATCATGCAAAGTTAGTACATAAAACACGCTTATCTTGGATGGCTGTTTTTCTTGAAATGCCATTAATTTGTGCTATTTTTGATTATTGTTTCACATACATTAATACAATCAGTTTTGTTAATAAGACTATCGAAATAGCCCATTTCCAGTTCCTGAGCTATGGGGATAATGGTCAGATACTCTTTCTGACATATACTTCACTCCCAAAACAATCTTATTCCATTCGTCCTGTTCTACGCCGAACAGCTACTCGATATCCCCCTGAGCAGCTCAACAACCAGCTTGTCCTTTCCTGAGCCATTGGGATAATGGTCGAACACTCTCGCGGACCTATATCTCGTATATGTCATGAAGCATCTGCAGCAAGCTGGAATAATAAAAAAGGGAGTGTCCCCTTCGTCATATAACAACACCTATGACTAATAAGACCATCCCTTTATTCATACAGCGCATCCTTCAGCTTACTCGACATCGAAGACTTGCGTGAATATTTTACTACGGTTTGCCGCAGTCGATCATTTTCCAGGCTCAGCCGTTCCACTTCCTCTAGGAGCTCAGTAAGCAGCGCTCCAGTTGTGGCATTCGAAGATTGAAGCGCTTGCTCTACTTGTGCTCGGTATGACTTCTGCTCTCGCATGGTTTTCCCCTCCATTGCCTGCAGCGAGACAAGCAATCACTCTCGTGTCAGCTTGCAGCCGCAAGTGACACGTTCGTCTACTGCTGCTCCTGCTCAAGTTCCTTGCGCAATCGATCCAGCACCTTAAGATCTTCCTTCGTTAACTCCATCTTCTCCAGCAGATCTGGTCGACGTGTGAACGTACGACGTAAGGATTGTTCACGGCGCCAACGCTCAACGTTAGCATGATGCCCGGATATAAGTACATCAGGAACACTCCACCCGCGAAATTCTGCAGGACGAGTATAATGCGGATACTCCAGCAGCCCCGTACTGAATGAATCTGTCACAGCGGAAGATTCATTGCCCAGCACACCAGGCAGCAGCCGTACGACGGCATCGGCGATGACTAGTGCAGGAAGCTCGCCGCCTGTCAGAACATAATCGCCTATGGATAGCTCGTCTGTTACAAGATGCTCGCGAATGCGTTCATCGTAGCCCTCATAATGACCGCATACAAATATTAGATGCTCTTCCTGCGCTAGTTCCTCTGCTTTCGACTGTGTGAAGGTCTCACCTTGCGGGCACATCAGAATTACTCGCGGTTTACGGGCAGATTCTGACTTTGCATGCAAATGCTCTACAGCCATGAAGATCGGCTCTGGCTTTAGCACCATACCTCCACCGCCGCCATACGGATAGTCATCAACCGTATTGTGCTTGTTCGTAGAGAACTGGCGGAAATTCGTTGCTTCGAGTTCCACCAAACCTTTTTCCCGGGCGCGTCCCATAATGCTCGTATTGAATACACCTTCACACATCTCAGGAAACAGCGTAAGCACATCAATACGCATTAGATCAGGCCCTCCATCAGGTGAACCGTTACCAGCTTGCTTGCTACGTCCACTTTCAAGATAACATCATCGATGACCGGCAGCAAAACATCTTGTCCTTTAGGACGCTTTACGACCCATACATGGTTAGCGCCAGGAGCCAATATTTCTTTGATAACGCCTAGCTCTTCTCCTTCATCTGTCACCACTTGGCATCCAATGATGTCACTGTAGTAATATTCATCTTCTTCGAGTTGATCACGATCAACATCTGAAATTTTAAGGAACCAACCCTTGTATTTTTCAACATCGTTAATGTCATCCAAACCAACAAACTTCACCATGTATACATTCTTATGTAATCGGGAACGTTCCACTGTTACGGAAATGGTCTGTTCATTGTTCGGATGCTGAATATAGAGACTGCTCTTCGGCGCAAATCTCTCTTCAGGAAAATCAGTGTGCGAAACAACCTTGAGCTCACCACGAATACCATGTGTATTGGCTATCATGCCAACGGTATATAACTTCTCCGTCATAACTTCCTCCGATTTTTTTATGATCACAAGCATTAGTATATGAAAAAGGGCTAGGATATGATCCTAACCCCAGTCCGACTTATTAAGAAACAATGTCAACGACAATCCGTTTCGGAATCTTGACGGCTGCCGATGTGACAACCGTGCGAAGCGCCTTAGCAATTCGACCTTGCTTACCAATCACTTTACCGACATCATCGGGGTGAACGTAAAGCTCATAGACGATAACTTGCTCTTTCTCGACGACTTCTACACGGACCTCTTCCGGATGATCGACCAAAGCCCGTGCAATGACTGACACTAACTCTTCCATCTCCGACCCTCCGAACGAGTGATTTATTTCTGAAGTTTCGATTCATGGAACTTCTTCATAACGCCAGCTTGGCTAAGCAAGTTGCGAACCGTGTCGGAAGCTTGTGCACCTGTTTGGAGCCATTTCAACGCTTTTTCTTCGTCGATATTGACTTGTGCAGGCTGAGCTACCGGATTGTAAAAACCAATTTCCTCGATGAAACGACCGTCACGCGGGGAACGGGAATCACTTACAACTACACGATAGAAAGGCGCTTTATGAGCACCCATACGTTTCAGACGGATACGTACTGCCACGACATTCACCTCCTTAACGAAATATCATAATGGTTAAGCATTAACGAAACGGGAAACGCATTCCCTTCGCTTTGCTCTTCATATTCTTCATCATTTTAGGTCCTTTTGGACCCATCATGTCAGAAAATTGCTTCATGACGCGGCGCATCTCGTCAAATTGCTTAATCAATCGGTTGACGTCAGCCAGCTGAGTTCCGCTGCCTGCCGCAATCCGCTTGCGCCGACTATGATTAATCAGATCGGGATCTTGACGCTCATCGTTCGTCATGGAACGGACAATCGCTTCTATCCGACCCATCTGACGCTCGTCGACCTTCAAGTTCTGCGCCTGCTTCATCTTACTCATACCTGGGATCATGTCAAGGATCTGATCGATTGGTCCCATCTGCTTGACTTGCTGCATCTGCTCTAGGAAATCATCAAATGTGAAGGATGCGTTGCGCATCTTCATTTCCATTTCCTTAGCCTTCTCCGCATCGATGTTGGACTGTGCTTTCTCGATTAGCGAGAGCATGTCCCCCATCCCGAGAATTCGTGAAGCCATCCGTTCTGGATGGAACGCCTCAAGAGCATCAATCTTCTCGCCGAGTGCGGCGAACTTGATCGGGCAGCCAGTGACAGCTTTGACGGACAATGCGGCACCGCCGCGTGTATCGCCGTCTAGCTTCGTCAGTACTACACCAGTCAATGTAAGCTGCTGGTTAAAGCTATCTGCTACGTTTACTGCATCTTGACCTGTCATAGCATCAACGACGAGAAGCACTTCATTTGGCTTAACTGTAGCATGGATCTGCTTCAGTTCTTCCATCAGCGTCTCATCAATATGAAGACGGCCGGCAGTATCGATAATCACATAATCGAGGTGCTGCTCGCGCGCATGCTCAACTGCTTGTTGCGCTATATCAACTGGATTGGCCTGATCACCGAGGGTGAAAACCGGAACATTGATCTGGGCTCCCAGAACTTGCAATTGCTTGATCGCAGCTGGACGATAGATGTCCGCGGCAACGAGCAATGGTTTATGGTTCTGTTTCTGTAGAAGCTTCGCAAGCTTAGCAGAAGTAGTTGTCTTACCAGCGCCTTGAAGACCTGCCATCATGATTACGGTAGGCGGCTTGTTCGCTTTCTCAAGCTTAGCTGCCGTGCCACCCATCAATTCTGTCAGTTCCTTGTTGACGATATCGATTATGACCATGCCTGGTGTGAAGCTCTTCATCACTTCCTGGCCGATAGCCTTCTCTTTTACTTTGGCAATAAAGTCTTTGACGACTTTAAAGTTAACATCCGCTTCGAGCAGTGCGAGACGCACTTCGCGCATTGCCTCATTTACATCTTCATCCGACACCTTGCCCTTACCGCGCAATTTGCCAAATACATTCTGTAATCGATTCGTTAATCCTTCAAATGCCATAATATCATCTCACCCCGTTCCCTTAATCTAACGCCTGCAATTCACGGACAATCTTCTGCAGTTCCGCTCGCTGCGGGTCGGGTATGCTCGTATTCGCGAAAACCTGCTGCAGTTGCTCTAGCAGCTTCGTCCTTGCTTCAAACGTAACGAGCAGCTCGAGTTTATTCTCATAAGACTCCAATGTTTGCTCCGCCCGCTTAATATGCTCATATACCGCTTGTCGGCTGATTCCGAACTCCGCGGCAATCTCTCCTAATGAGAAATCATCGTGAAAGTAGCATTTTAGAAATGTCTGCTGCTTCTCCGTGAGCAACGGTTCGTAAAAATCAAAAAGCAAATTGATTCGGTTGGTCTTCGCTAACACTTGTTCATCGTTCATCAGGGCCACTCCTTTCGTCAAGGAAAAACACTTTACAGCCCATCGACGTTCCTTATCATATCGAAATCAGCTCCCAATGTCAAGCGTTTTACCTTAACAAGTTCTTAAAGATATTGTACTCGCTTCTGTTATGTAATATTTATCAATTATACATAACTACGAAAAGGACTATCCCATGAATAGTGATAGCCCTCCTCATACTCTATCTGGCTAGACTAAATAGTCTAATTTGTCATGATCAAATACACACATCCATAGTGAAGCGCGGCACCAGCCAGTACGAATAGATGCCAAATAGCGTGATGATAGGGCAATCGTTCCCAAACAAAAAAGACAATCCCTGCCGTATAGCATATCCCACCAGCCAGCAGCATATATAAACCCGTGACACCTAACGCGGATGATAAATCATTCCAGAGGACTGCTACAAACCAGCCCATCACCAAGTAGCCTAATGTAGAAAGCCACATATATCGCCCTGTGTAAAATTTTTTGTATATTATCCCCGCCGCCGCGGCTCCCCAGATCAAGCCAAGAAGATACAGGCCTTTCCGTTCACCAACTGCAATCAACAGAAATGGTGTATAGGTACCTGCGATAAAAATATATATAGACATATGGTCGAAAATAACAAACTTGATCTTTCGATTGCCTTCAGGGAGGCTGTGCATCATAGTAGAGACGGCAAACATCATAATTAGCGTTAATCCGTAAATTATCACACCCGCCAAATACCAAGCTTTATCTTGCTTCCAGGCCGCATGGATCAGCGCGGCAAATCCAGCAAGACTTAGCAGCACCCCAAATCCATGAGTAATGACATTCATCCGTTCTTCATTGCGAATGAAGTGTTCCTTAGTCGTCAATCTGTCTCCCCCCTTGCTGTGATGATTCCGTTCCTAGGCTAATGCCTATATAACGGATTACATCATATGCAATCGACAACAAGAGGGTGTATAAAAACATTCTATTGAAGCGCTTATGTTTGCAATACTTTCTCGGCAAAATAATCCACAACGTGCATGACGCGCAGCCGATCATGCGCGTTCTCCCGCTCCACTCCAGCCTTCATCTGCAGTAGGCATCCTGGGTTGCTCGTCAGGATGATAGCTGCACCCGTCTCATTCACAGCTTCCATCTTACGATCCAATAACGAGTTTGCCATCTGCGGCTGCTGCAGGTTATAGGTTCCTGCCGAACCGCAGCAAGCTTCCGCGCCCTCCAGCTCAACATAATGAATCTTAGGCAACAGGCCCAGCAGTTGGCGCGGACCTGCTCCAGCCTTCATCACATTGCGAAGATGGCAGGAGTCCTGATAAGTTACTGTTTCAAAAGTATGTTCTTCTGTAGGCGCAGCCTCGGAAGCAGTTACTGCCTCTTGTTTCAGTTTGTTCCAACGATTGGAGCGAAGCAATAACTCGCTAATGTCCTTAATCTGTGCGACAAATGTACGAGCGGTCTCCGCCCAATCCGAATCATCTGCCAACAAATGATCGTATTCGATCAGCATCGCTCCGCAACCGCCAGCGTTCGAAGCAATATAATCTACCTTTACATCGCGGAACGCAGTCAGATTCTGTATCGCGAATTCTCTGGCGGTCTCTTGATTGCCGCCATGCGAAAATAGCGCACCGCAGCAGGCTTGTGCCTCGGGGATAATAACATCATATCCTGACTCGGTCAGCAGACGCACCGTATTCACATTTGTCTCCGTAAATACGACATCCATAATGCAGCCGCGGAACAATCCTACCGTGCCGATTCGCTCCCCCTTAGCGGCAAATTGCTGTCCGCCTGCTCGATGCACGACACCGCGACTATCCGCCTGCGGCATAATCCGCTCCATCGTCTGAATATGCGGCGGAAGCCAGCGCAGCAGATTGCGCTTGCCCGCAAATCGCTGCAGACCTGAGCGCTGATAGCCCTCCAGCAGCTTGCTCATCATAAGCAAGCGTTCATGCCGCTTAAAGATCGGCTTCATGAAACGATGTACTCGATTCGTCGTTATGACCTTATTGCTCGTTGCTGCTTCTTCTTCAAACAGCACTTCCTTCGTCTGTTCAAGCAGTTGTCCATACTTTACATCCGAGGGACATACAGGCTCGCATGCGCGGCATCCGAGACATAAGTTCATCTGCCGCTTGAATGAGTCGTCCGGCTCCATGATGCCGTCCGCCACAGCCTTCATTAACGCAATTCGCCCCCGAGGAGAAGCCGCCTCTAGTCCCGTCTGCTGATAGGTCGGACAGGAAGGCTGGCAAAACCCACAGCGCATGCAATTCATCAACTCTTCATAATCAAGCGTTTTGACTAGCTTCTGCTGAAGCGTTAATAAGCTCTGAGGATCAGGCTTCGCTACTGTCTGCTGTTCAGTCATCTTGATATCACCAGCCTTTTGCGGGTGGACTTAGCGAAGATCTTGCTTGGATTCATAATTCCGTTCGGATCAAATGCCTGCTTGATCCCTTTCATCAGGTCGATTCCAGCCGCTCCAACCTTCCACTCTAGGTACGGTGCCTTGACTGTGCCGACACCGTGCTCCCCTGTTATCGTGCCGCCGAGACGGATCGCCTCCTCAAATATAGCGGCAAATGCCTCCTCGACACGGTGTATTTCATCCGCGTTGCGAGCATCCGTCGGGCATGTCGGATGTAGATTGCCATCGCCAGCATGCCCGAACGTACATATCTTAACGCCGTACTCATCTGCAATCCGATTGATCGCAAGCATCATATCCGCTATTCGAGAGCGAGGAACTGTCGCATCCTCCAATATCGTAGTAGGACTAATTCTCGCAAGTGTTGATAATGCGCTTCGCCTTGCCTTCATCAGCTGCCCTGCTTCGGCTTCATCCTTCGCAGTCTGAATACGGGATGCTCCTTCTTCAGCGCATATCGCAGCAATAGCTTCCATATCATTGCGGACACTATCAAGCTCTTGACCATCCTGCTCAATCAACAGCACGGCTTCCATATCGATAGGGAGTCCGATATGGTTGTATTCCTCTACTACTCGTATCGTCGGCTGATCCATGATTTCGAGCGTAGCTGGAATGATGCGTGCCCCGACGATACGAGATACCGAACGCGCGGCTGCGTATATATCCGAATAGGCAACCAGCATCGTCTGCCTGACTAGTGGCGCGGGCAGCAGCTTCACCGTCGCCTCCGTAATTAACGCAAGCGTACCTTCCGAGCCGACAAGCAGCTTGGTCAGATCATAGCCCGCGACATCCTTGTACAGCTTGCCGCCTGTGCGAATAACCTCGCCGGAAGGAAGCACGGCTTCCAATCCGAGTACATAATCCTTCGTGGTACCATACTTCAGGCCTCGCAATCCGCCTGCACCTTCCATAATGTTGCCGCCGAGCGTCGAGATAACCATACTGCTCGGATCAGGAGGATAGAATAGCCCCCGCTTTTCTACTTCGCGGTGGAACTGCTTCGTATTCAACCCAGGCTGAAAGGTTGCGGTTAAATTGTCCGTATCCAGCTCAAGGAGCTTATTCATACGCGTCATGGCCACCACGATGCCCCCCTCCACAGGCACGGTGCCTCCGCACAGATTGCTGGCTGCGCCGCGCGGTACGATCGGTATCCGATACTCATTCGCTGCACGCAGAATGTGCTGTACCTCGGCTGTCGTTTCCGGATACACAACCGCATCCGGCAAAGATTGAAGCATCGGCGTTGCATCATAAGAATGCGTGACGAGCGCTTCCTTGTCATCCCTATACCTTTCAGGTCCCAGCAGCTCCAGTAATTGTTTCCTTACTTCTTGAACCAACATGTTCTTCCCCCCAATTGATCTCCATAGTTCAAACTGCAGTCTGAATGAATTCGCTTATGACCATTCCTTTGACAATTTAGCAGGTCATCTGATGACTTTTACCATATTATACCTTATGATAAAGTTAGGTGTATACCATCATTTCAAGAAGAATAACTGCAGTTAGAGGGGCCGTCGCATGAACAGAATTATGATTAAAAAGGGGGCAGAGCTTGTCTCCGATCATTTATTAGAGCAAATGAAAGCAGGTTTGTACGCGCCTGGTCAGAAACTGCCATCAGTAGAAGCGCTCGCTAAGCAGTATCAAGTGGGACGCTCTACGATTCGAGAAGCGCTAAGCGCGCTCAAAGCGATGGGTTGGCTCGACATTCGCCACGGCGGCGGGACATTCGTTCGCGAGCAACCGAATGAGCCCGCTTCGGTCTTACAGGGCTGGCTGTCCGATAAGCAATCGCTCACCTCATTAATAGAGGTACGGAAGATGATCGAGGTAGGCTCAGCCAGCTTAGCCGCACGCAGGCGAACTATAGCGGACTTGGCATATATGGAGGAATGCCTCAGCCGAATGGAATCACATCTCGATGATGAGCAGGCAAGCCAGCAGGATGACCTGATGTTTCATATTCATCTGGCACGCGCTAGCCATAATGAGATCTTAATTCCGATGCTTCATGCATTTCACACGGAATGTGCACGGTACATGGGCAGTACGCGCCGCATGTGGCTATTTGGCGAACGCTCTTCCACTCTGCAGCTTCTAGAGGAGCATCGTCTGATCTACGAAGCAATCTTGCAGCAGGATGAATCGCTCGCATCTAGAAGAATGCTTGAGCATCTAACTAAAGTAGAAATCTTATTGGAGCAAAACAGGTAATTATCTTTCAATAATCTGCTAGGAGACTGACGAATGAACCGATCTTTCTATACTTTGTGGTCAAGCCAATCCTTTACCAGCATTGCTGGCTCCCTATACATGATGACGTTAATCGCAGCAGTCTACCAAATGACTGGCTCTGCCGCCTTTGCTGGCGCTGTATCCTTCGTGCGTTCAATCGCCGTGCTGGCAAGCAGCTTGACGCTGCCATTTTGGTACAAGAAGCTGCCTCTCGCTGCAATTACGCGTCTATTTCTACTTCTTCAATGCAGTGTTGCTGCAGCTGTTGCCTTCTCTCTTACTCCGCTATCCTATGTGCTGCCGACGAATCTATATGTCGGCTATGCGTTCATCGGCATCGTGTTGATCGGCTACACGGAAGGCTGTGCTTCTACCAGCGCTAATGCGCTCTATCCTCGCTTAGTCCATGCGGATAAGCGTGTGCAGGCTAATAGCCTCGTGTCAACGAGCATGCAGATGCTGTCCCTGCTTGGATGGACATTTGGCGGCATCCTAGTTGCCAAGCTCGGCTATTCACTTGCCCTGCAGCTTGCAACAGGTCTGCTGTTGCTTGGACTCCTAATCATCATTAAGCTGTCAGAGCCTCAGACAGATTCGGTTCAGCAAAAAGCTTCACGTTCCCTGCTGGCTGGATGGAGCTTTTTGTTCAAGCATCCCCGACTTCGCGTCATCACGTGGATGGATCTTATTGAAGGTGTAGCAGGCGGCATATGGATCGGTGGTATTACACTCGTATTCGTACAGGAGGTACTGCAGCAAAATGAAGCTTGGTGGGGATATATTAATGCCGCCTATTACGCGGGTACGATCGTTGGCGGCATCATCACGCTCAAGCTTGCGACATGGATTAATCGTCACCTCGTAACCACGATTATCATAGGCTCTTTCGGCGTCAGTATACTCGTGCTCGGGTATGCGATAAATGTCCAAGCCTTTGTAGCGTTAGCGCTAGTTATGCTGATGGGACCATTCTATCAGCTCCGCGACATCGCCCAACGAACTTATGTTCAGCTGCAAACGCCTCAGGAGGATCAGCCGCATGTATTTGCCGCGCAGAATACAATCTCGTACGTCTTATTCGGTATCTCTGTTTTATTTGCCGGCACCGTGGCTGATCTATGGGGTGCACGCGCTGTTTATCTTGTTGCTGGCACTCTGTATCTATTATCTTCGGCAGCTGGATTAATATTGCGTCGTTCTCACGCATCGTTGCAGCAGGAGCAGCAGCACACAACCACATCCTAGTAATCGCTATTGGCCTTCCAAAAGTAAAAAGCCCTCTAACGTTTCACGAACGAGACGTTAGAAGGCGATTAAGTTCATAGTATAGGATCACTTACTCTTGCGCGAAAGATTAAATATCGCTAGACCGTAGAACAATACGGTCGTAAGAAGCAGCACGATGATACTCGTGCCCATTCCCGTCGTATAATCACCAAACGAATAGGTAACCCCCATCATCTCATTGAATTGTTCAACAGCGTCCGACGGGGCATTGGCAAATGCCGCAGCCATGGGCTCTTCCATCATCACCTGTCTAAAGAGCGAGCCAGCATGTGAAACGGGGAAGATCTTAACGATGAACTGTACAGCCTCAGGCAGATTTCCGATGGGAATATATATACCAGTTATGAAGCCAATTAACGTCCCGACAACTGAGCTCGCAGTCGCGAATGCATTCTGACTTTTAAAGAATGAGACAAGGAAGTACACCATCGCACTTCCAGAGAGTACAGACAACAGGATGATGCCTAGCACTTTAAGCAAGGCTTCAAACGATAGCAATTCGCCGCCATAGATCTTGATGTATCCTTCAGCAAGCACAAGGGCGATGAGACTGATGATGACCCCAACGATATAGGAACTAAGAATATATCCTCCAGCGAGTGAAGAACGTTTGATAGGCGATGCCGAAAAATCCTTCAATATCTTCTTGGAGCGATCCTCCACCATAACTCCGAACGCGCCCATCGTTGTCGTTATCGAAGTAACGGCAAGCAGCCCTGCCATTATCCAGCTATCGATAAGAAAGCGTGCATGTTCACCAAAATCAGTCATGCCGGATGTGATTGCATCTCCAAGAAATAGTACGTATAAGCCTATGATGATGAATACAGCGAGGAGGGAGAAGAATACAGCCGTTTTGTCTCGGAAAAATATTTTCAAATTACGCTTCGCGATATTAAGCATACTCTCTGATCTCCCCTCCCGTAATGTGGATAAATACATCATCCATCGTGCCGCGTGTGACTTCAAAGCTTGATATATATGGCTCGCATTGATTCAGAATCGCGATTGCTTCCATCGTATTCGACAGCTTGATGGAGACGATCTCACCCGTACATCCATAACTAATGTCATTGGATTGAAGTGCTGCAAGCAACTGATCTCTGTCTAGGGGTATCATTTTCAAAAAGTCAGCACTGAACTGCTCCTTCAATTCGTACGGCGTGCCTTGGGCAGAGATCTTGCCATGGTCAATGATCGTGACATAGTCTGCATTTGCAGCTTCTTCCATGTAATGAGTGGTCAGGAACACAGTCATTCCCTTCTCCTTCTGAAGCTTCTGAATCGTTTCCCACACACTCTTGCGTGTTTGTGGATCTAATCCGGTAGTAGGCTCATCGAGAAAGAGAATCTTTGGCGTATTAATAAGCGCCCGTGCGATATCCGCCCGGCGACGCTGTCCGCCTGACAGCTTCCCGTAGGGACGATTCTTGAACTCCGTCGCTCCCGCAGCTTCAAGCGCAAGCTGTATCGCTGTCTTCAGATCTTCTTTCGATATGCCGTAAAAACCGCCTCTAACTTGTAAATTCTCATGAACAGTCAGCAGCGGATCGAGAAGGCTGTCTTGGAATACAACTCCGATCTTGGAACGTATCTGATTATCGTCGTGTCCCAGCTTATGTCCATCTATTACAACAGAGCCGCTGTCAGGTTCCAGTAACGTACAAATAATATCAATAGTCGTAGATTTACCCGCACCATTCGGCCCTAGAAATGCGAATAACGAGCCTCGCTCCACGTAGAAGTCTATCCCCTTTACCGCCTCTACTTGACCATACGATTTCTTCAAATTAGTTACTTCAATGATCTTATTCAAGCTTCATCACCTTTCTAGCTTAGAATTTCTAATTAGTCATGTCGTGATCTATAATTACTTTGGAGCATTGGAAATAATAACACATATAAATCTTAGCTAGCTTGACATAATCTGTCTATATAAAAATGAGCAATAATTCATGCGCTTGCCCCAAAACAAAAATAACCGCCCAGCCGTCATTTGAATGAACAGCGAAGCGGTTATTGTTATAAGCAGCACATAAGTTATACGGTGGAAAGTTGCAGCAAATTAAGGCTGTGGATTGACAACGGTGCCCATAAACAGCGGTAGTCCTGTCTCATTGTCCATAATGGCGTATAGGAAAGGTCGATTCAGCGTAATGGACTTAGCGACGACCGCGCCTGCT
This sequence comes from Paenibacillus marinisediminis, assembly GCF_054343325.1. NCBI lineage: Bacteria > Bacillati > Bacillota > Bacilli > Caryophanales > Paenibacillaceae > Paenibacillus > Paenibacillus marinisediminis. Next base: position 715,627 of record NZ_JBTGUH010000002.1, read on the forward strand.
TCCTCCATTGCCACTTTCGTAACTGCGCCTGCTTTCGTTCCCAATTCGTCTACTTGAATATACGTTTTGTGCAGCACATCGCCAATGTATACATTACCGTTTGAAGATAAAGCCATACGACTGAAATCAGCCAGCTGACCATCGAATCCATCGGTTAACCCTAACTCTTTTAGCGGATCGACGAGATTCACTTCGTACTCATATTTGAACTTCGGCAGCCCGGCTATTATCATTTCATCAGACTTACTTCCGATTAATTGAAGCCATGACTCGCCAGTAAGCGATGCTGCATATTCATTCAGGGATATTCCCTCGTTCGGTAGGATGGCAACGAAGCTGAATCTGTTATCCTTATAAGGCTTGATAAAGCCTTGCGCGCGATCATCTTGTACATAAGCCCTTTCTTCTGAATACATGTACTCCACATCGATAGACCGCTTATCATCTAACTTAAATGGACCTTTTCCTACATTATTCTTGTTGTATACATTCGCCCATTCCTGTTCGAACAGCACCGTATTAAATAGGTACATGACCGTATCCGTATCAATCTTATCAATAATTGAATCGATCAACCCATCTGTATTATGGTTCACCCAGTTGTTGATATCTTTAACAGTTTGCGTACTGTTGAAGTCGGCTAGATACGCCGCGGCTTCATAATAAGTCGCATTCGTCTCTAGGAAGCTTGGCATAACTTGAAAGTCGGGAGCATCCTTGTACCATATGGAATTTGCAATATGAAAAGTGCCTGACTTCACTTCTCGAAGTCCGCTTGCAAGTGTACTGTAGTATCGGTTCAGATCTTCGATCTTGAGCGAGCCGCCGCCTAACAAGGCTTCCATTTCCGCAAGGGTATGGTTTGCAGCTCCATTAGCAGTCATGCCTAACGCCAAATAGACAGATGCCGGTGAGATCAGAGAGTTCTTGTCCAGCTCCGCCGAATGCCTAAACAGATCTATAGAGAAATCTGCAGTTGCTTGAATAAAGGCTTGATCCAGCTTTACAGGGCTTGATGGCTTCGCATTTACATGCTCCATTAGATTAGCCGCTTGCACATGGTGCTCTATACTCTTCTCTTGGCGAGGGAATAAGCCCAACCAGATCACTGCCGCTGTGATCGCAACGACTAAGCCTCCCCATATGAACCAGACTGATTTGGATTTACGTAACCCGCACATCGTGTTCCCCTCCAGGATCATTAGAAAATGATGACGTCCATTTTCTTTATTTTCCATTTAGACGTGCACGGCTGGTTAAATGTTTCAGCGCAAGTATGTGATCTCTCGCCTCATGGGCACGAAAAAACGGCAGTCAAAGGACACGCCTTCTTCTGCCGTTAGTTTAATTACATTTTACGGTAAATCAATTCCATTAATCCACCGCTTGGTCCTTCTTCTCTTCTTCCTGAATCAGGCCTTCGAACAGCGCATGTACAAACTGCTCCGAATCGAACTTTTGCAGATCGCCCATCTTCTCGCCAAGGCCAACCAATTTAACAGGCAAATTCAGCTCTTGTCGAATCGCAACGACGATACCGCCCTTGGCTGTTCCATCGAGCTTCGTCAGCACTAAGCCTGTTACACCGCTCTTTGCTCCGAACAGCTTCGCCTGCGACAACGCATTTTGCCCAGTCGTTGCATCCAGCACCATCAGCACTTCATGCGGTGCATCAGGCACTTCGCGTTGAATGACGCGGAAGATCTTGTTCAGCTCATCCATGAGATTCGTCTTGTTCTGCAAGCGTCCCGCAGTATCGCATAAAAGCACGTCAACGCCGCGCTGCTTAGCGGCCTGCACAGCGTCAAACATAACCGCTGCCGGATCAGAGCCTGATTGATGCTTGACCACATCTACACCGACGCGCTGACCCCACACTTCAAGCTGCTCAATCGCTCCTGCCCGGAATGTGTCTCCAGCTGCCATCAGTACACTCTTGCCTTCCTGCTTGAAACGGTGTGCCAGCTTGCCGATCGTTGTCGTCTTGCCGACACCGTTGACACCTACGAATAGGATGATCGTCAATCCATTCGGATTCATACGAATATCATTCGCTTCGTCGCCACGCAGCAGCTCAATCAATTTCTCAGACAGAATGGGTTGAAGATCTACTGCATCCTCGATCTTGCGCTTCTTTACCTCGCTGCGCAGATCGTCGATCAGATTCATAACGGTGTTCACGCCAACATCCGCACCGATCAGAATCTCTTCCAGTTCCTCGTAGAACTCCTCGTCAATCTTCTTGCGGCGAGTGATGAGGTCTGCTACCTTCTCGACAAAGCCTTTTCTCGTCTTCTCAAGGCCTTCCTTGAATACGGACGTTACGGCTTCCGTCTTCGATGCGATACTTTCTTTTAGTTTCTTAAAAAAGCTCATTTGTGCTCCTCCGATCTATGCAATGATCGCTTCATCATCTTCCAGCTTCACGGATACCAGCTTAGATACGCCGCCCTCTTCCATTGTCACGCCATACAGAACATCTGACTCTTCCATCGTGCCCTTACGATGCGTGACAACGATAAATTGCGTCTGTTCTGAGAACTCACGCAAGTACTGCGCAAATCTCGTTACATTCGCTTCATCAAGCGCCGCCTCAACTTCATCAAGCACGCAGAATGGAACAGGCTTAATGTGCAGAATGGCAAATAGGAGCGCCATTGCGGTCAATGCTCGTTCTCCACCTGAGAGCAGTTGGAGATTCTGCAGCTTTTTGCCTGGCGGCTGCGCTACGATGTCAATGCCGGTCTCAAGCACACGATCCGGTTCCAAAAGCACCAGATCTGCGCGTCCTCCGCCAAACAGCTTCGCGAATACGACAACGAACTGCTTGCGGATCGCGTCGAATGTCGTCTTGAAGCGTTTGGACATCTCATCGTCCATTTCCTTGATGACTTGGTACAGCGTCGTCTTCGCCTCAATCAAATCATTCTTCTGCTCGCTCAAGTATTCGTAGCGTTCATTTACCCGGTCATACTCATCAATCGCACCGAGGTTGACTTCACCTAGCGCTGTGATCTGGCGTTTCAGATCGCGCACTTCCTGCTGTGCCGCTTGAATATCCTCTGGCATCGGATAACGATTCTTCGCCGCCTCGTAGCTGATCTCATATTCCTCACTCAGCTTGCGCAGCAGATTGTCCAGCTCAACGTCAAGACGATTCGCTTGAATCTCGGTTTGACGCATGGCGTCCTCAACCTGCTTCAGCTCTGTGCGCTGCTCCTTCGTATCGCTTTCGGCGAGCTCCAGCTTGCGCATCGACTCTGCGCGCTCCGCACGCTTGAAGTCGATCTGCTTCGCCGCCTCCTGCTTCTTGACGCCGAAGTGGTTCAGATCCTCCATCTGCTTCGTCATTTCATGAACGACGGTTTCAAGATCGATCTGAACTTGAATGAGCGTCTGCGTCTGCTGCGCGTATTCACGTTCATACGCGGATGCATCCTGCTCCGCCCGCTTCAGCTGTTCGGTCAAGGAGAACAGCTCTTGATCCAGCTTGCCTTGGCGAACCTTCATATCTGTCAGCTGCGATTGCAGTTCTTCCTTCGCAGACTCATTTGCGCGGCGCGCTGACTCCGCTGTCTGGATCGCCACCTGTTGGCGATCCTCCTCGACCTTCAGCTCCGCAAGCCGCTGCTCAGCCGTGCGCTGCCCCGCTTCCAGCGTCTTCATCTCTTCTTGCGCGAGCAGCTGCTCCTGCTCTTCAGCCCCGATCAGCGATTCGATCTGACGATCTTCCTTCTCCAGCGCTGTGAGCTCATTGGCTAACTGCTGTTCGCTTATGCGCTTCGCTTCCCCTTGTTCGCGAAGATCATCGAGACGCTTCACGCCAGTTGTCGTGCGCTGTTTCAGCTCTGTGACGGAAGCTGTAAGTTTCTTCAGCTCCGCTTCCGTATCCTTAATCTCATGCGCGAGCTCTTCGAGCTGGCGCTTGCGACCCAGCAGGTTCGCGCCCTTCTTATTCATGCTTCCGCCTGTCATCGAACCGCCGGCGTTCACGACGTCGCCTTCCAGCGTAACGACGCGATAGCGATAATTCAGCTTGGCCGCAATCTTATTGGCGTGCTCCAGCTTTTCCGCTAACACGACGTTGCCAAGGAGGCTGCCGATGATCTGCTTATACGTTTTCTCGGTACCGACCAGATCGGCTGCGATGCCGACATGGCCTTCCATGCCTTCAATGATGCGGCGGTCCGTATCTTGAATCGTGCGAGCGCGGATAACATCCAGCGGCAAGAACGTTGCTCGTCCGAGCTGACGCTGCTTCAGGAAAGCAATCGCCTGCCGGGAGACGGCTTCATTCTCCATGACGACGTGCTGAAGCGCGGCGCCAAGCGCTGTCTCGACTGCCGTCTCCAGATGCTCCGGCACCTGAATCAGCTCTGCTACAGCACCATGCACGCCAGTTAAGCCGTTCGGACGGCGCGACGCCTTCAGCACTTCACGGACGCCGAGCATGAAGCCTTCAAGATCATCTTGCAGCTCCTGCATCGTGTCGCGGCGGGAAGTGAGCGAGTCATGCTTCTGCTGCCACTTACGCAGCGCGACTTGCCCTTCCTCGAGCAGCTTCTCGTCCTGCTTCAGCTGCTCGCCTTCCTGCATATATCGCTTACGGATATATACAAGGTCATCTGCCATTGTGTCGATGCGGCGTTTCATATCTTCGATCTTTTTGTGAACGTCAGCGCGTTCTGCTTCACGCTTCGCGCGCGCCGCGTTCATCTTGTCTAATCGCTTCGTTAACGTCTCTTTCTGCTGTTCATAGTAACGGATGTCGTTGCGCTGCTGCGCCATCTGGTTTAAGATCTCCAGCATCTGACCCTTAAGCGATTCCTCAGCATCAGAGCTTGCTCCGCCAGCAACGCCGACCAGCCGCTCTTGCTCCGCCTGAATAAGACGATTAACCTCATTCAGCTCTACTTCAACGGCAAGACGCTTATCGCGCACGCCTTGCACTTCAAGCTGCTTTGAGTTCATACGCTCGGACGTAATCTCGATCGCTTGCTGAAGCTGCTGCTCATTCGCAGTCAGGTTCCGCTTGCGTTCGCGCAGCACCTCGCCTTGTCCCTCGCATTTCTCATACTCTTCACTGTAATGAAGCAGAGTCGCTTGGTATTTCTCAAGCTCTTCCTCGAGCTTGCGGAGCTCAACACGATGAACCTCCAGCTTCGCATCATGCTCGCTTACAACCGCAGACAAGCTTAGTTCACGCTCTTTCAGCTTAGCCAGCTTATCATTCGCCTGCTGCCACTGCTCATGCAGCTGCTCGATCTGATGAACATATACCGCGATTTCCTTCGTTTTCAACCATTCACGCAGCTGCTTATAATGACGAGCCTTTTCGGATTGCTCTCGAAGCGGACCAATCTGATCTTCCAATTCTGTGACAAGATCATGGATACGCAGCAGATTATGCTCGGTATCTTCAAGCTTCTTCGAAGCTTCACGCTTTCTGGACTTGTATTTGACGATACCTGACGCTTCTTCAAATATGCCGCGGCGATCTTCAGACCGCGTACTCAAGATTTCCTCGATTCGGCCTTGTCCAATAATCGAATAGGCTTCTTTGCCGATTCCCGTATCCATGAACAGCTCTGTAATATCACGAAGTCGGCATGACTGCTTATTTATAAAATATTCACTGTCGCCGCTTCGATGAACACGCCGCGTTACGGTTACTTCGTTATAATCTAGAGGCAGAGCCTGATCACTATTATCCAGCGTTAAGGAAACCTCGCCATAATTGACCGCCTTGCGCGCATCACTGCCTGCAAATATAATATCCTCCATCTTGCCGCCTCGTAATGACTTGGCGCTTTGCTCGCCCAGTACCCAGCGGATGGAGTCTGATATGTTACTTTTACCACTGCCGTTCGGACCAACGACACCTGTAATACCTTGTACAAACTCCAATTCTGTCCGGTCGGCGAACGATTTGAAGCCTGCCAATTCCAACCGCTTTAAGAACATTTTCTCCCATTCACCTCATGTTCTAGTACGACTCATCGCCATCCGTGGCAGACGATGTGCTGCAACTATTCTGGCTGGCAGCCATTCGGACAAAGAAAGAGCAAAAATCAGCCGCTCGTCTCGCACGCGCTGCTCTTTGCTCTTTCTGCGAAACCGGCCGACAGCTCGCGCGCCGGCCTCAGTACTTTATAATTTCGGTATGACTACTTGTTCAAGAGCTACTGCTGCCGCTTGCTGCTCCGCTTCTTTCTTCGAGCGGCCTAATCCACGACCTAGACTTACATCACCCATAAACACTTCAGAAACGAACTCGCGCTCGTGCGCTGGTCCACGCTCCTCGACAATGCGATATTCTAGTACGCCTAAATTATGATGCTGAGTCAGCTCCTGCAGCTGAGTTTTGTAATCATTCGTCTGCAGCTTGCCATCCAACGAGATATATGGAAAGATAAACCGCTGCAGGAATTCACGGACAACATCCAAGCCCTGATCCAGATACAGCGCGCCGATGAATGATTCAAACACATCCGCCAGCAAGGCTGGCCGAGTTCGGCCACCTGTTAATTCTTCGCCTTTTCCCAGCAATACGTACTGTCCAAATTGCAGATGATTCGCAAAATTGACGAGAGAAGGCTCACAGACGATCGATGCACGCATCTTAGTCAGCTCCCCTTCCGGCCGTGTTGGGCAACGCTCGAATAGAAATTCCGAGACTGTCAGCTCCAACACGGCATCACCAAGAAACTCTAATCTTTCGTTATCTTGATGATGCCCGAAACGATGTTCGTTCACATAGGAAGCGTGCGTGAATGCCTGTTTCAACAACTGACGGTTCTTAAAGGAAATGTTCAGTTTCTGTTGTAACTGCTTCATATCTGCACTCAACTGTCTGACCCCTTATGCTTCGAATTTCTTCATAATGATTGTGGCGTTATGACCGCCAAATCCGAATGAATTAGACATGACGACATTAATATCCGCTTTGCGAGCTACGTTCGGCACAACATCCAGATCACATTCTGGATCCTGTTGATCCACATTGATCGTCGGCGGAATCACTCCATTTTGAAGTGTAAGTCCGCAGATGACTGCCTCTACACCGCCTGCAGCGCCAAGCAAATGTCCTGTCATTGATTTTGTAGAACTTACGGCAACTTTATAGGCGTGATCGCCAAGTGCCATCTTAATAGCTTTGGTCTCCGACTTATCGCCAACAGGCGTCGAAGTACCGTGTGCATTGATATACTGCACATCTTCAGGACTCATGCCAGCATCCTTGATAGCGCGCTTCATGCAGGAAGCCGCTCCGGTTGGATCCGGCTCTGTAATATGGTGCGCATCCGCGCTCATGCCGTAGCCTACGACCTCAGCGTATATACGCGCGCCGCGATTAAGCGCATGTTCCAGCGATTCCAGCACCAATACGCCGGCGCCTTCGCCCATAACGAAGCCATCGCGGTCTACGTCGAACGGACGGCTTGCACGTTCTGGCTCATCATTGCGCGTCGACATCGCGCGCATAGCGCAGAACCCAGCCATACCCAGCGGCTGAATCGTTGCTTCAGAGCCGCCGCATATCATAACTTCCGCATCGCCGCGTTGAATGACTTTGAAGGCATCGCCAATCGAATGCGTTCCCGTTGCACAAGCTGATACTGGCGAAGTATTAGGTCCTTTCGCGCCAAGGCTCATTGAGACTTGACCGGAACCCATATTCGCAATCATCATTGGGATAAAGAACGGGCTTACTCGCTTAGCGCCCTTCTGTAAGAGCGTAGTATGCTGTTCTTCCCAAGTACCTAACCCACCGATTCCAGAGCCGATAATAACACCGACACGCTCTGGATCTTCCTCTTCTTGAATGTTCAGCTTCGCATCTTCAACAGCCATCTTAGAAGCTGCAACCGCGAATTGAACGAAGCGGTCCATGCGGCGAGTTTCCTTCTTATCCATATAGGCTTCGGGATTAAAGTCCTTGACCGAAGCTGCAATCTGTGTTGAATAGTCCGTTGTATCGAATGACTCGACACGAGAAACCCCTGATTTGCCTTCCATCAGATGGTTCCAGAACGTATTCAGGTCTGAACCGAGAGCTGTTACAACGCCCATACCGGTTACTACAACCCTATTCTTCAAACAACATCACCTCAGTATACTATTTCATTTCCAATTCTCTATAGTCCAACACATGCATGGCATGTGTATCATCTCAATAGGTCATATGCTGATAACATCAATTAATGAGGAGAAGTCCCGTTAGCTTAAAACGGGACTTAACAATCTTACTTATGAGATTGTATGTAGTTGACTACTTCTCCAACAGATGTAATCTTCTCTGCATCTTCATCAGAGATTTCCATATCAAACTCATCTTCTAATTCCATCACCAATTCCACCACATCGAGGGAATCAGCGCCTAGATCATCCTTGAAAGATGCTTCGAGGGTAACTTCAGCTTCATCAACGCCAAGGCGTTCTATGACGATACGCTTTACACGCTCAAATACTTCAGCAGACATCCGGTTCACCTCCTCTTTGGTATTATACGAGAAAACATACTAAATTGCCATATGAAACGGCTAACAAAAATGCTCAACACCTATGGATTCATAGGAGTAGTAGCTTTACATATACATGCCGCCATCGACGTGGATCGTCTGTCCGGTCATGTAGGAAGCATCGTCCGATGCCAAGAAGAGCACAGCTTTGGCGATATCTTCCGGACGTCCGAGCCGGGCGAGCGGAATGCCTGCCAACAACTGCTCCTTTGTACTATCCGATAGTACGTCTGTCATGTCTGTCTCGATAAATCCTGGAGCAACAGCATTGACTGTAATACCCCGTGAAGCCAGCTCACGAGCAGCAGCCTTCGTCAGACCGATAACACCTGCTTTAGCAGCAACGTAATTAGCCTGTCCTGGGTTGCCAAGCGCGCCTACTACAGAGGAAATGTTGATTATGCGTCCAGAACGCTGCTTCATCATAGGTCGCGTGACGGCTTTCAGGCAGTTGAACACACCTTTCAAGTTCGTCTCGATAACCTGATCAAACTCTTCTTCTTTCATGCGCATAATTAAATTATCTCTTGTAATACCAGCATTATTCACCAGAATATCAATCTTGCCAAATTGTTCCAGCGCCGCTTTAACAAGCTGCTCTGCTTCATCCGCCTTGCCCACATTCGCTTGGACGGCTGCCGCTTGACGTCCCATCGCTTGAATGGCTGCGACGGTTTCTGCAGCAGCACCAACACTGCCGGCATAATTGACAATGACATCAGCGCCTGCTTCAGCTAGAGAGAGAGCAATAGCGCGGCCAATTCCACGGGAAGCGCCAGTTACAAGCGCTACCTTGCCTTCGACTTTAGACAATCCTATTTCCTCCTTCCAGTGGAATCAATAGATCGATACTTACCAACCCTTGACTCCGCTTACTTCACATACGGGCATACGCCGCAGCGGGGTATGCCCGTGCCTATTTATTGCAGCTAGCTATTGCGAAGCATTAAGCTTCGTAAGACTGAATAGCCTCTAAGCTGTTAATGGATACAACCTTAACCGAACGATCAATCTTCTTGATCAAGCCGGTCAACACGGTGCCAGATCCAATCTCAATAAACGTATCAACACCTTGCTCGATCATGTAACGAACACTATCTTCCCACAGCACTGGTGAAAATACTTGCTCTACCAGCATTTCACGCAGGCGCTCTCCCGACTGCTCGGCACGAGCCGATACATTCGCTACCACGGGTATCGCAGCATCTTCCACATCCGTTTCGCTTAACGCGATATTCAAACGCTCTGCTGCGGGCTTCATAAGCGTTGAGTGGAATGGACCGCTGACCTCGAGCGGAATGACGCGCTTCGCCCCAGCTTCCTTGCCGCGCTCTACGACAGCTTGTACGCCAGCTGTTGAACCGCTCACGACAATCTGGCCTGGAGCGTTAACATTCGCCATCTCGACAGGCGCTGTGTAGGCCGTTATGTCGTCGCATAGCGCGCCCAGCTGGTCGCGATCCGCTCCGAGCACTGCCGCCATTGCGCCTTCGCCATTCGGCACCGCTTGCTCCATAAACTCGCCGCGCTTGCGCACAATGGCAACCGCGTCTTTGAATGGCATCACTCCAGCGACAACTAGCGCGCTGTACTCGCCCAAGCTGTGCCCCGCTACATAATCCGGCGTAACGCCTTTCTCCGCAAATGCCTTATACAAGGCGTAGCTGGTTGTAAGCAACGCAGGCTGCGTATTTACCGTTTGTTTCAGCATGTCGTCCGGTCCATTAAAGATCAGATCCGTTAGCGCGAAGTCGAGCACCCGATTCGCTTGTTCAAACACTTCACGCGCTGCAGGAACCGCTTCATATACATCTCGTCCCATGCCGACAGCCTGTGCACCTTGGCCAGGAAAGACAAAGGCTACCTTGCCCATCATATCCACTCCTTGATCTATCTATCATCCTATTCGAATACGTCACTACTCATTATTATCGTCCAGTTATATGGAATTGACACTTTCAGGTCCAATTCTTCTATGTAACCGCTCGTCTCCGGCTTACCAGCCGAAGACGCACGCTCCCCATGTCAAGCCGCCGCCGAAGCCGACAAGCACTACTGTGTCGCCTTGGCTGAGGCGTCCTTCTTCTGCCGCCTCAGCCAGCGCGATCGGAATCGACGCTGCTGAAGTATTCGCGTACTTCGGCAGATTAATCATGCATTTTTCCTCAGGGAGATTCAAACGATCAATCGCCGACTTAATAATTCGAGCATTCGCCTGATGAGGAATGAACAGGTCGATATCTTCCTTCGTCTTACCTGCCTTCGATAATGCCTCCTCAGCAGCATTCCCCATGATGCGAACAGCGAATTTAAACACTTCGCGGCCATTCATATAGATACTGTGCAGCTTATTCTCAACCGTCTCAACCGATGCTGGTTTGCGAGAACCGCCCGCTTCGAGCTTAAGCAGATCCTTGCCGGTGCCGTCCGCACCCAGCTCGAACGACATAAAGCCCCTGCCTTCTTCCACTGGGCCAAGCACAGCTGCGCCTGCTCCGTCACCGAACAGAATGCATGTGTTGCGATCCGTATAATCAGTTATGCGCGACAAGCACTCAGCGCCAATAACAAGCGCATGTTTGTAGATACCCGTCTTAATAAAGTTCGAAGCTGTCGCTAAACCATATATGAATCCTGCGCAAGCCGCTGACAGGTCAAATGCTGCCGCTCGGTTTGCTCCAAGACGTTCCTGCACGATGCAAGCCGTGGAAGGAAACATCGTATCCGGCGTCACTGTGCAGACTACGATCAGATCAAGCTGCTCCGCTGTAATTCCTGCTGATTCCAACGCCTTGACCGCAGCTTCATAGGCTAGATCGGATGTCGCCTCATGCTCGCCCGCGATACGCCGTTCCTTCATGCCTGTCATGGTTACGATCCATTCATCACTGGTGTCAACCATTTCCGACAATTCGGCATTCGTCAATATACGTTCAGGCACGTACTTTCCTGTACCGATAATTCCAACTGAACGAAAACTCATTACGTATCACTCTCATTTCAATGTAATATAACGTATTATGATTGTTTATGTGCCTGAATCTCTGAAGAGATTGTATTGGTCAGATCATTCTGCAGCGCAGTTCGTGCTTGGCGGATAGCGTTGAATATAGCTCGCTTATCAGACGATCCATGAGCTTTAATAACGAGACCGTTTAACCCAAGCAGCGGAGCCCCGCCAACTTCCTTATAATCCATCATGTTTTTTAATCGTCTCATGCTCGGCATCAAGATTGCCGCAGCCAGTTTATTTTTAAATGAACTCGTAAACTCCTTCTTCAATATACCGAACAATGAACCCGCCGTTCCTTCGAGTGTCTTCAGCATCACGTTTCCAGAGAACCCATCGCAGACGAGCACGTCGCAAGGACTTTCCAGAACATCTCGAGATTCAACATTCCCTACGAAGTTGATCGGAGCTTTCTCCAGCAATGGATACGCGCCTTTCGTCAGCTCATTGCCCTTCATCGCCTCGGTACCGACATTAAGGAGGCCTACTCTCGGTTTTGTAATACCGTGAACCTTCTCCCGATAAATGCTGCCCATCACCGCGTACTGCAGCAGATGCTCTGGCTTAGCATCCATATTAGCGCCCAGATCCAGCGCAAGCACGCCCTTGCCGTCAATCGAAGGAATGATTGGCGCAAGCGCAGGCCGCTCAACACCTTCCATACGACCTACAACAAGAAGTCCCGTTGTCATGAGCGCACCTGTATTGCCGGCAGATATCATACAGTCCGCTTCCTGCTCACGCACCATACGACCCGCCATAACCATCGAGGCACCCTTCTTGCGGCGTACCGCTTTAACAGGCTCATCATCCGCTTCGATTCGTTCTTCTGTATGAACAACTCGAATATTGCTCGGAGCTCCCTGCATCAATGGTTGAATCTGCGCTTCATCGCCTACAAGAATCAATTCAATGTCTTTCCAATTATTTGCCGCTTCGATTGCGCCTTCTACATTGCACTTAGGAGCGTGGTCACCGCCCATTGCATCAATGACGATCTTCATGCTTACTTCCTCCTCTGTTGGAACCATCAACTCGATACTAAGCTTCATGGTTTAGCGATCGCTGCTAGTTCCTTCTGTAGTCGAGCGAAATATAATAAAATGCCCTTGAAACACAAGTTCTTCACCAACATAACTGAATACTTCTACCTTAGCCTTGCTTCGTTCGCCCGATATAGAGCGCACGTAAGCTTTCGCAATACATTTCTCACCTTTATGAACTTGGCGGATAAAACGAATATCAGCGGAGGCGGTCAATGCTATTTCATCATTGATGACAGCCACTGCCAGCGAGTTGGCCTGCGCAAACAGATGGTGTCCCCGCGCAATCTGCGTTCTGGAGAACACATGCTCTTCCCCAATCTCAAATATCGATATCCCGCTCTTATCTAATTGTAAATCAATAACATCACCAATAACCTCATGCAGCGGCAGCGAGCGCACTTGATCGTATGAGCGTTCCGCCATCAGTTTCAGTCGCTCTCTGAGTTCTGGAATACCGAGTTCCATCCGATCCAAGCGTATCGTCTGAATGCTGACACGAAGCATTCGAGTCAATTCCTGGTCCGTTATAAATGGATTATCTTCAATAACCTTCATCAACTGCTGCTGTCGTTGCCGTTTCGGTAGCCGTTCCATGTCCCACACCCCTTACTGCGTGCCGCAGGTACCAGCCAGCCATCCATTAAGCCCAGCCTTCCCCACAAGCAATATATACAAGCTGTTCGGTTAGGTGCTCGTGTCGAGTCCCGTCCAGCCTTATTCTCTTTTTAGAACCTGGTACTAAACTAGTATATAGAAAAATGCCAATAAAGAAAAGCACCAGTTTCACACAACTGCTCTACATGCGAATTCACCCTAGTTATAGATCACTATTTCGGCTGGATCATCTATGCTTCTTTATCTGAAAATCCTGACCAGTCAAGGAACACTCCCACATTTCCTGCAACAGAGGCTATTCAATCGAACTAGAAACACATTGCCGCCTATTTTACACAATATACCTTGGCAATATGCCTTGGTTGATTCAGTGGCGGACACAGGAACCCTTATTTGCAGCCAGAACCTCAATTTCGTCATGTTCGCGGACCATAGAGCCGCTATTTGATCAAAATCAACTAGTAAACACTAATTTTGTCACAAATAACGGCTTCTGAGTCCACAAAACTCAAAAAACTCCTCAAAATCACAAAATAGAGGCCCCTGTGTCCGTTTCATCCAGTAAGTCAGTTTAGATCGGATCAACCGCCAGACGGTGCAGGTAGTGACGAGTTACTGAACTTAGCAATTGCCCCAATCAAGTTACCCATATCATTTATGAATAGCGAGTTGATCGAATATGCACCTGTTGAGACACATTGCACCATTATTCCCAACACTCAGTTACCTAGAATCTAAAGGATATAAGCAAGTTAGCGTCTAGCGTTTAACTATTATACCTTTCACTCAGTACCCACCCTGTCCCTGAGGCTATGGGATAATAGGCAAATGACAACTGTACCCGTTACCCTGAGACTTAAGGATAATGGATAGATAACGACTAAGAGAGACTATCTGGGGTCATGACATGGTCTGCATTTTCATCAAAAAGCAAAAAAATAGTACCCCATCCGAGGATGAGGTACTATTTCTCCGTATTGGACGCCGGATCATGTGGAATGAATGCATCCATAAGTATACGATTATTGTTTGATGATCTCTCTAGCTTTGTATGTTCCACAAACTTTGCATACATGATGCGCAAGCTTCAACTCTCCGCATTGCTCGCACTTGATCATGCCTGGAACCTCTAATTTAAAGTGAGTACGGCGCTTATCGCGACGTGTTTTGGACGTTCTTCTTTGAGGTACTGCCATGTTCCCACCTCCTTACATTAATTACGTACTGCTAAATCTAACAATGGCTGGTTCTCAAGTTACTTCTTAAAAAAGTCCATCAATCCTGCCAGTCTCGGATCAATCCGTTCATTCGAGCAACCGCACTCTGTCTCATTGCGATTTACACCGCAGGTTGGGCAGAGCCCCTTGCAATCCTCTTCGCATAGAGGCGCATAAGGCAAATGAACGATGACCGCTTCCTCCACATATGGCTTCAGATCGACGTTTTCGTCTGTCACGTATGTGACATCGTCATCGTCATCTGCAGGAAGTCCAGATGATTCCGTCAGTCGATAATGTTCATCAAACGGAATAACAAGAGTTTCGGAATGAGGCGTCAGACAGCGTGAGCAAACTGCGCTAATCACTGTTCTAAGCTTCCCGCGAACACCAATCTGATCTTCGCTTTCTGCTGTAGCTGTTAAGTCGACTTCAATGGGTCCGATCTCGCGAATGTCGTTACGGCCACGCACGATCTCATCGGCGCGGAACGATTCTTGAATTCGCATATCTTGTCCTTTAGTGACGTCTCGAATAATAACCTTCATGTGATCACCCCAAACAAACAAAATTAATTATAGCTATTAGGCTTATGCTTTGTCAACCAATTTTGTTTGACAGATTCGGAAAACGGGCATTATAAAGCCACTTTTGGCGACATGCTCTTCATGATATGATGAATAGCATATAAAAACAAGCACCTGCAATTAGTATACCCTAATAATTGTCCATATGGTCAATGGAAAGGATGAAATTCATGCAAACTGTCGGCGTTATTGTCGAATACAACCCCATGCACAACGGCCATGTGTACCATGTGCAGGAGTCGAAGCGAGTAACGGGAGCGGATGCCGTGGTCGCCGTCATGAGCGGCCATTTTCTGCAGCGCGGCGAGCCTGCTGTCTGCGATAAATGGGCGCGCGCTGACATGGCGCTGGCGCAGGGTGTCGACCTCGTGCTGGAGCTGCCTGTCGCTTATGCCGTGCAGCCTGCCGAATGGTTTGGATTCGGCGGAGTGGCAACGCTAGAGGCGACTGGCGTGGTCGACGCGCTCTGCTTCGGCAGCGAGCTGGGCAGCATCGCGCCGCTGCGGGAGGCCGCCGCTCGCTTGACAGACGAGCCGGATGCCTTCGCCTCGCTGCTGCAAGCCGGCTTGAAGGCAGGCAGCAGCTACCCGAAGGCATATGCGCAGGCTGCTGAAGCGCTTGGCGCCGAGCCTGGGGCGCAGCAGTGGATCGCCGAGCCGAACAATTCGCTCGGCCTCCA
This sequence comes from Paenibacillus marinisediminis, assembly GCF_054343325.1. NCBI lineage: Bacteria > Bacillati > Bacillota > Bacilli > Caryophanales > Paenibacillaceae > Paenibacillus > Paenibacillus marinisediminis. Next base: position 731,303 of record NZ_JBTGUH010000002.1, read on the forward strand.
CTACATGATGGCGCTAAGCCGCCTAGGCAGCCAAATCGAGCCGCACACGATTACGCGTGTGAAGGCAGGCTATCACGACGAGAGCGTTAACGACAGCAGCATTGCAAGCGCGACGGCCATTCGCCGCCTCGTATTCAGCGAAGGCGTCGCGAACGCGGCTGCTTATCTGCCAGACAGCTCCCTGCGGATTCTGCAGCAGCTAGCCGCTAACGGTAGACCTCCAGTGAGCTGGCGCGATTACACAGCACAGCTGTTCTACCAGCTGTCTGTGCTGAATCACAGTGAGCTGGAGCAGATACTGGAAGTTACCGAGGGGCTGGAGCACCGGGTACTGAATACGTTGCCGGAGCTCGTTAGTTTCGAGCCGGAGCTGCTGCTCGAAGCGCTGAAGACGAAGCGTTATACGCGCACGAAGCTTCAACGGATGCTGACGCACATCCTGCTCGGGCATCGCAAGACAGACTTTGGCCCTGACGCGCTTGCCGCAGGGCCGTCATACATACGCGTGCTCGGCTTCTCCGAACGCGGTCAGACGCTACTTAAGCGCATGAAGAAGGCCGCAACACTCCCGATCATCCAACGGATGACGCGGGAGAATGCAGGCCTTGGCGGCGCCAATGGGCTCGCCGCCGATGCGCGCGCAACCGCGGTGTACGCGACCGCATTCGCGAAGCGCGACGGCCGCGCCGCATTCCGCGACTTCTACGAGCCGCCGCGGCGACCGCGCGCATAATGCACAAAGCCCCTTGTCCGTTTGAATGTGGACAGGGGGCTTTGCACTGCTACTTCGTATCCAACGTCTCGAGCGCCTTCAAGGCGTCGTCGAGCGTTGCTACAGGCACGAGCTTCATCTCGGTATCCATCTTGTCTACCTTCTCTTTCGCTTCAGCATAGTTGCCCTCCGGCACGAGGAACATCACCGCGCCTTCGCGATCAGCGGCGACTACCTTGTGTTGGACGCCGCCGATAACCCCAACCGTTCCGTCCGGGCTAATAACGCCCGTACCCGCGATCCGCTGCCCCCGGGTCAGATCTCCAGGCGTCAGCTGGTTAATGAGCTCCAGGGTAAACATAAGCCCTGCCGACGGACCTCCGATATCGCTTTCCTTGAATGTAATTTTCTTGGATGCGTCATCTGGCACAACTTCTTTTTTCTCGCCATAAACCGTACCGAAGCCTGTTTGTATCTTAGTTGGATCAGCTGATGAAGCAAATGTAACGAGCGTCGCGCTTACATCGACCATCTCTCCGTTACGCTCAACTACCGCCTTCAACGTGTCTCCAGCCTTGTAGGTTTTAATTAGATCAGTCAGATCTGTGATCTTCTTGATTGGATGTCCTTCAACAGAAACGACACGATCATTGGTCTGAAATTCATTTTTAGCAACTTCCGGTATGTTACGGATCACATAAATGCCTTCTGTTACGATCTGGTATGGAATATTCAGCTTGTTATAAGCTGCAAGCATCGCATTGCTCTGCGATCCCATCATATTGAATACTTGCTCTGTCTGATATTCTTCCTCTGTACGGCCCTGCAGCGCATCTTCTTTCCTCGAGTACTCCGCATCGTCATTAAACATATTCCAACCGAGCATGAATAGATTCGCATTCATTCTTCTGACGGTCGTCATCATGAATACGCCTTCCTCCTGTGGATCACCACCAGGCACATCCACCATCGGCTTAACCGCCTCCGCACTGCCTGCGGTATATATGACAAATGGCATCGGCATGTAAACGAGCAGGTATACCGCTATCAGTCCTGCCGCCAACCATCTCCACGCGTACCATGGACTGCGATTGGAAGATCGCTGTCCCGAATGTTTCTCTGCCATTACTGACCGCCTCCTCCAATAGTAGGTTCTGTTGGTATAAAGCCCGTCCGCTGCACGTAAACATGTATACATATGGACGTACAAGCTGCTTGCAGCCGTTCAATCCGATATACGAGGTGAACCTATGCCCCCTATGCTGCACCATCATCAGCGCAGCGCTCCTGTCGCATCGAAGCTGTATACGATTGCTGCAGGCAGCCTTGCTGTGCTGCTAATCATATGTATTGTGTCCTATCCAGATGCCGCATTTCGAGCTTCCCTACAGGGATTAAAAGTATGGTGGAACATCATTTTCCCTGCGCTGCTGCCATTCCTTGTGCTGTCTGAGCTGCTGCTTGCCTACGGCTGGGTGCATGGACTTGGCGTTCTGCTTAATCCTGTCATGCGTTTGTTGTTTCGCCTCCCCGGCGTCAGCGGTTGGGCTTGGGCCGTCGGCTGGACCGCTGGATATCCAGCGGGCGCCGAAGCGGTCGTTAAGCTCCGTCAGCAGCGACGGCTTAGCCGCAGTGAAGGCAATCGGCTGCTCGGATTAACACATGCCAGCAGCCCCGTATTCATGATCGCCGTCATCGGCGTCGGCTTCATGCAGCAAGCTGATACCGGGCTGTTAATCGCTATCGTTCACTGGTTGTCTGCGCTCCTGACCGCCTTCATCCTGCGATGGACCGCACAGCCGAACGAGGCTGATGCGATGCATGCGGACACGGTCAGCGGCAGCCGCTCAGCTAACGATACAGAGCAGCCCGGTAAACCGACCTCGCTTCCGCGCAGCATCGTCGATGCGATGGAGCTCGCACATCGCGCCGATGGGCGTCCGCTCGGCAAGCTGCTCGGCGACTCTGTCTCGTCCGCCGTTCAAACTCTCATGATGATCGGCGGGTACATGATGATCTTCTCCGTCATCATTCAAGTATCGAGACTTGTCATACCTCATCAGTTCGGCGCTTATGTGTTGAACGGCCTGTTGGAAGTTAATCTAGGCGCCTTTACGATTGGAACGGCGACTTTCGCTTCACCTGTGTTTCAAGCTGCGCTCGTTAGTGCGGTGCTTGGCTGGAGCGGCATCAGTGCGCATCTGCAGGTTCACAGCCTTATGAAGAACAGCGACCTGCGCTTCTCACACTTTCTGCTGTCACGTATGGTGCATGCCATCTCTGCATTCCTGCTGACCTATGTATGCTGGGAACCGTTTCGCCATTGGTTTTCAGGCAACCAGATCTCACAGCCAGCGCTCCTACAGCCTATAGAACAGGCGATACAGCCTGCTTCCGTATGGCACAGCATACTTAACTGGATCTTAACTCTGCCCACAGGCTGGCTCCAGATCATGCCTTTGCTGATTGCTGCGATCTTCATGCTTTCCGTACTCTGCATTTCGAGCGCGTTAATAGCCATTTGGACTCACATCGTCCGTTCTCGATAACGAGTACGAACCGTTCGGATGCTGTTCATTGCACTAATCCGTATATGCGCTGTATTTCTTGCGCAGTGCTTCTTCCACCTCAGGAGAGACAAATTCGCTCACGGGTCCGCCGAAGCGCGCGATTTCCTTCACCATGCTTGAGCTCAAGAATGAATACTTTGGATTCGTCATCATAAAGAACGTCTCGACTCGAGGATTCAGCTTCTGATTCGTACTCGCGAGCTGCAGCTCATATTCAAAATCCGTAACAGAGCGCACACCTCTCACAATGACGTGCGCCTCCTTCTGATCCATATAATTGACGGTCAGATCTCGGAAGCTGTCCACTTGCACATTGCCCAGATCCCTTGTCACTTCTGTGACCAACTGCTTGCGCTCCTCAACCGTGAATAGAGGGTTCTTGCTAATGTTGTTTAAGATTGCAACGATGACAATGTCAAATTGCTTCGATGTACGCTCAATAATATCCAGATGCCCGCGTGTAACAGGGTCAAAGCTCCCTGGGTAAACGGCAATACGCGGGCCTTTGTTAGGAGTGGTTTGCATGATCAGTGTCCTCCTTCAATTCATGATGAGCGTCTGTTGAATCATCCAGTCGGTAGATAGTCAGTACCGTTTCTCCATATTCCGATCGCTTCCACATCTTATATACGTCGATTTGTTCCGGATAGGAATGCCCTGCATCATGCTCAATCACAATTGTTGCATCCTTATGCACAAGTCCTTTCTCATGCATGTCCAAGATAAGCTCATCTGCGTCTATAAATCGATAAGGCGGGTCCAAGAAGATCAACTCGAAGCTCGTCCCTCGCTTAGCCAGCGCCTTAATAGCACGCTTCGCATCATTGCGATATATTTCTGCTTGCTTCGCAAGCTGGGTCACCTGCACATTATGTTTGATGACTTCAATTGCTTTTGGATCCATATCGATGAACACGGCTCGATCCATCCCGCGGCTTAGCGCTTCGATACCTAGTCCTCCAGTACCTGCAAATAAGTCCAGAACATTACCGCCCTCAAAGTATGGTCCAATCATGCTAAACAGCGCTTCTTTCACTTTATCTGTTGTAGGCCTTGTTCCCATTCCAGGCACAGGCTTCAACGAGCGCCCCCTAGCTGTTCCAGATATAACTCTCACTTACACACCACATTTCTATTTAACTGTCTTATCACTCTGTTGGCATTCATTTGCCCCTAGCTTCGACGTTTATCGTAACATATTTTTACTCGATTGTTGAGACGTAACTCCATGCAGTTTCAGATACAGGAAAAGGACTGAACCCATTGATTCAGCCCTCTTGATGCATAATGCTGTTTATGAGCTGAGTTTGGCTACAATCCCCTTTGCTTCTTCCAGCATCTTCTTGCGCGCTTCATCATCCACAGTCGTTACTGATGGGAAATACTTATGCTCCAACACATCAATTCCAACAAATTCAAATATTGCCTCATCCACCGTCTTTTTCATAGCCTCAAACATCTTGACCTCTTGGTAATGTTCCTCCGAATTGCCCATCATTGTAAATAGAATTGCTTTCTTGCCGCTCAGCAGCTTCTTGATTCCGTCACCATCCATGCTGTAGGCGAAGCCGTACGCGAATACGCGATCAATATACCCCTTTAACAAAGCTGGCAATGTTCCCCACCACAGCGGATAAATGATAATTAAGCAGTCCGCCCATTTTACGTATTCTTGTTCCACCCTCACATCCTCTGGAACATTTCCAGACTTTGACGCCGCAAAATCTTCAACCGTCAGCACTGGATTAAACATTAATGTGTACAAATCCCGAAGCTGGATGTCGTGACCATGCTCCTGTAAAGCGGATTCCACTACTTCTCGCACGGCATACGTAAAACTGTCCGGATTCGGATGAGTATTAATAACAGCTACTTTCATAAACAGTCAGCTCCTTGCGCGCGTGATCTAGGCGTTATTCATACCGGCATGCTCGCTTGGGACATACCTGATCTTAGAATGCACGGGCCGTAAACTGACGATACCTTGGAAAAGGTACACTGCATGAGTTAAGCTCTGACTAAAATAAACATTTTTCGAGCACCTGAGTATATTTTGCATCAATCGGGCAATCCTTAAATTATCGGCATTAAGAAATGTCGTAGACAACCGCGGAGAAGACTTACGTTTCCCCATAAGCTCTTCGTCCGGTTTCTCCTCTCCCATGAGAGCGCCATAGCGATATGGCGCTCAATTTATGTTTGAAAAAGCCTTGTTCATCAAGGTTTTAGTCGCTTCCATAGCACCTCTATTTAATTTCACCAGTCGGTAACAATTACCACATCATTTCCGCGTTCTCTTAGAACTGAGCATCAGTCATACCTAAACTATCAATTTCAATATCGACGAAAAGACAGACTATTAATTGTAGATTTAGCGTGTTATTATACTTGGATAAATGTTACATAACAACAAGGGGAACTAATAAATGAGAAAAATACCGTTATTTTTGCTTATACTATTACTGTTTTCATTCTCATTGCAGGCGTGTGGTAAGTCGATCCTCCCTATGTCTCCAGAGGAGGAAATGAAGTCGATTGGGCAAAATATCGTAACGAAACTAATAGTTGATTATTACGAGATCAAAGATGAGGAAGAATTCGAAGAAAAATTCATTTATGGTCTTTATGACGAGTCGTATGTAAGTGAGTCATATGCACGACAGAGCATGCATTTGAGCCACAAAAAGGTATTGTTAAAATTCAATAAAGGTGAAGTACATAAGATAGAAAATGAATCTGTCGAGCCAACAGATGAAGGAGGGTTCATTTACAAAGCGACCGTTACGGATAAAATGTACTATACAGAAGTTAAAGAGGATGGACAGACATATAGGTTCGATAAAAATGACTATGAGATTCATCTTAATAAAGATGCTAATGGACAGCACAAAATTTCTAACATATCTGTTGAAAAGCAATTTTACTTTCCTGATATTTCAGAAATAACTGGTTAGTATTTAAAAGTCAGTATGGTAGGAGTCTATCCATAATTTAGTATAAACATATTTAAAAAGCGTATTCGAAAAAATTCGAATACGCTTTTTCTTTCGTGGCGCGAATAATTCGCGCAGGTAGTTTGGGATATAGGGTTACATGAAAATACTCTCTATCGGTAGATCGCCTGAAGTGAGTATTAACTGTGCCACCACGATTCTACAATTTGATGCGCAACATTAGGGCTAAAGCCTCTCCCTATCAAATAAGTTACTGCTGCTGCTTCTCTTAAGGCATGCTCAACGGATATTCTTTGTGCTTCTCTCAATCCATTCTGTACCCACGGCTCCACCACTTGTAATGTTTCGCGCTTTAACATATGTGCATCCTGGTGCTGCTGCGAATGTGGATGCATATAGGTAGGATGAGGCTGATAATGAGGTTGATATTGATAACTTATCTTGGACATCCCCTCTCAAAATACAACTTACATCACCATATGCCCAATGCGACTATTTTGACTCACTTTTTCGAGCGATAAAGCACTCCTAGTTATTAATATGAGAAATGCCATTATTAACTGAGCAACTGGGATAATACTCAAATGAATGTTCAAAGACATATTTGGGTGACCCTAGTACTAAATTGATGTCGACCACGTTAAAAATGAAGATGATGCTTCTCATGGGATAATCTTCAGCAGACTCTCTGATCTACTCATAAAGCTATTCCAATTATTGCTTAGCGTTTTATTCATAGCAAACCCTGCTTGTTGGAGATGGGATTGTAAACGCTCAAAACTTTCGATATCGCTCTGGCTTACTTTACTGAAATCATATAAATCATCATGCGGATAACGCATCAAGGCTGCATAAAGTCGCTGCATCGTCTTCTCCTCACTACTGGACAGCCAACCTGAATAATGGCCGTTACTTGTTGCAACATTAATTCCGTTCAATATATCTCCCAACTGGGTTGTCACTAGATTAGGCTCAGTCCAGTCATTTTTCTTCTGATGTTCGATTAATCCATCTAGTTCAACAAGCCGCCATTGTACTTCGTTATAAAATAACTGCTCGTGCGCTAAATTAACCTTGAGATACCCTATCACTAAAATGATGATCAACACAGCATTTAATGCTAATGAGGCACGAAATATGATTCTCTGCTTCTTACTCAATCGATCACCCCTGGGTCATCATATTTATCTATATTTCAGACAAATCATAAATCAGCTTCCCATTATGATCAAATTACAAATATGTCATCTATTCCCTTATAAAATCCATTCATCGTAACTTTATTGCTGCGACTCTCGTCATATGTATATGGATAAATAATACATTACCTATGAGGGAGTGATTCGTGTGGAAACATTCGGCAGTGGGTGTCTATACATCATCATTGGAATTGTTGTGCTTATGTTTCTAGCATTTTTAATTGGCGGAACGATCCATATTCCAATTATTATTGCAATCCCGTTAATTATTCTCGCGTTCTACATAGCATCCAAGAAGAGCAAAGACAACTAAAAGGCTGTGGGAGAAGTCGATTCTCCCACAGCCTCTAACTCATGCTATTCAACTACATACATTCTTAGCTTGTTCCCGCCTCAGTCCCCATTAAGCGCCCCACAAATCCGCTAACTTTCTTCTCATAGCCTTTCGGATCCGTTATTCTGGCTAAAGCGTGCGCGGCTGTCGGAACGAGCCATATTTCTTTCTCACTGCTGCATTGCTCATACAACGGATAGACCATCTCGGTCGGTACAAATGTATCCGCATCTCCGTGGATAAATAGAATCGGCACCTTCGCACGCCGCACCTGCTTGAGCGCGTTGGCCTCCTTAAAGCTATATCCCGCGCGCAATCGCGACACCAAGCTCGTAGTATGCAGCAATGGAAAGCTCGGAAGCTTATACATCTGCTTCATCTGGAAGGTTAGCTGCTCTTCCACTGAAGTATAGGCACAATCTGACACAATGGCCTTCACATTCGAAGGCAGCTCTTCACCGCTCACCATCAGCACGGTCGCACCACCCATCGATACTCCGTGCAGTGCTATCTCCGCATCCGTTCCTGTTCGCGCGATAACTTCATCGATCCACTTCATGATATCTTTGCGATCATGCCAACCGAAACCGATATAATGGCCTTCGCTCTGCCCATGTCCCCGGTTATCGGGCATCAGCACGTTCATGCCTAGCTTATCGTAATAGATACACGCATAGGCAACCATATCAAGTCCTCTGCAATAGTACCCATGGACGAGAATAGCCGTTTGATTTGTTGGCTTCTTCGCCTTGATATACAGACCATGCAGTGCCAATCCATCATCGCTCTGAATCGTCAAATGCTCGAGCTCATGTTCAGCAAGCCATTCCTGATTGCATGCGGCTTCTTTTACAGAAGGATCAGTCTGATCCGTATCTGTATTACCAGCCAAAAAAGACTTGCTCGTTCGATGAATAGCCAATCTGTAAAAATAGAAGCTTACTGCAATAATTATGATTAATATTAATGCGATTACAGCAGCTACTCCTAATACGATGTCCATATGTTCTCTACACCTCTATCTCTGCTCTAACAATTATGTCTTATTATACACAAATTTGCCGCTATATTTGTATACATATGACACAACTGAACCCATCAATAGGCTATCGCATACGATGTAATAAATTCCGACAATGGAGGAAATATCCGATGTCCAGCAATGATCATCAGACCCTGCAAAGGCCTGTGCTGTACCAAGGCGATAAGAAGCTGATGTCTCAGTTACAATCGATAAGTGACAACGTTAAGCGAGCGGTTCAACCTTATATGAATCAACGCGTTCAAGTCACGATGCAGGACGGCACAACTTATGAAGGAACGATCGTTGGTATAGATAAATGCCATCTATATATCAGCATGACAACTGCACCAGAACCCACGCCATATCAGACAGGTATGCTGGTCTATCCAAGCCATTCTTCTACTAACGCGTATGCTTCAGCTTATGCACAGGCAGTCTATTGTCAGCAGCCCTGCAGCTATACCAGTAATGAATATGCGATGTCTCCTCTGAACTCGATATACCCTATGTATCGAGGCTATAACAGCTATTATAGCAATGTCATCCTACCGCTTGTATTGTTCGAGCTGCTCGTCATCGTTCTGTTAATGTAACAATGATAGACCGCCCCCATGCACGCTATGATGCTGGAGACGGTCTTATTTGTCTTGATGGTTATATGCGTTCGATTTATGACTAGCAGTGCAATCCAATTAGTTCTTTATGAGGATACCGAAGCAGTCGTTCCCTGATCCTGGTTCTGCTCTCTAACACCGTTTCTGCGCGCGTATGCTATGGCATTTACAAGAAAGAGAATGGACATCGCACCGAACACCAATACCATATACTGCAGTCCAATCGTATCGAGTAACAGACCTGTTGACAGCAGCACAACCTGCATGAGCACGCGATCCAGCATGCCGCGGAAGGAGAAGAACCGGCCGTGCATTTCCTGCGGAATATTGGTTTGGAAGAACGTCGCAATCAGCGGGAAGAAGCAGCCCGCCGCAAAGCCAAACAGCCCGAATGCCAGAATGGATACCAACGGTACATCGGCAAAGAACAAGCTTAATTGCGATATGGCGATCAAGAACCCGAAGAAGAACAATTTCTTCAGCAAACTGCCTTGTCCAGCGATACGCTTCACTAAAAATGCCGCCAAGATAAAGCACACACCCTCGACCGTGTATAAATAACCCTTGATCTGGGCACTCCCCTGAAGTTCACTGATGTTGATAACCATCAGATTGAATGAACCAATAAACAAAGCCGGAATAACAGATAACACAAGCATCATCACCGCAATAGGCATACTCTTTAGCATGGGGATCATTTCTTTGAACGATGCCTTTTCCTTCTGCTTCAACTGCGGCTTCTGCTCTTTCTCATTCACCCTCAGCAGCAGCGTACTAAGCAGAAGCAAGGCATAGGCGACAAATGACGCGACATACAGTATGCTAATGCTCATGACAACTAGTAATGTCCCTGCAAGTGATGTGCCTATTATGCGCGCGATTGTCGACGCATTCATAAATACTCCGTTCAGCGAGATTAATTGCTCAGAAGGTACAATTCGCGGAATGAGCGCCTGTAAGGCAGGAAACATGAAGGAAAGCGACACCTGCAGCGCAATAACGAATACGATCATCCAGAAGATCGAATCATTGGCGATCGCTACGAACATAAAGCAAACGCTGAACAGTCTTCCTATGCCGGAATAAACGAGCACTTTTTTCTTCGGATACATATCCACAACTTTGCCTGCGTAAGGCGCCATGATGACCCCTGCGAGCAAGCCGGTGAATAAGACAAGCGACTTCATAAAATCAGAAGGAACCTGTTGCTGCATAAATTCCAGATTAGCGATAATGGACGTCCACATACCAAGGCCCGCTACAAACTCCCCAGCCAGCACAATCCATACATTTCGGTTGGACCACATTCAGGCTCTCCCCCTTTCTGCTGCTTGCCCATATTGAACATATGTTCCTATCATAACAGCGGAGGATATTTATGGCAAATACTTCATTACATGAGAAAACGTGAAGATCTACTTTCCAATCGTGACCTGCATCGTCAGCAGCATCGTCGGATCCTTGCTCTTATGATTATTATACCGACAATCTACTCTATAGCTGCTGGGCTATGCCTAATGCGGGATTGCCTTCGCTCACGCTCTTGGCCCAATGTGAAAAGGCCTTCGTATGCTCGGTCAGCACACCTGTCACAAATGCAGCATACATCTCGCCGATCGCTCTGCCCGCTTCTGGAAATGGCTCCAGCCCATCTATCGTAAGTACGCCATAGTCGCTGAGCGGCATGCAGAGCAGCGTCTGGTATGGACTCTTGGAGTCGGGATTCAGCTCCCAGTCCTCATCCCTCCGCACTTCTGGGCTGTGGACGATCGCTTGCTTGCGATACGACCGCCCTGCTACCGAGCGGTCTACATGCAGCGTGCGCTCCCCCACATAGTGCTTCGGAAAGCCCGCCGATGCGAAGCGCATCGTCAGCATCGATTCGCCGTGGAGCCATATGCCGCAGCGGTGATGCCCTCCCGGCTTTAGCTTCATATCGATGGCCAGCATATCAAGCATACGCTGCATCAAGAATCCCGTCTCCGTCAGCACGACATAGCAATCGTCGGTTTGCCGCAGATCATTCAGCGTATCCATGAACGTCCTCAGATTCCGCAGTGCAGACAACATCTGCTGCGAGCTGTGCTCGCTCTCCTGTCGAGAGACTTGCAGCTTATCCACCTTATCTTGATACGTCTGCATCCGATCATCCCGCTTCATGATGTCAGTAACCATATCGCTGAATTTTTTATTAATATATAACGTCCGAACAAAATAAAAGATAAGCCCCGCACATATAACGATCGCAAACATCTGATACGACCACGGCGGAAGCTTATCCAACATCCCTTTAATAATCCCTTCCATACGATCGCCCCATCTCCCGCATTTCCATATTGGTACAATCCTATGCGCGAATACGGGCGAACATGCATTCTATGATTGAAATGATCTTGCGTACCTAGGCAGAATGCATCAAACGCTACTTACGATCCTTTATTTTCCAGGAAATATGATAGCTTCCCTCATGATCTTCGGCATCGATGCTTAGCTTGTACTTTCCTTGCTGATCCAGTTGAACTTGAAAAGCTGAAGTTGGAATATCCGTTCCCTGATACGCATACTCCCCATTCTCATCTTCGATCGAGATATTGAGTTTACCCTTGATCGATTCAACTTCCACAGATACTTCAGTAGGCCCCTTAACCGTGATCGTCTTGCCTTTATGACCATCGAAAAACTTGTACGACATCGACATCATCGTATTGGTATTGTTCCCAATAGACCCAATAGTCGTATAACCGTCCGAAGTGCAGCCTGCTAGTGATACCATGAGCAGCAGGCTTAGCATAACAGCAAGTGCTTGTCTCATACCCTTTCTCTCCTCTCGTAGACCATGTTCTTTTTATTGCTCAGCATACATGGGGAAAAATGGGTTTTGTATAACATTTGGCACAATTCAATTAACGGCGCGATGACGATACAATGACTTTTAAACCATTTTCTGTATTGATAATGATTTGGTCATGGTATCATATAATAAGAAAGACCAAGTGCACTAACACTTGGCCCTTACAATTGGCTTGGATGGTCTATTTCCTTTCGAGCTATAATGAAAATAAAACCCACCGTCGGCGCTCAACCTATGGGTGGGTTTTTACTTTCAGGACAGATTGCCATAGCAGTACAATTTTCCATAAAATGCTCCCTTACAATCAAATAAGGCTGCCGCGTAGAGCGACAGCCTTGTTTGGTTTATGCAAGCTTCTCAGCAGCATCAACCGTGTGCTTGAGCAGAGTAGCGATCGTGACTGGGCCTACACCAGCCGGTACCGGCGTAATTGCGCTCGCACGCTTTAAACATGCGTCATAGTCAACATCGCCGATGTTACCTGGATTGTAACCTGCGTCCAAGACGACCGCGCCCGGCTTGATCCAATTCCCTTGAATGAAATTCGGCTTGCCTACTGCCGCTACTACAATATCAGCTTGGCGAACGATATCCGCTAAGTTTGCCGTCTTGGAGTGACAGATCGTCACGGTAGCATTGCGATTCAACAGCATTAAAGATACGGGCTTGCCCAAGATCGGGCTTCTTCCCACGACCACAGCATGCTTGCCTTCAATAGGAAGCTCGTAATAGTCCAAGATCGCCATAATAGCCGCCGGTGTGCAAGACGGGTAATCTGCGAAACCAAAAGCATTTTCAGCAAATCCTAAAGTTGTTACGCCATCTACATCCTTGTCAATGCGAATCGCTTCAAATGCCGCCCGCTCATCGATATGGTGAGGCACAGGATGCTGAAGCAGAATGCCATGCACGCTAGCATCGTCATTCAAAGTGTTTATGGCCGCAATCAGTTCTTCAGTCGTCGTGCTCTCTGACAGCTCAACCCGAATGGACTGCATATTCAGGCGCTTGCACGCATTTCCTTTCATCCGTACATAGGTAGCAGATGAAGGATCTTCACCTACCAATATCGTTGCCAGGCACGGAACGATTCCCTGCCCCGAGAGCCGAGCCACTCGCCCTTCCAGCTTCTCCTTTATGCTTGCCGCCACTCGATTGCCGTCCAGAATCAATGCTTCTGTACTCATCTAATCCGCCCTCTCCTATGGAAATAAACACAAAGAGGCAAGGGGATCACTCCCCTTACCTCTGCCCAGGCGTACGGCTGATTATCTATGTGCTCCCTCATGGTTCCCCATGCTCCGCCAGTCACACATAGTCATATGCTAATCCTATTTTAACAACTGCAACCGTATTATTCAATTCAGATGAAATAAATCTGCTTAACTAATTTCGAGCATTCATGATCCATTATCGACTCATAATCTGTTCACGTTTCGGTCCATTGGACACCCAGCGTACTGGAACGCCAATTACCTTCTCTAGAAATTGAACATACTGCTTCGCTTCCGCAGGAAGTTCCTCGAAGGAACGGATCTGTGAAATATCGCATTTCCAGCCTGGAAGTGTCTCATAGACTGGTTCACTCTGTGCTAATTTCGAAGTTACCGGAAATACCGTCGTCTGTTCATCTCCGATTCGATATGCGGTACATACCGGAATCTCATCCAAATAGCCCAACACATCCAGGTTCGTCAATGCAACCTCAGTTGCCCCTTGAACCTTGCAGCCATACTTGGTTGCTACTGCGTCAAACCAGCCCACACTTCTTGCTCGTCCCGTCGTAGCGCCGAATTCGCCGGCGTCTCCGCCTCGTCTCCGCAGCTCATCAGCAGCCTCGCCTGCTATTTCCGTTACAAATGGGCCTTCCCCAACACAACTCGAATAAGCTTTCGTAACAGCTACGACTCTCGTAATCGCCTGCGGAGGAACACCCGCTCCAACGGCCGCAAATCCCGCTAATGTAGAAGAAGATGTCGAATACGGGTAGATGCCGTGATCCGGATCTCGCAATGCGCCCAACTGTCCCTCGACTACGATGTTCTCTCCTCTTTGCAGAGCTTGGTTGAGAAGCTCCGTCGTATCGCATACAAATGGCTTCAAGATTTCCGCTTGCTTCAGCAATTCCGAAACCATGTTCTCGATGTCAAAAGCAGGCTTGTTGTAGAGGTGCTGCAGGAGTACGTTTTTCGCTTCTAATGAGGTGCTGAGCCTTGAACGAAGGCGTGCCTCATCATATAGATCCGCGACTTGGACCCCAAGCTTCGCATATTTGTCAGAATAAAATGGAGCAATCCCTTGTTTCGTCGAGCCGAACTTACGGTCACCTAGCCGCTCTTCTTCCAGTTCGTCGAACAAGATATGATAAGGAAGCACAATCTGCGCACGGTCGGAAATCTTCAGATTCGGAGTCGGTACGCCACGCTTCGCTAATTCGCCCAGTTCACTTAGCAGGTTGTTAATATTCAAGGCAACACCCGTACCGATGACATTCGTAACTCCTGGATAGAATACACCCGACGGCAGCAGATGCAGAGCAAATTTTCCATAATGATTAATTATCGTATGCCCTGCATTGCTTCCTCCCTGATATCGAACCACATATTGAGATTGCGCCGCCAGCACATCCGTGATCTTTCCTTTTCCTTCATCGCCCCAGTTAGCGCCTACTATAGCTGTAATTGTCATATTCACATGCCTCCGCTGTTGGAATATTGTTCTGCCTTCAAGTATAATAAACATTGCACTATTAAAAAAATTAATATTTATAATAGCAGCTATAAATGTGGATTATAACACTTTGAGGTGAAGATCATGATCCATAATATGGACCTTTATCAGGTATTTTATTTCACGGCTAAGACTGGCAGCCTATCCAAAGCCGCAGAGGAATTGTTTATTACACAGCCAGCCGTAACCCATGCGATTAAGCAATTGGAGAGCAAGCTCGGAGGTCAGCTGTTTATCCGAACTTCTAAGGGCGTTACCCTAACTGCCGAAGGCAGCATGCTCTTTACTTATATTGAGCAGGCGTATCATTTTATTCATGAAGGGGAACGGAAGATTGGCGAGATGCACGAACTTATTAGCGGAGAAGTCAAGATCGGGGCAGGCGATACGCTGTGTAAACACTACCTTCTGCCGCATCTGAAGGCTTATCACGAATCGTTTCCCAGCATCAAGATTCAGGTTATCAACCGTACAACCGCTGAAACGATCTCCCTCTTGAAGGAAGGGAAGATTGATCTCGGCATCGTAAATCTCCCCCTGTCCGATCCGAACATTGAGATTCAGGAAGGGATGACGATCCATGACTGCTTTATAGCAGGTGAAGGCTACAAGCAATTGTCTGAGACCGCTATCTCTCTGGAACAATTGCTTACTTATCCTCTTGTGCTGCTGGAGGAGGGAAGCCGTACCCGCGCCTACCTGGATGAGATCGCCTCTGAGCAAGGCTTGACGATTAAGCCGGAGATTGAACTGGGGAGTGTTGATCTGCTGATCGAATTCGCGCGCAGCGGGTTTGGCATCGCTTGTGTCATTAAGGAGTTTATTACTCAAGAGCTAATCGGGAATTCACTATATGAAATTCAACTTCAGAACCCTCTGCCTCCACGCAAAATAGGTATTATTAAACGTAAAAGAACGCCCTTATCCTTTGCGGCTGCTCATTTACATAACATGCTGCTGCAAACATAATAGCCGTTCCCATATGCTGCTGGGAACGGCTGTTTCACGTGCTTAGCTTAGATTCATGCGGACACACGGGACCTTATTTACCATCATGAAGGCGATTTTTCCGGTGAGGCGGACCGTAGTTCCGTTATTTACACCAAATCAGCATGAAACTACTCGATTTGAGTTAAATAACGGCCTCTGTGTCCGCCAAATTTGAAATAAGCCGTTTTTTTCGTAAATAGCGTCTCCTGTGTCCGCAACATCTCCAACTAGCAGATGTTATTCCATCTCTCGCAAGCGCTCCACAATGCTCATCCTGCTCGCCGTGCGATAACTGAGCATAGGCACCGCTAGCGCCATCATTATCAACAGCGGTGTGCATATCGCAATTGGCAATACCGTAAAGTGATAGCTGAAGAACCAGAATTGACCCGCAAAGGCCGATACACCGAAATAAGTCAGCAGCATTCCAAACGTACAGACGATTCCAAGCGTCAGCAACGCAAAGTAAAATCCTTCAAACATGAGCATCTTATACACCTGTCGATTCGTCATTCCGATACTCTGGAGCATCGCAATTTCGTTGCGGCGGGAAATGATGCTCGTCACCATCGAATTGATGAAGTTTAAGATGCCGATCAAGGCGATGATGCTGCATAGCGTGTAGCCTACTCCAGTAAAGGTTGATTGCATGCTCTTGAACTCCTCCGCATAGGTTGCGCGGGATTCATAGTCCAGCATAGGATCAACCTTATCGACATAATGAGCAAGGTACTGTTCCATCGCCTCCGTCTGTTCATCTGTTACGTCGAATACCGTAGTCATAATAGTCGGATGACTGACAAGTTGCTTTATTTCCGTTGCAGGCAGGAAGAATTCCAAACCTAACATACTCGTCCATCTGGATGACATGCTATGCGGAATCGTGCCAAGCGCCATTACTTCATAAGTCTTTTCCTCACCATTTTCAATTGCTAGCGTGACCTGTTCCCCAATCTCATAGATACTCTCAACCGAATCTTCATCTTTATAATTAGGCATGACAACGATATAATCGCCGGACTTGAACTTCTCGGCATCATAGGTTCCTTGCTTAATCTCTAGATGCTCAGCAGCAAATTCATCAAGCCCGTGCAGCTTCATCGGCATCTTCTTATCGGCAAGTACCATGTCCACGGAATATTGCATATCGCGGTCTGTAAGTGACAGCAGCTTAGGGATCAGACGTTGAAAGCTTTCTAGCGTTGTACCAGTTATCGGATGCTCACCTGCGGTAAAATACACACTCCCTATATCCTCGACATCCTCGCGCGAAGCGAGACTTGCCACCAGCTCCTCCGTCACCGTATCCTGACCGCTAAAGCCGATATTTACGTTGAACAAGCCGACATCTCCGATCACGAAATCGGTCTGTATTTCGGTCTCCAGATACTTGTCCATATCGAACCCTGTTACCATTGTATAGACGCTATTGAGCAGGATGATGCTAAGCGATAACGAAGAGAGCACGATCACTGCCTTCTTCTTGTTGCGAAATACGTTCGAGAACGCCATGCGATGAAGCTTCGCGCCGCTGATCGACTTCTTCAGCCCTTTCCGACTCGCCCCGCTCACATCGGTATAGCGAACCGCCTCAATCGGCGATACTCCTGCAGCTGTCTTGGCCGGCTTATTGCAGCTAATGAACACCGTCAGGAGAGCAAATAACGCCGAGCCAACAAAAATGAGCGGATGGATCGAGACTCCCACATGCGACATCGTCATCATCTGCATCACGACCGGCACAAGCGCTGCCCCGACTGCATATCCCGCCAGCAAACCTAACGGGATGCCGACACAGGATAGCAGCCACGCCTGACGCCGCACCAACTTCTTCAACTGCTTCGGAGTCGTACCGATCGTTTTGAGAAGTCCATAGAACTTAATATCCTTTGCTATGGAAATGTAGAAGATGTTATAAATGATTAAGTATCCGCTCAGCATTATGAGCAAGATTCCGCCTGCAACGCCCGCTATCATACCGATGTCCAACGTCATTTGCGTCGGCGCATATGCCCAGTTCACTCCAATTGGGATGTCCCGCTCCGTGAAGCCGTTATCCTCCAAGATGCGGTTCAACTTGCCTTCGATGTTAACGGAATTGTCCAGCATCACATCTGCAAATAACAATCCCGTGTAAGACTGACCATCTCTAGCCCGCGACTGATCGATCCCTGCCAATTCCTGTTCAATAAAGCTCTCCGATACCCAGATCATGCTTGCAGGAATGACGATGTCTCCTTCATAGAAGCCGCTTAGGACAAACTCCTTCTGCACTTGTTGCCCATCGATCGTATACTTTAGCTTCACCTTCTGTCCGACTTCATGCGGAATTCCCAATCGATCTAGCACGAGTGTATCCGTGGCGATCTCATCAGGCTGCTCTGGCATTCTGCCCGTCGTCGGCAGAGCAAACATAAATTTCGCATACGTTTCATCCGCAAATCGGATTTCGGTAGATCGCTTGATCAGTTGTTCATTTTCCGCGACATTCACCATCACAGATAGACCCTGCTCTTTAATGAGTTTGTGATCCTTCAGCTTCTGATACTGCTCTGTTGTTAAGTACTTAAAGCCGCCGTGCGCGCTAGTACCGACCTGCCGCATCGTGCTCTGCTCGACGGATGCCAGCATGCTCGCGCCGATCGTAAATAGGCTTGTAAACAGCATGGTTGTCAGGGCAATCGCCACAATCGCAAACCAGTTGCGCATGCGATTCGCTCTTAGGCTTCTAATAGAGAGCTTCTTAATCGCTTGTTTATTCGGCGTTGCAAGCATTACCTCTTCACCGCCTCTGTGACCACCTTGCCGTCTTCGATGCGGATGATGCGGTCGGCGGTCTGCGCCATCTCCTCATTATGCGTGATCATCACGACCGTCTGTTGGAATCTGTGGCTCGTCGTCTTCAGCAGTGCAAGCACATCCTGACTTGTCTTGCTGTCGAGGTTGCCTGTCGGTTCATCCGCCAGTATAATCGCAGGCTTGGTCGCCAGTGCGCGCGCAATCGCCACTCGCTGCTGCTGTCCGCCGGACAGCTGGTTCGGCAGGCTGTTCAGCTTGCTCTCCATGCCCAGCATATGTAAGATCTCGTCCACATAACTCGTATCCACCTTATTGCCGTCGAGCTCGATCGGCAGAATGATATTCTCGTATACGTTCAGCACGGGCACGAGATTGTAATTCTGGAATACGAATCCGATCTTCCGGCGGCGAAATATCGTCAGCTCCTGATCATTGAGCGCAAACAGCTCCTTGCCGTCCACAATTACTTTACCTGAAGTCGCTCTATCGAGTCCTCCCAGCATATGCAGCAGTGTAGACTTCCCGCTCCCTGACGTGCCTACAATTGCTACATATTCCCCCTGCTCCACATCGATGCTGATCCCGTCCAACGCCTTTACAGCCGTGTTCCCGTGTCCGTACTGCTTCTTCAGCTCATCCGTCTGCAATATACTCAACTGTCATTCCTCCAACCCAAATAGTCTAAACACCTCATGCTTAGACTATAGTCCTCAACCCTTTCGATCGTATTTCTGAAATATAACGGTATTGAAATATTTAGTTATCACCGTCTTAATTCGGCAGAAACACCGAGAACACACTGCCTTGTCCAACACGTGAGCTCACCTTGATATATCCGCCCTGTGCGGTAATGATTTCTCTTGCCAGATATAAGCCAAGACCCACGCCCTCCATATGTGCAGCCTGTCTGCTACGATAGAAACGTTGAAACAGCTTATTAATCTCTCCTTCTTCTATACCCATTCCGTTATCTGCCACGTTAATGCGGGTAAACAGCTCATACTGCTCAACAGTTACCTCAACATTTCCGCCATTCGGTGTATACTTCACCGCATTATGGACGATATTCCCGATCGCTTCCGCCGTCCACTTCGGATCCAGCTGTGCGATGATATCTCGATCACAGTCGAACCGAAGCGCCAACTGCTTGCTCTCTGCTTCACTCGCATACGTCGCGACGGCCTGCGCGATCACATCATACAGAGCCGTCCGCTTCACCTGCGCATTCACGATCCCTGTTTCCAGGCGCGACATATGCACCAGCGCTTGAATCAAGAAGCTGAGCTTGTCCGATTGTGCCGCAATTTCATCAACGAGCTGCGCAGCGGACTCATCCAAGCAGTCATGCTCCTGCAGCAGCTGTGCGTACAGCACGATGTTCGCGATCGGAGTCTTCGTCTGGTGCGAGATGTCTGAGATCAGACTCTTAATGCTGTTCTTCTCTACCTCGATGGCGCTTGATGACGCCCTTGAGATCTCAAGCACGCGGCACAGCTTATTCTCAAGCGCAGATAGGCTGGTCTCATCGTAAGATACATCAACTTGCTTGTACCGCAATGCGTGTTCCATCATATCGTCAAGCTGATCGACCACGCGGGCAATCTTCATTTTTAACACCAAGATTAACGCTATGACAAGCACAGCTACCGCTATGATATACAACCATACAGGCATCATCGTGACATCGCCCTGCCGCTGGATCATGAGCCACATGTAGAGTGCAAACAGAGCAGACACTGTGCCTAGTAAACAGCCGAATACAATATAAGTTGCTGTAAATAAGGAATGAGTCGTCTTGTTCATATGTGCAGCCTCATTCATACGCCCATGTATAGCCAAGCCCATACACGGTCTGAATATATCGCGGCTTCGCCGGATAGTCCTCTAGCTTATTGCGCAATCTGCTGATCGTCACCGTCAATGCATTTTCATCGACGTATTCCGCGCCATCGGTCCAGATCTTATCTACGAGCAGCGAACGAGACATCACATGGCCCCGATTGCTTACGAGCACCTTCAACAGCTTCTGTTCCGTCTTGCTGAGTACCAGCGGCTGCTTCCGCTTGCTGAAATCCATCGCGTCAAAGTCAAATACAAACTCATCTATGATAATCTTCCTGGACACCGTCTCTATCGACTGGCCGCCCCGCCGCAGCATCGCCATCACTCTCGCTCGCAGCACCATAAGGCTAAAAGGCTTCGTTATGTAATCATCGCCGCCAAGCTCCAAGCCCGTCACGATGTCAATCTCCATATCATTGGCCGTTGAGAATATGATCGGCACTGCCGAACGCTTGCGAATGTCCTGACACAGCTCTAAGCCGCTGCCGTCCGGCAGATTCACATCCAGCAAAACCAGATCCATTTCCTGCTTAGTCAGTAGCTCCTTCGCCTGTTCCATCGTATAAGCTTGATGCAGTGTCATATCCTGTTGGCGCAGGGCAAAGCAAATTCCGTTATTCAATGCCGTATCGTCTTCAACGATTAATAGATTATGCATCTAGGATATCTCCTCTTGCTCTTTTGTCGCATCGCACTGTCTCTATCATACTCCACATTTTCCATCTATTCCTAGAGGTCACTTGTCAAACATATGTCAATCGCCGTAAACCAAAAGGAACCGTTCGGTCTCTCTCCTTAGGAAAGAAATCGAACGGTTCCTCAATTCATTATCCATGTTGATGCTGTGCCTTAGGCGCAGGTTTAACAGAAATGACAGGACGGCGATGTACGCCAAACTGTACTGTCCACGTAATAACCTGACCAGCAATACTTACGGATAGAATCGTATACAATGTATCCATAAGCGGCAGAAATGCTAGTGATACTAACAATACCGCAACGTCAAACAGAATGAATACGGTGCCGACACTTAGCTTCGTCACCTTGCTGACATACAGCGCCAATATATCGTCGCCGCCTGTAGCGCCGCCGTGTCGCAGTACAATACCAGCTCCGAAGCCAGTTAGAACTCCAGCGAGTATTGCTGCAAGCAGCATGCTTGAACTCAAGTCAATGACTAGCGTTGAATATCTTTCACATAACTCATAGGTCAGTGAGAATACGACGGTTGCCAAGGCTGTGTTCATAATAAACTTATGGCCCTTCAAGAACCAAGCCACAATAAATACGGGAATATCCAAACATAATACCGTAATCGCAGGTGACCAATCGAACGTATACTTTCCGATCAGCGCCAATCCTACAAAGCCGCCTTCAGCTAAATTGTTCTGAAAATTAATGTGATAATAACTGAAAGCCAATAACATTGATCCTAACATCATCCAACAAAAATTGCGTAATGCTTCGTTTTTCCTCATCTTCGTAACCTCTCGTTTGCAGTTTGAAACTAACTGTGAGAGTACGAAGCGAGGACATTGTCCTTCGAACGTTCCTTCGATTCATTTGTCCCACTCATCCTTCTCCGCAGTTAGTCGTACCATCAAGTGACAGTTTGCTTGCTGCGAGAGGAGCTAAGTGTAGGAAAGATCATAACGTTTCCAGATTGTCCTTTGGGGCATCATCCTTCGGGGACGCATTGGTATCCTGATCCTTTCGATTTAGTTTTGAGGTTTCCCTCAGTTATTGTTATTATACCATAATGTATATGAGGTCTACATAGGACATATCCCTTAATTATCGCTGCCGTTCGGAAATATCCGTATTAAATCGCTTGGAACTTAATTCAATACCAGCTAAAGTTGCTATCCTCCTGTATTTCCTCAATTATGCTACGCAATCCTTCTTCGCCGCCTAGAAAAATCGCTGTGCTCCCCTCTCCTCCTTAATAATCTCGACCGCTTCCCGAAAACGAAGCGAGTGAACAATCTCCCGCTGACGCAAATACTTCAAGCTGTCCTGCAGATCCACATCATCCGTCAGATCGATCAGCCACTGATAAGTGGCGCGCGCCTTCTCCTCAGCCGCGATGTCTTCATAAAGATCCGCGAGTGGATCGCCCTTGGCCTGAATATATGATGCTGTCCAAGGGACTCCTCCTGCATTCTCGTAATACAGTGCGTTATCATGAGCAGCGTAGTGTGCGCCTAAGCCCGCTGCTTCCATCTGCTGAGGTGTGGCATCTTTTGTTAATTTGAAGACCATAGTCGCTATCATTTCCAGATGTGCGAATTCCTCCGTGCCAATATCCGTTAGCAGTCCGATGACCTTGTCTGGAATCGTATAACGCTGATTGAGATAACGAAGCGCAGCCGCCAGCTCGCCGTCCGCTCCCCCATACTGCTCCAGTAGAAATTTGGCCATGCGCGGATCACATTTGTTAACTCTAACCGGGTACTGGAGCTTCTTCTCATATACCCACACCGTTCTTCACCTCTCCCCTGATTTCGGATTCATACTTGCCAAGGCCAGGGCGTCGTAGCCCAAGTAAACGGAACTCCGGCATATGATTGACCAAAATTGCTCAACGAGCCGTATCTTTCCTCGAACATCCGCACCAGCTTGCGCCGCTCGCCGACATAATGGTTATACTGATGGATGGCCTGCGCATCGTCAGGATGCGTATCCAGATACAAATTAAGCTCCACAAGCACGAAGTCTACCTCCTGCAGCTGGAGCAGCATGTGACGATACTCCTCCGTCTGGAATGGATGCTCACTCATCCTGCTCTCCTCCTCTGTTTCGCCTTGGTCTATACGGGCTGTACAATGTCGGCCACAGCGTCCCGACGCGCAGTGCTTCGGACGGCTTATATTGCGGCCAGTTCGGCGGCTGAAATACGATGAACTGGTTCGGCGGAACGACATACGTCTTGAACGGAACGGGCGGACAAGGATCCAGCGGGCTGGAAAATGGCACATACACCCGCTCCTGCGACTGCTCTGGATTACAATTGCCGGCTGCCTTCTCTACCGCGCCTGCATGCTCTCCCCCGACAAGCTCCTTGCCGCTTACGTTGCTTGGGTTCATCCTCTTCTCCCTCCTCTTCCTACACATGCTTCCTTATCAAGTTATGACGAAGGCAGAATGTCTTATGTCCTTGCGCATAAGCGCAACTACAACAAAAAGCAGCGATCGTCACCTACACGAATCGCTGCTTTCTGTCATTTGCTGTGCGCGTTCAACTATTTACCGGCTGACCGCTGCTTTCTATATAAGTTCCATGCTCTAAATAGTGCTTATACACACGGAAAAACACTTTTATCCCAAGCCAATATTGTCGATCTTCTTGAATCGGCGTCAGCCAATAGATCGCGTGATCCATTGCCTCAGCATCCCCAGACGCCTCCAATTGCTGATAACGCTTCAGATCTACCTCAAACATACCTTCAATTGCTTCAGCTTCAATCTCCTCTTCAGGCAGCAGTTCCCGAAATGTATACGTCGCCCGACTATCGTCCATGCTCACAAGTTCAAATGCAACACTGTTCATCTTTCATCCCCCATTGTAACATGTTTCTAATCGATATCCTGCACAAAGGTGCGCGGCCATTGCTCCAGCCACCGTTTTTCCATCAAACGATGCTGAAAGGCCTCACGGTCTTCGAACTTCGGACTTCTACGGATGCGCAGCGCCATCAGATCTTCGAGCGCCGCGGCTCCCCACGGGCTGACGATCGTGAGACTGCCATCCTGCTCCATTCTGACGCCCACAGCCGTCATCACTTCCGTCCAGTGCATCATGGCATCCGCCGTGGATTCATAAGGCTGAGTTCGCCCACTCTTCTTATGCATCCGCGCTTGATTCTTGAATGACCATTTCCGGGCGGGGCATCGCTCCATCATGCAGCGTTCCCAGCTCTTCTCCCGCGCTTCATCCGTGCAGTTCGGATCGTAATAGATGACATCCACATCATTGAGCGGTGTCGGCGTTTCGTAGCCATGGAGCTTGTCCCAGACTAGATTGCGTACATAACCTGCGCCAATGCACCAATCCGGCAAGCCAAGCTCACGCAGAAGTCGAAGCTCTTCCATTCGTTCGACGTCTTCTGCAATCCATGCCGCAATCTGCCGTTCGTACGATTCGAACCGTCCCGTGAGCACCGTTTCATTTGACGCCTCCGAGCACTCCCGTTCTGACCGATCCATTTCCGCCTCAATCATGATTATATCCTCCTTCTCCTACATTATCGCAAACCAATCCGCTTGAACATCATCCAAAATTTTGAAAATGAAGTTTTGTCGCGTTATTAAGAACGCCTTGACGGATGCCGCTCCATAGCGTAAAGCTCATCTTCTATTGCCATAAAGCGATCCGCCAGCATCGCTCTCGTATCCTTTAGAGCTTGATTATAGGCAAGATCTCCAACCGTTTCCATCATAAAATTCATGAACTGCTCTGCCGCAAGCTCACCAATCACTTCATCTCGTTCCAATTCAAAATACTGCTGTACAGCTTGTACCATTTGTTCGCGTTGTTCCTTCGTTAATTGAATATGCATAGCTGTTGTCCCTCCATTTTCAATTTAATTATGTAATGTTTGCCCTATGTTAGCTTATATCTGTTTCGAGCGCGGCTCAACATTGGGCTTGGCATCTTCGCCTATTATAACATTTACCGCTTGATTATCGAATATATGTTCGCTATATTGGGTAATATAAGAACATAGGTTCGTAATATATATAATAATGCATGGATCAATCTTACAGGAGGAATGACCTATGGGCACCCTGAAACATAGCGGAGCAGCCAGCAAACCGCTCGCCCAACAGGCTGAAGACGCCTACCTTGTCAAGCAGCATGTACTTCACACGCTCGTACTTGACGTACTGAAGCGAGACAGCGATCGCTTAGCCCGCTCCCCATTGAAGATGGCGCATGTGTATGCTGAGAGTTTGCGTCAGGCGGAGCAAGAAGTCAAGACGGATCTGCAGCGCATCCGTCAGCAATTTCGCCGCCGCGGCATCAAAGTATTCGAGGAGGAGCGTCAGACGCACGGCGTGCGCGTACAGTACCTGTGCCGCGGCTATAATCATTCGTTCTATATGCTCCGCGGCGTGCTGCGCGCGGAAGTGACCAACTTGATGAAACGCTATCTCCACCTTTCATCCGACGAGCAGCAAGCAGAACCAGCTTCTAAGGAATAATTGCCTGTTGATTTACGAACACCTGTTCGTTGTATAATAAACAGTAGCTTGCAGATCAAGCTGTGAAACAGTCGGAGGAGGCGGAGCTATGGCAGGCTCTCCACTACAGACGGAGGAAGAACTGCTCTTAGTGAAAGAGTCCGTGATCCTCCCTATTATGTTCGAAGTATTAGAGAAGGATATGCAGGAGATGAAGAATTCTGGATTGAAGATGTCAGAGCTTTATATAGACAACTTAAGAACCATACAAACGGCAGTATTAACCAGACAATACGTGCTAAGGAAAGAACTGCGAGCGCGTCAACTGAAGATTATCGAGGTGCACCGTGATGAAACCTTCTTGAAGGTGTCTTATCAATGCAGAGGATATCAGCACAAGATGGATCTGCTCTGGGAATTCGTCAAGGCAAACATTGAGATAAGGTTGACTGCAGATTTTCACCTTAATCTGGAGTAAAGGAAGACCGGCCTATGAGTAAGAAAAGAGTCGTGTTTCTTGCAGACTGCCAATCGTTTTACGCGTCAGTTGAGAAGGCTGCGCATCCAAGGTATGAGCACAAGCCTTTGGCTGTATCAGGCGATCCCGAGCGCCGCAGCGGCATCATCCTCGCTGCCTGCCCGCTGGCTAAAGCGCAGGGAGTAACGACGGCTGAATCCCTATGGGAGGCGCAGCAGAAGTGTCCGGAGCTCATCACGATCAAGCCGAGAATGAGAACCTACATTACGGTTTCTCTGCAGATCATGAGCATACTCGAATCCTATTCCAGCCTCGTCGAGCCGTTCAGCATCGATGAGCAGTTTATCGATGTTACCGACAGCCTCCACCACTTCGGCTGCTCGCCATACGAGCTCGCGCAGCATATTCGCATGAGAGTGCACAACGAGACCGGTATCAATACACGCGTCGGCATCGGACATAATAAGATTCTGGCTAAGATGTCCTGTGACAACTTCGCTAAGAAAAATGCAGAAGGCGTATTCGAGCTGTCGAGAGAGAATATCAGCGAACTGTGGACGCTGCCCGTGAACAAGATGTTCGGCGTCGGAACACGGACGATGCGCCACCTGTCCCGCATCGGCATTCAGACGATTGGCGAGCTTGCGCAAACACCGCTGCCGCAGCTCAAGCAAAGAATGAAACAGTATATGCGGAAAAACTGTGACATCTGGAGCGAGGTGCTGTGGCGAACAGCTAACGGGTACGACAACTCCCCGGTAACGCCGGACGCATTCGACCTCCAGAAAGGGATTGGCCGACAGACGACCCTGCCGATCGACTACGATAAGCAGGAGGATATCGATGTTATCTTAAACGAACTGTCCTTGCTTATCTGCCACCGTGCTCGCGCTAAGGGCTATATGGGCAATGTCGTTCACGCCGGCGCTCAGGGCGCTGATTTCGATCAGCCGACGGGGTTCTCGCGGCAGATGAAGCTGACGGAGCCCACTAACATCTCACGCGAGGTATACACGGCTGCCAAGCAGCTGTTTGCCAAGCACTGGAACGGACAGCCTGTACGCAAGATCTTCGTATCTCTGGATCAACTGCAGAGTGACGCGGTGTACCAACTGACCCTGTTCGATGACCGCGAGAGACAGCGGCAGCTCGAGCATACGATAGATGAGATTCAAGAAGTTCACGGACCCGCCTCCATATTCCTTGGCTCCTCATTGAAGCGTGCCAGCCAGATGAAGTTTCTGAATGCGAAGATTGGAGGACATTACAAATGAAAAAATTATCAGGCAACGGCCTATGGGAGTCAAGCCGCATGATGTTGTTCGAGCATCGGGATGCTATTTTAGAGAAAAAGTCACAGAAATCATACAAGGCGCGCCCTTCATTCGACGAGCAATTTTGGGAATCGCTTATAGAAAAGCTTAGCGATGCTTATCAAGCTCAACTTAGCGTACAAGTGCGTATCTACGGCAAACTGCAGGATGACACGCAGACAGGCATCATTTCACATATAGATCCAATTACCCAACGCATCAAACTAAATGGAAAATGGATACGAGTAACCGATATTGTTGAGGTGTCAGAGGAATAGCGTGCGGTCCGCTCGTAGAACAGAAAGAGATATCTCTTATCCCGGCTGGGACATAAGATATCTCTTTTCATGTTCATTCACTGCGGGTCAGCGCGGAGTGAAGAAGTTCTGGGTATAATAAATATCGTAATCACTAGTTGTAGCGCCTCGAGCGATACCTACCCCGAGCGTTGTCGCACCGGAATGAAGGATGTTCTTGCGATGACCAAGAGAGTTGACCCAGCTGTAATGCGCGTAGATCGCATTGGACTGTCCTGCTGCGATATTTTCTCCCCATAAGCGATATGCACCTGCGCCGTTAGCCTTTAGCCGATCTATCGGAGTTTTACCGTCTGGATTCGTATGATCAAAATAATTGCGTTTACTCATATCGGCGCTGTGCTGCCGCGCAGCCTTAGCTGCAGTTTCATTCCAAGTGAAAGGGGCTAATCCCTCTCGTACGCGAAATGCATTCGCCAGATCGAAGATTTGCTGTTCATAAGCTTGAAGCAGTTCGGCAGAAGACTGACGGTGATCTACATAAGCGTCACGGTATTGATCTTCCGATTCGACCAGCAGACCATCAGCGCGGCCGCCGCCAATGGCGTCCAAGAATACAACGATATGGAGTTTGTCCTTTTTGAATTCCTTCATTTGGTCTGTAGATGTGTACGGCTTGCCCCAGAGCTTGTCCGCTTCAGTCTCTAAGCCAGTCAAACCCGCCTTGGAGCCAACTGACCAGCCGCTGCCGTTGGAAAACATCGATGCAACGACCCCGTCCACAATTCCAATCTGGGTGTACTTCGAATAATCGCGATTGTATATATACCAGACCATCTGATGTTCGGACATATCCTTACGTACTGGCTCACCTAACTTATTAACGACCTTCTCTACCGGATCGCCGATCTTGATGCCATGCAGACTAATGCTAGCCTTATTGTCTTCGCTCGGAATAACATCCGGCAATGAGCTGGATAGCGTAGGCAGAACCTGTTTCATTCGATAGAGAAAAGTTTGAGCCTCAGCCCGAGATAACTTATCATTAGGAGCAAAGCTGTCCACTCCGTCTAAATCCTTGCCTTGCGCGATACCAAGATCCATTATGTATTTAATTGCTTCATCTTTAGGGAGCCTCTTGCCAGCTACAGCAGCCAATGACTCCGCTACGTACCCGCGAGTGATCTGAAGATCCGCTCGTCCATCATACGGTAAGCCCATCTGGACTGCCTGCGCATAATAAACCGTATACCAAGGCTCGCCTGGCTTGCTGTCCGGAATAACAATTTCCGGATACGCACGGTATACCATAGCCAACCATTCCGCTTCGGTTACATGCTGTGATGGGCGGAACGTCCCGTCCGGATAGCCTCCTGAGATTCCATTGTCTTTCGACCACATGATGGTGCTGTAAGCCCAATGCGATGTCGGTACATCTGTAAAGTCACCCTGCTTCGCTTCTACTGGCGAGTTAAACGCAAGCATAACTGTGCTCGCAATAAGCAGCAAACAGAGCGAACGCAGCGATCGCAGAGTGAGCCATGAGGTTGAATGCTTCTGTATAATCGTAATCACCCTGACTTTCCTCATATTTCCGTGCAATTATAGTATATAAAGTGTATTTTAGAGAAACAAGATGAATAAAGATTCAATCGACATGATGCGACATCTAGACCTTTTGCCTTAGAAAGGCCTGCATAGACTCATATATCGACCTAACATCGAACTAGAAAGGATGAATGCTGTATGTGCGGACGCTATACTCTGACCGTAACGTGGGAGGAATTGCTCATATACTTAGAGCTTGAAGAAGCAGGCATCCCTTTCCATCAGCCAAGATACAATGTCGCACCCGGACAAATGGTTCCCGCGATGATTCACGATGGAGATAAACGGCGCCTCGGCCCGCTAAAATGGGGTCTCATTCCCTCCTGGGCAGAGGATGAGAAGATAGGCTGGCGCACGATCAATGCCCGGGCGGAGACACTTGCGGACAAGCCCGCCTTCAAGCGTTCCTTTGCGCGCAAGCGCTGCCTCATACCGGCGGACAGCTTCTATGAGTGGAAGAAGCTGCCGGACGGCGGCAAGCAGCCGATGCGCATCATCCCAGCGCAGGCGAAGCTGTTCACCTTCGCCGGCTTGTATGACACGTGGACGAGCCCCGATGGGGAGCGCGTCAGTACGTGTACGATCGTGACCACGACGCCGAATCGCGTCATGGAGCCGATCCATGACCGCATGCCGGTCATACTGGGCGAAGCGGAAGCAGCGCTGTGGCTGGACCGCAGCGTCACAGACACCTCGCGGCTTCAGCCGCTGCTCCAGCCATGCCCAGCGGATTGGCTCGACCTGTACCCCGTCGGCGCACAGGTCGGCAACGTCAAGAACGACTCGCCCGCCTGTATCGAGGCGATCGCAGCCCCGCCAACGCTCTTCTGAACGCCGTTGGCGAGTCTACACACCGCCCCGGCCGCGCCATATGCCGCACCTAACAACGTTCGGCCATTATCCCCTCGAATCAGGAAATAAGAGGCTTGTCCCTGACGTAGAATGATCTACGTTCGGAGGAAGCCTCTTTTTACTGAAAGGGTGACTCGAGCGTATGATTCGAACATAGCAAGATAGGCTTCGCTTATGCGATAACTTGCTTTTTCCCCGTTACAGCTGACATAACCCCTCTGCTGCCGCGCGATTACTGGTAAATTACCCGTTACAAGTTCTCTTGGTGGATCGAACCGAACTCCCCTTATGCGATAACCTGCTTTTTCACCGTTACAGCTGTCATAACCCCTCTGTTGCAGCACGATTACTGGTAAATTACCTGTTACGGAATCACTCAGGTGAACTCGGTAGCCCACCCTTTCCTCGCAATAGCGTGCGTGGCCCGCAGCTGATGTTAACAACGAAGCCCCAGCACTATGTACATACTTTGAGGCGGATAATCCTTTCAACTGTCATTTCACCATTATCCCATCAACTCAGTACATCGAGTTTCTGAGTTGATGGGATAATGCCCAAATGTCGCTATAGAAAGACTTCCATAGGTCAAAATAACTAACAATTCTTCTTCGCGTTTAGTTGATACCCACCAACTCCGCATCCCAAGCTCCCTGAGCCTATGGGATAGTACCCAAACGGCACTGAAGAGAGTATTGTATGTGACTGGACTACTGGCGGTTCTTCTTCACGCTTAGTTGATACCCACCAACTCCGCATCCCGAGCTCCCTGAGCCTATGGGATAGTTCCCAAACGGCACTGAAGAGAGTATTGTATGTGACTGGACTACTTGAAATTCTTCTTCGCGTTTAGTTAATACCCACCAACTCCGTATCCCGAGCTCCTGAGCCTATGGGATAGTACCCAAACGGCACTGAGGAGAGGCTTGTATATGACAGAACTACTGGCGGTTCTTCTTCACGCTTAGTTGATACCCACCAACTCCCGTATCCCGAGCTCCTGAGCCTATGGGATAGTACCCGAATGAGGCTGCAAAGAGATTTGTATGAAACAAGACTGCATCCGACTCATCATTGATCTTAACTGCAGCATCAGCTACCACTAATATTTCACTCATATTCATAGCTGACCATAACAATGCAGCCTTGTACGTTTATATATATTAGTTCAAAAACATTTACTAACATAATAATTTATGTATAATGACTTATATATAATATTTTATACATTCCAGTAATGTTACTTCCTCAAACCATTTCATAAAAGGAGCATAACTATGATACTGATCCACAATCGTGCTTTTCGGCATCTGTTTATCGGACGAATCTTAAGCGTATTTGCTGACTCAATTCTGTTCTTCGCGCTGCTAAAGTGGATCGAGCTGAACTCTGCTCACAGCGAATCCTTTACCCTATTCTATGCCGCGTACTATCTTCCGATAGCCATGCTAGCCCTTCCGATCGGCGCCTGGATTAGCAACAAGACGTTACAAAGAGTCATGTCGCACTCGAACACAATTCGCTCAATCGTGCTGGTCGCCTTTGTATGCGTAATGCCATACATACCATATCAATGGACTTACGTTATTCTCATCATTGAGAGTGTGATCGGACTTTTCTTTATCCCGGCTAATCAATCCTTGCTGCCTCATATAGTGCAGGACCGTCAGCGCCCAACAGCCAACAGTCTGCTGCAGCTAGGCTTTACCGTAGTAAAGATCCTAGGGCAAACCTTTACTGCCTTGATGATCAAGCTTTCGTTCACCCCCACCTCGCTGTTGCTCGTCTCCGTCGGATTGTTGATATTCTCGCTCGTATTTATCAATAGGATTAAGCCTTTAGTAAAAAATGAATCTGCACAGCATAGCAGCCAATGGTCGTTAATGAAAGAAGGAGTCCGATACATAATAAAGCATCCTCAGCTCAAGTCACTATTCTCTTTTTTGGCTGTCGCGATGTTTGTCGCTACTTCAATCGATCTGCTGCTTATCGCATTTCTAACTGAGGTATTGTCCGAAGGTGTAGAGAATTTAGGTTTTATTGGCGCAGCCTCAATGCTAGGTATGATGCTGGGAGCATTATTAGTTCCCAGATGGTATAACCGAATCGAGCGAAAATGGCTTATTATCCCGCCCCTGTTCGCCTTATGCTTGAGCCTAGGAAGCCTGTGCTTCATAACGAATTGGGTGATGATCCCGCCTCTATTTTTTATACAAGGAATCGCGCTCGGTTGCTTTAATGTAACGTTTGTCTCTTATTTGCAGGAGGCTGTTGCAAGTGAGCAATATACCAGAACCTTCAGCATCTATCACATGATCATGAGTTCGGCAGCATTGCCAGGGATATTGATCGTCAGCGCATTACTGAGTAACATGGGAGTTATAACAACAATTGCTATAATAGCTGTCATTCTGTTGATCATCGGGATATTGGGAATGTATCTGATACCTGGCCTAGGGAAAGCGGAGACTCAGAAAACCGCTGAAGCACAATCACAAGCACAGACACAGGCTCAGGCTCAGGCAACTTAAAATGAACACCTGCAGCACACGTACCAATAGATTGCATATAGAAAGGACGATTAGAGCATGTCACTGCGATATGGAATATTAGGCTTTCTGAGTAAATGGGAAGCAACCGGTTATGATCTTAAAAAGGAATTCGATGATTTTATGGGAATCTTCTGGCACTCCCATCTCTCACAGATCTATCCTGAGCTAAACAAGCTGGAACAGGAACAGCTCATTAGCAGCAGGCTCGTTACTCAGTCAGGCAAGCCTGATAAGAAGATCTATACCATCACAGAAGCGGGATTAGAGGAGCTCATGAAGTGGCTCATTACACCTCCAGAAGCCCCTAAGATTAAGGATTCCTTTCTGATGCAAACTGTTTTTATGGATAATGTACCGATTGACGAAGTGATCTTTCAGATCAAGACATATCAGAAGGAACGCGAGCTGCGCTTGATGCATATTAATCACATTCTTCAAGATAGATGGCAGAGCCTCAAGGAACGCGATGTTGCAAGCTCCAGAATACTGATGGGTTCAGTCGTGTTAAAAAGGGGAATAGATCAGGAGATACAGTACATCCGCTGGTGCGAGGAGACGATTCAATTCATTGAATCCTGTTCTTCACTATGGGATAAGGACGCGCGGTTATCCGAGGTGGAGGATGCTTTCTTAGCTTACTTTGGAGATGTCGCACTAGACTATAAATAATAAAAATTTAGTAAGACGCATGACTGCGCGTTTGGTTGTATTTTGTTGGAAGGTGCTGCGAATCTGCATAGAAAAAAAGCATGCCCCGCATCAGCGGAACATGCCCCACAATTTAATCAAGTGAAACGTATTGTTCGGATCTATCTTCTGTGCTATTACGAATTTCACGATCTGATCCTCTTGTGTTTCGGTGAGCGTCTCATTCAAGGTTAACGCAGCTTTACGAACTAGTCGGCGCACGACCGCACGATCCTGCAGATCCTGCTTCGTTACACCTTCCAACAGCTTCTTCACGCGATCCTTCATCAGCGGGTTCTTCATCTTCGTCTTCACACGTTCGACGAACTGTGAGCTGATCCCGTATTTGGTATAGCTCATGTTATGACACCTCCGGTACATCGTGCCGGAACGCAGGCTAATGCCCGGATACTCGGCTTTGATCGGCCTCCGTTATACACTTAAGCCGGTCGTTGTGAACTAAACGCCCAACGACTTTACCATTGTATGCACCAGCGCTTGTCCGGTATCCAAAAGTTCTGGGTCATATCCCATGAAATGCAGCAGCTTAATCGAGCAGCTCCCCTTGGAACAGCTTCTCCTTATCAATCGCGTCGCGCAGCAGTGCATATTCCGTCGATGTCCAGAACGCCTCCGAGCGGATCAGTTCGGCAGCGTCATCGCGAGCCTGCTCCAGCACCGCAAAGTCGCTCGACATATCCGCGAGCTTGAAGTCCGGCATGCCGCTCTGCTTCGTGCCGAAGAAGTCGCCAGGACCGCGCAGCTCCAGATCACGCTGCGACAGCTCGAAGCCGTCCTCCGTCTCGGTCATGATGCGCATGCGCTCCTGACCGACCTCTGACTTCGGATCGGCAATGAGCACGCAGTGCGACTGATGCTGACCGCGTCCTACGCGGCCGCGCAGCTGATGAAGCTGCGACAGGCCGAAGCGCTCAGCATCCATAATGATCATTAGCGTCGCATTCGGCACATCTACTCCGACCTCGATAACGGTCGTTGACACGAGCACATGCGTATCGCCGACGTTAAAGCCCTGCATGACGCTGTCCTTCTCGGCAGCTGTCATTCGACCGTGCAGCAATCCGATACGCAGATTCGGCATCGCCTGCTGCATCTGTACATGCACATCGATCGCATTCTGCACGTCAAGCTTGTCCGACTCTTCAATTAGCGGACAGATTATATAGGCCTGGCGCCCTTCCTCCACCTCGCGTTGAATGAAATTCACGATGCGCGGGAGCATGTCGTGCTTCACCCAATACGTCTTGATCGGCTTACGGCCTGCAGGGCGCTCGCGCAGCGAGGACACGTCCATATCGCCAAAGGCTGTAATCGCAAGCGTACGTGGAATCGGGGTAGCTGTCAGCAGCAGCACATCCGGATTCCAGCCTTTGCGGCGCAGCACGCTGCGCTGATTCACGCCAAAGCGATGCTGCTCATCCGTAACGACCAAGCCCAGTTGACGAAAGATAACGTCATCCTGAATCAGCGCATGCGTCCCTACCAGCACATGAAGCATACCCATCTGCAGTGCGCCTAGTATGTCGCGGCGTTTACGCTCTGTCACGCTGCCGGTCAACAGCGCCACCTCGATTCCATGCGGCTCGAACAGCTTCGACAGCGAGCGCATATGCTGCTCGGCCAGTATCTCGGTTGGCACCATCAGCGCGCCTTGATAGCCAGCTCTAACCGCTGCATACAGTGCAATCGCCGCTACCACCGTCTTGCCGGAGCCGACATCGCCCTGCAGCAGCCGGTTCATATTGAATGGTGAGCGCATGTCATGCAAAATATCCGTCACCGTCTGCTTCTGTCCGTCCGTCAGCTCAAACGGCAGCGAGCGCACAAACTCGCGCACCGTCGCATTGCTGACTTGATGCACGATGCCGTCCGCCCGTTCCCTCGTTAAGGCTCTGAACGCCTGCAGCTTCATCTGGAACAGGAACAGCTCCTCGTACACCATACGCCTTCTCGCTTGCTTGCCCTCCTGCGTATCCGAGGGCTGATGAAGCACGCGAATCGCCTGCTTGCGCGGCATGAGGCGGTAACGCTTCACAAGCTCCTGCGGCAGCAGTTCAGGGATCATCTCCCCGAACTGAACGAGCGCCTGCGCGATCGTTTTGCGCATCCACGCCTGTGTCATCTTGCCACCGATCGAATAGACCGGCTGCAGCGTATCCTTGCGCAGCGCGCCGCGATCCGGGAATTCAGATGACGCCACCGTAATCTGCAGGCGCCGCTGATCCCATTTGCCTGTCAATACGATAT
Source organism: Paenibacillus marinisediminis (assembly GCF_054343325.1). Lineage (NCBI taxonomy): Bacteria > Bacillati > Bacillota > Bacilli > Caryophanales > Paenibacillaceae > Paenibacillus > Paenibacillus marinisediminis. Next base: position 767,118 of record NZ_JBTGUH010000002.1, read on the forward strand.
CGCGATTATTCGTCAATTGTTCTTTCATATACGGTCGATTGAACCAGCTAGCCGTCACCAGCCAGCTCTCAATCATAACTCGGCAAGATACTTTTGATTTTTTACCAAAACGCTGCAGCACCGGCTCGCTTACGATCTTGCCTTCAACCGTAATCTTCTCGCCGTCCTTCACCTCGCTGAGCGCGCGCACATGGTAATCTTCATAACGATACGGGAAATATAGCAGCAGATCTTCAACAGTAGAAATGCCAAAGGCGTGAAGCTCTTGCTGTTTTACAGCGCTCACGCCTTTAATCATAGTAACTGGTATTTGGGAATAGTCTAACATAAGATCAATGCTTTCCGTTCTGACCTAGCTCTGAAGTCTCAATTGCCGGCCACATAAATGCGGCAGACACACCCAGACCGACATGAGTACCTATGACTGCTCCGACCTGAATATATTGGACATCTTTGATATCAAAGGCCTGTTGAACCGCTGCTACTAGATCTTCTGTTGCTGCTTTATCATTCGTATATCCTACGGCGAAGTGAACCGGGTTGTCTCCGTGCTTCTGCTTCATCATCTCAACAATGCGCGCAATAGCCTTCTTAGAGCCGCGCACCTTGTCTAATGCATGAACTCCGCCTTCCGCATCAACAGACAGAATCGGCTTGATGTTCAGTAAAGAGCCGAACACCGCGGCCGCTTTCCCGATGCGGCCGCCCTTCTGCAGATATTCTAGCGAATCCACTAAGAAGAATAGCTGACGACCGCTCGAGATTCGATCGATCATCTCCATGATCTGCTCCTTCGAGCAGCCTTCCTGTGCCATCTTCGCAGCTTGCACCACAATCATACCGATACCATAGGAAGCTGAACGAGAATCGATGACCGTAATATCAGCATCTTCTTCCATCATATTCTTCGCCAGCACAGCGGACTGGTAAGTTCCGCTCAATGCTGCTGATAGATGTATCGAAATGACGGAACTATCTTGTTCATCAATTAAGCGTCTATATACGTTAAGAAATTCAACTGGTGAAGGTTGAGACGTTGTCGGCAACTTTGAGGACTGGACTAATTTTTCGAAAAATTGATCCGGCTCAATCGTTACAGCATCTTGGTACATCTCATTACCGAAGTGAACTTTTAGAGGCACCATCTCGATACCTAATTGTTGACGCACTTCAAGAGGTATATCAGCTGTGCTGTCCGTTACGATTCGAACATTTGCCATAACGTGCCTCCCCATTAAAATTACTTTCTTAAAGATATCATTCTACAGATAAAATATAAGAATAAATCGGCTGTCCGCCTTCATGAACCTCTACTTCAGCATCTGGATGATGCTCTTCCAGCCATTCAACGAGCAGTTCGGTTTCTTCCGGCTTCGCGCTGTCACCAGTCAGAATCGTAATGATCTCGCCGCCGTCTTCCAGCATCTTACCTAGAAGCTGCTCGCAAGTTTCAGTAAGATTCTCGGTCGTAGCCACGATCTTGCCCGCGAAGATTCCAATAAAGTTACCCGCTTTAATCTCTAGATCGTCAAATGTCGTATCACGAACCGCATACGTAACTTGTCCTGACTTCACATGCGCGATAGCTTCCTGCATAGCGGATACATTACTATCCACAGACTCGTCATCCTGGAACGCGAATGCAGCAGCGATACCTTGTGGAATCGTCTTCGTCTCAAGCACAGTGACACTGCGTTCTACGATCTCAGCAGCTTGTTTCGCAGCCATAATGATATTCGAGTTGTTTGGCAGAATAAAGATGTGCTCTGCCGAAATGGACTCGATAGCTTGAACGAAATCTTGAGTGCTCGGGTTCATCGTCTGTCCGCCGGACAATACGACATCCACACCTAAGCTCTTATAAATATCCATAATACCTTGACCCATCGCAACCGCGATAAAGCCGAAAGGCGCGATCTCGTCTGCAGGAACTGCTGCTACCGGTTCTGCAGCCGCACGGCTTGCCGGCATATCTGCGAATACATCAGGCATTGCGGATTCGCCCTGCTCGTCGTATTCACCATGCTCTCCATGAAGGAGCTCACGGTGCTGTTCACGCATATTCAAGATATGAATCTTAATCAGTTCGCCATATTGCATAGCGAGATCCAGCACTTCACCTGGCTTGCGAGAATGGACATGCACTTTAATAATCTCGTCATCCGCAATTACGATGATAGAATCACCGTTCTGTGCAAGCGCTTTTCGGAACGTATCTTCATGGAAGGCACGAACTCCGCCCCGTGTACGATCAATGAAAAATTCCATATCATATAAAAATTCAATATCTTCTGTATTCAGCTTGGCTTGCGCGCTGTGCGATTCATGACGGACAGGTGCAGGACGAGTCACAGCTGCAGGTGCAGGAGATGTGCTCGGAACTACTACCTCAGCTACAGCGCCTTCAATTGCGCCAGTGTCCATATAGTGCAGGAATCCTTCATAAATATATACCAACCCTTGACCGCCAGAGTCTACAACCCCAACCTGTTTCAATACAGGCAGCAGATCAGGAGTCTTGGCAAGCGCCGATTTGGCTTTTGTCAGTACCTCCAGCATAAGCTCACGGACATCTGGAGTGCGGCGTGCGATATGTACCGCATGCTTAGCAGCTTCCTTCGCAACGGTCAAGATCGTGCCTTCAACAGGTTTAACAACTGCTTTATAAGCGGTGTCCACGCCCGTCTGCAAAGCATGCGCAAACTGAGTGGAGTTCACCTCATCAAGACCAGCAACACCGCGGCTAAATCCACGGAATAATTGAGATAGGATAACGCCGGAGTTACCCCGCGCCCCCATGAGGAGTCCTTTAGACAATACCTCTGCTGTCTTGGAAATGGATGACGATGGCTTGGATTTCATCTCCGCTACACCAGCCGTCATCGTTAAATTCATGTTCGTGCCTGTGTCACCATCTGGTACTGGGAACACATTCAAGGAGTTGACGAGTTCAGCATGACGATTCAATGAGTCAGCTCCGCTCAACACCATATTGGCAAACTGTGCTCCATTAAGAGAACGAATGTTCAACGAATATTCTCCTTCCTAGCTTAATACACGTACGTCTTGGACAAAAATGTTCACTTGTTCCACATTCAATCCAACCACTTCATTCAACACGTATTTTACTTTCACTTGAATGTTGTGTGCTACTTCTGAAATTTTGGTACCGTAGCTTACGACAATGTAGAGATCTATATGCAGCGCATCTTGCTCACGGCGCACTACAACTCCGCGCGACAAATTTTCTTGTCCGAGCAATTCAGCAATCCCGTCCTTTAATTGCTTACGCGAAGCCATGCCAACAAGACCGTAAACATCCATCGCGGCCGAACCGGCAATAACTGCCACAACCCCTTCAGATATGTTAACCTTACCTAATTCCAATCCAAGTTCGATGGCCATGGTTCGTTCACTCCTTTTTTTTGAGTATTATGGACTAATCACCATTGTACTATAAGAGAATTAATAAATAAACAATGTAAATAAACAAAGTTGCTGTTTCAGTTGACGAGCCATTTTAGGCTATGGTATCATATTTAAGTATTTGATTGAATGTATGTAATTGTTGCTTTAAGGATAAGGAGGTGTTAGGCATGGCTCGCAAATGTTATATCACGGGGAAGAAACCTGGCTCTGGTAACTTTAGATCACACGCGAACAACAAAACTCGCCGCTCTTGGGGCGTAAACGTTCAAAAAGTTCGCATTTTGGTCGATGGCAAACCGAAACGCGTATACGTGAGCACGCGCGCATTGAAAGCAGGTAAAGTAACTCGCGTCTAACCTCATGTACAATATACAAAGAAGGGCTATCCAAGAGTAGAATTTTCTATTTGACGGATCAGCCTTTTTTTATGTCTATACATATCAAAAAAAACACAGCAGCTCGAGTGAAACACTATAGCTGCTGTGTTCTTTGTATATGCTTTTACTGCTGATTATCCATTTCATTTTCGTATATAGCTTCAAGCTTCTCCTGAATCGCCTCTTCGATCTTGGCCGCATACTCCTGAAATACCTCTTTGTCATGAGCATATGGAGTTAAAGCGCAAGCCCGCAGAACAGTAACTTTGGTTTCCTTATCCCACTCTTCACGGCTGAATCCCAAGCTTTGGACGAATGGAAACGGGCTGTTGCCGTAGTCATCGATAGCAAAGTCAGTATGTGATGTAATAAATTTGTTGCTGTATAGTCCACCTTTAACATAGGAGGCGTAATTGAAGAAATCGTGGTTCAATTTATTCATTTTAGCCAGATCTGTATTGCCTTCCTCATTGAAGACATAGTCAACCATATTGAAATCCGGCTTTGTAAGCGGATGGATTTTAATGGTTTTGTCCTTAACCTTAAACTCCTTATTCTCTAGGAAATGGTAGAATCGGTATGCAGCTTCAATGCTCGCTCCGATTAATTTGCCATAACCCTTAATGTTTAAAGGCAGCACTTTATGAGCCGTCCATACAGCCGCTGCGGTTGCACCCGCTTTTGAGCCTTCGAGAATATAGGCACCCAGCAAGGCCGGAATATTAGCCCCTTTTTCAAATACATAAGTTGCAAAATACGAAATAGAATCGCGCATTCTAGTATCTTTAATAATAATCGCGCCTGCCGAATAAGGAATATATCCCATTTTATGCGGATCGATTGTAATGGACTCAACTTGACTCATCGCTTTGAAGGCGTTGTAAACCTCTTCGGTAAGCCAATCATTTTTCTCCGTGAATATGTTATGCTTCTCGAAAGCTTCAGGAATCTTTTTATAATCGATGAACTCATCGTTCTCATCCAAGAAGATAGCCCGTGCATAACCGCCGTAAGCAGCATCCACATGAATGTAGAAGTAAATCCCCTCTCCTTTTAGCTTTTCGCGAAGCTCGACAATTCTGTCAATGTAGTCGATCTGGCCTTCCTCTGTTGTTCCAACTACGCCAACCACACCCAGCACCGGAATTTGTTCCGCAGCCAACGAACGAATCTTCGCTTCCAAGCTGCCAATATCCATTCGATAATGCTCATCTACATCAATAGGCTCCGTGCAATCCAGCCCGATTCCGATAATATCAGCGGCCTTCAACCAAGAATAATGCTTCGTCTGCGGAATAATCCACTTGCCAAGCTTCTCCAAATGTTTGCCGCTGCGCGCAGAATGAGCCTTTATCTCATCTAATTGATCAGGAATTTGATCCATGATATCTAGAATCTCTTCTACTGACATATTCAGCAATTGCCATTCCGATTTTCCTTCGACATGCTGAGGAGCTACCTCTTTGATCGCAAGTGGAAGTGACTTCATATTTCTTGCATACCACAGACCTTCCAAGTTTGCGATAGAACCGTCCGCACAAATATGTCCCCAAGAAAGATCCTTTCTATAGCTCATAAGACGAGCCAATTCATGACCGACTTCCTCTTCCATCTTTGAAGTTGCCGGCGAGGATTCATAAGCGACATTATTGCCATTCCACAGCATAGCAGCAGTGTAAGCTATAATGGCAGGCATCAGTGTTTCTGAGTTCATATGTCCCCAGAAACGACCTGCTGTATGCCAAGGGAGAGATTCCGTCCGCAGCTTGGAAGACAATTCATTGAATACACTGCGAACATGATCCGCTGTTTCATTAAAGCTATCGGAGCTTTTATCTTGCGGTGTGATGACGGGCAAGTCTTGGGGCTGATAATTTTGACGCCAACCCACATGCTCGTCCACTACTTTAAGTAGCAATTCTTTAAATAAATCAACGTTTTCACCTTTATCTCCCAGAAATAATGCTTTCAGATTAATATCAGGCACGTTATAATTCGTTTCTTTTCCCTGTTCCATTACTATATTCCTCCCAACCTAATTTCGATTATTCGCTTTTTTTCCACTCTGGTTTTTTAAATCTGTTTATAATTAGAGCGATACCAATCATTACCACCGTAGCCCCTACTTGGAAAGTAATGTACAGTGTATACTGGCTTGGCTGCAGAATGGATGGTGGAATCATACTGACCCCAATCGTGATTGCAACGCTTATCATCGTTAATATCGAGACAAACCACATCAAGCCATTTCCTTTGCTGCCCAATCTAAACGGTCTTTCGATGTCTGGCATCTTGTAGCGCAGAGCGATCGCCGAGATCGCAATCAAAGCATATACGACGCAGTAAAGAATAGTTGTCGTGATGGTAATGATCAAAAATGCGCTGTTTACGTCCGGTACAACTATGTACAAGAACGAAACCAAAGAGATAACAATAGCTTGTACGTAAACAAAAGTGATCGGAATATTTTTATCGTTTCTCTTTTGAAAAAATTTAGGCAGACTCCCTTCTTCCGCTACCTTGATCATGGATTTACTCGGTCCAAGCACCCACGCGCTTAACTGCACGAGTACTCCGATGAGAATCATGGCCGAGATGATATTTACGATAATTAAGGGAAGACCTAAATCCTGACAAAAAATTAAGAAGGGTTGTGTAATATTAGAGAGCTCAAGTTCTCCCATCTTAACACCGTTCGCAACCGTTAGACCCGCAACAAGATTGAATATGACCAGCAATATAACCGATGCAATAACTGCAATAGGATAATTGCGTTTTGGTTCTTCAATATTATTGGCGTGAACGGACGAAATCTCTACACCTGCAAATATGAAGATAATACCTGATAAGTAGGTCAAACTACCCAAATCGGTAAAATCCGGCAGCAGTTTAGAGGGTGTGTAATTTCCAAGATAGCTGTCTGGTTGAATGCCATGTTTGAAAAAGTAAACCAGACCAAGCACGACAAGAAGCGCAAACGGAATATATACTCCAATAACTGATCCCCAGTTACCCGCGATCTTAACCATATCGAATTTTAAGTTAAGTATGGTCACGCCCCAATACGAAATCAGTATGAGCGCAAAGATGAAATAATTGTTTGAGGATAGTTCCGGCTTGTTAATAACATATCCCAGCAATACGCCTACTGTAGAAGACACCATAACCATACCGAAGAACATTTGCACCCATAGCAGCCACGAGGTTACAAATCCCCATTTTTCTCCAAGAGCATTTTTCACCCATACTTGCGGCCCGCCTTCTTCTGGAAATCCTGTTGAAAGCTCAGCAGACATTAGTGCGATCGGCAGAGCAAATAATATTGCAGCTACAAGCATATAGAATATTTGCGTCCAACCTGTTATTGCGAGAGTCGGAACACTGCGGACAGTACCAAAGAACGCCATTGTAATTCCGATTAACCCGAAAAGTGTCAATTTTTTTGTAGTGGTCATCGCGCTTTCTCCTATTCAAGTGAAAATGTAACATACCTAATGTGCCTCACATAGAAGTTATTTATTCTGCTAAGACCACAAAAAAATCCGCATCGCCTCCATAAAGGAAGTGAGCGGACAGTTCACAAGCAAATTCCGAATACAATTAATCTATTTTAACTAAGCTATAGTTCTTCTTCCCCTTACGAACAATAATAAATCTTCCATCAAATGCGTATTCCATCGTGATTTCCGCATCTACATCGTTTAACAATTCGCCATTTATAGATATGGCTCCATTCACAATGTCTTCTCGCGCTTGCCGCTTAGAAGGCTCAATCCCTAATTCAACCAGCCATTCCACTACATTTTTCGGTTCTTTTGTAGCGTTGAAGGTCGGCATCTCTTTAAATCCCTGTTCGATTTCATCCGCAGTCAATGATTTGATATCACCGCTAAATAGAGCAGCTGTTATTCGTTTCGCCTGCTCTAGCGATTCATCATCATGCACAAACCTAGTCATTTCTTCGGCAAGGACTATTTGCGCCTCGCGTTTATGGGGCTCTGTCTGCACTTTAACTTCCAAGCTGTCAATCTCATCTTTGCTCAAAAATGTGAAAAACTTCAAAAATCGGATGACATCGCGATCATCTGTATTCGTCCAGAACTGATAAAATTCATATGGCGTCGTTTTGTTTGGATCCAACCAGATGGCTCCGCCTGCTGTTTTACCAAATTTCGTGCCATCTGATTTCAGCATTAATGGAATCGTCAAACCATATACGCTCGCATTCGGCCCTTCCTTCTTACGAATCAAATCCAGACCGCTCGTAATATTCCCCCATTGATCCGCGCCGCCAATTTGCAATTGAACAGCTTCTTCTTTATATAAATAATGAAAATCCAAGGATTGAAGAATCTGATACGAGAATTCTGTAAACGAGATACCGCTGTCCAGTCGGCTCGCCACTATATCTTTGCCCAGCATAGTGTTCACGCTAAAGTGTTTGCCATAGTCGCGCAAGAAATCGAGAACCGTCATGTCATGCGTCCAATCATAGTTGTTTACCATTTTGATTTCATTGCTGCCGCCTGAGACAAACAATTTCTTGATTTGATTGGTTAACGCATCCACATTTGCTTGTACCTGTTCCAAGGTTTGCAATTGCCGTTCAGTAGTGCGACCGCTTGGATCCCCTATCGTTCCGGTTGCGCCGCCGATTAAGATGACGGGACGATGACCGAACATTTGAAACCGCTTCATCATCATAAATGGAATTAAGTGTCCAATGTGCATGCTGTCGCCTGTTGGATCAACTCCACAGTATAAGGATATTTTCTTCTCACTAACTAATCGGCGTAATCCTTCCGCATCGGTCTGTTGGTTTATGGCATCGCGCCATTCCAGTTCATCAATGATGTTCATGCTGCTGCAACTCCATTCGACAGATACTTAAATATTGGAATAGTATGACCGTTGCTCCAGTGAATTATAAGGAGAAAGAAATTTTGAGGAGGCGCAGACAGTTATGGTCATGCCGAAGCCCTTGTACAAACCATGCACAAGGGCTTTTAGAACCACATATATGCTTCGCAAGCGGAAGGAACCGTGTCGGATGGATAAAATACGGATTTAGCTCGTGGTTGGCGTGTCAGGCGTCAATTCTTATTAAAGGTGTTCAAGATCGCCTTCACGAATCCTCCCAGAAATTTCGGCAGCTTAAACGTATAAAATTTCATCTTCCACCCTCCTCGTCGTTCTCGTCTATGCCCGAGCTATTCGCGATGTGCTTGCTCCTCACAAAGAGTCCCCTCCTCACAGGAATCCTCCTAGCGTGACGACCTTCACACAAAAAATGGCCACATGAGACCGCGCTCATGTAACCATCTTATGCCGCCGCCTAGGGCGGTATGCGTGTTCAACTTTGAAAATGGGCGCCGCATCTCCCGCTTATAAAGTCAAGGATTGCATCCCGTCGCCAACAGTCATCGAGCTTAGGAAAAGGCTAGCTTGGCTGAGGCATATTCGTCATATAGATAACAGCTGTTGCCAAGAAGACAAACAGCAGCGCGTAAAGGAAAGACAGCACGACAAACGCAATGCGAATCCCTTTCGTATCGTACTTTTTAAAGAAGTAGAAAGCTACTCCCAGAGCCCCCATAGAAAATATAAACTTGACGGGCCCTGCCAACAAGGTATATATGCCGAGCAGCGTCCCCGCGGAAAAGCTCATGAACCCCGTAAATAAGGCTTTTTGCCATGTCACCCTGCATTCTCTCCTCCCAAAGAAGTCTCTAATCTATGTTGTATGGCCGATCATACTACTTGCCCGACGCCGCTTCCCTGATCTCCGATATCGCCTTAGAGCGGTCCTGAGCGCCAAAAACAGCGCTTCCGGCTACAAGAACATTAGCTCCTGCCGCTGCAATCGCATGAGCAGTCTGCGGCGTTATACCGCCATCCACCTCGATGAAGAGGTCATGGCATCCGCGTGCATAAGCGAGCTCGCGCAGACGGCGTACCTTGTCCACCGAATTTGCGATAAAGCTTTGTCCACCGAAGCCAGGATTGACGGTCATTATAAGCACTAGATCCAGATCAGGCAGCACTTCCTCAATAATTGACAGAGGCGTATGAGGGTTTAGCGCTACTCCAGCCTTTGCACCGCATTCCTTGATCTGATAGATGACACGGTGAAGATGAGGACACGCCTCGGCATGAACCGTTATAATGTCAGCACCCGCACGTGCGAAATCCTCAATATACTTCTCTGGCTCAACGATCATCAAGTGCACGTCCAGCGTCAGCTTCGTGTGTGGACGCACAGCCGAGACAGCGAGAGGCCCAAACGTCAGGTTCGGCACAAATCGGCCGTCCATCGCGTCTATATGGATCCAATCGGCGCCACCGCGTTCCACATCTGCAACTTCTTCACCAAGGCGCGCAAAATCAGCAGATAATATTGATGGTGCTATACGTATCATGTCAGTACCTCCGCTTCTTGTCTTTCATCTCTTCCAGGAAGAGCGTGTAATGACGGTAGCGTGATTCCGCGATATCGCCAGATTCCAGCGCTTCCTTCACACGACAGCCCGGCTCATGAATATGCGCGCAGCCTCTAAACTTGCATTGTCCCGACAGCTCGCGAAACTCGCGGAAGCAGTCGCTAAGCTGCTCGACTCCAAGCTCGAGAAAGTCCAGCTGGCTGAAGCCTGGTGTATCCGCGATATAGCCGCCGTTCGGGAGCGCAAGCAGCTCGACATGCCGTGTCGTATGCTTGCCTCGCCCGAGACGATGACTAATGGCATTCGTCTCGAGCCCCGATCCGGGAAGCATCGCGTTAAGCAATGAGGACTTGCCTACACCGGATTGACCGGCAAACACGCTGATATCGTGCGAGAGTCTATCCTGCAATTGTTCATAGCCTGTGCCCGCTTTCGCGCTTGTTACAATGACCTCATAACCGATTCCGCGATACACCTCGATCTGTCGCTCAAGCTCAGCTATAAGCTTACCAGCTTGATCGCCGTGCAGACGTTCTGCGATGTCCCATTTCGTTAAGACAATAACAGCGTCCAGCCCCGCGTGCTCGATATGTACGAGGAATTTGTCCAGCAATTGAGTATTGAAGTCCGGCTCCAGTACGGAAAATGCCAGCAGTGCCAAGCCCACGTTCGCAATAGGCGGCCGAATGAGCTCAGATGATCGTGGAGCTACCTCTTCAACCGTTCCTTCGCCGTTATCCGTCATGGAATACACGACGCGGTCCCCTACCAGCGGGGACACGCCTTTCTTCTTAAATACGCCGCGAGCGCGGCACTGAACAGCATCCTCCATCTTCTGCCCATCCGGCTGCACATAATAATAGCCGCTCAATGCTTTAACAATTATCCCATGCGGCATGCAGTTACCTCCAAGGACTGATGTCTACTAATTAAGTTCATCCTTCTCCTCCTCCTTGGGCTCCATCCCCTTCACCTTCTGCCGGAGTGCCAGGATCTGTTCCTCCACCATCTTGATTGCCTGGATCTGGTTCCGTCACAGGATCAGTAGTGGCAGGGTTGATTTCTGGAATAGGAACTGTCCCTTGCTTCGCATCGCTGTACCTAATCGGGTACGCGTCGAAGAATTCGCCGTTACGGTATACCGATACCACAGCATCCTTATCTGGAGCCAAGACCAGATTTACAGCGAATACTTTAGCCGTCGTAATCTTCTGCTTACCACCATCCTGTTTATCGCCGCGCGCATCGGAAAACTCGATGCGAATCTCCGTTTCTTTGCCTTCTTCTTTCGGAGCGACAGGCAAATTAAACGTGTATTTCAACGCTTCCGGAGGATAACCGGAGCTTACATATATCAACACTTCCGAGCCCTTCGTCACCGGATCATTCGGCTCATACGGCTTCTGGTCGATAACCACACCTTCAGGGCGGTAGCTCGGTTCTCGAATAATGCCGTCCTTCTTCAGCTTCAATCCGTTCTTCTCAAGTTCCGCGAGCGCTTCAGCTTCCGTTTTATCGACTAGATTCGGCATGTTGAAAGGTTCAGGACCTTTGCTAACCATCAGCTTGACCGTATCGGTCTTAGGGTCAAACTTCGCATCTGCAGCTGGTATTGAGTCAACTACCATATCTGGCGCTGCCTCGTCATCGTATACGGGATCAGAGTTGATTCGCGAGCGCTCCACGCCGAGCTCCAACAGCTTGGCAACCGCTTCATCATAAGACAAGCCTTTAAGATCGAGCATGGCCTTCTTCGGTTCACCTTCGCTCACGTACAGCTTAATGCTGGAACCTTCCTTAACCATGGAACCCGGCGCTTTGATTTGATTGAAGACGACACCTTTCTCAAAGCCTTCTTTTGGCTCGCGGATGATTGGCAATTCAATTTCCAACTTCCACTTCGCCAGTTCCGCTATCGCCTGCTGCTCGGTCATGTTTATAAGGTTAGGAACCTTGACCTCTTTCACATCCAACAAGGCTTTCACATAAAAGACAACACCAATCAGAATTCCTAAAAGTACAAGCGTCGCTGTTATCCAGATTGTAGGCTTGACCCACTTCTTCTGTGGATCGTCCGACTTATGCGGAGGCTGAGCGCCTCCGCCGCCTGTCGATCGTTCGCGCGGATTGCGCGCTGACGCGCCGCTGGCTGCATAAGCAGTGCCAGCCCCGCCAGATCTGCTGACTGGCATGCGAGACTCCTCCTCTTCCATCCTGATCGCAGGCATGACGCGCGTTTCCTGATCATCGTCGAAGGAAGCGGCGTGCGCAAACGATATCTTCGGCTCATGAAGCCGATTAGGCTGCAGGCAAGTTTCCAGGTCGTCCAACATTTCCTTAGCTGACTGGTAGCGTTCAGCTGGATTCTTGCGCATTGACTTGAGTATGACATTCTCCACACTTTGCGGAATGAGCGGGTTCACCAGACGAGGTTCCTCAAACGGCTCCTGCAAATGCTTCAAAGCCACGCTGATCGGGCTTTCTCCCAAGAATGGCAGCTTGCCCGTCACCATCTGGTACAGCACGATACCAAGCGAGTACAAGTCAGACTTCTCGCCAGTAGAAACGCCTTTCGCGTGCTCAGGTGAAAAATAGTGTACAGAACCGAGTACTGAGCCCGTCTGTGTAATGGTTGAGGACGTGACAGCGCGCGCGATACCGAAATCGGTCACCTTCACACGTCCGTTGTTGCCTATCAATATGTTGTGGGGCTTAATGTCCCGATGAATAATATGATGTTGATGAGCGTGATCGAGCGCATCACAGATCTGAATCGCTATGCGTACCGATTCATCGGCTTGCAACGGCGCCCGTTCCTTAATGATCTCATTCAAGTTGCGCCCTTCGATATATTCCATCACGATAAAATGAATATCATCTTCCCGCCCGACATCATAAATGCTGACGACATTCGGATGCGACAAGGATGCAGCAGACTGCGCTTCTCGACCAAAACGCCGAATGAATTCTTCATCGTGCACGAATTGCTGACGCAGCACCTTCACCGCTACGTATCGATTCAGAAGACGATCGAGCGCC